>CAZMLE010000010.1:0-79640 GCA_964567045.1 uncultured Pirellulales bacterium | reverse complement strand
AACTGTTACCCATGTCGCCGGTTTATTCTGTAACCCATCTTACCGGTTTGTACCACCGGTTAGCCCCCAAATTTATTTGGGGGTTTCCCTTCTGGTTGGCGTCGGGGGCCTTCCAATCATAGTGGCTGAAATGTGGCTGCGAAAAGGATACGAGCATCCCCACGTCGTCCGCGGCCCGCAGGATCTCCGAGAAGCTCAGGTGTGCCCCCGGCTCGCAGCCGTAGTTGTGAGTATAGACGAAGTTGATCCCAAAACTTTTAAGACGCTCCAGGCTCTCGCGGGCGGCCTCGTAGGTCGCCGCCGCGGCGCTGATTTCGGCATTGTCGAGCGGCACCGCCGAGAGAAAGATGCGACTGCCGTTCAGGTAGAAATCACGGCCGTCGATCCAGAACTCGCGGAATCCGAAGCGAAAGGCAGGGAAGACATCCAGCACTTTGCCTCCGGCGTCCAGCAGCGAGACCTCAAGGTCGTAAGTGTTCTGCGGCGTGTGGATGTCCCAGAGCTTGTCGGGCATCCATTTCTCCGTGGACATGAAGCGGCCCTGTTTGACATCACTGCCTTGGAATACGCGGCTCATAAACTCCTTGATGCTGCGACCATCGTTCACGATCCTCGCACGAAAGACATACTGTGCATCCGCCACAAGTCCATCGAGCGCCACATCAAGAGTGAGCTGCTTATTGCGGACCGATGTGTCCACCTTCAAGTCGGTGATGCGCGGTCCGGGTGGTGTGCTTACTAAGTAAACGTCGCCGCACAAGCCCCGCCGAGCTACCGAACCCTTGATTTGCCTGGCCGAGGCCGTATCGGTGTATGAGAGCATGACCCCCTTCAGCGGCAAGGCCATCACGAGCAGACTGAGTCTATACGTGCCGCCCGGTTGGCACAGCGAAGTGAGATCCACCTCGCCTCCCGGAAACCGCGTTTCACCAGCCATCCTGTCATCGACATACACGGCGGCGTAGGAGTTCAGGTATTCAGCGGACACCGCGATGCGCCGGCCCGCCCATTCCGCGGGCACGGCGATCTCGCGCTGATACCAGGCCGCGGTGACGTCGCGCAAATTCACGTCCCTCCACTTCGGATGGGTGTGAACCGTCTGGCTGTCCTTTTGCATGTAGTCGGTAATCCCGGGCCAGCACCCGGGCACCTTGAAGTAACCCCATCCGTCAGCTCGCTGCGCTGGCCGCGGGGCAGCAGGCACATTGTCGGCAGCATTGGAGGTGGGCTGCCAGCGCCACAGCCCGTTGATGCAAACGCGCTCGCGGGTAGGAGTCGTCTCCCGGTATGCCTTGGACATGTCCCAGACGACCTGGACTCCCTCCGGCAGCCTGGCCTCTTCAGACACAGGTTCCCCCGGGGCCGCGGTGCCGATCTTGGTATTTTTTGACAGGATTGACAGGATTATCCTGTTATCCCGTCTAAAAGAAGTTGTTGCCAAACAAGCCGTGCAGACAACTATCGATCCGAGACATAGACTAATCAATCGTCTCATAATCTCTTCCTCCCATCAGTGGAGAAGGTTTTCAATTGTCGATTTAATTGTCAATTGTCAATTTCCCAAATCCCACATATGTAAGCAAGATTATCGGAATGAGTCAAGAAGTTCAGTCAACCCTGGCTTTGGGGCGTCGCGCGTCGCTCGTCGCTCGGGTCACGGGTGACGGACCACGGAGAAGCCCTTGATGAGCAACGTTCCGTATCAGCGAAATGGAGGGGGCAAGTGTCTAAGGTGTCTAAAGTGAGCTAAAGTTGAAAGTTATGATTTTAGGCACTTTAGTCACTCAACAGTTTAGGCACTTTACAGGCGCTGGGCATCGGTATAATCAGCTCGTCGCTCGTCGCTCGAGGCACGGGCGACGGGTCACGGGCTACGGATTGGGCGTCCTTAATCCGGCCTGATGTCATGATCATCCAGTATCTCAAGGGCGAAGATCTTTGCGTCGTGGGAGTTCTCATTTGTGCGCTGTGAGGCCCACAAGTATTGGCCGTCCCAGGTCATATCCCATGTGCCCTCAGAGGCTGCATAGATCCAGCCGACCATGTGTCCGTGAGAGTCGTATTTGAGTATCCCCTTGCCCCCAGGTGTCCAGAAATGCTCACCATCCCAAGCCAGCCCTCCACCACCCCCGTGGTCCAAGGATATCGTTGCAATCAGGTTCCCATTTCGGTCCATCTTGTAGATTCTGGGCAAGCGCCAGCCCATGACGCACAGGTGCGCGCCGTCCCATGTCAAGCCCTTACAGCCGCTGATAGCGTCTGGGGTGGGGAATGTTGCCAGTTCCTGACCGGTTGCCGGGTCAAGCCGGGAAACATGCTTCTCTGCGAAGTCCAGAATCCACATATGGTGCCCATCATATGTCATACCCCAGGGTTGCGGGCCGGGAGCGGTGAATTGCTGAAGGACTGCTCCAGTTTCGGGATCGAGTCTCGAAACAGTGCCCCATACGGTGGAGGTCCATATGTGCTGTCCGTCCCATGCCAACGACCACGTGAGGCCCATCCCACGACCGATCTTCCTCATGACTCGCCGTGTCTCATCGTCCGGGTACACGTAGAGGTATCTGTCGCGGTTGGGGTCGCTCGGTATATATCCGAGAGCATACGACATGTCAGGAACGAAGCCGACGTCGATAGAGGTTGGCGCTATATAGTTTGAAATCTTCGTCTTGTATGGGCTGCAGACATCGCCGCCGCGGTTGTCACCAAATGTCACATTACTTACCTCAACTTAATCCGCCTTACGTCTGGCGGATAAATTTGTGCCTTCGCCGACGCCGATTCCACAAGATCCATTGTGATTGCTATAGACGCCCAAAACCCGCAGCGTGCCGTTGTCGTCCACAGATAAGCCGTTAGCCAGGTTGTGATGCACAAGCGAGCGGCGGACTTCAGCAGTTGAAGCGTCGATGTGAATGCCGTTTGTCCCGCTACGTTCGACTTCACAATGGTCGAGAAATATCGTATTGAATTGCTCATCATAAGTGAGCTAAAATGCCTAAAGTGAGCTAAAGTGGAAAGTTCCAATTTTAGGCACTTTAGTCACTCAACACTTTGGGCAGTTTACCCAGATGCCAGCGGATCACGCAATGTGAAATCTCAGCCGAACCGCCCCAGGCATTAACAC
Source organism: uncultured Pirellulales bacterium (assembly GCA_964567045.1). Taxonomy (GTDB): domain Bacteria; phylum Planctomycetota; class Phycisphaerae; order Sedimentisphaerales; family Anaerobacaceae; genus JAFNGF01. The sequence continues at coordinate 76,513 of CAZMLE010000010.1, read as the reverse complement.
CTTGCAGACCGAACTCGATCACGCAGAAGCGCAAAAGCGAATCCGCCGAGTCCTCCAGGTGAATCATTCTCCGGAAACCAAAGTGAGCTAAAGTGTCTAAAGTGAGCTAAAGGGATATTCCACAATTTTAGGCACTTTAGTCACTCAAGACTTTAGGCACTTTAACCAGGCTTGAATTTGATCCGCGCTCCCGGCCGGACTATCAGCGTCACGCCCTTCTGGACGACAACACTCTCATCGAGCAATATGTCACCTTCCCAGACACTGTCCTGCGAGATGGTGACGGCATGCACGGGCCTGCCTCCCCGCACGCTCCAGGACAACGCAAGAGCGACAATGTAAATATGTCGGCCAGAGAGAAGACAGGAACAGACACATCCCGCGTTGCTGGTCCCAGTACAGACCTACGTCTCTCTAAAGCGGCGATTTTCTCAGCAACCTGCTCGTCATAAAACTGTTGCCGGCACCGCTGACATACTCTGGCCGGGATGTTCTCTATAGCAAGCAACGCACCATCCACCCAGAAGGCCGATTTGACCAGCTCCGCAACAGTTCCTGATTCACAGTACTTGCACAGAAAGGCCTCTTGACAGTCGTGATTTGCTCTAACTGGTTCAGATGCTCGCTTTGCTTGGTTATGGGTCGATTCAAGCAAGGCCCTATACTGCTCACCTGCGACTTCAGGATGTCGCTCGTGTTTGCCCGCTCGGCCCTGCGAGAGAGAATAGACAGGGACCCGAATCTGCCGCTTTGCCTTCGTTAGCAGATGTGTTAGTACATTCTGAATCCTTTGAGTGATTTCTTCTTCGAAGAACTGTTCCCCGCATCCCTCACACAATCGCGCCGGGATATCTTCTACGACAATTAATCCCTTGTTGGTCCAAATCGCCGCTTTGATGACATCTTCATGGGTGTCAAATCCACAGTATTTGCATCTGGGCGCAACCCCGGCATGTGATGCCGGGGTTAACCGGTTAGCCCCGCAATGTATTGCGGGGTTTCCCCCAGACCGCAGATGCTCACGTCCCTCTTGGGTGTTTTTTTGTCGCCTTTGTTGCATTGCTATCTCGTCCCTCGTAAATCGTCTGGCGATGGACGATGCACGATTCGTCCCTCGTCTCTCATCACTCGTCCCTCGTAAACCGGCGAGTGGCCACAACGATGTCGGCAGCACTTACCCTCATGTAGTTGATCATTTCCGGTGCACCCGGCGGCGGAGCATCAGGGAACGCCAGTCTCTTGAACTTGGCGCCTGGCACGGCCTCAGCTACCCTGGCAATAATCTCAGCACAATTGCAGAAGCTGTAGCTACCGTCATCGGATGTCAAAAGCTTACCAGTCTTCTTAACCGATTCGATAATGGTCTCCATAACCTGCTCCAGAGGTGCTAATGTCCGCGGGTCAATGAATTCAACGCTGATATGGCGCTGCTTGAGCTCGTTAACCGCCTTGGCTATCTCGACTGTCTGGGGTGCGTAGCCAACAATCGTAACATCCCTACCCTCTGTACGGACCGCGGCTTGGCCTATTGGAACGGTATATGGTTCGTCAGGAACAGAGGGACCCTCGGCAGGAACTGGATACTGACAGAATACGACCGGATCAACATCTCTGATAGCTGATACCATTAAACCTTTAGCATCGTATGGATTGGAAGGAATTACCACCTTCAGTCCTGCCAGCCGGGCGTAACAAGATTCAAGTCCTGCGTCGGCGTGCTGCCCAGCTTGAAACGGCGATCTTCCTTGCATATCGGCCCAGAGTACCATAGGAAATGCTGCTTGTCCGCCGGTCATATGACGAAGCTTGCCGGCATGGTTGAACATCAATTCATAGGGGATGAGAGTGGTCATGCTTGGTATGTGGGCAATCGCTCGAACACCAATCATCGACATCCCCATGGCGCCGCCCACGATCCAATTCTCGTCGATGGCGCTGAACCGGGCCCGCCAGCGTCCGAACTCTGCTTCCAGATCGATGGTTCGGCCTGCCCAACCGGCTGCGGGTCGTTGGTATTCGTATAAGAGAGTCAACAGCTTATCCCGCCGCATTTCTCCCTGAATAGCTTCGAGAATCGCATATGTCATACCCTTCGGCATGGTCTTTGCCTCCTTATTTTCTTAGCTTTTGTGGAGAGGAACAGCACCTTCGGCGAAAACGTTCAAGAGGCCGTCTTCGGGCTTTGGAACCGGCTGAGCCTCAGCAAATGCCGCAGCGTCCTCAACCGCTCGCCTGACTTCTGCTTCGACCTGATCGGCTCGCTCTTCAGTGAGGACCTTTTCGTCCACTAAGAACCGTCTGAATCGTCGTATGGGATCTTTGGCCATCCAGTCCCTCAGCTCCCTGTCGGAACGATAGCCGAGGCCAAAAGCACCGTCCGCACCGATCCGGGCACCGCCCATCCCATAGTGGTCATACCATCGGTAGGTCTTACACTCAATAACAGTGGGGCCACCTCCGCCACGAGCCTTATCCACAGCATACTTTGCCGCATCGTAAACGGCCAAAACGTCATTGCCATCCACTACGCGTCCCTCGATGCCATAACCATCGGCCCTTCGCGCCAGGTCTTTAATAGCATATACGTCCGAGCATCGTACCCAAATCTGATACTGATTATTTTCAATGATGCCAATCCAGGGAAGTCTGTAGGTGGCAGCACTGTTTGCGGCACTGGTAAAAAAGCTTCCCTGTATAGACCCATCTCCCCCAAAGCTTACCACCACCTGGTCAGTTCCCTTGACCTTGATTCCGTAGGCAGCCCCTGCACCGATAAGATGTGAAGCTCCTACGATTCCGTTCATACCCAAGATACCCAAACTCACATCCGTTATGTGCAGGGAGCCGCCATAACCCTTGCAGTAACCCGTGGCCTTGTGGGTAATTTCAGCCAGCATCAGATTAAGATCGCCGCCTTTAGCAATCAGGTGGCCGTGCCCACGGTGAGTACTGGCTATGTAGTCATCTTTTTTCAGAGCGCTGCAGACACCCACGGCGATGGCCTCTTCCCCCACGTACAGGTGGGCTACACCACGGAAGCCCCCTTTAAGCCCCAGATCTTTGATCTTCGTTTCCCATAAGCGGATCTTTAACATATCGGTATACATGGCCGTGAGTTGTTCGGTCGACAGACTGTCAATGTAAGTGGAAACGAACTGGCCTCTCGCCTGCTTGGCAACGCCGGCAGAAAAGAAGATGGACCCCACACCGATCGCACCTAAGCTCTGGATAAATGTCCTGCGTGAAACTGCTCTTGTATATTTGCTCTCTTCGGAAAAAGGCATTTTGCTCTCGCGGACATTGTCTTTCCCGTCCATTCGGAATCTCCTTAAAATACCTTGGTATTCAGTTCTATGCCCTAATTTAATCACCAAAGAAACGAACATGCAAATCAAATGGGAAATGTTTGTAGCAGCCAGGCAGATAAAAGTGAGAATCCAATGAGTCCGGAATCTGTCCTAAAGCTTCTGTCGGACGGCATACAGCCGAGACGGCAACACTGGCCCTCGCTCGTCGCTCGTCGCTCGGGTCACGGGCCACGGGCAACGGATTGGACGTGAACGCAGAAAATGGTCGAGGCCGAACACCGCTGCAGTTGGCCAAGAACAGAGGCCACACTGAAATCATCGCTCTCCTCCGCAAGCACGAGGCCAAAGAATGATGGCGGCGACCACAGAACTGTCAAAATCTCTCGGACCGGTCCTGCCAGCCTGGGACGGCCAGTGCGCGCACAGAGCACACCCCAAAACGGCTCTTTTCAGCCTTACCCTGATTCTTGGCCAGTTGTCATAAGTGTTTTTTGCTACTAATTTTATCGCAATTGCCGTCGAACCTGGAAAGTGTGACATCTAAAATATTTGGCAACATGTCTTTTCCCATACGCAGGGCTGTTCGAGGACAGAGGATGAATAGCAGAGGACAGAAACTCTGTCTTCCGTCCTCCCTCTTCTGTCATCCGGTCTGCTGGAGTTCTTGACTGGTCATTGCTGGCTTGTCCCAAGAGAAAAAGTTTTCAGAATGGGGTTTTACACAGCGGGGCGCAGGCTGTAAGATGGTCCTAAATGACTCGGCAGCGAGGGGAACCCCGCCATAGTGATGGCGGGGTTAACCGGTTAGCCCCGCAATTCATTGCGTGGTTACTATGGGGCGTCCCGGGCGGTTCGTCCGTCCTCCATCGGCACACGATTGACGAGGGACGCGGCACGAGAGACGAGGGGGCGGCGACCTTCGACATCCTGGTGGACGGCCAACGCGTGGGCGAGCAGGAGGTGACAGGCAGTGGTCCCGAGCGTTTTTTTGACGTCGAGTACACCATTCCCGTGAACATGATCCAGGGCAAGGAGAAGGTCACCGTGCGCTTCCAGGCCACCGAGGGCAACGAAATCGCGACTGTATTCGGCATTCGCATGATCCGTGCCGACGCAAAACGATAGAGCGGAAACAAACAGGATCCGAAACATGGATTCACGATAGGCTAAGGAGACGTCCAATGAAAACAACGCTATCATTTCGTTTCATGCCGGCACTCTTGGCTAGCGTAGCCGTTGCACTTTTCTGCCCCGCGGCCCCCGCGTCTTCTGTCGAAGACAGAAGCGGGGGCATGGCCGGCGCAGCGATCTGCAATGCTTTGGCGCAGCAAAATTCGGTTGATCAGTCTGCTCGTTCCCAGACCGCCAACACCACCGCACCTGCTTGGCGTGTAAATCTTGCCGTCGTTGCGGTACCATCCAGTTCTTATGTTTCCGGAGATACAACGCTCAGGGCGCTCAATGATGGTTATGATCCCAGAGACTCACAGGACGCCCGCCTTGGATCATACGGCAACTGGAATAGAACGGGTACCCAATGGGTCCAATATGACTGGAGTCAGCCCATCAGCACGGGCAAGATTGATGTCTATTGGTGGGCGGATCGCCGGGGTATCCATGCCCCTAAAGCAAGTCGATTGCTGTACTGGGATGGCAAGGGTTTTGTCCTGGTAAGCGACCCGTCAGGCCTGGGCGTGGCAGAAAGTCAATATAACACCACGACCTTTGACGAGGTCAGCACGTCCAAACTCAGACTCGAGATCGATTCCGATGGCACCTTCTCTACCGGCATTCTGGAATGGAAGGTTTATGACTCAGGCAAATCGCCTGACTTTCCGCCTTCGGTCGAGGCGGGTGTCGATCGCGTGGTCGCGCTGGGAGGCAAGACCTATCTGAGTGGAGCGGTAAAAACGTTGGAGGGCCTCGACACGTTACCAACGGTGACCTGGAGCAAAGCATCCGGTCCCGGGACGGTCGCTTTTGAGAATGCTAATGGTGGCACGGCCATCCTGGCCGTGAACCACGGGCTGAAAGCCCGTGCCACTGCGACTTTCTCTGTCGCAGGCGATTATGTCCTCAAATTGACGGCCGTTAAGGGCCCATTGAGTTCCTCGTCCACCTTAACGGTCAAGGTGGTTCTGTCGCCGCCCGCGACCCACCTTGATCCGGTCGATACCAAGTACTATAAGATCGACAATCCTTTGTGGAATAGCAGAGCGAAGGCCCTTATCGTAAACTGGATTCCTCACTGCATTAACAAGATTTCCGACCCGAACTTGAGGGAAGGCGGCATCAACAACTTCGTAGACGCAGCCAACAAATTAGCCGGCAAGCCTCATGGACGTCACCGAGGCTATGTGTTCTCCAATGCCTGGGTGTACAACACGATTGAGTCGATCTGCATTGCCCTCATGATCGATCCCCAGGACGATCAAGAGACCATCAAGGCCCAGAAGACCATAAAGGCGACACTGGAGGACTGGATTCCCAAGATCCTGGCCGCCCAGGAACCTGATGGATACCTGCAGACGGTTTTTACTCTGAGCGACCGCCAGCGATGGTCGCCGAGGAGCAGGGGTGATCATGAGGGATATGTCGCCGGCTATTTCCTTGAGGCGGCCATTGCCCATTACCTGATGACGAACAAGACCGATGCCAGGTTGTACAATGCGGCCAAGAAGCTCGCCGATTGTTGGTATGACAACCTCGGCCCGGCTCCCAAGAAGGAATGGTATGACGGCCATCAGGAAATGGAAATAGCATTGGTGCGGTTCGGCCGATTTGTGAACAAGGTCGAAGGCGCAGGCAAAGGCGATAAATACATCAAGCTGGCGAAGTTCCTGTTAGACTGCCGCAAGGATGGCAGCGAATACGACCAGAGCCATCTCCCGGTCGTCCAGCAGTATGAGGCGGTCGGGCATGCCGTACGCGCCGTCTATTCCTATGCAGGTATGGCCGATATCGCCATGGAAACCGGCGACATCAACTACCAGAGTGCCGTCATGTCGCTCTGGGATAATATTGTCAACAAGAAATACTATGTCACCGGTGGGGTAGGCAGCGGCGAGACCTCGGAAGGATTTGGTCCCAACTACTCGCTGCGTCACAATGCTTACTGCGAATCCTGCTCCAGTTGTGGGGAAATTTTCTTCCAGCACAAGTTGAACATGACCTACCACGATGCCAAGTATGCGGACCTGTATGAAGAGACGCTCTACAATGCCCTCCTGGGCTCCATTGATTTGGAAGGGAAGAGCTTCTATTACCAGAACCCCTTGGATTCACGCGGTCCTCGCTACGACTGGCACGGCTGTCCCTGCTGCGTGGGCAACATTCCCAGGACCCTGCTGATGCTGCCCACCTGGATGTATGTCAAGAGCGCTGACAGCATTTATGTCAACCTCTTCATCGGAAGCACCCTGATGATTGAGGATGTGGCCGGCACCGATGTCGAGATCGTTCAGGCTACGGATTATCCCTGGAGCGGCAACGTTTCCATCACCGTCAATCCTGCTGTGGAAAAGAACTTCAGCGTCAAGGTCCGGGTGCCAAACCGTAGTGTTAGCGACCTCTATACCAACACGCCGGAATCAGATGGTATCAGTTCGATCTCTGTCAACCGCTCGGTGATCACTCCACCCATCGAAAAGGGTTATGCCGTGATCACCCGGAAATGGAAAGCCGGTGACAAGATCGATCTGGTGCTCCCACTAAAGGTCCAGAGAGTCAAAGCCAACGATAGAATTGCTGCTACTCGTGGCCGGGTGGCTTTGCGGTGTGGTCCGCTGATCTACAATGTCGAGCAAGTTGACCAGGATATTACCAAGGTCCTCAGTCCTGAGTCTGTCTTAACCACCGAGTGGCAGGGCGATTTCCTCGGTGGGGTGATGGTCGTTAAGGGTACCTGGGCCGACGGTTCCGCGTTGACAGCGATACCCAACTATGCCCGGAATAATCGTGCTCTCGTTGCTCCCGAAAGTGCCAGCGGTTCCGGCGGTCGCGGCCGCCGTGATCGTCCAGTTAGCTCTATTGTCTGGCTGAGCGATAAATGAGCAACGTGCGAGGGTGAGCTATGTGTCCTCTGTGGCTGTTGGTCTATCGGCATGATCCAGTCCTTTGACCTTACTGCTGCCGTCTCGTCCCTCGTGCCGCCTCCCTCGTCAATCGTCTACCGATGGACGACGGACGAGAGAGGATGGACGAGCCCGCTGGCCAGGGGGCAATTTGGTCAACGGTTAGGATTGGAAGAATGGTATGGGTGATCACGACCGCGGTCCTGCTCGCAGGAATCCGGCCTGGAAGGGCATCGACACAATGATTTTGTGAAAGCGTGCCTCCTGATGTGGGTTATGATACCACAACAAATGGAAGCGGCAGGCAGCCGCAGAAAGGAGTTAGCATGAATACATAGTGCACCGAATGGCGGTTCCTTACCAGAATAGGCAAATACAAAATCCTTGATTTCTGCCCAAAACGCAGGGTCGGAAGGCAGAAACGCCCTAAAGCACCGCCATTCGATAGTGCGCCTCTATTGGTATTGTACTTAGCATCACCAATCAACAGTAACAAGGTTTTAGTCAGAGAATTGCATTATGAAGACTTATTTCGGAGTAGATTGCCACAAGAAGCTCAGTTACGGAACAACAGTGACACCAGTAGCCCGAATAACCAAGCAAGGTCGGTTCGCAAATCACCCCCAGGCATTGGCTAAATTTCTCGGTTAGTACCTGTAAGTAGCGCTTTGACAAGAAGTTGCAATCCTACACCCTCGCATTGTCAGTGTGAAGGCTCGGCAGTGAGCGCTCCCGGATTTGCAGGCCGCTGGTCATCTTGGGCTGACGGGCTGGGCTTTCTATCCAAATTCGGAGATTGGCCGTTCTTGGGAAGAATTATTAAAGAAATCTGTTGATTTCGGAGAATTGTTGTTGACATAAAAATAGGTAATTTAGTATAAATGGGCTATTGGAGTTGGTGGGTTCCATCCACATAAACCGTGTTTGGCACCTTTGACGAACTAAGATTAATAGCTGGGTGCGACGGGAGAGTGTGGCAAGTGCACACAAGGAGTGTGTGATGTGTCTTTCGGCGTGTTGTTCGAGAGGCGCAGAGTAACGTGGGAATTGTTTGGCGCTGCGGCAGGCACGTTGTGTATGCGTGTTGGGAAACGCAGTGCTGTTTTTGATCTCGTACCGAATTAGAGTGTGGGTTTAAGGAAGGAGGATGTTATGTGCAAAAAGTTGATGGCTGTTGTTTTGGTGTTGGGCCTGGTGGGGACATCGCAGGCACTGGTGTTCTCTGATAACTTCGACCACGCCATGATGGACAACTGGGATAGAATCAATTATCAGGGCTGGTATTCAGAATCAATCGGACAGGCATATCCTGGCGGTCCTTGGACTATCGGCACCTGGGATGGTTACCAGTCACTACCCGACCTGGATAGCGGCAAAATGGCAACAATGGAGGCCTACAACTTCGTTGATACTTTCAATGCCGGTATGGGCGAGGCAGGTAAATTGCAGGCATGGCAACCTGGGACTCCGCTGGATACACCTGTTGCTAATGGAGTACTCAGAATTACAAGTTCAGGTGGCGGATGGGCAGACCAGAGCAACACAGGCCCGTTCCTGTACAAGAACGTCACGGGCGACTTTCTCGCGCAAGTGGAAGTTGTCTCAAGCGACCAGTTCTGGCATAACGTCGGCGGTCTGATGGCCCGTGCACCCAACCCAGACGAAATAGGAGCGAATGAAAACTGGGTCTATCTGACTTACTTCCCTGTCTGGGGCGTCGGCAACCATATCCGTGACACCATCAACGGCGCAAGCACGGAAAGTGGCATCAAGGGTTATCCCTGCGACCCGTTTCTACAGCTTGAACGCAAAGGCGATACCTTTTACTTCAGTACTAGTGCCGATGGCGTTACCTGGGCTTCTTTGCCTGGTCTGGAAGCCGGTCTTGTCCGTGACGATCTGCCCGCAGGACTCCAGGTTGGCATCTTTCACGCCAACTACACTGGAGAATGGATCGGCACCATGGATTTTGACAACTTCAGCATTGTTCCTGAGCCGGCAACAATTGCTCTGCTCGGTTTGGGTGGATTGGCTCTGATTCGCAGGAAACACGGCTGAGAAGAGTGAATTTTGGGTTGGATCCTTGGGGGCCTAAGCTGATATATTCAGTGTAGGCCCCAAGTGTTTCTGGACAGATGTGGTTCCCAGCGGTTTGGGCGCAACGCATTTTCGGCGAGACCGCGCCTGCTATTCCGGCATGGCCCCAACGTCCATCGCCAACACACTGATGGACCTTTCTTCATTAGAGTCGTGCGTCAGCCGTTAACCTCCAAACGCCTCGACATCATCGGTCAGGCAGGACAAGTTGCCTCGAAGGGATGTTTGTGGCATTTGTCAAATAGACGAGTTATACTCTCTTACAGAGGGTTGCAAATGGTGTATGATTCCGTAGCATGGTTATCATAACTGTTTTCAAAGGAGGAATACTATGTGTAGAAAGTTGATTTACGTGGCTTTTTCTGCTGTGGTGCTGGCTAGCGGCGCCGCGGTGCAGGCGGAGGTGTTCATCGATGATTTCAACACACCTCATGACTACGTTGCCAATGGTGTTGCCGGAACCATCTGGGACGACTTCTTCGGGCTGTTACCAGGCGAGACCGTTGATGCTCTCAATGCATCCATGGATCGTCCGGGGCAACTTTTCCTGAGTTCAGCGAATGGGGTTTGGGCTGAGCCATGGACTCCACTGGGTCCATTTCTGTACAAGGTTGTTAAAGGCGATTTCATCGCCACGGTCAGAGTCAGCGACTATGCTGGTACCCAAACTGACCCGGTCTTTCACAACGATGGCGGTCTAATGGCCCGGGCTTTCCGCGATGATGCCGGCCCCGGTGAAGACTGGGTCACCATAGATTACTTCCCCATCTGGAGCTGTGGCAATTTCATTTGGCAGGCCAACGATGATGTACGGAACGAGGCGTGGGGGTGTAACAACGGCAAGCAATGGAGCTTGGACCCGTGGCTTCAACTCGAGCGCAAAGGCAATGTCTTCCATTTCAGGACCAGTGCCGATGGTATAACCTGGACCGAGATGTCCTGCTCACCTAAGACGCGGGACGATTTTGATGGTTTGCCGCTGATGGTTGGGCTTCGCCATGCCACCTATAGTACCGCTCTTGGTTACATAGCGTTCGATGATTTCAGGCTTGAGGTCATTGTAAGGCTCAAGGCCCACGATCCGGTCCCGGCCGATGGCGCCAAGGTGACGCCAAACCTTCTTCAATGGCTATCCGGGGACTATGCTGCCAAGCATGACGTGTATATCGGTACAAGTCTGGCCGATGTGAATAATGCCACTATATTGACACCTGATATCTATAAAGGACGACAGGATCTTAATAGTTTTACTGTTACTGATCTTATTCCCGGCACAACTTATTACTGGCGTATCGATGAGGTCAATGATGCTCACCCCGATAAGTTGTGGAAGGGTGATGTCTGGAGCTTTACGCCAATACCGTTGACTGCCTGGGGTCCCAGCCCGTCAAATGGCGCCGAATGTGTTTCCACCAATGCCGACCTCGCCTGGAGTCCTGGCGCCAAGGCGAAGTCGCACCTTGTGTTCTTCGGCACCAGCCAAACTGCCGTCGCCAACGCGACCACATCTTCACCGGAGTATAAGGGCAACCAGACCACTCTGACATATCCGCTTCCAGCCCTCGCATACGACACGGTTTATTATTGGCGTATCAATGAGCGCAATACCGATAACTCGGTTACCAAGGGCGATGTATGGAGCTTCAGAACGGTGCCTACGATACCGACTGCAGACCCCAATCTTGTGGGCTGGTGGAAGCTTGATGGTACCAGTTGCGGGACTATTGTTCTTGATTCGTCCGGCTATAACCATCATGGCACATTAGGAGGGAATCCGCAGTGGGTACCTGGTTACAGCGGCGGTGCATTGGCATTCGACGGCCGCGATGATTATGTGGAGCTACCCATCGGTGCGCTCATCGGGCAGCTTTCCAGCTCAACTTTTATGACATGGGCGAACTTCGCGAACTCCGGCGGCGCCTGGCAGCACATGTTCGATTTCGGCAGCGACCCGAATGTTTACATGTTTCTCACGCCCCGCATATACTATATCGACCCGATGCGTTTTGCCATCACTACGACCGGCGGCACCGGCGAGATCCAGATAGATGATGACGCTACACTACCCAGCGGGTGGCACCATGTGGCCGTGACGATCAATGCAAGCATGCGCACCATTACATTGTATCTGGACGGCGAGGTCGTTGGTCAGAACACGCAAGCCGCGCTCAGCCCAAAAGATCTCGGCGTGACCGCCAACAACTGGCTCGCTAGGTCACAGTATGCCGACGATGCGTACTATATGGGTTCTTTGGACGACTTCCGCATCTACAACTATCCGATGTCACAGGCCCAGATCGGCAAGGTGATGAGAGGCCCGACGCTTGCCTGGAACCCGATGCCACCTGATGGCTCAACACCGGATATGGAGCACGCCACGCCCCTTGGCTGGTCGCCGGGAGATAACGCAGCTAAGCATGATGTATACTTTGGCACCGATGCGAACGCTGTAGGAAACGCAGGCACATCCGATACCACCGGCATATATCGCGGCCGACAGGATCCAAACACGTATACTCTGCCTGACGGTCTCCAGTGGGGCAAGACTTATTACTGGCGAATCGATGAGTATAATACCGATGCAACGATCAGCAAAGGCAGAATCTGGAGCTTTACAATAGCGGACTATCTCATCGTCGACGATTTCGAGGGCTACACTGACAATATTGGCAACAGGATATTCCAGACCTGGCGTGACGGATGGGGATACACCGAGCCGGCACCCGGCTATCCTGGTAACGGCAGCGGCTCGGCTGTGGGTTACGCTCAACCTCCCTTTGCGGAGCGAACTATCGTTCATGGCAGCGCCCAGTCGATGCCATTCACTTACGACAATAGCGGTGCCGCCGGCAAAGCCTGGTACTCAGAGACCCAGCGGGAGTGGCCTGCGCCACAGGACTGGACCAGAAAGGGCGTTAAGGCGTTGACACTGTGGTTCTATGGCGATGCCGGCAATTCCGCTGCGCTGCTGTACGTGGCGGTGGAAGACAGTCTCGGCAAAAGCAAGGTTGTCACCAAGGCGGATCCGGACGCCGTGCTCTCAACCCCCTGGCAGGAGTGGAATATCGACCTTAAGGATTTCGCCACTGCTGGCGTGAACCTATCAAGTGTCAAGAAGATGTATATCGGCGTTGGTAATAGGACCGCTCCACAAACTGGTGGCGCAGGCACTTTGTACTTTGATGATATCAGGCTGTACCCGGCCAGATGCGTGCCTTCGCTTCTGCAGCCGGCTGCTGATTTGAATGGCAACTGTGTTGTGGACTACGACGACGTTGTGGTCCTGGCCGAGCGGTGGCTTAACACTGGCCTTATTGTTGCACCCGTTCAGCCTGGCAATGCCGATCTGGTGGGGCACTGGAAGTTTGATGACGGCTTCGGTAGTACTGCCGTTGATTCCTCCGTTAATGCTAACAACGGCACACTCGTGGGCGACACACAATGGGTGACCGGGCACGACGGCGGTGCATTGCGGTTTGACGGCACCGATGATTATGTGGAGGTGCCGATCGGCCCGCTCATTGGGCAGCTTTACAACTGCACTTTTGCGATATGGGCGAGCTTTCCGAACGCTGGTGGTGCGTGGCAGCGGATCTTTGATTTCGGCACCGGCGAGACTGTCTACATGTTCCTATCGCCGCGGATTGGCACGATTGGCGAGATGCGTTTCGCTATTACTACGCAGGGTGGCGGAGCCCCAGAACAGATGGTTACCGCCCCCGGCACGCTGCCCAGCGGGTGGCACCACGTGGCTGTGACGATCGACGCAGGCAAGGACACAATTACACTTTATCAGGACGGCTCAGTCGTTGCTCAGAACACCCAGGCGACGCTCAGCCCAAGCGATCTCGGCGGGACCACCAACAACTGGCTCGGTAGGTCGCAGTACGTTGCTGACGCTGGCTATGTGGGTGTGCTCGATGAGTTCCGCATCTACAAGCGTGCGCTAACTCGGGCTGAAGTTGCATGGCTTGCCGGGCGCACTGCGCCATTCTCGATACCGGCTGATATGCACGAGGATGGTGTGGTTAACTTCAAGGATTTTGCCGAGTTAGCTGATTCGTGGCTGGAAGAGCTCTTGTGGCCGTAATCGCAGTCTGCTGCGAATGTTTAGGCGACGCTGGCATTTACCCGCCAGACGTATGGCGGGCAAGCGTAGGATCCCGCAGTAAACTCAGGGCTAAACCCTAACACTACTTCAGGGCCTATGCTGACTGAGCTGCTCTTCATTCGGCATAGGCCCTGTTTGTTATCTTGTGTTGTCAGTGATTGCGTGGTAGAATACCTACCATTGTAAGTAAGCGGTATTTTTGAGTGAGGACTTCTTTGTGGGAAGGCAGAGCGGCTTTACATTGATAGAACTCTTAGTGGTGATTGCCATTATTGCGGTGTTGATGGCTATCCTGATGCCGGCACTTAGCAAGGTTCGTGAGACGGCAAATCGGTCGGTATGCTCCAGCAACGTACGCCAGCATCTGATCGGTCTGTTGATGTATGCCGATGAGACGGGCGGCAAACTTCCGCCCGGCGCCGGCTTCTGGCTCTGGGATATGGACAGGGACATAACCGGACAACTAATGAGAAATATAGGCCTGGAACCGGCACCGCACGATGAAGCTACGCCTGCTCCAGACGTTTTTTATTGTCCTTCCAATCTGACACACAAGAGGAGCCGCCAGCTCTGCTGGGACTACCACCATCCGGGAGGAGCAAGAGCCACCTACCGGGTTACGGGCTATTTCTGGCTGTTAGATACGCTCAATGACCAAGGCAAGAGCTTGAAACCGGAGATACAAGGCAGCGGCAATAAAAGGTGGATCAGGACAACAAATATGAAAGGCGCCGCTGAAGCCGAGCTCGTAATTGATGTGACGCTCAGCGACCCAGGTTTTCCTAAGCAGGACTATCCCAATGGCAATTTCGCCCGGATAATAACCGGTAGCGCGCAGGGACAGTATACCGGATACTACGATACTACCAGCCACCTGCGCAGTGACAGGGAAGGCACCGGAGGCAACATAGGATTTACCGATGGTCACGTCAAGTGGAGGCATTTCAAGGAAATGGAAAGACGCTATGGAGGCAGTGGAATGCCCATACACTGGTGGTAAGGAACGAGCCGTGTATTTTTCTGACAGGATTTACAGGATAATCCTGTTATCCCGTCTAAAAAGCGTCTTTATGGCCAGGTTGCCGGGCGGCAGCCGAGCCAATAGTCGGCAAATATGCTGTAATCTCTCAAGTCAACGTTGTTGCTGTCATATAGGTCAGCGCCAAGGTCGGGGCCTTCCTGGAGCCACTGTCTGCAGAATACCGCAAGGTCATCGAAATCAACTAATATACAAAGCGGTTTAACTTTTACGGCAATATCCTTGGTGAAATCGGGAAGAGCAAGAAGCAGTTTGCCGCCCTCGGCAGCGACATTGTTGATTTGGATGATGCCGCCGGAACCTCGGGTCTCGTGAAACTCTACCGCATAAAGCCCATTGTCTAAACCGCGAAGAACGACGCTGACGTTGGAGAAAGTCCCATACTCAGTCCTGCCGTAGCGGCTGCCAACGTCATGAACCCAAATGTAGGCATGGTCGGCACCGGAAAGCCCTATGGATTCGAGGCAGCCTTCGCTGGTATTTATGAATTCATAACTGGCGATATTAAACCAGTCCTGTCCGGTGTTCTTGACCTGCACGGCGTGCTGACCGGCTGGAAGTGGAATCTCGATTACAAAGCTTGCCGAACCATTTGCATAAGATGACGAAAAAACCTCCTGCGAGTCAACAAGCACTCTCAAACTGTTCTTACCCCAGCTTGAAATCTCCTGCACGTGTATTCTGAGCACATCGCCATCCATCAGGTTAAGATTGAAAGTCGGATCAGATCGGTAGGAGCTCTTAGATGAGCCGTGCAGCCATGCGGAAAGGTTCTCAGCCCCAGGTACGGTTCCGTCCGGTTGGACAGTAAACTCAGTCTGAGTCGATATGGCCCAGAAATCTGATAAGCCGGGGCTCACTAAAATCCATTTAGGCAGCCCTGTTGTATCTAAGTCTGCTTTGGAGAGGTTGTAAGCCGCCGGGTCTTCTCCTTCAGCATAGCTCGAAAGGGCACTGAATTCATCGTAGAGGTCAAGCGCTTCAATATAGCAATCCCACCACCACAGGTGTGCGCCGGATTTAAGGTGAAACGCGCTCCAAATGCCGTTGTGAAGAGGAAGGGCTTCGAGCATCTGCGTCTTGTACGGCTCGTTCAAGCTATTGTAACTGCACTCCGGCACATCGATATCGCCCGTCTTGCCCACGCCGAATTCACCCATTATGATCGGCTTTCCGTAACTGGAGAGTCTATTTGCCGTGTTGGCCAGAAATGCTATCGTTTCAGCACCGTAATGGTGGACCTGTATCACATCAATATTATCTAAATTCCACAGGGCGTCAAACCCGGATGTATCACTACTGGTGGTAATGGGATGATTGAACGGGTCGATCGAGGCAATGTAGTCTGCCATTTCATGGTGCCATGCTACAACGCCCCGCTGGTTATTCCTCCACCCGTCGGTAAACTGAACCTCGTTCCAGAGCTCCCAGGCAAGGATGGCGCCTGAGTAGCCCCAGCGGGCGACGATATAGCGATACTTATTCTTGGTGAGTCTGATAGCTTCGCTATCGGTGAAGAAATATTCGGGTTTTTCAAGGAAACCGCCATCCGGATTGGCGTTAGCGATATTGTAGGGGTTTTGGTCCCAGTTGGGGTTTACTGTTGTACTGAATTGGCCGTGATGCTGCAGGACCAACTGAACGCCGATGCCATTTTCTTCAGCAAGCTCGATTATCCGGTCGATCTTCCAGCCCATTTCCAGGCTGAGCCGCCCCACGCCCTCGAAGTAACCGCTCCAGTGATCCCGACTCCATTCCAGAGTTTGGCCCTTGTGGAAATGAGTCATCCAGATGCGGGTCCAGTTTTCGCCCACGGCGCCCATTGACGTGAAGTAGCCGTGCCAGTCATCCGGCCCATCGGGCAGCCAGCCCACATTATGGCCAATAGGCAAATACGGGCAGCCATTTGCATAACGCAAGTAATACCGATCACGATGGTCTGTCCTGATAGGACCTTTTTCGCTGCTTTCGATGCAGGTGAAGGTTACGCTGGGGTCAATTTCAGTCGGACCGTTTTCATCAACAATCGTGATTCGGCTTACCTTGTGCTGCCCTGTTTGGGAAGGGGCAAAACGTGCTTTCCAAGAGGGATTGCGTCCATTGACATAATGCCCGTTTATGTAATCGTATTCTTTATAAAAAAAGGCCGGTATCGTCGCTGTATTTCCATCGGGCGCGGTGAAAGTAACCGTGATGTCAACTATATTCGGATCGAAGGGATTGTCGTAGCTTTGCGAAATGGTAAAGGTCAGCTCGAACTTTTCATACAGGCCGACGGTCTCGGCATTTTGCGAAATTGATGTTATTTCTATTTGTGCCCCAGCGATTGCTGGAACAAGGCATACTGCACCGATTGTAAGACAAAGCAATTCTTTCAATAACGCTGACAACTTCCTGCTCCCGGATGAACCCTGCGGGCTTATAACGTAACAAGGCACTGTGCATCTCCCGAAAGGGATGGCCAAGTCCACGTACGACCTCGATCCATGTGAAAGCAGCAGGGCCCATGAGGAATTTAGAATTTGGAATGCGGAATTGAGAATTGGACTTTCTCCATTCTTAATTCTCAATTCTAAATTCTTTTTGACTGCTGCGAAATCGTTGAGCGTTCAGGCGGTTATGGCCACAGCAGCTCCTCACACCAATTGTCTGCAAATACTGCAAGGTCTTTGAAGTTGACTATATGCGGAGCCACGTCATATAGGTTCGTCGGCCTCTCAAGCGGCACATAAAGACTGCCGGTGCCGTCGGTAGCCAACCACGCTATTTCTTCTGGCGACAGTGCATAATTATAGACCTGGAAATCATCGATCTTGCCAATGTAGTGGCCCCACCATATATGCCGTGCGCCGACGGCAAACCAGCCGACCGGTGTATCAAACATCGGGTCTGCGGCGGAATTTGCATCAACCACCTCAACCTCAAGTCGGCCATTGTGGTATATTCTCATTATGTTTGCATCAGCATCCTTGGTGAACACGTAGTGGTTCCATCGGCCTGCAAAATCGGTGATACGTAGTGTGTCGCTTGCGCAGAAAAGATCGCCCGCTACACGCCACTCCACACGAGGACTAATGGTGTCTGTAGGAGGCGTCGGGCAGTGAACCTCTACAACCTCAGACCCGTCCTGAACAGGATCGGCGTCGGCTGCCCTGACGCCAAACAGACCATTCCAGTTGTCCTGTGGATTATCCCGGTCACCATTGACCCATGCCGCAAAAGTTATTTTTTGCGTAGTTGAAACAAAGTCAAGTGCCGCCGGCGGAACCTCAACGAACGTTTGACTGCCAGCCGCCAGGTTGATGCAGCCCTTACCGTCACGGCCACCGGTTGTGTCCCACGTACTATCACTCAGATTCGTGACTGTGCCGTGATGGTAGCCTGCCTGATCCGTGACAGTGGTGCCGCCAGTCTCGTCAAACTTGTACCAAAGTACCGGTGCGTCCGGCTTTTTCATTTCACTCGGGGCAAACTTAATAGTCTCATCAGCGTTCAGCCAATCGCTTGCCAACATCGCAAGGTCTGCATAACCAACCAGACAATCGCCGTCGAAATCGCCTGTAAGTGCAACCAGCTCAGGACGGCATCTGGGCCAATACAGTCGAATATCATCGAAGTACAAAGTGCCTGTGCCACCAGCTTGCGGAGTGGTCCTGTTGCCCACGCCGATATACATCGTCTTGACCCTGGTCAGATTAACGCCGGCAACAGCAAACTCTGGAAGGGCAATACTCCACTCCTGCCACCCGGCCTGCAGCAGGGCATCGGTCTGCGGATGGGTAACTACGCCAGTTGCACCGAGACTGTCTTGCACTGCCACGTATAACGGCTCAGCAGAATTGTCCGGATCACCGTAAAACCACAGCGTCAACGCCTTAACGCCGTATTGGGTCCAATCCTGCGGCGAGGTCCACCCCCGCTGGGTCTCTGAGTAGCGGGCTTTGCCGCCTGCACCGGTGTTGTCGTAGTCAAACCGCGTCGACTGCCTGCCACTGTGGACAATGCTTGTCTCTACGAATGGAGCCATAGCATTGCCAACGGCTGAGCCGGTGCCATTTCCGGCGTAGCCCGGTTTAGGTTCTGTGTAGCCGAATCCGTCCAGCCAGGTCTGGAACACTCTGTTGTCGACGTCGTCTGTGTAGCTTTCAAAGTCATCGATGCCAATGAAGTTGCCGGTCGTAAAGCTCCAGACGCTACCTTTCCACAGCCTATCAGGGTGAGCATTATTGACCTCATCGACCCGCCAGTAGTAGGTTGTGTCGGGGTCCAGCAGTCCGGGCTCATAGCTGTCGACATCAACGTTTGTGAAGTCGACATTCGGGTAGCTGGCCAGGTTAGCTGTGTTGGCGTCGTTAACCTCGTCAAAAGCGGTGCCGAGGTACACGTCGTGCGTATCGGCATACAATCCCGGCCTCCAGCTAAGCGTAGGCTTCCTCTGCATGTCGTTCGCATCGTCAGGAGGACTCGGGTCAACAGCTATAGCGTTAAAGGTCGTAAACGTCCATACATCACCTCGATGCACAGTGGTGTCCTTGATCTCGTCAATTCGCCAGTAATAAGTTTGGCCGATACCAAGAGTTTCCGGGATGGTGTAGCTGTTGGCGTCGGCGGTCTGGTGCGCACGGTAGACCTTATCAACTCCTATCGGGTCCTTGTTAGTCGCATTGTTCACCGCCTCAAAACTTGTGCCGAAGTACACATCGTGCAATGCACCTGAGAATCCCGGTCTCCATGAAAGCACTAACGATTCACGTTTGACGCCTATTGCCCGATTAGCTGGCGAGGGTTTTTTGGCTTTACCCTGAGTCGTAAACGACCAGACCTCGCCTTTGGCACCGTCCTCGTCGATTCGCCAGTAGTAAGTTTTCCCAACCTCGAGTGTTTCGGGGATAGCATAACTCTCGTTGCCAGCCGCCTGCTTTGCACGGTAGACCAGAGTCGGTCCCATCGGGTCAGTATTTTTCGCCCCGTTTACCGCCTCAAAGCTCGTGCCGAAATAAATATCGTGTTCAGTTGCGTTATGCCCTGCTGTCCAGGCAAGATCGGTGTCAATCGACACATCAGTCTGAGTGTTAGGCGGCTTTGGATTATTGGCAAATGCGGAATTGAAAAACACCACATTATCGAAGTAGAAAGGCCCGCCGCCGCTGGCACCGTCCGAATTCACGCAGATCATAAAATTGAGGTATGTAGGTTGCTCAGCGAGGTTGCTAAAGTCAATAGCAGAGTAGTCCCACGTAAACCTCACCGTTTGGTCCTCCAAACAATTCCAGGTTATGGGATCACCTGCTTGAAGTGGAGGTTCAACAGTAGCAACGGTTGACTCCCGCCATCCAGTTCCCTGGCCACTAATGGCAATCTTGTCGAACTTGGCCCAGGTCTGGCCTTGCCACTCGGAGGCAATCAGCGTCACATCAAATGAGACGTGGTTGTTAGCCTTAATGACATTCGGATCGGTCTGCAGCGGGCATCGGACAGCCCAACGAAATCCACCCGGAGAGTGCAACCTGAGGCTGTAGTCGTGCAATGTGGCCCCAGTAGTGCTGAATCCCAACATGTCCAACGTGATAGCACCATCCTGTGGCTGCCATCCGTCAAGGCCCCCTTCAAAGTCACCTACCAGGTTAGAGCCGTAAGTCGAGGTCGCCAGAGCCAGCACTAAAACAATGGAAACTAAAGAAATCAATTTTGTAGACATAGCAGTTCTCCTTCTTTTGCTTCAGGAACAATCTGAGAGACCCTGTCGCAGACCAGCAGACTTATTCTCAACCACGACCCTAAAAACAGCCGGAGCCTATACCGCATCACAGTACGTGTTTAGCCTGAAAATCGCTCTCTTTGAGGGTCCTCGTGGGCCCCAGGAACGCCCTTTCTGCCGGCTAAACACGCACATTGATTCGCAGTATAGGCTCTGAATCCCTGCGCAAACCTATCGGTCAACCAGTACTTTTGTTGGACAAGGATCAGGTACGCTTTCTACGAAGCAGAGCCAGTCCGCCCAAGCCGAGCAGAGCGATTGTGGCCGGCTCGGGAATCAACTGCACATTGTCGATGTAATACTTGCCTGGGGTAGTGCCGCCAAAATTCGTGGAGAAAATTAACTGCATCCACGTGGCGCCAGTCGCGTCATAGCCCGAAAAGTCCCAGGTAAGGGTCCTGGTATTGTCACCCCAGCCTGCAGGATCCCAGCTACCAGGCCAGCTCGGATTGGCCGGATCGGTGGGGGAAAGCTGCATCCAACCACTTGGGCCATCGCTGTTGATTGCGACATCCTTAAAGTTGCACCAGGGAGTTGTTCCCCACTCGTCAGCGAGCCACGTCACGTCAACCGAGAGTATATTGTTGGTAGCGAGGTCCAGAATACCTTCATGCATAAATGACCATTGCCAACCGTTTACGTTGGGCTGTACAGCGAGACTACTGCTACCCAACGTCGCTCCGATTGTGCTATAAGTCAATGTTGGGGCTGGTGTCTCCCATGTCGGGCCGAAGTTGTCCATCTGCTGTTCAAAGTTGCCTATCACGATGCCATAACTGGTGGACGCCAAGGCTAACACAAGACATAGACAAATCAACTTCTTACACATAACCTACTCCTCCTTCTTTTTTTATTAAGAGTTCGACCACTGCATTTGTGACCCGGCCTTACCCCGCTCCTCGCGGAAGATAGGCAAGGCCGGCGGATCACTCGTCTATCACTTGATTTATACCAAATTGCCCATTTCCTCGTCAAGAAGATTTTTTAAATTCGCGCATCTGTAGTCTCGACTTACTTACAGCACAACCATTATTTGGCTGTACTGGTTACGGCCACATCTGCTCGATAAGCCAGTTGTCCGCTAAAATAGCGAAGTCTTTCAGGTCGATCTTCTGGGACCCCGCCGCCTCAGCATTATACAGCTCAGCAGGTGACGGCACCGGTACGTGCAACTGCCCATCATTCGGTGTCATATCGGCCAGGTACGCTATCTCCGCCGCCGATAAAGCTCGGTTATAGATGTGAGCCTCATCCAGGTCTCCGTTAAAGGCTTCAGGGCAGTCGGGCCAACCTGACTCACTATTGGTGTTGCCTATAACCAGGCCGGCACCGGTTCCTGACGCGAACGTAAATGGCCCGGATGCTATTTCTCTGCCATTGAGATAAATCTTGGCAGTAGTCCCGTCAAATGTGGCAGCAGCATGCGCCCATTGGCCGATATATGGCGTCATTACACCCTGCGCGGAATTCAGATCGGTATTTGCAGCCGAAAACTGCCGCAAAGCAAGTCCACCATTATTACCCGGAGTATCCATCTCGAACATAAACCTCACCCCGGCATCATCCCAGCCATCTCTTTTACAAATCAAACCCTGAGAAAAGCCGTGTCGTAGTCCAGACCACTTTACCCAGATAGACACGGTTAGTTGGCCTGTCCCCGCTGAAGGATCCCAGTTTCCAATACTAATCCTGGCACCTCGGGCGCCGTTCACGTTGATCGCACTACTTCCTGCCAAGCCGGGCATCACCCATGTCACGTCTCCTCCGAGAGTCCCATTGTGGCCATTGCCGGACACATCTGCAGTGGTAGTGCCGGTCCCCTCGTCCAGCGGATAGTACGCAACCAAACCGCCGACCAGGGCTGGATTTGTTGTCGGTTTAATGACGTAATCCTCAATCAGCCAATCGCTCGCCATTATATCCAGCTCTCTGTAGTCAATCACACAATCTCCAGAGGTAGGGAAGCCCTGTGGTGCATAGTCGAGTTCTGCAAAATCGGCTGTACGCCTGGAAAGAATACACCGCGGCTGATAAAGCCGAATATCATCAAAGTACACCACACCTGAGCCGCCCGGCGTCGTATTAGCCTCGTCGCCAAAACCAATTGCTATCTCAGTGACATTTGACAAGTCGATGCCAGACTTCGACATGTCAATATTCCATTCGTGCCACGAAGGTTCGCTTATGTCACTCATGCTGCCGTCATATAGAACCTTCGCGCCGTTTAGCTTCACATACATCTGCTCGGTTGCACTGGCGTCGTTGTTAGAGTCGCCATAGAACCACAGAGTTAATGCTTTGACGCCGGCTCTTGTCCAGTCTCGACCGATGCCTAAATAAGAGGTATCCGCCTCAATCTCTGAATAGTACTTTTTGCCGCCATGATCAAATAGATTTGTGCCATCATTGTCATAATTAAACACCAGCGACTGATTGCCTCCGTGCACTGTGCTGGCACTGGCATCAACGACTGAGCCTGTGCCATTGCCTTCATTGCCTTCAACAATCGATGGTTCTGTCCAGCCCTCACCGTCTTTCCACGTGTACCATATTCTGCTGCCGGCTGGCGGCGGAGGTCCAGGTGTGTCGGCGGCGCCATAAGATTCCATATCATCCACAATGAAATAGTTGCCCGTCGTAAAGCTCCAGACACTGCCTTTCAAGATAGCAGCACCTTTGACCTCATCGACTCGCCAGTAGTAGGTCATGTTGAACTGGAGCGCTGCCGGCTTATAGCTGCTGACATTCAGACTGGCGACGGTCACGTTCGGATGCGTAGTCACGGTGGCGTTGTTTACATCGCCCGAATTAGTGCCAAAATAAAGGTTATGGGCGCTAGCGTTAACGCCTAGTTTCCAGCTAAGAACGGGACTTACCGATACATCTTTTTCTCCATCGCTCGGACGGGGATTAGTCGCCAAGGGTGAGCCCGCCAACTGCCCTATTTCAGCCGGCGACAGTGCCCGGTTGTAGATTCGAACATCGTCTATTCCTCCGTTCCACCATCGCGCAAGCCAACTGTACTTACATACGCCCAAAACTACCCTTGCAGGCGCAGTGAACGCTGGGAGGTTGTTTGTGTTTGAACCCACCTGTACCCCGTCAACGTACAGCAACCTGCTGGTATCTGACGCCCTTACCGCCGCTAAGTGATGCCAGCTACCGTCGTTGACTATGACGGTTGGGGGGGTGTAGATTTCCTCTGGAGCACCCATACCGCCAGGAGCGAAAGGAGACCGATTGATGTAGCGTATGCCGTTGGGGGCCTGGCCGTGACCATGCTCTAACAGAATGCCGTGGTCCCCGACGTTATTAGTGGCCCCAAACAAATCTCTCTGACCAGAGCCGCCATCTACTCGAAACCACATCGCTATCGTGTAATTCGCAAACAGAAATTTTCCCTGAGGGACGGAGTTGATGTCAACCCAATCGTTCGTCCCGTCAAACAATAGGTAGTTACTTTGGTCGAACGGACCGTTAGTACCCCACGTTGGGTTGCCGTTAATAACGCCGCTAAGCCCATTGCCGCTCGAGTCAATGGCGACGGTGCCGGAACCCTCATCGAACTTCCACCAGCCAACAAGATTTGGGTCAGCACCCATTGCTATGTCTGAAAAAGCAAGATGAAGCGTCAGAATAGAAGAAATCAAATAAACCGATTTTTTACACATACTACTCCTCCTTCAAGGATTGATAAAGAGTTCGTCTTTTTTGTTTTCGTCTACAAGCCAAACTCGGGTCAGTCTTCACCAAACACACAGATGTATACTCTTGCGTGCTTGTCTCAGACAACCGACAAATCGATTTCTACCAAACCCTGTGCCCATCTCCAGTAATTTAGGACCTGCCGGTGTTCCTCGTCCATGTGGGCGGCTTCGTCTGAGGTCGGCTGGAATGTCACACCTTACAGCGATGCATCACCCTCTCATTCCAGGTGTGTCCCTAAAGACCACGAACTTCAACAGTCATATTTACACATTTATACCAGTTAGCCATATTGTTGTCAATGAGATTTTTTGTGAACCCGTGCCGAATTCTTGACAAGATTTCGCAGCATAAATGCCTGTTTGCCGTCAGCGGAAGTGGCACAGGTTAAGGCTTGGCCGATATCAAATCCGGCAAAATCGTGCCGCACAAGGAAGTGAAAGAAACTCTGGCGAAATGGCTTTCCAGTGTTTAATTGTCACCTCAGCCGAGGTTGATATTGACTCTTTGTCATGTCCAGCCCGTTCGACTTCGCTCAGGGTAAACTGCGTCAAGACATCTGGCATAGAAGTGTGCTGGTTCTCATTTCTTGAGTTAATTTCCCATCTGTAGGCGGATTCCTCCGCTTCGGCCCGCCCGCGGCGGGCCTTCGGTCGAAATGACAGAAACCATACACTGTCGAATGTCTGGCCGAGTGACTAATCACGTGGCACGAGCGACAGTTTTGTCTTGACTTTGACTCGAATCAAGATAAAAATAAGTATGAAAAAAACTGATAGCATGGATAGTTAGAATTAACTGACCATGCATATCGTATGAACCGTACCATTGTTTGTACTCGAACGCAGCGCCGTTAAGCGGCAACATTCCAAAACAAGGTATAACAAATGAGTATCTACGTTAGAAAAAAAGCAAAATCAGATAAATCACACGTTTCCCCCGAAGAATTCATTAAGTGGGCTAGACAGGACATAAATGTTGGTGATAAAAGATCAGGAGCTAACGCTCTTACGAATGCGAAGCGTGCTCTCCATGCAAGAATCGATGAAATACTTTATTCAGTTCGTGTTCGGTATGCGAATGACTGGCCCAAATGGCCCAAGAGACCTGGTACTTCTCTTAAGCTCGAAGTTCTTAAACGTCTCAATATCAGGATTACTGCAATCGTTGGGGTTTTGACTGAACGTAGGAACGACCTTGAACATAGCTATCTGCTACCCACTCTTGATCAAGTACGGGCTGATGTTGAAACAGCAGAAATGTGGCTTGAGAAGTCAAAATCGTACTTGCATTCACCAGTTGTTCTTGCTGGATTGAGTATCAAGTCATGCGCTCCACCGGTTTATATTAAAACCAGGAAAAAGACATTATCTATAACATTTGATCCAACGGAAAAGTTTTTTTTCTTCTGTGATGCTGAAAGCAACTTGATTATTTTGAAGTCTGATGGTAATCAAAGTGAAATAGGGTATGACAAACTGGGATGGAAAAGCTTGATTAGGTATCAACAGCCATATCTATCTGAAGAAAATCCGCTCATAGTTTCTAAAATGTCTATTGCTACTAAGATATATAGGGAATATGAAAAATGGGTAAGAGGAATGAGAAATGCAATCCTTCAAAGTGACTTCACGGTTCTTTTAAAAGAGGATGACATTTTGTGCGTAAAATCTTAAGGAAATATGGATTTTGGTCCACAACAAATTGGCAAATGGCTGATCTTAGCAGGAATTCTCGTAGCGGTGATGGGTGCTCTTATGGTGCTGCTGGGGCGAGTCGGCCTATTTAGATTGCCCGGCGATCTGCAGTTTGGCCAGAGAAACTGGCGGATATATTTCCCCATCGCCAGTTGCATAATAATCTCCGTAATCCTGACGCTTATTCTGTGGCTTATCAACTATTTCCGCCGATGAGAACCGTCGCCGTGCCGGTCTACCCTGGCGGACGAAACGCCCCCCAGGACAGGCCTGGGGGCTAAACAACTACTCTAATTTCTTGTAGAACTCAGCTTCGCGGTCGGAAAGCCTTTTCTGCTCAATCATTGTCCGAATCCGCTGCAGATCGACGTCCCTTACCTGACCCACGGCGGCGGCTGCGGCAACCGGATGCTCCATGCCGGTAGGAATAACCTGCATAAATCTTCTGACCGAGATTGCCGAAATAAGTGTGCCTGCCGCCAGAACGCTAACTACAAAATAGAAAGACTGTCGCTCGTCGCTTGTCGCTCGTCGTTCGGCAACGAGAAACGGGGCACGAGTCACGGGCGACGGTTGTTCAAAGCGACACCTGTCACAATATATGCAGTCCAGTTGATCGTTCGGCGTAAGGCCGAACTCGCAGAAGCCGAATCTTTTTGTCGGCAAATACCGCGCCAGGATCGCGAGTTTGTTAAACAGCGATAGGAAAGCTCCCGCCGGGCACAGATAGCGGCACCAGAAGCGCGTGTAAAAAACAGAGCCCAAGAGGGCTATCGTTATGACTATCACCAGGGATCGGCTTTTGATGGGCCAAAAGTGTGGGCTGAAAATTGAAATGAGGGGATCAGCAGCAAGCGTGGCGCGGCTTCTCGAAAAGAAGAATACCAGGATCAAAGTAAAAAGCACCACGTATTTGACAAATCTTGCCATTTGTATTTTTTGGGCAGCAATTTTTGGCTTGAATCTTTGAGGAATCACGTGGCCAAGCAGTTCTTGAGCCGCACCGAACGGACAGATGTAGCCGCAATAAATGTTGCCAAAAAGCATTACTAATACCGGCACACCTACCGCCAGCAGAAAGGTCCCTGTGAGCGCCGTAGCCGGACCGTGGAAAGACAGCAAGGTCACGATTTGTTCGCTGGAAAATTGGGCGTTGAGCACAATACCGCCGAGCACAAGATTCAGCGTGAGCACAGTCAATCGGCTCCAGAAGCCGCCGCGGTAGATCACAATCAGGGTGAGCATGAGAACACCAATCAAGTATGCCGCCTGTTTATCGGGCAGATATTTGGCCTGGTAAATCCGGCCTGTAGGCGTCACTTCAATAGCTCGACCGAGAACTTGCGTAGCGAATCTGTGACCTGATTTCTCAAGCGCTGAGAGAATAGCCTCGGAGCTTACAGTTGCGCCGGTTACCGCATCAACATCAACGAATGGCTCAGGCTGAAAAAGCCGATGCCCCTTGAGGCGGTTGAGCCACGTGACGTCATTTGTATCGCGCCGACCGAGCAGGTCGAGGTACGCGTGAGTTTCGTTGGACCGTATTATAGCGAAGTCAGTCAGCACGCCGTTGGGGTCAACATAAGCGGCCAGATTTATCCTTCCGCCGAAACCTCGCACTTCCGGTGCAAGATCTTCGGAGCTGAAGATATAGCCGACCAGTCTGTCGTTGGCGTCGTGCACGCTAAAGTGGCTGATTTTGCGACCGCTATCAGGAAGGACTGTTGACGCTTGCTCAATGCGCGACTGGCCGGCAAGCGCCTGAACTGCGTATTGAGGTAGCGAGGGCTGAAGCTTGGCACCAGCTTCGGCAAGTAGATTTGAGCACAGAATAGCGGAAGCACCCACGGCAAATAAAATGTAGCCCAGCCCAGTCAATTGAAAATTGGAAATCGAAAATTGGAAATCGGAAATTGCTCGTTTGTAGGTGCTCAGCGCGATGGCCGGCACATTGGCCAGTATCAGCACGATGAATACCAATAGCGTTGCTTTTGTCCCCAGCACAGGGACAAGAGCAAGGCCGGTCAGCAGCCCGCCAACCGTGGCGCCGATGTGGTCGGCGGTTTCGAGCTTGCTGCCAACCTGGCCGGTCTCCAAGCCCGAATCGGCAAGCTGCCTGGCGGCGAGTGGAAAATAGCAGCCGCCGGCCAGACCAAACAAGATAAATGCCGCCGCGAAGAATATGTGTGTTTGCTGCTGGCCGGGCCAAAAGCTGATCGCGGTTAGGATTAGCGCGTGCCCGGCGATTACGGCAAATAGCAGCCAAGCGTGATGCGAGGCCCGCTTTACCAGCGACGTGACAAAGCCTGCCCCGGCAGCCAAGCCCACCATAAATAAAGACGAGATGATCCCTACGTGTAAGTACAACGAACCAAATCGAGTCTGGTACAGGTACATCAGCACAATAACTGCCCCGATTCCTGTCAGGCCGGCGGAAAAAATTAGAAACATACTGTCGAAGCTCGACGTCCTGGGCTGTTGACTGCCTGTAGATTGTCGGCCTGCGGGCAGCGTCAAGATATAGAAGCCCCGCACGGCTATCAGAACCAGAATAGGCACAATATAGACCAGTGGACCCGCCAGAGCCAGATGCTTAACGAGTCTAGTAACCGGTGCCCCGGATTGTTTTGCCGCAAGCAATAGACTGTAAAGATGAGTCAAAGGCCGCTCATCTTGGTTGATCAGCAAATTCTGGGGCAAATCCGCCTCTGCATAGTTCTTCAAAACAGCATCAGCACGGTCGGGCAGATAAACCGAGAGTAAAGCCTGGGGCGTGAAGACCTGGCTTGCACCATCTATCTTAGCAAAGCGGTCGCGTAACGTACCGGGCTCACCGGTTATGTTCTCGGACTGCGATGCGATGAACCAGGTATCCTCGCCGGGCACCAGAACCAGCTTGGCGAAAACTTTCTGGAGTGTTATTTTCGTGGAGGCGCCGAGATTTATTAGCTCGGTGCCCATAATATTTTCCCCGCCTGCCACGCGGACAGCTAAGAGTCCGTCAGGCCGCAGTGTTTCTTTGACCTGGCAGTAGAATTCCACGGTGTAATACCGATTCAAAGCCGAGCTGGTTGCCTCGGGCAGATTGATTATTACTATGTCATAATATTGTTTCTTCTCAGTTAGCAGCGAGCGGATGTCGCCGGCGGCGCGGTGGAATCGCGCATCGCTAATCTTGAGCTCGGCGGGTATAAAGGCCTCAACTTTCTGTACGTATTCGCTGTCACAGTGTGCCCAGCTTATGACCTGGATTTGCGGCAGTTGCAGGAATTGATAGCACAGTCCCAGCCCTGAGCCGACCACAAGAACCGCTTTTGCAGTAGGATTTTGGGATAGACAAATAGCTGCGATTCGTCCGGCTGATTCCTGGTTCGGCAGCGCTTCGCAGGTGCTGCCTTGGCGAATGGCCATCCATTGGCCCTGATAGATGCCGTAGAGGTACTCAGCCTGAGCGGTCTGGAACGAGCCCAGCAGCGCATCTCTGGGCAGCAGCTTTGTCCATTTCATAATTCTGACGTGGTGTGTTAAAGTCTTGTCCACGCCGGCGGCAAGACAAAGCAAGACAAGAACCGGCAGAAAAAGTATCCACCCACGTAGGGTATGCAGATTTCTGCATACCATTTGCGGAATTTGGCGGTATGCGGAGCATACCCTGCCGAACTGGACGCAAAGCGCAGAGCAAGACAGGATAAATCCCAGCATAAAGAAGATTCTGGCCGAGCTTACGCCGAGTCCAAGAAGAATTGTTGTTCCCAAGCCGCCCATAAAACTTCCTGCCGCTTCGAGAACATACACACGCGAAACAGCAAACGCCGCATCCTGTTGAATCCAGCGGCAGGCAATAGGAAAAAGCATCCCTGTTATAATACTGACCGGCGCGTTGACGAAAAACGCCAGAAGTAGAATGTCACGCACCGACCATAGCGTATACGATGCAATGCCAGCAAGCTCGCGAGCTTGAACAATTAGCACCCACTCCAGGATAAAGGCCGGCAGAAACGCCAGAAGCAGAAATTCTATATTCTGGAGCAGTTTATCAGCAATGGTTTTTGCTCGATAGATCAGCGCCGCCCCCAAGGCGACCCAGCAAAACCAGCAGCCGAAGAAAATGCCGACGCTTATATCGTTGCCTTCGAAGGTGGTGACAAACTCGCGAAAGAGTAGTGCCTGGGCAGCGATAGTAAAGAGGCCGTAACTGAATATCAAAAAGCCCCGGGCAAATCTCATTTATCTTCACCAAAAACGACAGCTTGAAATGCCGAAAAGTCCGCCCCTTCTTTCCAGGCGTCCGGAGGCAGTCCAGCCTTGAGCGACAGATTCGTGAGCGTCTGATTGAGGTCCCAGCCCTGTTCGGGCGCAACCTGAGGGAGATACAGAGCCGACCGCCCATCTTTATTTAATATAATGCCGTCTACGCCAAGTCGGATTTTATCCGGCGAATCAATAGGTTGCGGCATCGTCAAAGCGGAGATTTCTATGGTAATATCCTTGCATTCCTCCTGCGTCAGCGGAGGAAAACGCGTATCGCTGAAGCCGGCGCGAATGGCGTTGGCAATGACCGACTTATACAAGGGCCGCTGCGGAAAGACATCGCCTATGCAGCCTCTAAGCTGGGAGTGTTTCTTGAGTGTCACAAATGCTGCTCGGGGCCGGCTCATTGCATCGCTTATGGTTGCGGTTAGTTCAGACGGCTGCGGAAATCGTCGATTCGCCACAGCGTACAATATTGACTGGCGGGCTAAAATTAAAAGCTGCTTTTTATCTTGTTCAGACAATTCAGGGGTGTTTT
The DNA here is from genome assembly GCA_964567045.1 of uncultured Pirellulales bacterium. Taxonomy (GTDB): domain Bacteria; phylum Planctomycetota; class Phycisphaerae; order Sedimentisphaerales; family Anaerobacaceae; genus JAFNGF01. Next base: position 45,936 of record CAZMLE010000010.1, on the reverse strand, counting down.
TGTCCGGCTCAACTTCCGGATGGTTTGCCCACTTTCCCGAAAAGGCCACCGCAAGGTAGCTGACCGAGTTGCCGAAATCGCCGGTAAGCTCGCCCGAGGTCGTATATTTTACTAAGTGAGCCTGGCTCGGCTGGCTCAGCATCGAAAGCAGCACCGCAATCGGTATAGCGCCGCAAATCGTGGCGCCGGTTTTCCGCCTGTATTCGAGGAAGCCTTGACCATCCAGCTTGGCTATGTACTCGTACGCCCCCATATCGAGCTGTTTTAGCCGCTCAGGAATGTTTTCTGTGAACGGCACATACTGATGCTGACTGCCATAATGCACAAAATCCGAGCTGGCAACAACAAGTGTGTCGGCGTCAACAAGGCTCCTGAGAATCTGGCCTGCCTGTTTAATTGCCTCCAACGAACATTGGCCGGCCACAATCGGCACCAGCTTGAAATCTTTGCAGCGGTACTGCAGCAGCGGCAGTTGTATCTCCACGCTGTTCTCGTGCTGGAGGGCGTGCGGCAGATTCTGGAAGACTGGGAACTTCAATAGCTTGTCGATAAATTCGACATCCAGCGTGATTTGCCCCAAAGGCGTTTCGTAATGGGTTGCTTGGGGCGCACTAAATACATCTTCCATATAGGTATGATGGCTCGGGCCAATGACAATAATTCGCTTGTATCTCTTACTGGTCGTTTTCAGGCCTAAGGCCGCCGTCTGGCCCGACCACTGGTATCCCGCATGTGGAAGGATAAGAGCAATAACGTTGTCTATCCCGTTAGTGTCGGTTTTCTTGAAGAGGTCGTCGAACTGCGCAGTAAGCGCCTGGGGGTCCGCAGAGTACCAAGCGCCGGCAAGAGACGATCGCAGAACCACTGGCTTGCCCGGCTCAGCAGATTCTTGAGTCCCTTTCTCCGTTTTCTCTTCAGACGGAGCCGGTGCTTTCTTGGCGCATGAACTGGCTAGGACAACTGCGAGGATGCACTGAAAGAACCCCGCAATCAATTGTGGGGCTACATATTTAGCTTTCATATTAGCCGCTCCATTTGCTTTGTTTAGAGATGTCTGCTAACGGCCTTAAAGGCCCCGGATACTCTCTGACTCGCACAGCCCGGACAAATCTGCGGGGGCTCACTTTTTTCGCCAGCCACCAGATTCCGATAGGGACTGTCGAAAAGCCTGCAATCAATTTCTGAAGGAATTTTCTTCGCGTCATTTCCAGACTCCGTGAATCTCTTTTTTGCAATCCGGGCAGCGGCCGTCCCTGAGCCGGTTTTGAAGGATTGTGTAGCCGCTGCGCTTAATCAGCACGCCCTTGCAGCCAGGGCAATATGTGGTTTGGCCGGCCTCACTAAGGACATTTCCGATGTAGACGTAATCGAGCCCTTCGCTGATTCCGATTTCTCGGGCCATATCCAATGTTTTTGCCGAGGTAGGCGGCAGATGTCGCATCTTATATCGCGGATAGAACTGAGAGAAATGCAGCGGCGTCTCGCGGCCCAGATTTGCTCTGACCCAGCGGGCAAGCTGGCGTATGTGTTCAGCCTTATCGTTCAGCGTTGGAATAACCAGGTTCGTCACCTCCACCCACACGCCGCTTGCCTTGGCTATGAGCAAGGCGTTCTGTACAGGCCTTAACGTTGCCGAGCAAACGTCACGGTAGAACTCTTCGGTGATTCCCTTCAAATCTATGTTTGCCGCGTCAACATATTTGAGCAATTTCTTCCACGGCTCGGGATTTATATATCCGGCCGTTACAAGCACGGTGCGAATATTGGCTTGCTTAGCCAGTTTTGCGCTGTCATAAGTGTACTCGTAATAGATGATTGGCTCGGTGTAGGTATATGCCAGCGAATGACAACGATTTTCCTTAGTGACATCCACCAGCTTTTGCGGTGGGCAGAATGCTGCGGGTGTATCCTCCGGATTGGCCTGCGATATTTCCCAGTTCTGACAAAACTGGCAATGAAGGTTACAGCCGGCAGTCGCAGTGGAAAGAATTTTCGTGCCCGGCAGGAAATGGAAAAGCGGCTTTTTTTCTACCGGGTCAATAGCAATCGAGCATGGGTATCCGTAGACGACGGTGCGCAGAACGCCGTCGATGTTAATTCTGACCCGGCAGTCACCGCTTTGGCCGTGCTCAATCAGGCACATCTTTGGGCATAATTCGCATTGAACTTTCAACTCAGTCCTTACCTTTCATTGCCAGCCACTAAGCCTGGGCGAAGCAATCTCATAGCTCATTTCACAGCTACATCCGGGATGATACCTTTTTCTATGTATATAGGGCGAACTTTCTCCCGTAATGACGGGAGCTTTCTAACAAACATAAGCGCGCCTATAACACAGCATGTCCCGCCAAGCAATAAAGTATTCGGCGCACCTATTTTACTGGCTAAACTCCCGGCTAATAAACTTCCAAAAGGCACCATCCCCATAAACGCCATCGTAAACAAGCCCATAATCCTTCCGCGTTTGTCTTCTTCGACAATGGTCTGTAACACCGTGTTACTGGCTGCCATCTGAACCATCATTGCAAAGCCGGTCATGCACATCACTGCCATTGAAAACCACAGAGTTCTGGATAATGCAAACGCAATAACTCCTGAACCAAAAAAGCCGGAGGCCAATGGAATTATCTTACCTAAACCGATGACGCTTTTTCTGCCCGCAAGATAAATAGCGCCCGTTAAAGCGCCGACGCCGGACATCGCCGTGAGAAAGCCCAGGGTTATTGGCCCCCCATGGAAAATATCTTTTGCAAAGACAGGCATTAACACCTGGTACGGCACGCCCATTAAACTAACCAAACCCAGAAGGATGAGGATAGACCTGATGGGCGCAAAGTTGAAAGCATAAACAAAACCTTCTCTTAATCCATGTAGAACGTGGGCATCAGATGGTCCTATTTGCCTTGGGGTGATTTTCATCGCTAATAAAGAGGCAATAACAGCAGTATAACTAATAGCATTTAACAAGAAGCATATACCCTCTCCCAGGCCAGCAATAAGGATACCAGCAAGAGAAGGACCGAGTAACCTCGCCGCATTGACCATAGAAGAGTTTAAGGCTATTGCGTTACCCAGGTCTTCTCGTTCTTCTATCATTTCTACAGTAAAAGCCTGCCGGACAGGAATATCGAAAGAATTCACTAAACCAAGAAAGATGCTTAACGTCATGATGTGCCCTACTGTTATGCAGTTGGCCAAGACAAGTGCTGAGAGTATTAATGCCTGTAACATTGCCAACGTCTGCGTAACGATCAAAACACGATGGCGATTATACTTATCAGCTATGACTCCAGCAAAAGGCGCTAAAAGAAAAGTGGGAATTTGCCCCAAGAATCCGACAATACCAAGCAAAAATGCGGAATTAGTGAGGCGATACACCAGCCAGCTCATCGCTATCTGCTGCATCCATGTGCCGACCAAAGATATACTCTGGCCACCAAAAAACAGACGATAATTTCTATGCCGCAACGCACGAAAAATATGCTGAACACCAATTACATTATTAGAATTATTGTTGTGTATTATTGTTTATATTATTCGCACAGCGATGCTCCGGTGAGGTTATTTCGAGCACATCTGCTGGCCCTGAGCGAAGTTGAGGGGAAGAAATCTCCCTTCTCAAGCCAGACTCTTCGCTTAGGGCGACGTCTCCGGCAGCTTCTTATCGCCACATTATACACGATTGAACCTTATCGAAAATCGCAAATCGAAAATGTTTTGATTCTACCGGCGCACGGATATAATTGACCCTATGAAAAATGCCATCCTGAGTGAGCTTTTCGACCAAATGGCCGACATCATGGAGATCCTCGGCGAGGACAAATTCCGCATCAACACCTACCGCAAGGTAGGACGCATCATCGGTGATATGCCCACCGATGTCGAGACCTTGTTGGCAACCGGCAAGCTGGCCGAAACGCCGGGAATCGGAAAATCAAGCCTGGCTAAGATCGAAGAATTTGTGAAGACCGGCACGATAACCGCCCATAAGCAATTGCTCAGTAAAATCCCGCCCACGTTGTTGGAGCTGCTTACCATACCCGGGGTGGGCCCGAAAGGTGCAAAAGCTGTCTACGAAAAGCTGAATGTCACGACCATCGCTGAGCTCAAAAAAGCGCTGGCGGATGGTTCCATCGCTCAGTTGCCGGGCTTCGGGCAGAAAAAGGCGGCAGCCATACAAAGGGGCATCGAGTTTCTGGAGAAATCAACTGGCCGAATCCGACTCGACCAGGCAATGGAGGCGGCAGAACTGGTCTGTGAGTTTCTTGCAGATAAATCCGGCATAGAAAAAATTCAGCCGGCCGGCTCGCTGCGGCGTCGAGCCGAGACCATCGGCGATGTTGACATCCTGGTCGCTGCCGAAAAGGGCGAGCAAATCGTCAAGGCATTTACTAGTGCGGACTTTGTTCAAGAAATTCTCGCGTCAGGACCAACTAAAGGCTCAGCGATAATCCAGACGCAAAGCACGCCGGTGCACGCTGACGTTCGTGTGGTGCCCGGCGAGAGCTTTGGCGCTGCGGCACAATATTTTACCGGCTCGAAGCAGCACAATGTTCGGCTGCGAGAAATCGCCGTCAAAGCCAAGTGGAAGCTGAACGAATACGGGCTTTTCCAGGGCGATAAAATGATTGCCGGGCCGGTCGAAGAGGAAATCTATACCAAGCTCGGCATGGATTTCATCAGCCCGCTTCTGCGCGAAGATCGTGGCGAAGTCGAAGCCGCAAAGTCGCATTCTTTGCCCGAGCTAATTGAGCTTGGGGACATTAAAGGCGACTTCCACAGCCATACGGACGCATCTGATGGCAGGGCAAGCATAGCCGAGATGGCCGAGGCGGCAAGGAACTTAGGCTATAAATTCATCTGCGTCACCGACCACTCAAAATCGTCGGCTATTGCCAATGGCCTGTCGGCTAAAGAACTCGCCGAGCAAATAAAGCATATCCACAAGCTCAACGAGAAGCTAAAGGGCATAACCATCCTGGCAGGAGCAGAGGTGGATATCCTGGCCGACAGGTCTCTGGATTTCGACGACAAGCTGCTGGCCGATCTGGATTTTGTGATAGCTTCGATACATTCGGGCATGGGCAGTTCACGTGAGAAAGTAACAACTCGCACGCTCAAAGCGATGGACAACCCTTATGTCAACTGCATCGCTCATCCAACCGCCAGGCTAATTGGTCAGCGTGAGCCGATGGATATCGACATTGCCGCTGTGATTAAGCACGCTGCTCAAACACACACTGCGTTGGAGGTAAATGCTCATCCGCAGCGTTTGGACCTCAAGGACGTTCACTGCAAAATGGCCATCGAGGCGGGCGTCAAATTGGCCATCGGAACAGACGCTCACAGCAAAGAAGGCCTAAGCCTGATGGGCTTCGGCGTCGCCACGGCCGCTCGCGGCTGGGCAACAAAAACTGACGTGCTGAACACACTGTCGCTTACCAAGATCAAAAGCTGGGTTAAAAGTAAAAGACCCAGATAGCTTGCGCAACTATTTCGCAGGCTATCTCGCGAAAGGCAGGAAAGAACGACCTGGCGTATTTTCAATCGGGGTGACTGGACTTGAACCAGCGACCTCTTGGTCCCGAACCAAGCGCTCTTGCCAAACTGAGCTACACCCCGATATACCAATACCCGACTATAGCACAGCAGCCGGCCAATTGCAAGCTACAATAAATTAACAGGGTCTACATCTATCGCAACCTTTACCGCCGGGCGAATCGGCTGCTGCGCCCGCAGGGCACTAAATAAGTCGCGCAAGACCGTCGCCTGCGGAGCCTGGATAATTATCTGCATTCTGTGAAACCGCTGGATTCGGCTTATCACCGCCGGCATGGGACCGCGGACGGTCGCCCTTAATCTTTTTGTATCAATGATGCCGTCCAAAATCTGGCGCATTCTGTTACACGCCAGCTCAAGTTTTTCAAAATTTTGGTCGCGCATAATAATAGCAGCCAACCGCCAAAACGGCGGCAAATTGCAGGCCTTACGATGTTTTAATTCCTCTTCGACAAAGCCATCAAAGTCCGCCTTGAGAGCAAACTGTATGGCCGGCTGGTCCGGCAAGAATGTTTGAACGAAAACCATACCCTTTTTTAGCGACCGTCCTGCTCGGCCGGCAACCTGAGAAATCAATTGAAAGGTGCGCTCGTTCGCCCGGAAATCCGGTAGATACAGGCAAGTGTCGGCACTGATAACACCCACCAGGGTTACGTTTGGGAAATGCAGACCTTTGGCGAGCATTTGGGTCCCAACCAATATGTCGATTCTGCCTTCGCTGAAGTCGTTGAGCACCCGGTAATAGTCTCTGCCGGCCATAGAATCGCTGTCAACTCTGGCCAGGCGGGCCTGCGGAAATTTCCTGGCCACTTCTTCTTCGAGCCGTTGTGAGCCAAGCCCTATCATCGCCATACGTTTGCCACACAAAGGACACTTGTCCGGTACCAGCGTCTGCGCCAGGCAATAATGGCACATGGCATAGCCGTAATCAATATGCTTTCTGGCGGCGGTCAGCGCGCGGCTGGCAAGCTGCGATCCTTCGACCCGGCTCAGAGCCTGCCCCGAGCTTGCCGAGGGGACGCGCTTGTGAAAAGTCAAGGTAACATCGCAGTTGCGACATTGTAAAGTATATTTACAGGATGGGCAAAATATAAAATTACTATAGCCGCGCCTATTCAAAAACAGGATTGCTTGCTCTTTTTTTGCTAGAATTTGTTGTAGATGCGTAGCCAACGGCTCACTTATAAGATTTACGCCGTCTCGCGTGAAACCTCCCTGCCGCAGATCGACAAGCCGCATTTGCGGCATTGGCAAGTCCATTACCCGTTTGGGCAAACGAACTACGCTAAAATGTTTTTTATTCCGACAATTGCGTAGCGTCTCTAACGACGGAGTGGCGCTTCCCAGGATGCAATGCGCGCTAGCCAATTGGGCCCGCTTTATCGCCACGTCTCTGCCGTGATATCGAGGCGCGGTATCCTGCTTGTAGCTCGGCTCATGCTCTTCATCAACAACGATAAGTCCAAGGCGCGGCAGTGGGGCAAAAACTGCCGAGCGGGCGCCAATAACCACATCTGCATCATCGGACCTTATCTTATGCCACTGGGCGTTGCGCTGGGCAGCCGTCAACGCCGAGTGCATCACTGCGATTTTCTTGAACCTGGCGCTGAACCTCTGTACCGTCTGAGCGGTAAGCGCAATTTCAGGAAGAAGAACAATGGCAGTCTTACACTTTTGAAGAATAAGTTCAATAGCTCTTATATAAAGCTCGGTCTTGCCGCTATCGGTCACGCCGTGCAGAAGTGTAACACTGAATTTGCCGGAGTCGATCTTGTCTTTTGTGTGAGCCAGCGCCTTTTGCTGGTCTTCATTCAAAACTACGTTCTCTGCTTTTATTACCATTCCTTTCGGAATGGCGGGCAAAGACTTTAAGATCGTCTTCTCGGCTATTCTTATAATACCCTTTTGGGCCAGTTTCTTTATTGACTCGTTCCCGCAGCCGATTACTTGCAAGACCGTCTGCAATTCCAGCGCGGTTTCTGGATCGAACGCACCTTTTTCCTGCAAATATTTCGCAATTTGCTTTTGCCTACTGCCTTTGAGATACACGACAATTTCATTGATGCTGTCGGGGCCGGTTGCCAGATAAAGATATTTCGCTGTTCGGGCGCCGGCGCCTTTTTTCACAGCACCCGGGACCATCGCCGCTAAGACCTGGCCCAATGGACACACATAATAGCTGCTGATCCACCGGGCCAATTCCATAAGCTCGGCTCCAACCAACGGCTCTTTATCAATAATCCTGGCAACTTGTTTCAGTTTGAACTGCTTGCCCCCTGCTTGCGTCATTGCGAGCGCAGCGAAGCAATCTCGATCTTCTACCACAACACAGAAGCCAATCTCAAGTTTGTTTTTTTTGCCGAAGGGGACTTCCACGCGCTGCCCGGGTTCTATCGGCCAGAGTTCGTCCGGCACAAGATAATCAAACTCCACATCCGCCGCCGACTCGAACGCCACACGTATGATATGATTACAGACCGCTCCATCGTCACTCCGACCCAAGCGGGAATCCATTTCTGCAAACAGACTGTCAATTTGATACTTGCTCATTTAGCTGCCGGTTGCTGATGACTCGCGGCCCGGGTCTGGACGAGGTCTCATAGACCATGGGCTGAAATACATGGTAGCTATCTCACCTATACAATGGCCGATGGCTGGTGCTGCTGCCATAGCCGTTTTCACTCAGTGCCAATAAGACTACGAATCAAATCTATAAATTCGCGGGCCTGGTGGAGACGTGCCGAAACATCTGATTTCTCAAAACTCACTGTAGGGACATAGTCCCCCTCCTGTCTGTCGTCAAATAGCTTTTGGTAGAATTTATTCCATCTTGCATCCACCTGGCCGGGCTTGACGTAGCTTCGAACAAATTCGGATTTGACCGCTGAATGCCGGGCAAACTGCTTACCATCGCGGAGCAAAAGTGCCGTTACCGCGTAGAAGCAGGCATAATATAAACGGTTCACCGCAAAGCCTGTATGTCCAGCGTTTACTTCAAGCTCAGCCGAAGCCAGAGCCTCATCAGCCTTTTTCAGCCATAGTCCAATCATTGTTTTCTGTGCTTCACTTTCGTTCATATTTCACATCCGTCTCTTTCAACCTCGTCGTGAATCAGCATATAGCGGATCAGTCCGCTTGACCAATCCTGTTCGGATATCACAACCGATGTTAGCAGGACGTCATTTTGTAAGTTGATGTCGGCTAAGCGATCGGAAATAGTCGCCCGCAACCTGCCGCTGACCGGACAAGAGGTAAGCACCAGAAGGTCAATGTCTGAGTCGGGCTGATCCTCGCCACGGGCTTTCGAGCCAAACAGTATTACTCGCGTTACGGGCAAATCCCACTTCAAGGCTCTGACCGCTTCGAGTATCGATTCCCGCTCTTTCTGGCATAGTTTTGCAGTTTCGAGTGTTCTCATCACACACCTTTGCCTACAAAAATCGTTAATTTCCAAAACCCCGCATAAAACGTGAAATATTACCCCGCAATGAATTGCGGGGCTAAATATTATGTTTAGCCGTCACCCCTGCGGTGACGGTCTTCGGTTTTACCACAGGTTAAAGTATTTTGTAGCAATTTCATTTATATGATCGCCGATAGCAAGCGAAGCCGTTGCAGCCGGCGAAGGTGCGTTCAAGACGTGGATAGAGTCTGTCCGTCTTTCTATTCTGAAATCATCGATCAGTTCGCCGTTCCGCGCAAGCGCCTGAGCACGTATTCCTGCATTGCCGGGCCTTATGTCGTTGGGGCCAAGCGAAGGAATAAGCCTCTGTAACTGCCCAAGAAACAGTTTTTTGCTGAATGCTCTGGCGTATTCGCCTAAGCCATACATCCAGTGTCTGCGGAAGAGTCGCCAGGTGCCCCAATAAGAAAGCGACGCCCAGGAATCCGACCAGCTAAAATCGGTTTTTCCGTAGCCTTCGCGCTTAAATGATAGAACGGCGTTCGGGCCGCACTCAACCGAGCCGTCGATCTTGCGGGTAAAGTGCACGCCAAGAAAGGGAAATGCCGGGTCCGGCACAGGATATATCAGGCCCTTGACTTTTTCGCCGGCTTGTTCGGTCAACTGGTAATAGTCGCCGCGAAAAGGCACTATCCTCATCCCAGGATCGACCCCAGCCATCCGGGCAAGCCTGTCGGACTGAAGGCCCGCACAGTTGATGATATATCGGGCAGCAAAAGTCCCATTATTTGTCACGACATTTGTATAGAAATCGTGCCTATCAAAGCCCACTACCTCGTGCGAAGTCAGGACTTTATTGCCGTCGCTTTTTGTTTGTATTAGCTGCGCCAATTTCTTCGCAACTTCCGTAAAATCAATGACGCCCGTACACGGCACTCGGATACCTGCAATCCCATCGCAAAATGGCTCGGCTTCCTTGATCTGCTCTGGCCCAATTTTTTCAACACCTTCTATGTTGTTTTCTAAGCCGTTTTGAAAAATCTGCTCAAGTTTGGCCAGCTCTTTTTCCTTTGTGGCGACGATTATCTTGCCGGTAATCTTGAAGGGTATCTTGTGCTTCTTGGCGAAGGCTATAAGCTCTTTTCGCCCCTCAACACACGTTTTTGCTTTATTGCTGCCGGGCTTATAGTACAGCCCGGAATGGATGACGCCCGAATTATGGCCGGTCTGGTGCGCCGCCACCTGTTGCTCTTTCTCCAGCACCGCAACAGAAATATCCGGATGGCTCAGCGTAATCTTGTACGCTGAGGCCAGGCCCACGATTCCGCCCCCTACGACAACAACATCAAAATCAACCTTCGTTTTCATTGCGCCAATCCCTTAGGCACCAAACCGGCTTTCAGCCATACGATAATCAACAAGGCTAACGCCGTCAATCCACAAACAGACTCGCTCAGTGAAACAGGAAAGATTCGAGATTTGAGATTTGAAATTCCTCGGGCGGGGTGTTTGGGGGCGCTACATTTCGGGAACGATTTCGGGATAAACCTGGCCCGTTGAGCTTATCTTGAAGACGTAGATAAGCCCTTTTTGCAGCCTCGAATAAACGACGTTACCGTAGATGGCTTCAATATCATATTCTTTGAGCCTGCCGGGGTCATTTGCCAGGTCCCAGATGTTGGACCAGAAAAGCTCTCTCTGTCTTACAGGCAAGACCCTGAGCAAATCGCTGTACCTTTTGGGTTCGGCACCCGGTTCTTCTATGGCAAAGCCGCTTTCCGGGGCCATTTTCTCGCCATAGACTCTTCTCCACAAGTATAGGGCCTTTGCCTTGCCATCCATAACCATTTTGTCGCCGAACTTTACTATCAGCGCGTCAAAATGGACTACATCGCCGGCGATGGCGTATTCTTTCTCCAGAATCTTTTTCAGTTTGTTGTCCCTGGCGGTTTCAACAAATCTTATGGTGGTAAAAAGCTGCCCGTCTTTTGAATCCTGTGCGACCACCTTTGCATAACCTATTTGCTCTTCAGCGGTAAGATTCGTTATGGCCTGCTTTAGGCGTTTGTTTTCAGCCAAAAGCTGGTGTATCGTAACCGCACCGTAATACAGGCCTCTCGCAAGATACGCAAGGATAACAAGGCATACGGCAACCACGATGTATATAAAAAGCCTGGCTTTTTTCTGTCTGTCCGCCATTTGCCCGTTTCCTTCTTAGTATCTGAGCTTCCACGAAAAAGCCCTCCTCCATAAGCTATAATCGGCTACGGGAGTCAGATTTCTCCACCAGAAACCAGGCACAAAGCTCGAGTAGCAAACAAGGCCGCGGAATATCAGCGCGACCCCCAGAATTTATAATCGTTCAACTGTCGAATTTCTACAGCAACGGGCAAATCCTGCCGAATGAATATAGATATGAAAGACAAGCGCCTGATTGCGTTCAAGGTCTGTGTGCTGGCCGGCCTTTGGGGTATTGCCGGCTGCTACCAGCCGCTTAGCCCTCCTGAAATAGTCGCTGTCACAGCCCGTGTGCCAGCCGAATTGGCTGCTCAGCGCCGGACCGTCGGCAGATCGGTCCAGAATCGACCGATTGAAACCGTCGTGGTGGGTCAAGGCTATGATGCGACCTTCATCCTGGCCGGCATTCATGGCAATGAGCCGGCCGGGGCACGACTTGCCGAACGGCTGGCAGGGTATCTGCAGGAGCGCCCAGAGCTGCTGCAGGGACAACAAGTCATCATTTTGCCGGTTGCCAATCCGGATGGAATAGCTCGTGGTACGCGTTTCAACGCTAATGGCGTGGACCTAAACCGCAACTTCGCAAGCGCCAACCGGCAGAACAACGCGCAGAATGGATATAGCGCGCTTTCCGAGCCGGAAGCTCGCGTCATCCACCAGATCATCCGGCAGTACACGCCAGACCGCATCGTAAGCATTCACGAGCCGCTGACGTGCATAGACTACGATGGCCCTGCCACTGCATTGGCCAGCCACATGGCCCAACATTGCGACTTGCCCATACGCAGGCTGGGCGCACAGCCAGGTTCGCTGGGCTCCTACGCCGGCCTTACCCTTCGCATACCCATCATAACCTTGGAACTTCCCACCAACGCCGAACAACTCGACCAGGAGAGTCTATGGCGTCGATACGGCCCTGCACTTGTCGCAGCCGTCGTTTATCCCGACCGGGCGAAATAAGGGCAAACTACAGCCGAAACCTTTGGGCTCCACCACAAGAAAAACCATGAACTTGGTGCTATCTGAGGTTAAAATGTATAAATATGGGCATATTCAAACTAAACAACCAGTTTAAGCCCGCGGGCGACCAGCCTAAAGCCATTGAGCGGCTGGTGGAAGACCTACACGCAGGCAAGAAATTCCAGACCTTAATGGGCGTTACCGGCAGCGGCAAAACCTTCACTATGGCTAACGTCATCGCCCAGTTCGACCTGCCAGTGCTGGTAATATCCCACAACAAAACGCTGGCCGCCCAGCTCTACGAGGAGTTCAAAGAACTGTTCCCGGAAAACGCCGTGGAATATTTTGTCAGCTATTACGACTATTATCAGCCCGAAGCGTACATTCCGCAGCGAGACATATACATAGAAAAGGACGCCTCGAAAAACGCCGACCTTGACCGACTCCGACTTTCCACCACTACCAGCCTTTCCACAAGAAGCGACTGCATCATCGTCGCATCTGTGTCGTGCATTTTCGGACTGGGCTCGCCCGAAGACTACAAAGCCAGCGTAGTGTCAATCCGCACCGGCCAGCGGGTTGACCGAAATGAGCTGCTCGGCAGGTTAGCCGACATCCAGTACACCCGAAACGACATCGATTTCCAGAGAGGGACATTCAGGGTGCGCGGCGATGTGATTGAGGTGTATCCATCCTACGAATCTTTCGCCGTTCGCATCGAATTCTTCGCCGACGAAATAGAACAAATAAGCTACATAAATCCTATATCTGCCGAGACGCTGGCCGTTGAAGACGAGGTCTTTATTTATCCTGCTGAGCACTACGTTATGCCCGGCGACCGCATCAGTTCGGCGATCACCGGTATAAAGGCGGAGCTACAGGAGCGGCTGGCTGAGTTTCGCAGCCAGGGTAAACTGCTGGAAGCTCAGCGACTGCAGGCCAGAACAATGTATGATGTTGAGATGATTCAAGAGGTGGGCTACTGCAGCGGCATCGAGAATTACGCCCGGCATTTGGCAGGACTTCCGCCGGGAGCCAGACCTTACACGCTTATAGACTACTTTCCAAAGGATTTTCTTCTATTCCTTGACGAATCCCACGCCACCATACCACAATTGCAGGCGATGTGGGCCGGTGACAGAAGCAGAAAAGAGGTTCTGGTTGAACACGGCTTTAGATTACCCAGCGCGCTGGATAACAGGCCGCTGCGATTCGAGGAGTTCCAGCAAAATTGGTCACGCATAATCTTTGTTTCTGCCACGCCGGGGCCGTTCGAGCTTCAGAAATGCACTAACGAGGTAGTCGAGCAAATCATAAGGCCGACGGGGCTTCTCGACCCTGAAATCTTCGTACATCCTGCCAGCAACCAGATTCCACATCTGCTGGGCCAGATCGAAAAGAGAGTCAAAGCAAAAGAGCGAATGCTCGTTACAACCTTGACAAAAAGAATGGCCGAAAACCTCTCGAGCTATATAACGAAAAAGGGTTTCAGATGCCGTTATCTACACAGCGAAATCGACACACTGCAAAGAGTGGAGATATTGCGGGACCTGCGAAACGGTGACTTCGACGTGCTGGTGGGCATCAACCTGCTGCGAGAAGGCCTGGATTTGCCGGAAGTCTCAGCCGTCGCTATCCTGGACGCGGACAAGGAAGGATTCCTGCGAAGCCGGACCTCGCTGATACAAACGATCGGTAGAACCGCAAGAAACGTCAACGCTGCGGTCTTTTTGTACGCCGACACCGTGACCGGCTCAATGCAAAAAGCTATTGACGAAACAAATAGACGCCGTAAAATTCAGTTACAGTACAATCAAGAGCATAACATTACGCCGGAGACGATTCGAAAGGAAATCCGGCGAACTCTGACTGACAGGATAAAGGCAAGAGAAACGGCCCGCCAGGCGATTCGCTTCGAGGACAGCGAATATGACAAGGTGGAGCTTGGTAATCAGATTGAGCGAGAAATGCTTGAGGCGGCTCAGGCACTTGACTTCGAGCGGGCTGCTTTCCTGCGCGATCGGCTACGAGAATTAAAGGAGCTGCCGGAGCTGGTCCTGGCTGAGTCGAGGAGGAAAAAAAGCAGCTATTTAGCCTCCAGAAAGCTAAGCAGACAAAAGAAGAAACCTCTGTGATAAAGATTTGTCTTGCACTTTCGGGGCTTTCCATCAGCCAGGTACAATAAAGGGAAAAAGTAAATATGAAAAAGCTCAACATGGCAAAAGTACGACCATTGATCCAGATGGCCATAGAAGAAGACCTCGGCCAAGGCGACGTGACCAGCGAGCTTTTGTTTCCCGACGACACCATCGCAAAGGCAGACATCGTATCCCGAGAGGAGATAGTCGTATGTGGAATGAACGTCGTCAAAGAAATTCTCAGACTTTATGACCCCAGACTCAAGCTGAAGGTTCTCGTAAACGACCGGCAGCGGGCTCATACTGGCCGCAAGATTGGAGCCATCCAGGGACCTCTGCGCACGATGCTCAGCGCCGAGCGAGTCATGCTAAATTTTTTGCAGAGACTTAGTGGAATAGCTACCACCACCCGCAATTACGTCTGGGCGGTGCAGGGCACAAAAGCAAAAATCTACGACACCAGAAAAACATTACCAGGCTGGCGAATCCTAGAAAAATACGCTGTGCGGTGCGGTGGAGGACACAACCATCGTATCGGACTATACGACGGCATCCTCGTCAAGGACAACCACCTGGCTGAGCTCGGCAGAAACTTCCAGCCCAAACTGCGGAAAATTGTCGCTGAGGCAAGAAAACTAAAAGCCGCCAAGTTCATCGCCGTAGAAGTAGACCACGTTGACGACCAGCTCAACTACGTCTTGGAGATTCCCGGAATCGATATTGTGCTGCTGGACAACATGGGGCAATGGCAGCTGAAACACGCGGTGGAGATGAGGAACAGAATGTGCGGCAAAAACAACAAACCGCTGCTGGAGGCCTCGGGCAATATCACCTTGAGCAACGTCTCAGCTATTGCCCAGTCCGGCGTTGACCGAATCGCGGTCGGGGCCATAACTCACTCAGCGGCAGCCGTCGACATCGGACTGGACAGGTACTGACAACTATGCCAAGCGACCTGCTGGACCCAGACAAGATAAAGGCAAATCTAAAAACCAGACGCATCGGCAGAAAAATCCTTGTCTTCAGCTCTACATCCAGCACAAACGACATCGCTGCTGAATACGCAAAGAACGATGCAAATGACGGCCTGGTCGTCTTTGCTGAAGAGCAATCCGCAGGCAGGGGCAGGGCCGGCGCAAAATGGCATAGCAACCGCGCAGAAAGCATTCTTTGCTCAATCGTTTTGGCCAACAGCGGCATCGGCGCGGAGCTACTGTGCCTTGCCTGCGCTGTGGCGGTTGCGGAGGCCATCGGTGACACAGGCAGCGCACAAGCAAAAATCAAATGGCCAAATGACATAATGCTGAACGGCAAGAAAGTAGGCGGAATCCTGCTCAAATCAAGGCCCGGTGCCACGCCCCACACATACATCATCGGCATAGGCATAAACTGCCATCAAAACAAGGACTCATTCCCAGCCGAATTGCAATCAATCGCGACAAGCATAGACATGGAAAGCCAAACAGCATGCGACCGCATCACCCTGGCAAAAAGATTGCTTACATCAGTAGACCACTGGCTCGAAGTGGCAATAGACGCGAGCCAAAAAGTAATAGACCAGTGGCGTAACCTTAGCGTCCAATTAGGACACAGAATAACGCTATCGTATGATGGCAGAAAATTTGCCGGCAACTGTATCGGAATTGACCCCGAAAAAGGCCTGATCTTGCAACTGGACACCGGCGGCGTAAGAATGTTCTCCGCCGCACACACAACGATAGCCAAGTAGAAATAAGCAACAACGACCGCTGCCATTTCCACAAACAGCTACCATCTTATTCAATCCATGCTATAGGCCTGGTTGGCCAATAAGAACCCTCACCAGCCTTAACTGGCTCGTCCGTCCGATCAAATTTGGCATACAGAAAACTTCCCGGCGGCACTTTTGGCCAGCTCAACAAATAAGCAAAGTTATTCCCCGAAGTTGAAATACAGCTACTAACACACGCTGCTTTGCCGCTATATAACACGTCTTTTCCGTGTAGGATTTTCGTTGGACTCATATAGAAATCGGGCAAAACCGAAAACGGTAGAGTCTTTGGAAACAAGGTCTTGCTTTCTAAATCCAGAATAAACTTACCGTCGCAAATCATCTGACCATCAAAAGGCTCCATATCTAGACTGCCTCCATTCATAGTCAATGGAAGCTCGGTCCGCATAACTTCCGAGGTCTTTTTAGCCTTGATGTTCACGACCTTAAATATGCACAGTCCTTTACCAGGACTGCTCTGCAGGTTCCCTGGCATATCCTTGTAAACAATCTCATCATTATTTACCCAATCAAAAGCCAGCACTCTCCAGCCACTTGAGGAAAGCCCGGATACCTTAACATGAATGTTATCTACAAGTTCTTCAATCTCCATGGTCTGTAAATCCATAACGCGTAAGCTACAACCACCATAGAGATCCGGGAAACCTCCGGATTTCACACAGGCATAAGCTATGCGCTCGAAATCAGGGGATACCTTGAGGGTACCAATCCACCTGCCCAGAACCTCCCTCTTGAAATTGGCCCGTAGTCTCATCTCGAAGTTGCAAAGGTCCAATTCAATCAGGCGAAACTCTTGTGCGCCGGGACCGACATCTCTCAGCATTGCTTTTTTGCTTCGTGGGTCCGTGCGAAGACAATTAATACGCGTATGCTCAGCGAGAAGCTTCACCGCCCCACCTTCTAAGTCCGCTACATAGGTCTTACCCTTCTGCGGAGTATCTTGCCGGGTGACTAAGAAGACCGCGTTGTCAAGTTGAGCCACTTCAATGGATTTTGACGATATAATCTTCTCCCTACGCAGACCTCGCCTACCCACGTGCGCAACATACAAATGGCTTCTATCAGCAGGACCTTCAACAAAAACCAATGCAGGGCGTTTATCCTTACTAATCATCGGACAGCTGAATCGCCCTCGGACAAACGCGCTGATAACAACAATTACCACGAGCACGAGTCCTGCAATTTGCCCCAAGTACCTAATGACAGATTTCATCGCCAGTCGCCCTTCTGCTGAGTTCCTCGCTGCCCATGCTGTAGTGTAGCAGATTGTAGCTGCCAGCGTTCATAAAAACTTTGTAAAAACTGAGCAGGCATCAAGGTCAAAAAGCCAGGACTGTCCGTGCTAAAAAATAAACCTTGTGTTTCGCTTTTTGCACCTTCGTGCTATATTATTGCCCTATTTCAATGTTTACTCCAAAAATAGAAAGGATGAGGAACATGTTGGAAAACGCTTGGGTTAAGTGGCCATCGATAGCTTGTCTGGGATTGATAGGGTGGTTTCTTGCGGCGCCTTCTGCCAAAGGCTCCAGCGACTATCTCAGAGCCAATCAGCAGGACGTGCAGCGCTGGCGAGAGATGAGGTTTGGCTTGTTTATTCACTGGGGGCCGGTCAGCCTTGAGGGTACAGAAATTGGCTGGTCTCGCGGCGGCGAACGGCGAGGCCAGAGCGGCACAGGTTCCATCCCGGTCGAAATCTATGACAATCTCTACAAACAGTTCAATCCGGTCAAATTCGACGCCGACCAGTGGGCGCAAATCGCTAAAGAAGCCGGCATGAAATACCTGGTATTTACCTCCAAACACCACGATGGCTTCTCCATGTTCGACAGCAAACTGACCGACTACAAAATTGCCAACTCGCCATTTAAGCGAGACGTCGTGAAAGAACTGGCTGACGCCTGTCACAAAACCGGACTGAAACTCGGCTTCTATTATTCGCCGGTCGATTGGCATCATCCTGACTATCGCACTGAAAATCATGCGCGCTATATCGAGTACCTGCACGGGCAACTGCGTGAGCTTTGCAGCAACTACGGCAAGGTCGATATAATCTGGTTTGATGGCCTGGGCGGCTCGGCAAAAGACTGGGACTCGGAAAACCTGTTCAAGATTATCCGCCAGCTTCAGCCTCATGTTATCATTAACAACCGTGCAGGCTTGCCAGCCGACCATGACACACCCGAGCAAACAATCGGCAAATTTCAGAGCGACCGACCCTGGGAAACCTGCATGACTCTGTGCCAGCAGTGGGCCTGGAAACCCGACGACCAGATGAAGTCACTCAAAGAGTGCATCCATACGCTCGTGCGGGTAACAGGAGGCGACGGGAATTTCTTATTTAACGTTGGTCCTATGCCGGACGGGCAGATCGAGCCGCGGCAGGTCGCCCGGCTGAAGGAAATGGGTGATTGGCTCAAAAAATATGGCGAGACTATCTACGTCACTCGCGGCGGACCTTTCAAACCAACATCCTGGCTTGCCAGCACCTGTAAGCACGACATCATTTACATACACATCTTAGAATGGCCCGGCGACACTATTACGCTGCCGCCGATCTCCAGAAATATCCTTTCCAGCTCTGTACTGACCGGCGGCGAGAGTTACGTTACACAAACTAAAGACGGTATTGAGATTTCGCTGCGGGAGGCCAACCGCCAGGAGCTTGATACCATCATCAAACTGCAACTGGACGGCCCGGCTGCTGACATTGTCCCGATAAACCTCCCCTCGGCCTCTTTAACTTGCGGCAGGAAAGCCCGGGCATCAAACGTGTACCAGAACGACCCTGGGCATGGTGCCGACAAGGCCGTGGACGACGACCCGGCCACACGCTGGGCTACCGACTACGGCACAAAGCAAGCCTGGCTGGAAGTTGACCTCGGAAAAGCAATGACATTTAGCCGGGCGAAAATTAGCGAGGCTTACGACCGCGTTCGGAAATTTGAACTGCAAACTAAAGACGGCAACCAATGGCAAACATTTGCTCGCGGCACCACGATTGGCGATGACTACGTCCAGCAGTTTCAGCCTGTAACCGCTCGGATTGTTCGCCTGAATATCCTCGAGGCAACCGAAGGTCCAACTATTTGGGAATTCCAGCTTTTCTCGCCAAAGAAGTAATAACCCCGGCATTGTTTTCAGGAAGTTTATCAACACATACGCTCTCAACTGAGGATTTTTGCAAAAGTCCTATAATTTCTCAATTTTTCTCTTGACAATCACCATTTATTTGTATATACAAAAAGCAAATAGTCGTTAAATTTAGTGGGCAGTGTAGCAGCGAGGAGCGGTGACGAGCCCCAACGACTTTCAACAGACTTTCACTCCCCACAGCGCATCATAAAATCCGAAGCGGCAATTGTATGCACGAAAAGTTAAATGTCGGTGCAGGATTGCCGGGGGCATAATTGTGCACGGAAAGGAGGGATGAACGGTATGCACAAGTACATCAAGGTGACTTGATTTGTTGGGTTTCGTGCCGGTGTCAAAGGAAACGGGTAGTGCTGAGGAGCGGTGATAAGCCCCAGCGAGTTGCAGCGAGTTTTCTGTCCTCACAGCGCATCATAGAATCCAAAGCGCAGAAAGTATTCAGGAACGGCGAAATGTCAGGCAAAATTTAAATGCCAGTTTGTAACGAAGAAAGGACTTTCTATGGTGAATACAATTAAAAAAAACATAACTCTGTCTGCCTTTTTTCTATTTTCAAATTTAGTCTGTATTTTCAACCCTGGCTTGCCATTGGCTCGTGCTGACGAAACAGACGAAATGGTAAAGACACTTGTAACAAAGTCCCCTGATACAAAAGAATGGCGCGACACGGCTGCCAAAGTAAAAAAGATGCCAGAAGATGAGCGAAAAATGTTCGCTGATCAATGGGAAAAAGGATATGGAAAATATTTGAGTGATATAGAAACAAGAGGAAAAACTACAGCTGCCTTAGGTGCTATGACCGACATCGTGGATATAAATATCCTTAATGCATTAACTGGCATAAACGAGAACATTCATAAAGGGATAGTAGATATTGTAAATAAACTTCACGACCCTCTTACTGGGCAGGGTAAGGGAAGACTGTACAAACGGGTGAAAGAGATGATAGAAGAAGAGTTAAAAAGACAAGGATACGACGATGTTGCCGCCGACAAGGAAGCCCATAATATATCGAAAGAAATAGTCGAAGAGCTCGAAAAGAAGGCTAAAGAAAATCGCGAAAAAGGAAAAGATAAGAAAGAAAAGGGGAACTCAAAGGGTAGGTCTGTTTATTTTGATGTGTTTACTAAGAAACTCTCTTTCTCGGATGACTTCATTACCTCTGTAAAACTTCCAGGAGTTGGTTCTACGACCGATGATCCAATAGTAGGTGGTCTTGTCAAATGGCCAGATTTTACTTTTGATAGATTGGATGAGGAAGGCGATTATATCTTCGCCACAATGGATGATAAATCTTTTGAAATTCTTAAAGGCTCGGACATTTTCCTCCGAGGGAAAATACATTATTTAACTTTTTCCGATAACAATTTTATAGGGATGATTACGGATTTAGGTTTGTCGGGCGTAGCCCCAGATTCACTTTTTTATGATAATCTTCCTTCCCTCGGTTCTACTTACATCAATGAAATAAACACATCCTTGACCGAAGTGCCTTTAAGAGACTTTTTCAAGATTACATATCCTCCAGATATGGACTTTGCTAATCTCACAAATAATTTTAGTGAAAGCGGGTCTTCGGCTGGAACAAATGGTATAGGATCAACAACTCTCATCCCGACACCCTCCGGCCTCGTGATAGCCGGTATCGGTGCGAGCCTTGTCGGCTGGCTGCGCAGACGCAGGACGCTTTAGTTCGTCGCGCGTGGTTCGTATCTCGTAGGTTGTATATCGTAGGTCGTATGTCGTATATCGTAGATTGTGGTTCAGAGACGGCAGTTATGTGTAACTTGAAGGGCTGCAAGATCGAAATATTGCAGCCCTTACTCTTTGGCTCTCAGACCAAACCCACATTCCAGCTATTTGCACTCAAGCCTTGCTGCCTTTGATAGGCGGCAATTCAGCATCTTCGTCGGTTGCTTTGTTGATTACGGTCAGTTCGCCCATATCCTCATGCTGCAACTGGTCGTCTGAACAAATACGTGCAGAATGTATACTCCTGTATTAAAATGACTTCGTGAACACAGTACGAAATACGAAATACGAAATACGAAGTCTGCGGATTGTCGATTGCTGCCTTGCCGATTATCGTGAGGTTCTGCAGCAGCAGCAGGAGTTGCATGAAAAAAGACGCCAGGGCGAAATACCAAATACTGTTCTGATTGTCGAGCATCCCGCGGTCATTACGCTCGGCGCCCGGCAAAGCGCCAATAAACTGCTGGTCAGCCGCGAAGAATTGGCGGCACGACAGATCGATGTTGTCGATATACGCAGAGGCGGTGGTGGAACAGCCCACAATCCGGGCCAATTAGTGTTCTATCCCATTCTGCACTTGCATGAACTCGGCCTAGGCATAAGCGACTACATCCGGGGACTTGAGGCCATAGGCATAGAGCTGCTGCGAGAACTGGGTGTGCGGAGCCAGAGAAGAAAGGGCTTTCCCGGCTTGTGGGTCGGCCAGCAAAAGATTGCTTCTATCGGCCTGCGGGTATCCAAAGGTGTCACGTATCATGGTATGGCGATAAACATTCAAAACGACCTGGGCATCTTCGGTTTTGTTATACCATGCGGCCTGGACGGCGTAGAAATGACATCGGTTCTAAAAGAGACCGGCAAACAACATTCGATGACCCAGCTCAAGGAAAGACTATCTGAACTGCTTATCAGGCACTTTTCCGTAGAAATTCGAAATTCCCTGCGCAGCAGGGCTCCTTGGTTGCGCAGGCCCTTACCTGCCAGTGACGCCTTTCGGCGTACCGAAAAAGTGCTGAGCTCGCTGGGCCTACAGACAATATGCAATAATGCGAATTGTCCTAATCGAGGCGAGTGCTGGTCAAAAGGCACAGCAACGGTTTTGATCTTAGGCAACGTCTGCACACGAAGATGCAGATTCTGTTCGGTCGCAACAGGCAAACCCTCGCCGCCCGACCCAACCGAGCCATCACGTATAGCCCAAATGGCAAAGCAACTAAACTTGAAATATCTGGTCATTACCAGTGTGAACCGGGACGATTTGCCGGATGGCGGCGCCGCACATTTTCTCGCCTCTATCAACGAGGTAAGAAAGCATTGCCCGGATATGAAATTTGAGATACTAACGCCCGACTTTCGCGACTGCCAGGAAAAGGCACTGAAGATTCTCCAGGATGCTTTGCCTTTTGTATTCGCCCATAATGTCGAGACGGTTCCGTCTTTGTACCCGGCTGCCCGAGCCGGCGGAGATTATCAACGGTCGCTCAACCTGCTCAAAACGGCAAAGGAATATTACGGCGACGTCGTTACCAAATCGTCGATTATGCTCGGCCTGGGCGAAACGGACGCTGAGGTTGAGCAAGTCTTAAGGAACCTGCGCAGCGCAGATTGCGACAGAGTTACCATAGGGCAATATCTTAAACCCTCAAAAAACTCGCTCGAAGCAGTCGAATACATAACGCCTGCAAAATTCGACCTCTGGAAGCAAAAGGCAGTTAAATTAGGGTTTTCCTGGGTCATATCTTTGCCTTTTGCCCGCAGCTCGTACTTTGCAGAACGAGCTACTGCCCCATGACCACTTCTATTGGGCCAGGCCTATTCTTATAGGACATCAAAACCAAAGGCACCGTTCTGACATCACTAATTCTCGCCGTTTTGCTTTAGATGAAACATTTTCTATACTTTAGTTGGCATATAGAAGTCGCTGGAACACCGTCAAACTTGGGGGTTTTTTTCGGCGGTTATAAAATGACATCCATAAAAAAGCTGATTTGCCGAATGCGCGCAGGTGTCGCGCTTCTGCTATCAATGATATTTATTGCCGTATTCTCGGCCTTAGCCGTCAGCATGGCAACCATGTCCGGTGCGAACGTCCAACTTGCCTCAAATCAACACAAGGTCAATGCAGCTTTATTAGCCGCGCAATCCGGCCTGGACTGCGCAAAATACATCGCTGGCACGATTAGTTTGGGTGAGACCGGATATAACTATGTCACTGACGCCCAGGCCCTTAAAGTCTGGCTGGACCTTTGCCAGTATGTTCAAAACACCAGCCTTGACGGGCAGATAGTTGGACCTGCGACTCGCTTCACCGATGCCGTGGGCAGCGGCGACCAGATCGTTACTTCACCCATCAATTTCGGCAGCCCCGATGTGGGCTTTACCATAAGGTTTTACCGCTATGACAGCGACCCTCGCACAATCAAGCTCCAGTCGACAGGAACCGATGGCGAAGTGACTCGAAAGATAAGGATGGAGATGAAGATTACAAAGGATAGGAGCGTTTTGAATTACGCTATCGCCAGCAGAGGACGCATGTGGATTACCGGCGACAGCACGATACACGGAGACGTATTCAGCGCCTGGAATCTCTCAAAATCGCAATTGGTTACTCTTGCTACTAACCCAAGCGCTCTGGCGACGATGACGGCCCCAAACATTTCGCCATTTAATCTGACCAGCGATTCCAAAGTGCTGGGAACAATAAACACCTGCTGGTCCAAGGAGCAGATAAACAACAAAACCTGGCAGCTTGAGACGCTGGACGCTCAAGGCAATCCTATGTATGACGCTAACGGCAATAAGATTATCAGTCCCGCAGATGAGATACAGGGATACAATGAGGGCATCAACTACGGCGTGCCACCACAGAATATTCCCGGGACGGAAATCGCCGACTACGATACGACGATATACTACAATTCGACCAGAACGACAAACGGCGGCAACGGAGATATCTATTACAGCACCTCAGCAACCAACTACACCGGAAACCTTGATAGTTTGGGAACCACTTGCGGGACAAAATATCGCTATGAATATTTCCCTCATGCCGCGAACAACTATACGCAAGACCGGCCCGGTGGGGGAGGTATCCAGGTGAAGAGGTACATCTATAAGGATCAGACGTTCAACAACGTCAATTTGCCCAAGGATAAGAATGCCCTCTTCATAGACTGCACCTTTGACGGGGTGTTATTTATAGATAGCGGCAAGACGACCAGCAACTATAACAATGTGCGATTCGACAACTGCACGTTTAACGGCACAACAGTTACAAACACTCCGCAAACATTCAACTGGCAGAAAAACTGTCTGTACTATACCGGCAGCGCAACATTCCAGAACAACACAAGTTCCGAGGCAACGATCCTTGCTCCTCATTTCAACGTTAACCTCGGCAATACGAATCCTGTGAGCGGCACTCAGAACGTCCTCCGCGGGGCTATCGTCGGCGGAATAGTGGACGTAAGAGGCAACGCCGAGGTATTCGGAACCATCATTTCGATGGCCGATACGAGTATGTATACCAGCGGGTATGTGACCAATATTGGAGCTACCCTAGACGACGGCGGCAGCGAGACAGTCGCTATCGGCGATGTCGGTGTTATTGATATTACGCCCGACCCAGATAAGTTGCTGCCCAGCGGCATCACAAGCCCTATCGTCATCAAGCCTTTGCAAAACACGTACTGCGAAGGATAACCGAAGTAAATGATAAAGAATGGATTAGAAGAATAGTCGCCGATTTCTCCAACAGCTTTAAGAGGAATATAAAATGAAAAAGTTAGTGAACATTATGGTGCTTGTTTTCGTTCTGACAGTGCTATCCGCAGTCGTTCTCAATGCAAGGGGCACAGGCCAGCTTGCTAATGAGCAGGCCAATTACCTGGACGATGACCCCAATGAGCCCGAAATGCAGGGCGCCGTCGTTTGGGCGGGCAGCACCTGCCTGAGCGATGACCCTAACGAGCCAGAGTTCGGAAGTACACCTACCGCGACTCTTTTTGGCAGCCTTAGCGACGATCCCAACGAGCCCGGCCCTGAAGCTGCGCCCGCCAGTTAGCTAAGCTGGTTTGCTCAAGCAAGATTGGGGCAACTGTTAGCGCTGCGATTACGCAGGTGAGGGATTAGCGCCGGAATACAACTGAGCCGGCCAAGCGGAACAGGAAAGCCGTGCGTCGTGCGTGATGCGTCCTGCATCATACGCAATACGCCATACGAGCACATCAGAAGACATTCTGTGTTGCCACACATAAAAGGCCGAGCCAAAAGCCCGGCCTTTAGAATATTTCTACTGTCCGATCGCTCAACTCACTTCGGTAGCTTGTCCGGATCAAAAATGCCTTCTGGAAACTCCGGGTCGGTATCCAGATAGATAGTTTCCATCTCCTGACGTTCCGGAGGGCTTACATCCTGGCGGTTCTCTCTGGCAAGGATTTTCCGGGGATACCAGTCACCCATATCTGTTTGACCATATTCCAGCACTTCTCTGAAGTAGTAACGGTTAGACCGGGGATATAATTCGTACTTCTGACAGATATAGTGGCGCTGCGGATTAAGATAGAAAAGACTTCCACCAGAAGCTCCGCCATCGCCGGCAAAACTGGGTTTGGCCAACACCGCAATGCAGAGAAGATTATTGCTTCTTGAGTACTCGTCCTCCACTAAGGATACCTTCCAACTGCCCGTGGTCTTGCCAAGCCAATCAGTCCATCCGAGCTCGGACAGAATGTTGCGGTAAACCACGTACCTGCCCAAAGTGCGCGGGCCCAGCCGGCCTTTACCCGGCGAATAGCCCCTGTACAGGGTCACCCAGTCTTTGCTGCCGCCGGCGCGATGCAGCCAGCAGGAGTACTCTTGGCCGTATAATGAGATCCTTTCATGGCTTATGCGAAGCTCAGCTTTAGCTTCGCTTGTCCACCATTTCATGATGGAGTCAAAGGAATCACCAGCTTTCGCCTTAAATTGCTGCTGTGTTACCGGCTCGAAAAAGCAAAGGTCGCATCTCTGCAGATAATCATCGCAGTAGTGTACCTCCACACTATTGATTAGATACGATTTGCCAGACTCGTTGTAGCTGCCGGTCGCCAATATGGCAATGTAGCGCAGCGGACTACCTTCTCGGCCGGCTCTATATCCTGCGACCGCCTGCACCAGCTCCGGCGTGGGCGAATTGTCAAAGACTTTCGCTGTCTTGGGGCAGCCCAGCTCATAAATATCATTCGGGCCTTGTTCGGGGTAACTATATTTCGTGTCTGTGTCGGTGTCCAGCGTCCCATCGGACATCCAAAACTTGAATGAAGTCGCCACCGGAAGGTGCCTATTCCTGTCCACAATCAGGATAAACTCAGAAGCCACGTACCGACTGCCTTGCTTTGTTGTCCCATAGTCGGTCGAAGAGTAGATGTCTGCGACGACACCGTCTTGCTCACCTATTTGATGGGTAACAACCGTTTTGCCTTTCTCGAAGTCTTTTTTCCATTGCTCGACAAGAGATTGCGGCGTGGGACGCCACCAGGGATCGTGATACTCCGGTCTATAACCGATCACGACCGTATCGGCTTCTCGGTCGTAGAAAGTCTCCGTACAACTAACGTAATCTTGGCAAGAAAAATCTCCTTTGTCAGACCTCTTAAAGACCAATTTTGCTTTGTAAGAGTAATCATGAAAAACCCATTCCTCGTAGCGGCCTTTATCCCTAATGCGTTTGGTTTCAACTTTATGCACCCAGGCCACTTTTCCCATTGCTTCTACCATCTCGGCGAACGCCGGAGCGGCCATATCAAGGCGGCTGTTGCCGCGATGCATCATCAACGCCAGTGCCACGATGATGACCGCTGCCGCGGCGAATTTTGCTGCTCGGCTTTTCAGGATTGTCGTCAATACCGAAGCCCTGCCGCCTGAATCACCTAACCGCGCGTCCCCAATCGCTTCGATCACCCTGTTTTCGAGCCGGGCTATAGTCGGCTGCATTGCCTCGGCGAACTTGCCGAGCAGCTTATCGTCGGCCTGCAAGGCTTCAAGGTATGCCCGGCAAGCGGCACAGGCAATTATATGAGCCTGCAATTCGGCTGCCCGTTCAGCCGGCAAGATGCCCGCCAGAAGCTCTTCAATTTGCTCCTGGATATTCTTGCAGTTGTCCTGCATTATGCACCTCGCTGGGCATCTAATAGTTTGCGTAACTGCCTTCTGGCCCGACAAAGCCGGGTCTGGACCGCACCCTGGCTGATATCGAGCGTTTCCGCAATGTTTTTAGTGCTTCGCCCATCAAAATAGTACAGCATCAAGGTGAGCTTCGACTCCTCTGGAAGTTTTGCCAGAGCAACTTGAAGCTCACGGTAATCATGCGGCCCCGGCCAAGCTGGGTCAGCTTGCCGAGCGGCTAGGCTCGGCTTACGCCTGCGTTTTCGGATAAAGTCAATGCACAAATTCCTGGCGATTCGGCTGATCCACGCTCCAAATTGTTCGTCGCGGCGAAGCCCATTTATACACCTAAGACCGTTCAGCAGCGTCTGCTGCGCAACATCCTCAGCGTCATGACTATTGCCAAGCATCCCCAGGCAAATCGCAAACACCCGGGACGCATAGACCCTTACCAGACCCGCGTATGCCGATTTATCCCCTGCCCGGCATCGTGCCACCAAATCTTTTTCCGAATCGCCTTGCAATTAGGGCTCCAGTTTGGTTTCCGTAATAATGACGAATGGCAAGCCGATTGCTGACAGCCTTTTTCCGGCTTAGCCGAAATCATACGCTTTTTAGTTGGCCAAAGGCTCTAAAACCGCCGGCCGGTTTGCTCATCTTGCTGCCAATACAGGCCACATTGGTTCGCCGAGCTTTTCTGCAGAAAGGGTTTTTGGCTTTAGGTCCTAAGGCCAATTGTATATCATTTAAGTTGGAACAAGAACCAGTCGAGTAAGATATAAATAATTGGTAACTCCAAAAACCTGGTGCCTGCGCACCACAGCAGGTTCGTGGAAATGGTAGAAGCAGACACAACAACCAGCGAGCCCCGCACAGGCGGGGGCGAAAAAGCAGACTCACGCAACAACAATCAGGAATTGAAGCTGCCGGAGGTAATTGGCATCCTGCCGATCCGAAATGCCGTGGCTTATCCTGGCACGGTCACGCCGCTGGCCGTTGGCCGAGAGACAAGCAAAGCCTTGCTCGCCGACACTCAGCCTAACGAGTCGATAATAGGTCTGCTGACACAACGTAATCCTCAAACTGAGCAGCCGGGTTTCGACGACCTGTACTCGGTCGGAACTACTGCCACGGTGCTGAAGGTAATCAAGATGCCGCAGGGCTCGATCAACGTGATAGTGCACGGAATGGCCCGCTTCAAAATAATACAATCCGTGGCCGCAGAACCATATCTAAAGGCAAGAATACAGACTCTGAACATCACAGCAACTATGACAAAAAGGCTCCAGGCGCTTATTGTCAGCGTCCGCCAGACGGCCAACCGGGTCATAGCCTTAAGTCCCAACGTGCCTGAAGAGGCGTCGGTCCTGCTCGAAAACATCGAAGACCCTTCAGCGCTGGCTGATTTCCTGGCGGCTAACCTCAACCTCGAGGTCAGCAAGAAACAGGAGCTGCTCGAGGAGCTCGACCCAGCAAAACGCCTCGAGAAAATATCGGTCGTGCTGGCAAATCAACTGGAAGTTCTCGAGTTGAGCCACAAAATCCAGGGCCAGGTCAGAGAATCGATAGACAAAAATCAGCGCGAATATTTCTTGCAGGAACAGCTAAAAGCCATTCAGTCCGAGCTTGGGCAGAAAGACCTGCGAACAGAAGAGCTCAAACAGCTTGCCGACAATATCGCAAAAGCAAAAATGCCTACAAGTGGCGAACAGGAAGCCCTTAAAGAACTGGATAGATTAAGCAAAATACCTGCTGCTTCGCCGGAATATGCTGTTATCCGGACGTATCTGGACTGGGTCTGTGAGCTGCCTTGGTCAATCCAGACGAAAGACCGACTCGACATCAATGAGGCCGACCGAATATTAAACTATGACCATTACGACCTGACCAAAGTGAAAAAACGAATCCTGGAATTCCTTGCCGTCCGCAAGCTAAACCCCAGCGGCAAAAGCCCGATACTCTGCTTTGTTGGCCCGCCCGGAGTGGGCAAGACCTCACTGGGTAAATCCATCGCACGGGCTATGGGAAGAAAATTCATCCGGATATCACTCGGCGGAATGAGGGACGAAGCTGATATTCGGGGGCATCGAAGAACTTATATCGGGGCGCTGCCCGGAAGAATACTGCAGGAATTAAGAAAGTGTCGCAGCAGAAACCCTGTATTTATGCTCGATGAACTGGACAAGATCGGAGCAGATTTCAGAGGCGATCCCGCTGCGGCACTTTTGGAAGTGCTTGACCCCGAGCAAAACTTTAGCTTCTCCGACCATTATCTCGACCAGCCTTTCGATCTGTCCAAAGTAATGTTTATCGGCACCGCGAACTATACCGAGCCGGTGCCGCCAGCTCTGCGGGACAGAATGGAGGTGATTGAACTGCCCGGCTACACCGAAGCTGACAAACTTAACATCGCAAAAAGGTATCTTGTGCCGCGGCAGCTCAAAGAGCACGGCCTAAAGAAAGCACAACTGACCATAAAAGACGAAGCTCTGCTGGCAATAGTCCGCAGCTACACGCGAGAAGCGGGCGTGCGAAACCTTGAAAGAAACATAGCCGCCATTTGTAGAGCCGTCGCCACCGACATAGCCAAGGATAAAAAGAGCCGGGCAACTATCGGCAAAAAGGACCTCGCAAAAATCCTGGGGCCGGCACAATTCGAGTCTGAACTGGCTTTACGAACCGGCATACCAGGCGTTGCCACAGCACTGGCCTACACCCCTGTGGGCGGCGAACTGCTGTTTATTGAGTCGGCATCAATGCCCGGCAAAGGAAATCTCCTTCTGACCGGGCATATCGGCGACGTGATGAAGGAAAGCGCACAGGCGGCATTTTCCATCGTAAAAGCAAATGCGAAAAAGTTGAAAATCGACCCTGGTCAATTCAGCAAATTCGATTATCACATTCACGTCCCAGCAGGGGCAATTCCCAAGGACGGCCCCAGTGCCGGCGTGGCTATGTTCACATCGCTGATCAGTCTGCTGCTGCAAAAGCCGACGCGGCCCGACGTAGCAATGACCGGCGAAATAACATTGCGCGGCTTAGTGCTGCCTATTGGCGGCCTGAAGGAAAAAATCCTTGCCGCCAAGCAGGCCGGCATAAAGACCATCATTCTGCCCACCAGAAACAGAAAAGACCTGCCGGACGTACCCAAAGAAGCCAAAAAAGGCCTCAAATTCGAGTTCGTCAAAAACATCGATGAACTGCTCAAAATTGCACTCAATCCAAACTAAGGCGTAATAGCACTCCTACGTAAAAAGAGTGCTCCTTCATTGGATCGACTATGCACTATCCTGCGCCAGGAGGTGGACATCCAGAGGCAAACCCTTTTTCCCGTCACGCACCAGCGACAGCGCACCGCAGGGACACTTTCCAAGGCATACGCCGCAACCCATACACACCTGCCAGTTCACTTTGGCCGTGCCATCCACGCTGATAGCCTCGAAGGGACATGCGTCCTGGCAAATCGAGCAGGCTGTACACAATGCTTCATCTACCTGCGACACATAGCCGGACGATGCGAACATCGGAATGCCATACTTGGTCATAGCTTCAATTCCGCCGCAGCAGCACTTGCAGCAATTGCAGACGGCGTAGAAGCGGCCCAACATGGCGTCCTTGAACCAGGCCGAGTGCAAATGCCCACGCTCGTGCTCGGCCTGCAGTAGCCGCAGAGCCTCCGTTTGATTGAGCCGTCGACTGCGCTTGGGGTGATGCTCCAGGACAAAATCTACGAAGGGCTGACCAATAACCATGCATACCTGGGTCGGCTGACAAGAATTCGCTCTGGCCGCCCGGCAGGCGCACTCGTAAGCAGCCACATCGGGCGAGGCCTTGAGCACCAAGTCCCGTGCCACAGGGTACGGGATAATCTGCTCCAGATCTCGCAGCGGAATATCGCGGTCGAGCGTAATTATTGATCGGGCCTGCTCGGGCGTAAGCACTTTGCCATGGTAGTGATGCGCTACCCGCTGGCCCACTCGGCTCGCTCGGGCAAGCCCTGTGAGAAGTAGCTTAATATACTGCTTTGTCCAGCGGCCATAGATATATCCGTGCAAGGTGCTGAGATTCACGAACCGCCGCAAGCCTCCTTCTCGTAGGAACTGCCAGGTCGAAGGGCACAAAAACCGACCACGCTCTCCTACCAGCCACAGAGCTAATGCGATTAAAAGCAGCACTCCACAGATGCCGAGCACGGTAGTCACTAACATCGCGTGCTCCTTAATTCCTATGACACTATTGTCTCACAAGGGCGTTTGCCACCTTTACCACGTCCAGCATTTCAGCTACGTCGTGGACACGGACGACTGAAACGCCGGCCGATACGCACAACGCTACGGCGGCTGCCGTTCCAAATATCCGATCGGCTGGGTTTTCTTTGCCAGTCATCTTGCCAATAAAACTCTTGCGGCTTGGCCCGACAAGCACCCGGTAGCCGGTAGCAACAAATTTGTCAATGTTTTTCAAAAGTGAAAGGTTGTGCTGCACGGTCTTGCCAAACCCAATTCCTGGGTCGATGAAAATCAGCCCCTTAGATATGCCAAATTGCTCCGCTCGCTTAGCCCTTTCTAACAGAAATTCAAGAACTTCGCCAACTACATCATTATACGTCGGCTCGATTTGCATCGTTGCTGGCGTGCCCTGTATATGCATCAAAACAACCGGCACACGCTGCTTAGCAGCTAGTTCGCCGAGCCGTTTATCACTCAAAGCGGTTATATCGTTTATGATTGCTGCCCCTGCCCACAGAGCAGCTTCAGCAACTTTGTAGTTGTATGTGTCGATACTAATCGGCACACTAACATTTTTGAAAAGCCCTTCTATCACCGGAACTACCCGCTTAATCTGCTCAGCGGTCGAGACTGGCGCAGAGGCGGGCCTTGTAGACTCCCCGCCAACATCAATTATTGCAGCACCCTGGGCAGCCATTTCCAGGCCATGCTCGATTGCCCTATCGGTCGCAAAGAATTGGCCGCCGTCACTGAAGGAATCCGGCGTGACATTCAAGACACCCATAATAATGCAGCCGGCTGAAAAATCCAATCTGCCGTGTGGCCAATCGAGGATATTTTTGCTACTACTCTTGCTCATCAGCTACCTTGAAACCAATTCCCGCCAGTTTTTGTGCAAGCGATTTGCAGGGGACATCCAACATTATGCGCGTATTTTGGAATTCTCGCCGGACGGGATAATTCTTACGCAGACTGTCAAAAAATTCGCCCCTTTCTCCCGGTGCTCGACCGGCAATCTGCCTCAGGCTGTGGTCATCTTCACTGATTCCATAAATCTTCTGCACGACGCTGTGCAAAACTTCCTGCTCGGCACGGCCCTGCGGATTTACCCTCAGCTCGCCGACAGCGGGCTCGGGCAAAAAATCTTCCAGGTCACACTTTGGCTCAAGGCCAAAGTATTCGCAGGCAGCTTTATAAATCATAATCATACCCGCAATCTTGCCATCCAGTGAATAGCCGGCGATGTGCGGCGTAGCAATATCAACCATCTCCAGAAGCTCCATATCAATACTCGGCTCGTTCTCCCAGACGTCGAGGACAACGGCCCCTAACCGCCCCGCCTTTATGGCTGTTTTCAAAGCCACAGTATCAACCACGACGCCGCGTGAAGTATTGATAAAAACACTGCCGGTCTTCAATGACTTGAAAAATCTTTCATCCGCCAAATGGAACGTTTTATCAATTCCCTCAAAAGTCAAAGGCGTGTGAAGCGTTATGAAATCACAATCGAAAAGTTCTTCTATCAGGCGATATTTTGGATCGCCGCTTTGCCTCTGCAAGGGCGGGTCGTTGAGTTTGACTTTCATACCTAAAGCGGCGCACTTTTTAGCCACTCTGCTGCCGACATTGCCTACACCTACGACCCCTATTGATTTTCCCTCCAGGCTGATCTTGTGCCTTTGCCCGATTTCAAGAAGGGCTGCAATTACGTATTCCGCTGCGGAGTTTGCGTTCGAGCCTGGCGCAGAGGCAAAGCCGATATTTCTTCGTCGCAGAAAACCAACGTCTACATGGTCGAAACCGATGGTCGCCGTTGCCACAAGTTTGACTTTGCTATCCGCCAGCAAATCTTGGCCAACCTTAGTGACGCTGCGAACCAGAAGAACGTCTGCATCAGCTACAACCTTGGGTGTTATCTTGCGTCCGGATACCGCTTCAACCTGGCCAATCGAAGAAAAGCACTCCTGCACAAATGGAATATTCTGGTCAGCCACTATCTTCATCGTTCGGTTACGCACTTATCTCAAACCCAGCAATATCCGTGCCGCAATCTGGACAGTGTGAGTCTATAATACGATTGGCAGTTATATCGTAGCCCACACGTTCAATCAACGCCCGGCCACATTTGTAGCAAAAGGTGTTTTCCGATTTGGCGCCCGGCACGTTGCCAACATAAACATAATGCAGCCCAGCCGATTTGCCAATATCGTAAGCGAGTTCCAGAGTACGAATCGGAGTAGGCTGCGCATCGGTGTATTTGTATTGTGGGTGGAATCGGCTAACATGCCAGGGGACATCCGGCCCGGCTTCGGTGACAAGGAAATTGGCAAGCTTTTTTAGCTCTTCCTCCGAGTCGTTTTCTCCCGGCACAACCAGCGTGGTAATCTCCATCCAGATATTCGTTTGCTTTGCGATGTAGCTAATCGTATCGAGCACCGGCTGCAAGTGCGCTTTGCACAGGTTTCTGTAGTAATCCTCGCTGAAGGCTTTCAAGTCCACATTTATTCCGTCGAGCCAATCGCGGGCAAGATCAATTACCTCGCGCGTCATATAGCCGTTACTGACAAAAACGTTCGCAAGCCCCTTCTCTTTTGCCAGGCGCGCACAATCGTCACATAGCTCCATAAAAACCGTCGGCTCGGTATACGTATAAGCGATACTTTTGCACCCGCTGTGCACAGCAGCGGCGACAATCTGTTCCGGAGTTATCGGCTCTCCGTCAATTTGCCCGCTTTCAATCGCCGCCTGGCTTATCTGCCAGTTCTGACAAAAAACACACCGAAGGTTGCAGCCCATTGTCGCTATAGAAAAACTCCGTGAGCCTGGCTGAAAATGATACAGCGGCTTCTTTTCAATCGGGTCAACGTTCGCCGAGCAGACCTTATCGTAGTTCAGCGAGTACAACGTGCCGCCTATATTCTTACGGACACAACATCGGCCCAGTTTACCGTCAGCAATCAAGCATCGCCAACTGCACAAATTACAGCGGACCTTTTTCTGCCCGTCCGCGGGGTCCCATAGCACCGCTCGCTTAAGATTTGCCTGTTCAAGTCCCATGGTAAACTTCCCTCTAAACGATTTACTTGCCCAGACTCAATATATAGAATAACCAGAGTAAAAGCAATTCTTCAAACCAACAGGTTCAGACGTAGTTGTATGAGGTAAACTGTTATGAGCATATTGTCGGCCATCGGAAATACTCCACTGGTCGAGCTTACTAACCTCAACAGCAAGGCCCCAACGGTGCGGATTCTCGGAAAATTGGAAGGTGCCAATCCGGGCGGCTCGGTGAAAGACCGGCCTGCATACTATATGATAAAGAAAGCCGAGCAATCAGGCGAGCTGACGAGGGGCAAGACAATCCTCGAACCAACATCGGGAAATACAGGAATTGCCTTAGCTATGATCGGCGCTGCAAAAGGATATGGGGTCAAACTTTTTATGCCGGAGTGTGTCAGCACCGAGAGACAGCATATCCTTCAAGCCCTGGGTGCTGAAATCGTGCTTACGCCCGCAAGGGAAGGCACTGATGGCGCCATCAGAAGGGCGAATCAACTCCTGGCGCAAGAACCTGATAAGTATTATATGCCCAATCAGTTCAACAATGAAGCTAATGTGCAGGCCCATTACGAGACGACCGGCCCTGAGATCTTTGCCCAGACCAAAGGCCAGATTGACGTTTTTGTCGCGGGCATGGGCACAACCGGCACGCTGATGGGCGTAAGTAGATACCTCAAAGAAAAGAAACCAGAAGTTAAAGTCGTAGGAGTTGAGCCGACAGAGGGACACACGATTCAGGGACTTAAAAACATGAAAGAATCCATTGTGCCTAAGATATACAATCCACAGATGCTGGATGAAAAAATCACCATCGAGGACGGCGAGGCCTTTGAGACTACGCGCCTACTTGCTGCAAAGGAAGGAATTTTTGTTGGGATGTCCAGCGGCGCAGCGGTTGCAGCGGCTTTGCGCGTCGCACAGGATATGACTTCCGCTACAATTGTCGTGATTCTTCCCGACCGCGGCGACCGTTACTTGAGCACCACGCTGTTTCGCTCAATATGCGCAAAATGCCCACCATAACTGAGACAAATGTACGAAGAAACGACATTGAGTTTGACGAAAAGTAGCACTGTGTCAAGGTTGCCTGCGCCTTGTCACTTTACTGCGACCGAGTATCCGCTCCTACCCCACCACGAATCCAGGTTCCGGTTACTGCGAGGCCACAGAATCTGGCCGTGGCAACGTCAGAGCTATCGGTCATCGTCATCCTTGTACCCGGATATGAACCTGGTGATGTCCATACTCGGGATTCTCCTGTTCACCTGCCTTATGACTGGCCTGGCGCGAGTAGGATCCAAGCGATACAGCGCTCCACACATATCTGCAACATAGACGCACATATCTGACGGATTGAGATTATTCTGTTCTTTGATCTTCTCTGGTATCGCCGCCACTATCCGGTCGAACGAGTCAATATCACCTATCCAGGCAAGCGTCTGGGCCGCCTGAGAGCGCACCTGCATATCCTTGTCGGCCAAAAATGGCCTGACAGCGTCAATGGCATTCGCATCGCCTATGGCTTGCAAGGCCCCAAGAATGTAATAAGCAGAAGTCCCAGATTTCTGCTCAAGCATTCTTAGCAGATACGGAACGGCCGGGTTAGCCGGTCTGCCAATATCGAATATCGTCAAAACGACCGTATCTAACTTATGACCCGGCTCCGCTTTCGCAAGGGTAGCCACCAAAGGCTTGACCGCACATTCGCCGAGTTCTCCAAGATGCTTCCTCACAAAGTAATCATATCGCGCGTTGTAGTTCTTCGGTGTCATTCCGGGCGAAATGTAACGACACAAGCGTACGGCCTTCTCGTTTGGATCCGAAATACGCAGGACCCGCTGAAATTCTGCATAAATCAGGTAGTCCTCGACACGTTTTGCAAGATGCGGCTCCTTTTTGAGTTGTTGCTTTATAGCCTTTTCCGGCTCCTCGGATAGACAAGCGAGGAAATAGTCCTTCAGCGATATCATCTGAAGCTCCTCAGGGTCCGCAATTCCAAACTGTCCGTTTTCGCTTTTGCGACCATACCTTGCGCTTCTTCTTTGAAGAAACCAAATGTTGTTCTTACCTGCATCTTCCACGAGCGGCACAAGACTAAACCCGCTGTTGCCCGTATCCAGTATCTCGATCCTATCCTTCGGAAAGTCTTTTTGGCCAGCATGAATATTTATCTTGCCGCCATCCTTTGGACGCAGACCACCAATATACGGATCAAGGCCGTAGTGAATGACGATCGGTATCTCCGTCTGATCAAGCCTTCCTTTCAAGACTTGCGTCACGGCAAGGACAGCATGATGCTCCCAGCTCCTGCCCTCATTCTTTTCCCACTTGTGCGGAACGTACTTGATAGAGTCCGCTTTCAGGTGCCCGATAACGATAAGTTCCGAACGCTCAACAAGCACCGCGTCTTCAACACGCATGCGCAGCCAGGCATAGCAGGCAGCGTTCGTAAAGACGATACCGAACGCACAGATTATGGTCAGCTTTGTCAAATGCCTCATTTATTGCCTCTCAACACAATTCTTCCTCCATTATATCAAACCTCCAGCCGAACTCTGCAATACAAACTCCATCTTTATCTTAGTGGTATCCTTCGCTCCGCAGGGTACATCATCAAGCTCTACTTCTTCATGCCCGATTTGAGGGTGGCCTCGCTACACAAGCCACGTTCTTCAACCCCTATGCCATATTATACACTTGCCCCAAAACCTTAATCGAATGCCTCGCAACGCAATCGCTTATATGCTCTATCTGCATTTTGCAGGCGGAGCATTCGGTTAGGACGTTTTTAGTCGGCGATTGTGCAAGTGCTTCTTTTAGGCCAGCGGCTATCTGAGATGAAAGCTGGTAATTCTTCTTTTGCATGCCGAATGTGCCGGCTAAGCCGCAACAGCCGGCATTGAGATCAATGACCTCTACGCCGCAAAGTTTTTCCAGAAGCTCAATACTTGCTCGCTTATCGCCGACGGCCGCTAAATGGCACGGCAAATGATAGGCAAACCCCGCTGGATATTTAGCCCCCAGGCCTGCCCTCGAACGTTGTAGTCGGGGGTCACCCTGGGGGTCCTTCAACATACCGCGCTTGTACAAATCCCACAGATAATTCATCAACTCGTGCGTATTTTCCGAGACAAGCTTTGCATCTGCGCCGGCGACAAAATGCCGGAGTTCCTCTCTAAGACACAAAGCTGCGCTCGGCTCAGAGCAGACTATTTTGTAACCGGCGCGAACAGCCTTAGCCAAGTGCTTTACGTTGTAGGATAAATCCCTGCGGGCGGTCTTAACATCGCCATAACAAATGGCCGGCAAAGGCGCCGGCCGCTGCTTGGGCAAAATCACCTCAATATTATTGTGCCGCAGGACATCAAGAACCGCAAAGCCCAACTCGTGGTCGTTGTAATTTGCGTAGGTATCCACAAAATACGCGACCTTATCGACCGGCTCAGTAATCGGCTCAAAAGACGCGAGATATTTCCGCCCGACCTTCAGAAACGACCTGCGCCTGAACTTTGGCATAGACCTGTGCCGGTCGATGCCGGTAAATTTCTCTAACAGCCACTTAAATGGAGGCAGCCGCGTTACAAGATTGGAAACGGGCGAAAAAAAACCTCCCAGAACACTAAGATGCCGATTGTGGCTTAAAAGCCGCTCGGCACGCCGCAGGCCCTTGCGCCGGACGTACTGAGACCTTGCCATAATCATCAGCTTGGAAACGTCGAGTCCAGAGGGACATTCCGTCAGGCAGGCTTTGCAATTAACGCACAAATCCAGGAACTTGCGGAACTGGGGCGACCTGAAATCCTGCTCGGTCAACTGTCCTGTCGCCCAAAATTGAAGGACATTATACTTAGCCCGTGAGCTGGCCAGTTCCTCGCCCATCGCCCGAAACACCGGGCACATCCGCAGATCGGTTCGCCTGCTCAGACACAGCCCGCAGCCGTAGCACTGCTCAAGATCAAGCTCAAGTTCATCCTCTTGGAAGAGCAAGTCGGTTTTGAGTCTTTCGGGCAGAATCTTGGCCTGGGCCTTAATGTTTTTGACCGTGACATCGGGGTCGCTGTTGATGATTTTGCCCGGGTTCATCAAGCCAGCCGGGTCGAATATATTTTTTATTTTGCACAGCAGCTCGTAATATTTATCGCCGTATTGTCTTTTTACGTAAGCGGCCCTAATAAGGCCGTTGCCGTGCTCGCCGCTGATCGAGCCGCCCAGCGACCAGACCAGCGAAAAGACCTCCTCCGCGACGATGCGCATTTTCGCGACCTCCGCCGGATCACTCAGGTCCAGGTAAGGCCGCAAGTGCAGCTCTCCATCGCCTGCATGGCCAAAGAAGCTCATCTCGAGGCTGTGCTTTTTTGCGATCTCCTGCAGTCCGGCAATATACTGACCGAGGCGATTGTGATCGACCGAAGTATCCTCCATAAACTCCGCAGGGTGTTTTTTACTTCTCCTGCGATAGAGCAAAGGGCCAGCATCATTGCGTGACTTCCACAATCGGGTCTGCTGCTTCTGGTCGAAAACGATAGTCCGCCCGCGCACCAACCGCCCTACTGCCGCATCGGTCGCATCTATTTTTTCGCGCACCTGCCGCTCTGTTTGCCCGGTATGCTCAACCAAAAGAACCGCGGCAGCATCAGCCGGCAAAATGTCACGATACTCAGGAAATGCCTCAAAAGCCATATCAATCAAGGTCTTATCCATAAGTTCGCAGGCCGACGCGCCGCTACTGACAATAATCGGCACCGCTCCTGACATGTCCTGGAGCGAATCAAACTCAAACTGCACCAGCGCCTTTGCCTCGGGCAGGGCGACTGTTCTTAGCTTGATTTTGGTGAAGATAGCCAGCGTTCCTTCGGAGCTTGCCAGAAGGCGAGCCAAATCTATCTTGCCGCCGTGACAAACCCCTGCGATATTGTAGCCGCTTCGGTTGCGGCGAGTTTTGGGCAGCGCTTCGCTGATAATATCCTGATTTTGTGCCAGAAGCGAGTGACATTGCTTGGCAATTGAAGCAAGCGGCTCGTCGTCAATCTGCTGGGGGTCGGCGTCGTTTGCGAATTCTACCAGACTGCCGTCAGCCAAAACCGCCTCTATGCTTTCCACGTAATCAGCCATGTGCCCGTATTGCAGTGAATGCGCGCCGGTGGCGTTGTTGGCAACGCAGCCCCCTACTGTAGCGCGGCTGCCGCTGGATGGGTCAGGCCCAATCTTTCTTACGTATCCAGATAGACAATTATTCAATTCATCCAGCACTAGGCCAGGCTCACAGACCACCGCAGTCCCATCGTCTTCGACACTAATTATCCTATTCATGTAGCGGGTCATATCGAAAACGATTCCGCTGCACAACGACTCGCCCGCCACGCCGGTTGCCGCTCCTCGGGCAGCCACCGGTATTCCTTTTGCGTGGGCGTATCTTACTACGGCAACTATGTCGCCACTATCCTGCGGCGCAACCACACACTGCGGCAATATCCTGTACATACTCGCATCGGTGCTGTAGGCAACCTTGTGCAACATGTCAGCGAAAACATCGCCTCGTACAACTGCGGTTAAATCGGCAGCGACTTTTTTTGGTTGATCGCTCATGGCAGCTTGTGTGGTCTGGCGCACGGGTGCTCTCTAATATTATTCAAAGTCACGAGGCAAGAATTGAGCCTGAGCAATGGTTCCGCTCATCCGCAGAACTGCCAGGTCGTCCTCACTGACCTGTCCGTTGATGAACTGCTGGACTTTTGGATGTGGATGATTACGAATATGGTCGGCATCGCCGTCGGCAATGATTCTGCCGTCATGCAACATTACTATACGGTCGGCTATTTTGTATGCGCTGGTCATATCGTGCGTCACGACCACCGTCGTTTCGCCAAGCTCTCTTTGAAGCTTCAGAATAAGCTCGTTGATTGTATCCGCTCGAATAGGGTCCAGTCCGGTGGTCGGCTCATCATACAAAATGACTTCCGGATTCAATGCAATAGCTCTGGCCAGCGCCACACGCTTCCGCTGGCCGCCCGAAAGATTTGCCGGGTAATAGTTCTGATAACCGTCAAGACCAACCATCGCCAGTTTCGCCTTTACCAGCTCTTCGACCTCACGCCAGTTGGTGACTTCGAAATGCTGCCTGATGGGAAACATTATGTTCTCAGCAACGGTCAGACTGTCAAACAGTGCCCCGCCCTGGAAGAGAAAACCGTACCGTGTCCGTATTTTGTTCAACTGCCTTTCGCTGAGGTTGTCGATCCGCTGACCCCTAAAATAGACCTCGCCGGAAGTGGGCCTGACCAAAACGATAAAATGCTTTATTAGCACGGTCTTGCCGCATCCGCTCGGCCCGATCACCACGGTGGTCTTGCCCTTGTCTATCTTCAGAGAAATATTATCCAGAACAATTCTGGGCCCGAACTGCTTGGTAAGGTTCTTGACGACAATTATGCCGTCACCGTCACCAACCTGAGCCTGCTTTGTGTCGTTAACCTGTTCCACTTTTTATTTGCCTGCCTGCCCTGAAAGTGTTGATCGCTAATTGCTTTGTCGCCTTACCCAACCAGACTTTTGATCGGCCAAAATGTGGCGTAGATAGCTTTGGAAATCACCGCCAGCGCAAAATCCAGCGCCAGAATGGAAATAAAGCTGGCTACAAACGCTTCGGTGCAGGCCTGTCCCACCCCCTGCGCGCCTTCTTTGCACGTAAAGCCCTTGTAACAGCTAATCACCGCAATAGCTGCTCCAAAAAAGAAGCCCTTTACAATTCCTATCGTTACGTCCCACAGCTCCACGCCATAGGCGCTGAAGTTCCAATACGCCCTGCTGTTAATGCCCAACTGAAAGAAGCTAACCGCCGCTCCGCCGATAACGCCCATCAGGTCGGCATAGATTATAAGAAATGGCGTAAGCAGCAGACACGCCAGCACCCGCGGCGCCACCAGGTATCGCACCGGGTCAGTACCCATACTCCTGACGGCGTCGATTTGTTCGGTAACATTCATCGTTCCCAGCTCAGCGGTCAAGGCCCCGCCGATCCGCCCAGCCAGCATAACCGCCGCCAGCACCGGCCCCAATTCTTTCACCACCGAGATATTAATCAAAACGCCCAGGTGCTCCTCCAGGCCCATGCCGGCAAGCTGGTCGTACGCCTGAACTGCCAGCGTCATACCGACAAACGCACCCGTAATCATGATGACCGGCACGCTGCGGACGCCGATAATATTCATCTGTGACCAAACCAGCGGATAGGTCTGGGCCAGGGCACAGCTCCGGGCCGAAGTAATCATCGACCGCCAGACAAACCGGCCAAACCGTCCTATATTGCCCAAATCTTCTACGGTCTTTGCTCCCAGTACTGCGATCATAATATTTGTCTCCAAAAACAGACCTTTACCCCGGCAAAGGTTGGGACCGTTTAGAGTCCCACGGCAAGTACATCGACCGAATTTCCTCCGTTTTTTACCAATCCTCGCCTTAACTGTCAAGATTATGGTATGGCGCGCGTCCCTCCATGTTTAGCCCCCAGATTTATTTTGGGGGTCTTGCTTTTCCCGAATTTATTTGGGATTAACCCTTCTCCACGGTCACATCTGCTCCGTCCGGAACGTCCCACAAAGCCGACAGGTCTCCCTTGACCCTGCCCACCACGTTCACCGGCGAGGCTGCCCGGATTTCATGTTCCCCCCGCGAAGCTGGCGTTGGCCCGAAGAATATGCACAGTGACGTTCCTGTCGGCCAATATCCCAGCTCCCCTTCTTGCATTACCTGGCGGGCGCCTTCTTCCAGTTGACATGCCAGGTCGATATCGAAGTATATTTCTCCACCCCAGCGTTGTGCCTTTGCACGTATTGGCAGAATGTCGGCTATGGCCTCTGCCGTCTCACTGTCATTCAACTGCCCATCAACCGAAACGTCACCTGCTCTAATCACTATTTTCTGTGGCATCCTGTATCTCCTGATACCGATTATCGCCAACCAATCGTGGATAACGACAGATATTTAGCCCGCAGATTTATCTGCGGGTTTCTGTTCGTCACATTTAGCCCCTGACTCCGCCGGGGCACTTTTCCTCCGCCAATTTCCCTGCCGGCGTCTATTTTCCGCCGTGTGTCTTCCGTCTTCACTCTTGCGTTGTCCGTCTTCGGCCTTCTGTTTTCTGTCCACCGTCATCCGGCCGAGTCTTTCTCCAGCAAAACCTCGTACTCGTTTTCAAAGCGGAGCTTGTGTTTGACTTCTTCTTCGGCCAGCGACAGCAAGACCTCACGCGACTCTTCATCGCACACTTTTGCCGCCAAATCCACGTAAATCCGAAATGAGGATTCTTCCTTTTCCATCCCCAAAAGAAGCATATCCCTGTAGTCTATGTCCAATTGGGACGGGTCATCCGATATGATGTACTCGCTTTCCGGCCAGCCCTGTTTCATCTTTACGTCCACCACCCTGCCTGTCTTGGTAACTTCCAGCTCGAGTTTGGCCTTGTGCTCCAACTCCTCGTTGGCTAAATCTTCAAAGACCTTGCGCATCTGCCGGCTCTTGACCCGCCCTGCCAATGCCAGATAAAAGTGATACGCTTCCGCTTCTCTGGAAATTGCAAATTGCAGAATCTCCTGGTCTGGACTAATCTTGCCCATCGTGCCTTTCCTTTGCTGTCGGCTGCCAGTGCGCGTCGTAGTCAGATTAGCCCACTTCATATTGAACCGCAACCATTATCTCGCCGCCCTGCTGCTACAACATAGCAAAGATTTATCACGCGACCGCTATGTCAATATCAATACAGCTTTTTCAGCTTCGTCCTATAAACCTCTCAAATACCAAGTCACTATCGCCCTGTCACAATTTAGAGAAAATGGCTATGCGCTTGTATTTTATCTATTTCAACTAAAGTTTCTTTGTCTCACACTCCGATAGTCAGATTGCCGATGGCAAAATTTTAGCTATATTAACATAGAACACAAGGATTGTCCCTGCTTGTGTGAAAATAGGCAGGTGGCAGGGCGCAATTGTAGTAAGTAAGGAAGGAAGAGATGGTAAAAGAAGCTGTTCTGGCACGTTACTTGGAACCGTTGCTGCGGGGTGACAGAAAAGGCTGCCGGGCTGTCGTCGAAGAGACGCTCCAGAGTGGCGTGCCCGCTAATTCTGTCTATGTCCACCTAATTTGGCCAATCATGGTCGAGACAGAAAGACTCCTGCGGGCCGACAAAATCACCCCTACCCAGGAGCACCTGGCCACTCGAATCAACCGCACGATCGTAGCCCAATTGCAGAATAAGTTGCCACGCCGCCCCAGCAAGAATAAGAAGATAGTTATATGCTGCGCAGCAGATGAACTGCAGGAGCTTGGTGCTCAGATGATGGTAGATCTGTTTGAGAGCGACGGCTGGGAAGTGAGATTCTTAGGCGGCGGACTGAGCAATGACGACATCTTTGCTTTCATAAACGAATATGCTCCGGAGATCCTACTGATCTACGGCGCCAGCCCAAAGCAAACACCAGACATCCGTAGGCTGATCGACACGATTAAAGGCGTGAATGCCTGGCCAAATCTGCGCATAATGGTATCCGGCGGACTCTTCAACCGGGCCGATGGGCTATGGGAAGAAATTGGGGCTGATGCATTCGCCGCGACGGCTCTGGAAGCATTGGAAGCGGCTTCAAATGAAACCCCGGTGAACGGGCCTGATCGTAGAACCATAAACCGCCGCAAAAGAAAAC
The DNA here is from genome assembly GCA_964567045.1 of uncultured Pirellulales bacterium. Taxonomy (GTDB): domain Bacteria; phylum Planctomycetota; class Phycisphaerae; order Sedimentisphaerales; family Anaerobacaceae; genus JAFNGF01. The sequence goes on along the minus strand of CAZMLE010000010.1, from coordinate 1,839 downwards.
GCTTGTCGTTACTGCAACAACAGCTAATGCCACAAACGCAACTCGTGACAGCCACGCAGTAGCCGCTGTCCGACGCCGCATATTTGTCGCTCGGCACCCGCAGGGTGACGAGTGGTTAATTGGCGATTGGTGAGTAGGCGAATGCGCGGACGAATTCGTCGGGAACGATTCTCGATGCAGGATGCACGAGGTACAGATACTCAGCCCTCGAAAAAGGGGCGAATTATTTTGCTAAAAACTCGTCACTGCACTTGGAACTGACTTTTTATGTATGCGCGTCCGGCGCCACTTCACTGGCAAATAAATTCTGCTCGATAGTCAAGGTCCACTGCGGTCTCGAGTAGCAGATGCTGTTTTAGAGAGGACGCAGTAAACGAAATGCCTGCTTGTAAGCGAGGGTTTTTTCGAAGCGGAGCGTTCAGTAGTCCTTAAATCTTCTCATCCACTGCGGCCAATCTTCGGGCTTTACGCCGCCGGCTTTTGTCCAGGGACCAGCAGTGTCGAACTCCCGATGCCATTTCAAGGTCCACAACTCCTTAAGGCCAACCTTTCTGACGGACCAGTCCATGAAAAGGCCGTTGACGTACCCATCATGCCGATTGATGCAGGAAGAACTCCCATCCGACTTTCGCACACCCATGGTAGGTATGGCATCGCATTCGGGAGGGCCCCCGTCAGACAGCAGCCCTGTACACGGCAAGCAGCTATCCAACTGCATCGGTATATTACTTGCACCCTTGACATAAGGTGTTCTCCAGAAATATGAATATGGCTTGGCCTGACGCCAGTCGTACCAATAAAAGGCGTAGTCATTGGGCCCAAAGCTTCCATAAGAAGATTTTTCCCATGCCCAGGCAAACTCCGGTGGCCATGCGTCCTTGGGCATGCACCTGCCCCAGGCCAGGAATGTTCCGCCCGCCCAAGGCTCCTTGCCGGTTGGGCTTGCAGGTTTTGAGGCCATTGGGCAGCACCGTATCCCTTCAGTAGCAGTGTACCAATCCCGGTCGTGCCAGCCACCCCACCAGGGAGCCCACGTAGCCCAGCCCAAACCCCAAGGCCAACTATCCTTGGGCGGCCGTTCCTCCGGGTTGCATCCTGGAAAATACCCATCGTTCTCGGCCACCGAGCTATCCCAGAGGGTCCCCCATTGTTTGAGGTTCGACTGGCAGACGACGGCTCTTGCCTGGCGTCTGGCCCGCTGAAGTGGTGGCAGTAAGATCGCTATAAGTAAGGCAATCATGGCAATCACCACCAGAAGTTCTATTAGCGTAAAGCCCAAGGGACTGGAAAGCTTCCTTCGGAGGAAACCACTTGCACATAGCGTGGGCAAATTTTGTTTGCGCATAGTACCCATTTTGTTTCTCTGCAACGCAGCGACCTTTTCGCCTCTAAATATCACTTTGGTCCTTATGGGTTTCACGGCTCCGCCTATTTAACATAATTATAACCCACATTTGTAAAATTGTGCAAGCCTTAAAGAAGAAAATTATGCTTCACTCGAATGCGACAGCCCCGACCATTTTCTGTCAGAATCTCACTTATCACTCCGATTCTGCGTATTTCCGACGTATTCTATCAGCGATTATCCAGGCATTCCCGGAAGTACGCTGTACCGGATTTACAGGGTTTCTCCAATGAAGGGTAAAGTACAGCTTTGCTTCTAACACACCGCCTGAGAACCTACTTTTCAGGGTAACGGCGGCCGAAAATCATTGCCTGCTGGGGTCGTTGCCTGACCATACCAGTTGTCGCCCCAGCCGACTATCGAGCCATCTGCCTTTAACGGTAACCGTTCACGGGTATTTTGAGCTATTGGGTGACGCACCCAACATCAGAACG
>CAZMLE010000009.1:0-81064 GCA_964567045.1 uncultured Pirellulales bacterium | reverse complement strand
ACAGTAAATATGCTCCACATTATCAACCGCGCTATCGCTGTAATCCAGCAAACGAGTGTTGCTCGAGTTCTCCGAGTCAATGGCCCAAAGTTCGAGCCTGAGATTGCTGTCCCTGGCCGTATCCGGCTCAAAAGGATAGACGCTGTTGTAATGCCTGTTCCAAACGAGTGTGGCGGTAATGAATTTGTCGGTCGGCTCAGCGACGGTGAATTCATAAACATTCGCCGCCCCCCTGCTTTCTTGCGAAAGCAATAAGGGGGACAGCCGATTCAAATCCCAGCCGGTCGGCAAGGCCTTACCCGGCTTGTTTCGGCCGGCAACAAGATGCTGATAGGCGCCAACTGCATTTAGCATACCTGCCCCTTGGATGTAGTCCAGAGGAACGACATGGTCATCGTCACTTGCCAGGCGTCCCTTACGCCAATAGGGCAATTTGGTTGCCGAGTTCATTAAGATAGCTCTCATAACACAATTGCCCCCATCAGGCGACACAGCCAGACTCAGACTCGGCTGCTCTTTGGCTTTCTGGACGAGTAAGCCGACGGCTCCTGCCGCTATTGGGGTCGAGAAACTCGACCAGTTACCTGTCAACTCGTAGAGGTCGGGGGCGTTTGCACTGGCGGCCAGGCAATTGCCTGGAGCAACAATATCCGGCTTGCACCGCCCATCTGCAGTCGGCCCGCAACTGGAATGCTCGGGATAAGCCAGCGAGAAATACGCCAGATTCGTTGCCTGATTCTCGGTATTGACCGAATCAATCACGCCCACGCCGATTACATTTGCGCCCCCACCTGGATACAGAGGAGGATCACAAGCGTTTGAGCCGTTGCCTATGCCGGCCACAACAATAAGTCCGTAATGTTCAGCCAGCGCCTCGATCCCTCGTGTCCACCAGTCCTCGAATTGGCTGCCGATGCTGGCGCTGACAATATCTGCATCGGGCGGCAAATGACTAAACACATTATTGATTAAGAAATACCAGAACTCATAGACAGCCGCCTTTGCCCCCGGCACAACACCTTGATAATAGAACTTGCCCAGGTCCGGATCAAACACGTCTGTGTCCTGGCCAAATAGTATTGAGCAAATAGCCGTCGCGTGCGGCGAAATGCCCGCCGGCACCTGACCCAGATCATGGAAAATGAACCGCTGCGAACCAAAGCATCTGTGCTGCACACTGGGGCGGTAATCGTTTTGCGGCTCACCATCCGTATAGGTGATGCTCCGGCAGACCAGAGCGAACCTGACGCCGGAGCCTGTCAAACCAGGCTCTATACCTCTTAAGGCATAAACGCCGGCGTGATTCAGGCTCTGCGGCTGCAGAACTCTATCAGTCTGCGGCCCTTCGCCTCCGGCGACCATGCTTGCAGAGCTTAGCAATGCTGCCAAACAAGCCAGGATAAGTGTCTCCTTAGCAGTCTGCACCATTCTGTCACCCCGGAAATGGCGATAACGCCCCACTGAGAACCCCGCGTAAAACGCGGGGCTAAATACGCTATCTACTCCGTGATCTATAACATAACGCCTCCGGATGCTTTCGTATTATGATACCAGAAATCAACTTTATTTTCAAGTAGATTATCAGGCATGTTGCATAAAATACTAGTTTTTAGCACTGAAAAGCGATGTGTTCAAAAACTTCACTGCGAAATCTTGCCCAATGCCCAAGGGTAAACCACAGATTAACACAGATTACCACGGATTAAAAAGTCAAAAAAAACAGTGAAATCTGTGAAATCTGTGGCTAAAATGATTGCAGTTATGAAGGTAATTTTGGATTCCAAGCAGATTGAGAAGACTCTCAAAGACCTGGCGGGCCGCATTGTCGCCGAAACCCCCAGGCAGGCGGATATCGCTGCAATCGGTATCCGCAGTAGAGGAGAAATCCTTGCCCAGCGGCTGTCCAGCAAGTTGTCGAAAATGCTGGGCAAAGATGTTCCGTGCGGCACGTTAGATATAACGCTTTACCGCGACGACTTAAACTCGCCGCAGAGCGCTGCTCAGCCGCAGGTTCGAACTACCGAAATCGGGTTCGATATAGACGACAAGATTATCATCCTGGTCGATGATGTGCTATATACCGGCCGGTCAACTCGCGCTGCCATGGACGCACTTATAGATTTAGGAAGGCCCAGAGCGATAAGGTTGGCCGTCCTAGTTGAAAGAGCCGGCAGAGAATTCCCTATTCAAGCCGACTATGTCGGCTATAGGGCCGATGTTGAACCCGGCAAACTGGTCCAGGTCAATCTGGTCGAGTCGGACGGAAAAGACGAAGTGGTCATCGAGTAGTAAACGCGAAGCCTTGAAACCAAATACGATATACGCTTCACGAAATACGAATCTATGGCCCTAATAAGGAAAAGCAAGGAATTCATCTGGCATCGCAAACATCTGCTTGGGCTGCGGGAGCTGAGCGCCGAAGAGATAACTTACATTCTTGACACCGCCAAGGGTTTTGAGCAGATAAGCACCCGATCGGTCAAGAAAGCCCCTCCTTTGCGCGGAAAGGTCGTGGTGAATTTGTTCTTCGAAGACAGCACACGCACACGCAACAGCTTTGCCCTGGCGGCAAGCAGATTAAGCGCCGACGTTATAGAGTTTACCGAGAAAGCCAGCTCCGTCAGCAAAGGCGAGACGCTATTGGACACAGCCAGAAATCTGGAGGCGATGGGCATTGACATCGTTGTGATTCGGCATACTGCCGCCGGCGCCCCGAAGTTTCTGAGCAGAAATATCAACGCCTGCGTTGTCAACGCCGGCGACGGCTATTGCGAGCACCCTACACAGGGGCTTTTGGATACCTACACCATTCGTAAGATCAAGGGAACCCTCCAGGGCTTGAAAATAGCAATTGTCGGCGACATAGCCCACTCTCGCGTGGCCCGCAGTGACATGTGGGCAATGACCAAGCTCGGCGCCGAAGTCACATTTGTCGGCCCACCGACACTTATGCCTGCAGAAGTGAGACAACTGCCGGTCAAGGTGAGCTATTCGCTCGATGAGGTAATTGATAAGGTTGACGTTGTAAACATGCTTCGCATCCAGTTTGAACGGCTGGGCGGCAATCCGTTTCCTTCAATCCGGGAATACTCACACTATTTTGGCCTGACGGTGGAGCGGATGAAAAGGGCGAAACCTGACATTCTTGTTATGCACCCGGGCCCAATCAACAGAGGCCTGGAGATGGAAAGCGAAGTGGCCGACGGCCGCAACAGCGTCATTCTGCAGCAAGTAACCAACGGCCTGGCCGTGCGTATGGCGGTGCTGTTCTTAGTCAACCAAGCGGCGGCTCAAGCACCATAAATGCAAAAGGCCAATGATTTAAGACTTTTAGACATAATACTTTAATAAAAGCATTGTCTATTGCTATGGATGCAGTCAGGTCTAAAAATAGTGTATACATCACGTTGCCGGAGGCGAGATGGTTCCACATTACAGAAGAACATTCAGAAATGGCAGGTTATTATTTTGAAGTCCTCGAGACAGTACAGGAACCCGAAGCGATTTACGAAGGCAAGGCCGGTGAATGTTTGGCCGTAAGAGAAGTAGAAAAAGATAAATACATGGTAGTAGTATATAGGGAGATAAGCAAAACGGACGGATTTGTCATAACTGCATTTTTAACAAGGCGAAAAAGTCAAATCGAAGGGAGACATAGGCTATGGCCGAAATAGAGGTAAAGAGGATGCTAACACTCGTACCTCAGTTATTAGAGATTCCTCACGACAGAATCTGGACGACGTACGATAAGGAGGCAGATGTGCTCTATGTTAATTTCAAAAAGCCCAGCCACGCCGATGATTCTGAACTCACGGATGATGACATCATAGTCAGGTATGAGGCAGGACAAATTGTAGGCATCACCATTCTGAATGCAAGCAAAAGGGCCACCCAGTAGCAATGGGCAACAAACGAAGGATTCAAAATGTCTGAGAAGAACACTTCGGAAGTTGAAGTTTCTCACATAAACGCTCATGGATTGTGGCTTTGTGTACAAGACAAAGAATATTTTTTACCCTACAGTGAATTTCCCTAGTTTAAGGAAGCAAAGGTAAAAGAAATTCTAAATGTCCAATTGCTGCACGGGCATCACTTATATTGGCCGCAACTCGACGTTGATTTAGAACTTGACTGCCTGGGGAACCCGCAGAGCTATCCACTAATGTATAAATGAATTACTGCCAGCACCGCGACACCCTGTTTCTGCCGAGAGAGACGGTAGACATCCGGCCTCATCCGTTGATTTTCTGGCCACAAACTGTATAGTATGCACGCGATTCGCAATACGATATACGCGATGCGAGTATAGTTATGAAGCTGATTGTGAAAAAGTCCCGGCTGAAAGGCATGGTCATCATGCCCGCGTCCAAGTCCCATACGATCCGCGCGGTGGCGATCGGCTCTTTGGCTTCGGGCGAGAGCACCATTCGCCATCCGCTTATTTCAGGCGACACAAATGCGGTCGTCAACTGCTATCGAGCGCTCGGTGCAAAGATCGATGCTTCCGACCCAGACTTGTGGAAAGTAACCGGACAGGGCGGCCAAATCAAAGCCCCAAAAGAGATTGTAGACGTCGCCAACTCCGGCACAACCCTAAATATCGCCATTGGCTCAGCATCATTAGTAAATAAAGGCCAGACTGTCACCTTTACAGGCGACGAACAAACTCAGAGCCGGCCCGTTGGCCCTCTGCTGAATTCCCTTAACGAGCTTGGAGCAAACTGCATCAGCGTCAAAAACAACGGCAAAGCCCCCGTAAAAATAACCGGACAAATCATAGGGGGTAAAACCTCAATCGCCTGCTCAACCAGCCAGTATCCATCGAGCTTACTTTTGTGCACTCCTTTAGCTGCTAAGGATACCGATATAGATATTACTCTGCTAAACGAGCCGGGCTACGTACAGATGACGCTCGACTGGCTGGATAAACAGGGCATAAAATATGAAAACGAGCAGATGCGAAGATTCAAAGTGAAGGGCAATCAAGGCTACCGGGCCTTTGACGCAACCATACCCGCTGATTTCTCAAGCGCCACATTCTTCTTGTGCGGCGCCGCTCTTGTGGGAGATGAAGTAACGCTGCTGGGCCTTGATTTCAAAGATAGCCAGCCGGATAAGGCTGTAGTTGATTATCTCAAAGCAATGGGCGCCGATATCACTATCCAGCCAAATTCTATAACCGTCAAAGCCGAACCACTGCACGGCATAGAGATTGATATGAATAGGACGCCCGACGCACTGCCTGCTATGGCTGTTACTGCCGCGTTCGCTGAAGGCGAAACTCGGCTGGTCAATGTCCCGCAGGCCCGCGGCAAAGAAACCGACAGAATCAGGTGTATGGCCAAAGAGCTCAAGAAACTGAATGTCGATGTTGAAGAGCTGCCCGACGGCCTTATAATACGTGGCTCGTCACTCGTCTCTCGTCGCTCGAATCAAAAGTTGCGAGTCACGAGTCACGGGCGACCAGTCACGAGTTTAGATGGCAAAAGCGACCACAGAATCGTAATGGCCCTATCGCTGGCAGGATTGGCGATGAACGACGGATGTGTCATTGATACTGCCGAGGCAATGAATGTCACTTTCCCCAGTTTTGTGGAACTGATGAAAAGCATCGGTGCGAATATGGAATTGCTAAGTGCCTAAAGTTTGGAGTGACTAAAGTGCTTAGAATTATAAACAATAACTTTAGCTCACTTCAGACACTTTAGGGATTTTAGGCACTTTAGCTCACTTTTCAAGGAGATTACAGGATGCTGGGTTGTCACATCGGACGATGTTTTCAAGTAACCGCTGCGGGCGGCTCGTACCAAGAAGGCCTGACCAGCGTCATCCAGGGCGTTCCTCCCGGAATGCTTCTGACCGAACAGGAAATCTACGGTGACATGCTGCTGAGAAAACCAGGTGCGGATGAACTATCCAGTCCACGCAAAGAGCCGGACCTGCCGATTATCTACTCCGGCCTTAACGCCGCCGATACCATCGAAAACGCCGGCAACAAAAACCACACAAACGGTACGCCTTTGGTTATCCTCATCCCCAACCTCGACCGGCATTTTGTCCACATCAAGCAATACCAGGACACAAACCGCACGCCGCGACCCGGCCACTCATCGTACGCTTCATTCATAAAATACGGGCCGGACGACGATGCTATCGGCGCGGGTTTTTTCAGCGGACGCTACACCTCGACTATCGTAGCTGCCGGATATGTCGCTAAGAAAGTGCTCAAGAAATGCGGCATCGAAGTTTTCGCCTACGTGAAAGAAATTGCCGGCGTCCGCTGTCCGGACGTTCCTCACGACCGCGCGCTGGCGTACACCAACGACTATAAAAAGATGCGGCGGGACCTCGACCCGTTCTACCAGGACATATACGTGAAAGGCCGGGTCACAATGGAGATGCGGTTCCTGGAAAAAACCAGAGCCTTTGCTGAAATCGAAAAGCAGATAGATGCCATCCGCAATAAGGCGCCGAAGACGAAACCCGCCGCGATTCGGGATAAATACGGTGTGCACCCCGTACTGAACTGCCCCGACATCGATGCCGCCCAGGCGATGGTGGATGCCTGCAACCGCATCTGTGCTACGGGTGATTCAGCCGGCGGGGTAGTCGAAGTAATCGTCACGGGCGTGCCTGTAGGTCTGGGTGAGCCGGTTTTCTGTAAGCTCGACGCCGAGCTTGGCCGAATGCTCGGCATAGGCGCCGTTAAAGGCGTCGAGGTCGGCGCCGGCTTTGCCGTCAAGGATATGACGGGCAGCCAAAATAACGACCAAATGCGCGCTCAGAACAGCAAGGTTACTTTCCCGTCAAATAATGCGGGCGGCATCACCGGCGGCCTTACCACAGGCCAGCCCATCGTGGTCAGACTCACTGTAAAGCCTACGCCCACAATTGATAAGCCGCAAAGAACAATTGACAAGTACACTCTGGAGAACAAAGAATTGGCCGCTATCACACGGCGCGACCCCACAATTGTCGCTCGCATCTGGCCGGTCGCCGAGAACTATACAGGCTTAGTGATACTCGATCATTTGCTGATGCACTACGGCTACCAGACCCTAAGGAAAAAACTCGAGTCTTGAGTGCCTAAAATTGTATCACTTTAGATCACCTTTAGGCACTATAGCTCAGTTTAGGCACTTTACCTCTATGGCAAGGGGCGCATCCGAAGCTCTACAGACCAAGCGGTCTCGTTGCCGTAAAGATCGCGCGCTTTGACGCGAAAACTAAAAGCTCGTCCCTTCTGGCCCACCAGCACGGTGTACGTATTAGCAGCTTGCCAGCCGCTGCTATAGCGCGAGTCAGAACACTCGAAGAAATACTGCACGACCCCGCTGGCGTCAGTAGCTAATACCGCGGTCATTGTGGCATAGTAGTCCCACTGTCCACCACCGCCATAGATTTCTTCCGGTGTGCCGTTCGGATCCCACTGCATTGGGTTAGGCGTCGGCGGAGTCGTGTCCGGCGGCAGGAAAGTAGTTGCGCACGCCACCGTCGACCAGACGGTCTCATTGCGGTTGAAGGACCTATCTCTGGCTTTGACGCGGTAGCAGTATTCGGTGTTCGGATCGAGGTTGGTATCCGTGTAGCTGCGTTGGTCTTGCCAGCCGCTATCATGCCCGCCGCCAGATACGCTCTGGAAGTAATACTCAACACCGCTATCGTCGAACACCGGAGTAGCTATCATTGCGATGGCGTCATACGACATTGCATAAGGTTGGCGTTCCCACGTAGGCGCCGGCGCCGGGGGCGTCCTGTCTTCTTCACCGGCATAACGGATGATCGACCATTCGGTTTCGTTGCCGATCTCGTCGCGGGCTTTTACCCTGTAGGCATACCGAGTGCCGGCGGTCAAGCCGGTGTCTGTATATGTCGGGCTGTCCCGCCAGCCGCTGTCATGGCAATTGCCATAGAAGCACTGGAAGTAGTACTGCACATTCCAGCCCCAGGCATCAAACGCGAGCTCGGCGGCCATAGTGACTGAGCTCGGTGAGGACACGTACGGCTCAACCTCCCACAGCGATGGGTCAGGAAGCGGAGGCTCGGTGTCTCTGACTAGCCAGCAATCAGCCAGGAAGGCGATGTCTTCCATGTTCAGGAGCGTATCGAACGTAAGGTCTCTGCCCTGGCACCAGGCATTCGTGTCGGAACAACCTTTTGCCAGCCATTTCTCAGCAAGTATGGCAAAGTCACGGAAGTTTATAATGCCGTCGTAGACCAAGTCACAGTATCTGCACGGCTGTGCCGTCGGATGATGATAGCCCATGTCGACCGTGAGCGTATCAGCCATCTCATCGGTCCGGGTAGTATATCCAACCAGGCCGAGGTCACTCGTGTAGGTGCTGCCCGCGTTGACACAAGGACTCTGCCTGACCTGACCAGCGGCAAGCTGGCTAAGGTAGAAGCTATCAAGTCTGCCGGTTACGAACAGCGGGTCGCTGCTGATGTTGCCGGCGCCCCAGTTGAGCGTACAACCAGTGTCAACCTCAACCTCGCCTCGCCCAGCCTCGACGTCGCAGTAGGAAACCGAAAGTGTCCCGTATCTTGGGTCGTACTCGAAGCCGGTTCCGACGGCCAGCTCGTGCCCCCTCAGGGCGAAGTTCTTCCAGAAGATGCTGTCAGTCACGTTCGCCAAGGCGTGATACGAGCAGTACAAACCGCCGCCGATGCCGGTTTTCTTGACGTCGCCGTATGTGCCGGGTGCGGCATTACCCACGAACGTGCACGTTGAGATTGTCGGGCGGGCATGCCAATTAACCGAGACGCCGCCGCCGTCTCTACCTGCAAAGTTGTAGACTATCAGACTGTTCTTGATAGCCGGAGAGTTTACGTCTCCGCCTACGTAAATACCGCCGCCCGACGTATTAGCGATGTTGTGCGTAATAACGCAGTCGCGGACCAGTCCTGCCGTGGCGAAGCAATATACTCCACCGCCCGCGCCAATTATCAGGGCGTTCGGATCGTTGGGGTCGTTGGGGTCAAATAGCGGCCCCGCTCGGTTGTATCTGATCGTACAGCCTGTGATTGCCGTAGCCGGAGAATCATAACACCACAGTCCGCCTCCGCGAATGGCGAAGTTGGAAACAATCGTACTATCACTTATGGATACGTTCGCATGATATAAGTATACGGCACCACCATCGGCACTGGCGGTGTTGTCGCTGAATATAGTATCGGCGACTGTCACCCAGCAATTGGGGTCGCAGTACAATCCGCCGCCGCGAATAGCGGAATTATCCGCAAAATTACAATCCGCAATGGTAATAATACTATTTGGGTCACAATACAGGCCGCCGCCATCCTGCGCCGCTGAGTTATTGGTGAATCTACATTCTAACACCTTCGATACGCAGTTGGCGTCGTAATAGAGGCCCGCGCCTGAAGCCGCGGAGTTATCGCCGAACAGACAGTAATTGAATGTGGGCGCACTATTGAAATCGCAGAAGGCCCCCCCGCCGGCATCGGCAGAGCAATTCGTTATTGTGCAGTTTATAAATGTCGGGCTGCTATTTGCATCAACGTATATGCCGCCGCCGTTAGCCTGCGCAGCAGAGCAGTTGTTGATTGTTACGTTTATGATGGTTGGGCCGCTATTGGGATCGACGTATATACCGCCTCCGCCCTGGCCGGTGACACTACCATTGACAATAGTAAATCCATTCACGACAGTGTTGGCATCTTCGGCATTATTGAAGATAAAGCCACGCCCAGCCTGCTGGCAATCGATAATCGTGCTGCCAATTATGTTAGGATCATCAGGATTAGTGCAAACTACGGTAACATCTTTGCCGCGTAGGCTGATATTGCCGTTGTAGGTTCCGGCTGCAACCACCAGCACATCGCCGCTCTTGGCCTGGTCAATAGCCACCTGGATAGCGTTGCCGCCGCCGGAAACGTCCACTGTCCGTGCGCGCTCGAATCTGACCAGAAGAGCCAAGTCGGAATCCATCAATACTTCCATGGTTCTATCGACAGAGAGCAAGACATTGTTGACATCGTACCATCCCTGGACACGATAGCCTGGATTGGGTTTTGCCCTGAGCGTCAGTACAGCGTTGCGGTTGTACGTGCCCCTGTTGGGATCGACCGAACCATTACCGCCAACCACATCGACCCGCAATTGATACGCGGCAGCAGGATAGTGATATCCGATATCGACTATGCCCATGTCAACAACGCCGTCGATGCGGGTGGTGAACGTAGAGAGATTAAGATTGCTGGCCAGGTCACTTCCGGCGTCTATACACTTGCTGTTGATCATCTGGCCGGCAGCCGTGTGACTTAGGAAGTAGGCATTGACAAAACGCGGGTCGGCATCAATAACGGTGCCAAAGTCCCAAACCAGATTGCAGCCCGGCTCAGCAAACACAACGTTGGGGTCGATCGCGTTGACATCCTTGGGGCCTTTCCAACCGCCGATGTCACAGTACGAAACGGCAAGCGTTGACGGCCTGCGGTTGTTCGGATCCAGCCCCATGCCAACATAAATCTGTGAGCTCCTGGAGCCGTTGTTAGCCCACAGAATACTGTCAATCAGCTTCACACTGCTGTCATAGGAGCAGAATAGGCCTCCGCCGAACCCGCCGAAGTACGGATCATTGGAGTTCGGGTCATCGGCGTTGTTGCGGGCAAAAGTACAATTGGACACCACCAGATTATCGAACCAATTGCAGGATAGACCCCCGCCGTCTCTGCCGGCCACGTTGTTGGTGACCAGGCAATTCTTCAACGTTGTCCGCTCATACTGCCCACCGGTCAGGTATAAACCGCCGCCTGAGGTGTTGGCCTGATTGTAGCTGACTTCAGAATCGACAGTCAGAGCCGGGCCGGCAAAAGAGTAGATACCGCCGCCCTGGGCGGAAACCCTTCTGTTTGCATGCTTAATGATTACCAGATTCGGATCTTCCGGATCAAACGCTGGGTCGTCCCGCGGTATCGGAACGGACTGCCCGTTCGGGTCAGGCACAAAATATTCGTACCACACCTGGGATGCGTCGTTGTATTTGATCGAGCAGGCAATAATTCTCGAGCCCGGCGAATCAACGCAGTATAAGCCGCCGCCGCGAATAGCCGTATTATAAGCGATATTGCAATCGGCAACCGACAGGGCATTGCAGTCGCGTAGGTATATTGCGCCGCCGCCATTGTTGGCGTCATTATAGACTAATACGGCTTTGCTGATTGTCCCTGAACAATTCGGGTCGAAATACAGCCCACCACCGTCTTGCAAGGCGCTGTTGCCAACAAAATTGCAGTCGTTCACGGCCAGCGAGGCCCCAACATTATAACGGATTCCGCCGCCGCTGCCATCAGCCCTGTTGTGGGCGATATTACATCTGGTGAGCGTGGATATAGCATCAGCAGCGTAGTAGAGTCCGCCGCCGCTGTAATTGGCGTGATTATTGACAAAGTTGCAGTCGACAAACACAGCAGAACTCTCGTTGCTGCAGTAAACGGCGCCGCCGAAGCCTTCCGTTGCGCAGTTGGAAATCGCGCACTTTGCAAACGTTGGAGTGGCATTGATGTGCACGTACACACCGCCGCCGTTTCCGCCGGAAGTAGTTATGCAGTTGGTAATTGTAACGTTCCGGAAGGTCGGACTGCAGTTGGCGTCAACGTATATTGCGCCGCCGCTGGCAAAAGCCACGTTGCAGTCGCTTATCGTAACGTTCACAATGGTGGGGCTGCTGCCATCGCCGACATAGATGGCGCCGCCAGGTTGTGCAAAGAGTCCGCCATTGACTATCGTGAAGCCGTCCACAACCGTGCCGGCGTCTTCACCGCCATTGAAAGTGAAAGCGCGAGTACTATTATTGCAGTTGATGATCGTATAGGCAGTAACGTTGGGATCATCGGGATTGGTGCTTACCAGCTTGATCTGTTTACCCTGGAAGTTGATGTCACCATCGTAAGTACCGGCAGCAACAATGAGGGTATCGCCGTTCTGCGCACTGTTAAGACCCTGACGGATAGCATTGCCGCCGCCCGACACTTCGGTCTTCCTCGCCAGCCGGAACCTGACCTTAAAGACCTGGTTGGCGTCCATTACTACATCAAGCTCTTTATTGTAGGAGAGCAAAATATCGTTAACGTCATACCAGCCCATCAGATAATAGCCCGGGTTAGGTTTCGCTACCAGCGTCAATTCCGTACCTTCAAGGAACCAGCCGCCATTCGGCTCGACAGCACCGTGAATACCGGGGGCATTCGGATCTTCTACCACCAGGATGGTTATCTGGTACTTGGCGACCGCGTGCTTGTAGTGGTAACCCATATCAACTGTGTTAGCGTCAGCGACCCCGTCTATACGCGTAGTATATGTGTCAAGACCAAGTTTGCTTGCCAGGTCGCTGCCGCCATCGACACAGTTGCTCTCGATTATCTGCCCGGCAGCAAACTGACTTAGATAATAGCCATAAATGAAGTTCGGGTCTTCTTCTATGACGTTGCCGTCCCAGTTCTGGGTATCCCAGCTCCAGTAATTGTTGGAGTCGGGAGCAAGCCATCCATTAAGCGTGCAGCCTTTCCCGAGGTAGACCGGCGGACCTGACGGGCTGGTTACAGCCCGGCCAAGATTGATCCTGGGTTTGGTTATTGCAACCTTGGTATCGGTTACTGGATCGCCGGTCGTAATCAATAGGTATTTGACCTCAGCAGGCGTAAGGTAACGGCCAAGTTTCTCCAGAGCAGCAGTCTGGATACATGCAACGGCGCCGGCTGCGAACGGACAAGCCGAAGATGTTCCGTTGAAATATGGGAAGTAATCGCCGGGGTCGTAGCCGAGCGGACCAACAATATCTGTCGTATACACAGGGTCAGCCGGCGCCAGAATATCAAGGTTCTCAGCCGTATCTGAATAGAACGTTACTAAGTCCGTTGTATCGTAAACCGCCCCAACCGAGATTACCTTGGACATAGCTGAGGGCCAGGTTATGCCCTGCCCTGCGAATCCGTCATTACCCGACGCAGCCAGTACTGTGATACCCACTGCCACAGCGGTATCGGCTGCTACAGTGAAGGCTGGCGAGAAGGCATCGGCCACAACGGGGTCGTCAAACGGAACCCCCCAAAGAGCCCAACTGTTGCTCATTGCCTTAATCGGATAAGCGGGGTTGTCGTTACGATGAGTTATGCACCAATCCCATGCTGCAAGTGCACCGGCGGTATCCAAAGCACCTGTATCGTCGGCGATCTTCAAAGCATACAGTCGCGCATTAGGAGCAACGCCACCGATATAATCGCCAACGTTCCCGGGGCTTCCGGCAGCTATGCCAGCACAGCAAGTCCCATGCGCATCATTACCCGCTGGCATCGGGTCGTTGTCATTCATTGCGGTATCATATCCGCCGATAACCTTAGTATTGGGGAAACCGCCGCCACCGAGCATCGGATGAGTATAGTCAATGCCAGTGTCAACGATAGCAATAGCCACACCTTTGCCGTCGTA
The DNA here is from genome assembly GCA_964567045.1 of uncultured Pirellulales bacterium. Taxonomy (GTDB): domain Bacteria; phylum Planctomycetota; class Phycisphaerae; order Sedimentisphaerales; family Anaerobacaceae; genus JAFNGF01. The sequence goes on along the minus strand of CAZMLE010000009.1, from coordinate 67,617 downwards.
TGCCTGGCGAACTTCCAAAGCATTTGCCAGCGGAATTGCCTGCCTCAACATCGGGTACACACGCCTGACAGGCTCAACATGTCTGACCAGAGGACTGCTAAGCAGCTTACTAAGACCCTGGCGTGTAACCTCACCAGAGACGGCTGCCAGGTTTTCGTAGGTATGTCGCAAAGTGAACTCATTAGCGCTGAGTAAAGCCAGAACGGTAGACCGACGAGTGGCTATCTCAGCTCTCAACTGGCTGACCGATGCCGCTGAATCCCAGTTAGTCGCTTCCCTCATTCCGCCAGGCTCAGCCAGACTGACGAGCACTTTTACTCTGTTTGCGCCGGCATCAAACTGACCATATATACTCTGGCCATCCACCAGTTTACTGCCGCCGCCAACGGATGCCGGCCAATCACCGGCCAACTTCTCAACCGAGTCGAAAATGTCCAGTCGATTGGGATCGAACGGAGGTCCAACGTCACTATAGGAAATGGTCAAGCTGGATGGCCTTGGCTCATGTTCAAAACCGGTGGCAACAGCTATCTGCGAACCGTCAACGCCCTCGTTGCCCCAGATGATAGAATCGATAATCTTAACATTGCCTTCATAAGAACAGTACAGGCCGCCGCCATAACCCGGACCGACTCCTAATGAGCCGGTGACAATGTTGTCGGCAATCGTACAGCTCGAAATCGTTGGCTCCGCGTACCAGTTGGCAGATATTGCGCCGCCGTCACGACCGGCTCTATTACCGGTCAGCAGGCTATTGAATAGTAGCGGCGCAAAGCGGGCATTCTGGTCGCTGCCGACATAATAGATGGCACCACCGGAGCCGGTTGCCCGGTTGTCCGTAAAAACGCTGCCCGAAATATCGACTACCGAAGATAGGCAATAGTACCCGCCGCCCTGCCCGAAGACAATGCCGGGAGCGAGCATGGCGGGGCCGTTCGGCTCAGTCATGTCAACAAAAGCCTGGTTCCGGGCAAAAATAGAATCCAAAACCGTCCCGGTCGAATCCATCGAGTACAATGCACCCCCGTGGTAGGCCGCGTTGTCCGCGAAGTTGCAGTCGACAATAGTCGCTTTCGATCTCGACCACCACAGGCCGCCGCCGATGCAGGAATTACTGTCCACAATGTTGCAGTCGGTGAATTTCACCCAGCAGTCATCTTCAATGGCCACGGCACCGCCATAACTGACGTAGATGTCATCAGGAATATTCGGATCCGTGGGGTTCAGCGGCTCGACCAATGAGGTATCGGCTAAATTACCCGTGAATGCGCAGTCCACAAACTCGGGATTGCTGCCCTGGCAGGCATAGAGTGCGCCGCCGAAGTTCTCGATATTTATGCGCCTGTTCGGAACCGGAAGGGGGATATAAGGATACCCTGGCGTGCCGCCAATACCGGAAACGCCGCCATAGGTACGGTTGTTGGTGAAGGCGCAGTTAATGAACTTCGCTGAGCTCTCGTTCTCACAGTAGACCGCACCGCCGTAGCCGCTGTATTTCCAATAGTCCTTATAGTGATTCTCGTAAGGCGCGGTAGTGTCATACATCAGTAAACCAGCGGCATCATACGGAGCCCACTGCCAGCCATCCCAATACCACCAGTAGGGATAGGTTCCGGGGCCGGTTTCTTCCGAAGGAGACCATTCCCAGTTGCCGCCTCGGCCACCGGGCCACGGGAAGTCACCACCAGTGCCACCGTCGCCGCCGTTGCCGCCCTGTGCGTAGCAGTTATTGAAGGAGCAATCGATAAATTCAGGATTACTGTTGAATCCGCAGTATACGGCGCCGCCGTAAGCCCATCCGGCCCAGCCACCGTCAAAGCCAGGGTTCGGCCCGGTGACACCATCACCGGGTCCTCCGTCACCGCCGGTAACTGAGCAGTCGCTGAAATGGCAATTCTGAAGGATGGGCGAGCCGTTAATGATGATCATCGCGCCTCCCTCGACGCTTCCGCCATCGGGGCCATCATCCAGTGCCTGCGAGGTATTGTCCGGGCTAATGCCCCAGACCCTACAATTTCTGAATACGCAGTTGCGGATGATAGGTGAGCACGATAAGACGTCAAGTCCGCCACTTACTATGGTGTCAGGGATTGTGTAGCCATTAGTGAAGGTGATGCCATCGATAATTGCCTCGGACCCGACGGTAGCAACATACAAGCGGTAGCCTTCCAGAACCGTAGCTGCAACAACATTGGCGTCGTCGGGATTGGTACTGGTAAGGGTAATACCCTTATCAAGAATTTGAATATTGTTGAACGGATACGGCGGCTGATATGTGCCACTCTTGACAATCACTATGTCACCATCCACCGCCTCATCTATAGCCCGCTGAATCGTGGTGTAATTGGGGTCACTGCTGACGACAATAGTCCTGGGCTGATTAAACTGGACCGTGACGTCGTTATCCCACAGCATCACTACGATATTGGTTTTGGCTCTTGAGGCATCGTTGGCGGTTCCAGACCAACCGGCAACGCGATAGCCTTTGTCGGGAATGGCGGTCAAGCCTACCAGTGTGCCGGCATAGTAAGTGCCGCTGGTGGGGTCAACTTGGCCATGCCCACCAACGACAGCAGCAGTCAACTTAAACTGCGGAATACTTGTGTGGTCGAGGAAGTGGTATCCGATGTCAACAATGCCGGTGTCTTTGAGGCTGTCGGTGCGAGTGGTCAAGGTGTTCATGCCGAGCGTGAATGCAAAGCCGCTGCCGGCGTTTACCGCCGGGCTACTAGCCCCCTGACCCGCTGGGGTCTGGCTGAGATAGAAGCTACCCAAAGGCCCCGCCACAAACAGCGGGTCGCCGCTTTTGTTTTTGGCATCAAGCTGACTATAAGTGAGCGTAGTCGTCCCGCCAGTAACCGTATCATAAAGGCCATAATCACCATCGAAGTTATTATGGAACAAGCAATACTTTGCTACTGCGCCGCCGAAATCCATTTCGGCTATTGCGTGGTTGCTGCCGGCCTGGAGTATGGAGTCGGTAACGGTGACATCCGAGCTCCAATCACAGAATATCGCCCCACCTAATGTGCCCGCCGTGTTATTGCTGAACGTGCAGTTGCGTATCTCCGGCTTGGCAAAAAGATTGCAGGAAATCGCACCGCCGTAGGTCTTGGCAGAGTTGCCGGTTAATAAGCAGTTCTTCACGACGTGTGTGATATCCCCGCCGTAGAAATTGATGGCGCCGCCCGAGCCGTTGACACCCTCTGCGGCGTTATTACTGAGCGTGCAATTCTCAATGGTCGCCTGCGTATCGGCGCAGACCATACCGCCGCCAATATCGATGCCCGCACTCATATCGATGCCCCGGCTCACGCCGAAACGTCCGGTCAAGTCGAAGCCGACAGCAGTGTCAATACGGCTGGCGCCAGTCGCTTTATTGTCGCTTATCATCCCTCCCTTGAACGTAACGTTTCCACCCGCCAGGAACAAGCCACCACCGTTCTTGGCGATGTTACCAACGAAGTAGCAATCAGTGAAGGTGGCATTGAAGTCCTGGAAGTGGACGCCGCCGCCCCAGCCATCGAAGCCTTCATACGCCAGATTTCCGGCAAAGCTACACGCCTTGAGGTCCACCGTAAGTATCCTGTGGGTATTGGGGTCATTGGTATCGTAGAAAACTTCGATTGCACCACCGTGGTCGTGGGCCTTATTTCCGCCGAACACACTATTTGTGAAGTTGGCACTGCTCTCGGAACGAACCGCCCCGCCATCGGTCCACGCGGCGTTGACATGGAACCGGCAATTACGGATATTCACGTTAGGACAATCAGGACCGAGATAAATAGCACCGCCCGCGTACTCCGGCGGCGCTGCAGCCGGACCAAAACCTGGACCGATGAACGACATGATTAAATAGCCTGCGTAATCGGTGAAGGTTCGGTCGATTGCTTCGTTGCCCTTGAACAAACAATCATTGAAGTCAACGGTGGAGTCAGACTCAACATAAACGGCCCCACCTATGTTGCCGCTGAACTCACAGCCTTGCAGCGTGACCCTATTGGCGGGCTCAACATATAGAGCTCCTCCTCTGGTATCGATGGACACCTCTACCTGGTTAATGTTCTCATCGTAGGCCGGATAGACGTTGTGCGCCTTGTTATCAATAAAGCTGCAATCAGTAAAGTTCGGATCCGTGTTAGTGGCATAATAGGCGGCACCACCAGATGTATTGCCGCCCGGGAAACCGTAGCCGGTAGAACCAGCCTGGGCACGGGGATCACGGTTGGCACCATCACCTCGTCCACCGCCGGTTCCGGGGTCAGCGGACCTGGCAACGTTATTGATAAACCTGCAATTTGTAACTGTCGGGCTGCTTGCCCCATCGCAGTAAATCCCGGCGCCTATGCCGTCGCCGTAGGCGTCTCCGCCGTCGCCACCCCAGCTCTCAAGTCCACCGGTTTGATAGTTGGTGCCCCCATCTCCGCCAAATCCGCCGACTCCACCGATCGCCACATTGTCTTTGATAGTGCAATTGATAATGACCGGGTTACTTGCCCCACGACAGGCGATGGCGCCGCCATAGCCGTTTCCTGAGCCAGCGCCGCCGTGGCCACCCCATTGGGCGTCACCGGTCTGTTGAATGTTAGTTTCACCCGGCGGTAGATATTGCCATTGCTGAGCTTCCGGGAAGGTCCACTGACCCATAGCGCCGTCACCACCATGAGCGCCGGTGACGGTAGAGTTTGTTATCACGCAGGTCTTTATGGTTGGAGAACTGCCATTCTCGCAAAGAATAGCACCGCCATAGCCGTCGCCCGTGGAATTGGCGCCACGTTCTGCGCGCGGTGGGTCGTTGTCGTTGGGCCCGATCCTTTCGTACGGCATAGGAGTGAGGACGCCGTACCGCCCCGCCGCACCCAAAGCAGCTCGCATATAGCCATTTCTAATCGTGAATCCAGTGACGATACTTCGTGGGTCTTCGCCGCTGTGGAAGTAAAAGGCTCGGCGTGGGCTGTATCTGCCGCCCTGGCAGTCAATAATCGTCTTGGCTACAACATCCGGGTTATTCGGGTCGGTGGACGTCAGGGTTATAACCTTGCCCCGGAAATCAATACCGTTGGGATTAGTCACATAGTGAATGCCTTGACTGACGATGATATTTGTGCCGCCAGGCCCGGCAGCGGCCACAGCAGCTTCAATCGTCCGATACTCAGACGGCACCAGAATATTGCGCATTACATCAGGCTCAAGGTCAACCACAACGGTCCTGTTGCGGTCCAGCGTTACCGTATTGGTGTTACGGCTCCACGATGGATCATTATTGGTGCCGCGCCAAGCCTTGACGCGAAAGCCCATGTCGGGCACAGCGGTCAAGACAAACAGTGTGCCTCCATCGGCCTTATACGTGTAAACCTTATTATTCGGGTTGTACAGCCTATTGTTCGGGTCAATCGCGTTGGGCTCGACCGTTACCGTGCCCGGGCCAATAACTGTAACTATTAGTTCAAATTGAGCGCCCGCGTAGCCGGCACCATAACCATAATGATAACCCATATCGACAATGTTGGCGTCAGGAACACCGTCTGTTCTGGTGCTATATCTACCTGCCAGACCAACGCTATTGGCATCGGCGCTGCCGGCATCCACGCATAGGCTGTTCCTCGTCTGGCGGGCCGCAATCTGGCTGAGATAGTGGGCGTTGGCTCCTCTGGCTACAAACAGCGGATTCTGATCTATATTAGTGTTGAAGTCCCAGTTGAGCGTACAGCCTGCATCGACAAAAACAGCGGCAGGATTTACCTGCTGGGCTCCGCCGGGGCCCCGCGAGCCCTCAATATCGCAGTATCCCACGGCTACGGTTGCGGGCCTCGGGTCGGCTGCGAATCCGGTGCCAACCGAAATCTGTGAGCCTCGGGCGCCGCTATTCTCCCAGAAGATGCTATTGATGACGCTTGCGTAGCTTTCGTAGGAGCAGTACAGTCCCCCGCCGTATCCACCGTAACCAGGGGCGCTGACATCTCTGGCGCTATTTCTATGGACGGTACAGTTGGATATAAGCAACTCATTATTCCAATTGCAGGAGATACCTCCGCCGTCTCTGCGGGCTGAATTGTTGGCTATCAGACAGTTTCTGAGTGTTGTCGCTTCCGGCGCGCCGCCGGACGAATACACGCCGCCGCCGGAGACGCTTGCCTGATTAGACGTTATTTGACAATCGGCAATCACTGCTGGCGTAGAAGTACAATATATAGCGCCGCCTTCACCGCCGGGGTTGGTGGCTTGATTGTTCGTGAATATACTTCCGCTGATCGTAGAAGCTACACTGTCGCTGCAATATATTCCGCCGCCCTTAAAAGCCACGTTACCGGTGAAATTCGAGTCAGCCACAGTAGAGTTGGTCTGGCTCCAGTACATGCCGCCGCCGAGCGTTGCATTATTGCCGCTAAAGTTGCAGACCTTGACTTTCGCCGCGTCAGCGCCTATGTAACAGATGCCGCCGCCGTAGCTAATATAGGGACTTAGCCGATACGTCGGTAGATTCGGGTCGTTCGGGTCGTTGACATCCACAGCGAAGTTGCCGGTTATATCGCAGCCCGTAAACACCGGCTGCGACTGACTATCTGCGAATACGCCCGCTCCGTAGGTGGGAATCAAATAGCTGACTTGCGGATCGGGTCCAGTTCCGGAGGCCGGAGCTCCGCCGACGCCGCTCATACCGCCGGTAATACTGTTACCGCCAAATGTGCATTTCTCGAAGGTGATTTGACTGCCGGCACCGCAATATACGCCGCCGCCGTAGGCACTATTTAGCCAGTAGTCGCCGAAGAAACCGCCGCCGAAACCGGCGCTGCCGGCCAGGCTGCTGGCACTTCCAAAGTCGCCGCCATCGCCCGCGTTTCCAGCGGTGGCTGAACAGTTGATGACCTGGCAATTGGAAATAGTAGCCCTGACCCTGCCGGCAAAGTATATGCCGGCGCCGCCCGCCCTACCGCCGTCGCCGCCGTAGCCGCCCCAGCCGCCATACGCGGCGTTGTCAGTCGCGACAGCACTGCCGCCGTTGCCGCCGTCGCCACCGTTTCCGGCGACAGCCGTGCAGTTCGTTATCACACAATCGCTGATCTTGGGCGTACTACCGTAGGCCAAATAGATTCCGCCGCCGTACGCACCGCCTCCGAACCCAGCGTGACCACCATCGCCGCCATTAGGATCGCTGGCATTAGTATCAGAACTGAATCCCGCGCCGCCGGCGCCTGCATTGGCACCCGTCACTGTAGAATCCGTGATTCTACAATTGCGAATAGTTGGACTGCTGTATGGCCCACAGTAAATACCGCCGCCGAAGGCGTTGCCGCCGTTACCTCCGTAACCACCGTTGCGGGTCTCGCCGCGACCGTAATGTGCCCTCAATATGTCGACCCTCGGGTCATTCGCATTGTCGCCGCCACCTGCTCCGGCGGCGGCGGCACCCGCGGTGATCTGGCAGTTGCTAATCACGCAATTAAGGATGGTCGGACTGGCGCCAGAATCGATGAAGATTCCGCCGCCCAGGATATCCAGACCATCAGGACCATCAGCGCCCGCAGCAGACGGAGTTGGCATGGTCAGCGTAACCCGCGTGCAATTGGCAATCGTCAGGCCGGTCAGAATGGTATCCGGACCACATTCGCGCGAGAAATAAACGCCGCGCGTAATGTAACCGTTGCAGTCAATGATCGTTTGGGCCACGACAGATGGGTCATCGGGATTGGTACCGGTTAGTGTAATCGCCTTACCCAGGATTCTGATGTCGCCGCCCATGTACCGGCCTTTATTGACAACAACCACATCTCCGTTGCCTGCGGCATCAACAGCTTGCTGAATTTGCGGGTAGTCGCCAGGTACATTGATGGTCTTGGGTTTCTCGATTATGACGGTTACAGTTGTGTCCGAATACATGGTGACTGTATTGCTAAGAGCGCTGGATGTGTCATCATCTGTGCCTAACCATCTGGCGCGATAGCCCGGATCCACCGTTGCCGTGAGCGTCACGGCAGCAAACTTTCCAAAAAGTCCGCCATTGGGATCAACGCTGCCGTGCTCTTTGCCAACGACATTGACGGTTAACTTGTACCTGCCAGCCGCAGGATAATGCAGGCCCATGTCGGCTATGCCCTGGTCGCCCGCTCCATCGGTCCTGGTGGTAAATTTATCGAGGCCAAGTTTGACCGCCAAATCGCTTCCCGCATCGACACACGGGCTGTTTGCACCTTGGCCTGCTGCAGTTTGACTAAGGTAATAAGGCCCGGTAAAGATGGGATCAGCATCGATATTGCCGGCGAGCCAGCTCAGGATGCGGCCCGGCTCAACATAGATCGCTTGTGGATTGCCCCCGCCCTGGATATCACAATATGACACTGTTAGCCAAGCAGGTCTCTGTAGATACACAGGATCGTTGACGCTACCAATTGCAATCTGGTTGCCGATAGTTGCGGTGTTGCCCCAGAGGATACTATTAACAAGTGCGGTATGACTTTCGTATGAGCAGGATAGTCCTCCGCCCCTTCCATTTTGGGTGCTGGCAGAACCGTAGGCCCGGTTGTCGACGATCGTGCAGTTCGAGATTGTCGGTGCTACGGACCAGTAAGAGACGATGCCGCCGCCATCCAGCACAGCGGAGTTACCTTTGACCAAACAGTTCTTAAGTATGGGCGAGCAGGGGTCTCCGCCGAAATACACGCCGCCGCCTGAGCCGGAGGCCGAATTGTCGGTTATGAAGCAATTGGTGATGACGGCTCCTGACGACCAGCAGAACATTCCCCCTCCGCCGCCGTAGAAGTCTGCATAATCAGCGACCTGGCCAACCCAGACTGTTTCACCGGTGGCTTTGTTAGCCCTGATACCGCAGCCACTGATCGTAGGTGCGCCGCCGCTCCAATACAAACCTCCGCCGTGTTCGGCAGTATTCTCATTGATGACGCTGTCGAGAATCGCTATGTCAGAGCCCTGGCCATACCAGTACAGACCACCGCCGAATATGGCTCGGTTTTTCACGAATTTACTGCTCTTGACCTTTGCGGTGGCACCTTCCTCAATGTATATTGCGCCGCCGGCGCCCAGATCCTGCACCGCCAGGTTGCCCGTGAATCTACTGTTGCTGATATCCAATGAACAATCGTACCAATAGTACAATCCACCACCATCGTGCACGGCTGTATTATTGCTAAAATTGCAGTCATCAATCTTTGCCGAGCACGACCGGTCAAAGCACATAGCACCGCCGTTGTATCCGCCACTGTTGCCGATATATTCACAGCGAGCCAGTGACACTGTACAGTCATCCTTGTAATCTTCGCCGCCGCCGTCATCAAACTCGGACAAGTTGTAGTTAATTCTGCAGTTGGTAAGCTCAACGGTGCAGTTGACGTCGTAGTAATTACCGCCTGCAAAACTGCTGGTGAAGCTGAAATCTGACAATCCTGGCCCGCCGTCGGCGCCGTTGCCTCCATCCTGGCCGCCGGTGCCGCCGGTGCCGCCGGCACCAACAGGCTGACCCCAGCCACCCGCGCCGCCGTCGCCGCCATTGCCGCCCGTATCACCGCCGTTGCCGCCGTTGCCGCCATTACCAGCAGAGAAGGCGTATGACGGAACCAAGGTGGTATTGGAGTTGTAACTGATAACGGTGTCGGACACCTTGACCTGGCAGTTTTCGCCATAGAATATAGCACCTGCCCAGGCGCGCTGCCCGTTGCGGCTCATATTGCCGCCGTCGCCGCCTGTGCCGCCATTTCCGCCGCTGCCATCTGTGCCGGCTTGGCCGTCTGCGCCATCGGGGTCACCGCCCCCGCCGCCGTCGGCGCCGGCGCCGGCATTGGCGGCGTTGCCGCCGTTACCACCAGTGCCTGCTGCACTACCCATCCCCTGCCTGGTAATGCAGTTGGTAATCGTGCAGTATTTTATTGTGGGCCGGCAATTAGGCCCGAAGTAGATAGCGCCGCCCAAGGCCTCGCCGCCGTCGCCGCCGTCGCCGCCTCTCCCGCCATCGCCGCCTTTTCCACCGTTTCCACCGACACCACCGGCGCCACCGGCACCGCCTGCCCCATCTGCTCCGTCATTGAAACCATCCTGGCCGGCCTGGCCATCCTGCCCGGGCTGGCCGTCTTGACCGTCCTGGCCGTCCTGACCGTTCTGACCTTGCCCACCGAAGCCGCCATTTGCGCCAAAAGCCTGGCAATTAATAATCGTACAGTGCAAAATAGTCGGAGCACTGTTGGCATCAAAATACAAGGCGCCGCCGTAGCCGTTAGCACCCTTGCCGCCGGCATACCCAGGCTGACCATTTGCGCCGTCCATACCAGCCTGGCCGGGCTGACCGTCCTGGCCGGCCTGACCATTCATACCATCTATAGGCGAATTCGGATCGCCAGGGGTAACCACGTTATTCGGGTCGTATGTATTCGGGTCGTTCGGATCGATATCCGGCGGATCCGGCAGCGGGTCCAGCGGATCCAGAGCAGCAGGCGCGGCCGGCGGGGCAGACGGAGGGTCCCAGATAAAACTACCATCTTCGCCGTCACGGCCACGCGCAATGCAGTTCCTGATAACTAAATTGGAAATGGTAGGGCTGCTTCCATTGAAGCAGGCGATTGCTCCGCCCAGGCCATCCTCACCATCGGAACCGGTGCCCCCAGTATCGGGCGGCGTGTTGGGGTCGAAAACCGCTGAACCATTTACAATGGTGAAGCCATCAATTACCGCGTCCGGCCCCTCACCTTTCTGGAGGATGAAGGCTCGCCCCCGCCGCTGACAGTCAATAACCGTAGCGGCAACACAGCGAGGATCATCCGGATGCTCACTGGCGATGGTGATTGCCTTGCCAGCGAAGTCAAGAGAAGACTCAAGATAAGCACCAGCCGCCACAATGACCTTGTCACCATGGGTGTAGGCCGCAGCCATTGCGCTGCTGATCGCGCGATATTGTCCGGGCACGTGCAGACTCCTGGGCTGTCGGAACTCGACTGTGACCTCTTTATCGGAATCCATTGTCACCGTATTCGTCGTAGCCCAGGACCTGTCATTGTCAGTTCCGCTCCATTTGTCGACAATGTATGTCTGGTCAGGCGCGCCAGTAAGAGCTACTACCGTGCCTTCAGGATAAGCCTGCCCTCTTCTATGATATGGAGAGATTGTTCCGTTTTCGCCAACAACACTGGTTCGCAACTGGTATAAAGGAATCTCTTCAAACTGAATGGTAATTTCAGTATCGGCAAGTATAGTAACGGTGTTGTTAGACTCTTTGGATGAATCATTGTCGGTTCCTGTCCAGGCTTTGACTCGATAGCCTGGATTCGGATATGCTCTCAGCCGCACTACCTCGTACTGCCTGTAGCTGCCGCTGTTGGGATCAACATAGCCCTTGGCAAGGGCCGGCTGAACAGATACACCGTTCGCATCGACGACGTAAACCATTAACGGGAAGAGCAAAGCCTTCGCGGTCAAATAGTGAGCTCCCATGTCAACGGCATTCGCATCAGCTACGCCATCGGTCCTGGTGGTATACTTGAGCATCTGCAAGCGCAGAAGAGGACTCGTGTTGGGGTCGCCGGCGTTCACGCAGGGACTGTTATTGAGCTGACCGGCAGAGGTCTGGCTTAGATAGTAGCTGCCGCGCGGTCCGGTGACAAATAACGGGCCTGAATGAATGTTGCCGATGCCTTCGTCACTATCGTCGATGGCGGAGTAAGTAGCCCAGCAGTTGTACAGGTCGTCCCCATTGCCCCACAAGATGCAGTTCTTGATTGCCGGAGAGGACCCTTGATAAGCAAAGATGCCGCCATCTTTTGAGGGATTGCCCTGGTCGACGACAATGGTACAGTTCGTGATGACAGGCGATGATGCCTCGCAGTCAATTCCGCCGCTCTCGTAGACGGCAGAGTTGTTGGTTATAAAGCAGTTAAATATCGTCGGGGACGCATGATAACAGGCTATGCCGCCGCCGACATTACTGGCGAAATTATCGCTAATATTACAGTTAGCAATGTTGGCAGAAGCTTCTTCGCAGTTAATACCTCCGCCTGTGCCGGACTTTCCAAAGGCTCTGTTGCCGGCGATGACACAATTCGTGATTTTCGGCGAAGCGCGATAGCAATCGATTCCGCCGCCATAGTACTTCGCGAAGTTGTTGGCGATGATGCAGTCGGTGATTGTTGGCGATGCCTCGTCACACCTGATGCCCCCACCGTAATCGGCGTTACCCAGACTGAGAGTTATCCCTTTCAGCACGGAACCCGCGCCTTCATTGCTGGCGAACGTCACCGCAGAAGCGTTCCGTGAGTAGCCCAATATAAATGTGCTTTCGGGATATATCGTCGGGTCGCTTGGGTTCTTGACATTGCCGCTGCGAAGGGTTATTGCGAGGCCAGCGAAGTCAATGTTTTCAACGAAGATACTATTAGTATCAGGAAATGTTTCGGCGATCAGCACATCGCCATTGTTGGCAGCGTCTATAGCCGACTGAATTGTCTTGTAATAACTGGCGGGGTTATTAGGATCGTCCCTGGTATTTAAGACTCTGCCGGCCTTTCCCGTGGGGATTATTTCCAGTGCCTTGTGAACGTTAACACGTCCACGTGATAGACAAAGGCCGGGCAACGTCCGGTCGGCAGTCTGCAGGAGGATTTGCTTTACGACTTGAGAAGATAACGATGGATATTGCGACCAAACTAGTGCCGCAGCCCCCGAGACATGCGGGGCAGCCATCGACGTCCCATTGGTGACGTCGTAATTGGCAGACAAACCCAAACGGGACATTGTCCGCGTCCGTGAGGTCGGCGTGGTACTTATAACTTCCGCCCCAGGCTCAGCTATATCAACCGACGCAGCGCCGTAATTGGAGAACCACGCAATCTGGTCATCCTGGTCTGTCGCCATTACCGAGATGATGTTGTCGCACTCGTAACTGGCTGGATAGAAAGGATTCTGGTCGTTATCGCTGGAGTCGTTTCCTGCTGCCGCTGCGAACAATACGCCAGCTTCTCCTGCGGCATCGATGGCGTCTTTGAGCGCCTGGCTGTACTGATACCCTCCCCACGATACGTTTATAACCTTGGCGCCAATTGTGGTAGCATATTCGATGGCTGCAATGGCCGCGTCCAAACTGACGCCGTTGGCGTCACCAACCTTCAAGGCTACAATGCTGGCGTTCCAGCAGACACCCGCGATACCGGTCATATTGTTGCCCATCGCGCCTATGATGCCTGCACAGTATGTACCGTGGAAGACGTCGTCGGCGGGGTCGCCGTCATTGTTCACAAAATCATAGCCGTAGAAATCATCTGCATAGCCGTTGCCGTCGTCGTCGACGTTGGGTAGGCCGAACAGCTCCTTAGTGTTCATCCACAGGTTAGGCCCAAGGTCAGGATGCTTGTAGTCGATGCCCGAATCTGCTACGGCTACAAGAACCTTTTTGCTGCCGGTCTGAATATCCCAGGCTTCGGGTCCGTCAATGTCGGCGTCGACCAGTCCGCCGGTCTGCCCGGTGTTGTGCAGGGCCCATTGCTGAGGGAAATTCGGGTCATTGGGAATGCGAAGGAACCGGTACTTGTAGTTTGGCTCTGCGTATAGGATATTTGCCGACTGGTTGAACCGAGTAACAGCATCGTAAACGGACGTGCCCGCAGGCAGCTTTACCAGAGCAAGACCGGAAACCACACGGTCATACTCCTTGCGCACCGTTGCCCCGCGTACGATAGAATCCGACACGGCGCTTCGCATTGCCCGTGTCGTCCGCGGACCTATCGCCTCTGGACTGGATGGCGGCTGGAGGTCCTTGTCAACAAAACGCACGACCACTTCGCCCCGCCCACGAGTGATGGCCGGGGCGTAAAGCCAGTTTGAAAGTGGGACTTTTGAGAAATCGGCTGCCGCGACAACTGCCGTATCGCCACCTGCCGGCCGTTGCCGCGCGTCGCTGCCGAGAGCAGCTTGTGCCCATGCGAAGACTAAAAGGCCAGTCAGCAAGTACAAGGTGCCGGGCCTGCCCTGAGCGAAACCGAGGGGTCGCGTCCGAAGAATTGTCAATTCACAATTGTCAATTGTCAATTTCAACGGCTGCTCCTTCTAAGACCCGCTTTCCATAGCTGCAATTGCCTCTTTCTCCCGCTCTTCCTGGAGAATTACGGTCGGCTTAACCAGTATTAGTAATATCCTGCTGTCTCTAACCTTGCTGCGGTTGCCAAACGCTGCGCCAATGACAGGTATCTTACTCAATATGGGCACCCCGACCTCTTTTTCAATTTCTGCGCTTATCTTCTGACCGCCCAAAAGCAATGTCCCGCCATCCGGCACACTCACACGTGTCATTATATTTGAAGTCTCTGTTTCAGGCATGGTATACGGGAGTTCGTAAAGCTCGCCCTCATCGGTGACGCCGGGAGAGGTTATTGTCCGCATCCGGAGCAGCTCACTTAACATGGCTTGTATATTCAGCAAAACGTTTTTCTTATCCGGCATAATAATGGGAGTAATGGTAAGATATGTGCCGGTCGTGAACATCTGCGGTTCAGGCGGTTCTATCTCGTCTACCTGTCCAGTAGGCCAGGAAGGAATCAGAGTGCGGAAAACACTAACAGGCATAGTATACCAGCCAATGTCTTGAATAGTAAAGCTGGCTGTCTCGCCGCTCAGCACAGTCGCCTTTGGCGCGGTCATTGTCTGCGCATCGGTGCGGCCTTGAGTCATGCGTAGAATGAAACTCACCTGCAAATCATCAAGGATACTTCCATAACCGCCGGTTACTGAAGCGGCTGCATACTCCCCCCCGCCTAAAGTGCCCGAAATCTTTGTTGCTTCAGATGCAGCGCCCGAAGCTGAAGATTGTGCGACTGTAACCAAACCCCACTTACCACCAAGATTATAGCTAAAGTCTACATCAAGACCGATATCTTCAAGGAAATTCTCACTTACCACGAGGAATCTCGCCTCTATCGAGACTTGATACCCAAGGGCTACTCGCAGCTCCTTAAGCAACTTTTCGATCTCATTATGAACTTCGCGAGTTTGGTAGACGGCAAGCTTTTTAGGCTGCTGGCCGCTTGGATATGTCGTTATGCTGCCCTCTCCTGTGTCACTGGTGTCATACCAGGTATCCGGCTGGATGGTATTCTCAATAAGCGTAACCAGGTCTTGCGCTCGGTAGATGCTCGTGTCCTGCATGCCCATGCCGCCCATGCCATAGCCGCCCATGCCGCCCATGCCGCCGCCATAGCCGCCCATACCGCCGCCGTAGCCGCCCATACCGCCGCCGTAGCCTCCCATACCGCCGCCGTAGCCTCCCATGCCACCATAACCACCGCCCATGCCGCCATAGCCACCCATGCCCCCCATGCCGCCATAGCCACCGCCGCCGTAGCCACTCGTACCGCCGCCGTAGCCACTCGTACCGCCATAGCCACTCGTGCCGCCATAGCCACTCGTCCCGCCATAGCCACCGCCGTAGCCACCCATGCCGCCCATACCGCCCATGCCGCCCATACCGCCCATGCCATAGCCACCCATGCCGCCCATGCCCATGCCACCCATGCCACCCATGCCCATCATGCCCATGCCGCCCATCTGACGGAAATTGGCAGGTTCACCGACAAGGTCGGTAATATCGTAGACTCGCGTCTCCATCTTGCTCGGAAGCGACGCCACAGTTGCTATGGTGATGACTCCCCTGTCAACCACATAGCCGAGTTCTGCGAATCCGCCGGCTACCGCTTTCAATAGATTCTCCAGTGCAGTGCCCAGCCGGACCGCAGGTATCCCATCCATATTGATCGCCGTAGTCGGCTCAATCTCAGCGTTATCAAGGAGGTCTCGCCAGAGTACAACTACCTTCAGCGGCGGCGCGACGACATTTTTGATTGTATCTATCGCCTCACTAAGAGGCGTGGTAGGCGATAACCGTGAAAGGTCAACAACCTGTTCCAGTTGTTCATACACAGCCACATCAGCCGGGTCGAGCCCGATCGGCTTGTCAGGCTGGCGCGTCGGTTTCTCAACAATCTCCCGCCAATTCTTAGGATAGACAAGGTCCTGAGCAAACGGGATCGCAGATTCACCTGTTTTCAGGAGAATATCTGCCCTCTGTTTATCTGATTCCTTCCGCAATTCCCACTGTTTGCGGAAGTAAACCATATCTTCCAGCGTGTCCTTCAACACGAGGGCGTCATCATTTTGAGGGTCCAAAGCCAGCAAGGTTTCCAACTGACCGAGAGCAGCTTCATACTTCTGCTGCTTTTGATAAGATTTGGCGCTTTCCATCAACGACACTATTCTTTTCTGTTTTTCCGCCTCCATCTGCTCTCTAAACAGGCGTTGAGCTTCGGTTGCTTCGCTACGTTTCTGCTCGTCCAACTGCCGAGCCTTTTCTTGCGTCGCTTGGCTAATCTTGCGGTCCAACTGGTTTAGCTCGTTGCTATAACTCTTGAAAAGCTCATCGCCGAGCTGAAGCTGGCTGTTGTCAACCACGGCCTGTGCCCCACCGACGACCTCTTTGGCCTTATCGAACTGGCCCTGACTCATATATCTTTGTGCTTTGTCCACAGCATCGCTAACAACCGCTTGGGTATGACTCCGGATAATACTTCTGCGTCGATTGATCTGTTCAATATAGCTGCCTTGCTCAGTCACCTGTGAGGTAACCTCCGGAGCGGCGAAGATTTCCAGAGCGGGCTTTTCCGGTTGAGCCGTTACCTGAGGCTCAGGTTCGGGCTGGGTTTTCTGCTGAGCCGTCGGCTCAATCACCGGTACACTGGTCGCTCCCTCGACCCGGCTCGGGACAGGCTCCGGCAACTTCTGCTGGGGTTTTTCTTCTTCCAAGGAAAGAGGTTTGATCTCTACCTGCCTCGGCCCCAGAATACCATCGATTCGCGCAATATCACCTTGCAACGTCTTGGCCATAAGTGGTGGGATCAAGCCGCTATTTATGACCTCGATAAAACCTTCGCGCGCCTTTTCAAGCTGACCGGTGCGGTAGTAATTCAAGCTGCGGTAATAAAGCTCGGCAATTTGTTTTGTGCGCCCGTCGACCTGTTCTCTCGCTTTGTTAGGCTCTTCGGCGACTTTCTGCGGCGCCGGCGCGACCAAAGGCTCAGACTCTTCGGGCCTCTTGGGAGGCGGTTTACCCCCGCCTATCTGACGGTCTATTTGCTGAAGTTGGCCGGCTACTTCCTTCCTCTCGGTTTCGGTTAAGAACTGACTATCCTTGATTCTCTCCAGATGTGCCTTGACTGCGATTAGCTCGCCCTTGGCAATTAAGTCAGCAGCCGTTTGCTTATGCTTCAGCACCAGTTCTCTCTCGAGCGCGGCTTTGTGAGTCTTTTCCAGAAACTCGTTTAGCCTGCTGCGCTCAGCAACAGTCAGATACTCCTGATAGCCCTGGGCCATAAGCAAGGTCTTTTCTGCCTGGGGGTAGTAACCACGTTGGAACTGATCCGTGCCGACCTGAATCAGGTACTGCACCACCTGGCGCATCATCTGGTCTTCGCCGACTTCTTGTGGTTGAGACGGGACTACCTCCGATGGGACCGCTACCAGTAGCACAAACAGTAGCAGAATAATCGACAAAGGCTTTATGCCCAAGGATTCGATTAGGAAACTCGGCTTGCTCAAACCTAACCTCCTGCCTATAACAGATCACCCTATCGGGAACCCTATGGCAAATCGTACAGTATCTACAACCTCCAATTCAAGATGTAGGTTGGCCTTATAATGTTTCACTTTATAAAAAAATATTTCTTTTTGCAAGAGAAAAATTCGATTTGTGCTCCCCTGACCGATAATATTTGGATTTGTAATCTGGTAAAATGGGATGTTTGGAAAAACCCGAAAAGAATTAGTCACCGAACAGACGTTTTTTATAGGCACAATGAAGCTGTCAAGTATCAGGTGAAAAAACGCAGCCGTCCAAAACAGTCGATATGACGCCAGAACCGCTGATATTAGCCGTGGAAACATCCAGCAGAGCCGGCTCAGTCGCCGTGGCACTTGGCGAGAGATTGCTGGCCGAAACCACCTTCTCCGGCCCGATGCGGCACAGTGCCGAGATATTTCCTGCCATCTTAGGCCTGATGGAGCGCTTCGGCCTAAAACCCCGCCAGATCGAGCAAATCCACATCTCCATCGGCCCAGGCAGTTTCACCGGCCTGCGCATAGCAACCACTTTGGCAAAAACAATGCACCTGGCCAACGGTGCACGAATCGTTGCAGTCGATACACTGGACGTAATTGCCGCAAATGTACTTGACATGACCCCAGATTGCGTGGTTCGAAATTCGAGTAACGAGACACGAGTCACGAGCGACGAAAGAGTCGCTGCCATTCTTGATGCCAAACGCAACCAATTCTTCGTCGCCGTTTACGAATATACGAGCGACGCAATCTGGAAGAAAGTCGTCCCAGATTCCCTGATGACCGCTACACAATTCGTCGAAAGGTTTGCCCGAATTGATAAGCAGATTTGCTTGCTTGGCGACGGCCTATTATATTATAAGGATAGATTCAGCGCCAAGGGCATCCGGTTTTTTGAAGAAAGGTATTGGAGTCCGCGGGCGAGCAAGGTTCACTTACTCGGCTGGCAAAAGGCCTTAGCCGGCCAATTCACCGACCCATTAACTTTACAGCCCAATTATTTGCGGAGACCGGATGTCAGAATAAAAAAGATTAATCCGCCATGCAGATTGACGAATGAAAATTCAAAATGCAAAATGTAAAATGTAAAATTAAGGAAGTCGTCCACTGGATTGTAAAGACTTGGTCTTTGCCCTTTGGCTTTTGAATTTCGGCAAAAAAGGGGTGCGTTATGGCAAGAAAAATGCTTTGCATAGTGATGTTCTTCGGCAGCCAAATTCTGTGTGCTCAAACCAGCGATTATTTTGACATGTCCTACGGTCAATTACTCCCGACATCCAGCGAGCAGGTCGGTTTGTGGTGGGCCTCGTCCGGCTGGAAGATAAGCCCCGACAAACCGCTGCCGGAAACAAAAGGCAAAGCCATTATTATCCGCGCCGCCCGCAATGAAGCCGAGGCAGCGCAATTGGTTGTTCGGCCAAAATCCCACTTGAAGGGCTTTACCATACACGCCAACACATTCGCATTCACCGGACCGGGCAACGCTGTCATTCCCGCAGAGAATATCGAAATACTCAAAGTGCGATACGTCAATGTCACAAAGCCTACAGACAAAAGTTCTGTGCCCGGTCTTTGGCCTGACCCGCTGCCACGATTAGGCGGCCCAGTCGATCTCGAAGCCAACAAAAATCAGCCGTTCTGGATTCGGGTGAAAGTCCCCAGCACGGTGCCGGCAGGAACGTACACCGGCCATATTCACCTATCCGCGGAGAACTTCAACGCTACTGTCACAGTCAACGTGGTGGTCTACGATTTTGTACTGCCCGACCGGATGACCTGCACAACCGCCTACGGCTTTTCCCCGGGAAATGTATTTCGCTATCAAAACCTTTCCGAGCCGGCACAGAAGCGGCAGGTCCTCGAAAAGTATTGGGCTAATTTCAGCGCACACCATATCTCGCCTTATGACCCCGCGCCGCTGGATGGCATCAATGTCACCTGGCCAAAAATCACCGAATCTACCAAGCCCGAACAACTGACGCCCGTCTTTGACTGGACAGCATGGGACAATGCGATGCAGCGTGCGATTGATTATTATCATTTCAATTCCTTTTGCCTGCACATCCCCGGTCTTGGCGGCGGAAGTTTTCACGCACGACACGAGCCGGAGCTTCTCGGCTTCAAGGAGGACACAGCTCACTACAAGGCTGCTTTTAGCGCGTACTGCCGTCAGGTCCAGGAACACCTGCGCGACAAAGGCTGGCTCGACGAAGCCTACGTATACTGGTTCGATGAGCCTGCTCCCAAAGACTACGAGTTTGTTATGAACGGCTTTAGAAAGTTGAAAGACGCCGCCCCTGATATTAACCGAATGCTCACCGAACAGGTCGAGCCGAACCTTGTCGGCGGGCCTGACATCTGGTGCCCTGTCTCAAATAATTACCAGCACGAACCTGCCGAAAAGCGGCGCGAGCACGGCGAGAAATTCTGGTGGTACGTCTGCACCGGCCCAAAGGCCCCGTACTGCACCTTGTTTATCGACCACCCGGGCACAGAACTGCGCGTCTGGCTCTGGCAAACCTGGCAGCGAAAAATCGACGGCATCCTTGTCTGGCAGACAAATTACTGGACAAGTCCTACCGCCTATCCCGATCCGGAGCATCCACAGAACCCTTATGAGGACCCGATGGGCTGGCGGTCAGGCTACGACACGCCCAAAGGTGAAAAAAGGCCCTGGGGCAACGGCGACGGGCGATTTATTTATCCGCCCGAGACTGCCGCCGATGCCCACCCGGCTGAGCCGGTTCTCCAAGGGCCGGTTGATAGTATCCGCTGGGAAATGCTCCGTGACGGCATCGAAGACTACGAATACCTTGCTATTCTGCGCAGGTTACTCAACGCCAAAAAGGATAAACTCACTCCTGAGCAGCACAAGGACTTTTCTACCCTGCTTGAGGTGACCGAAGACATCACAAAGGATATGACAACATTTACCAGAGACCCTGCGCCCATCGAGGCGCAACGAGACCGAGTTGCGCAAGCCATAGTCAGATTGAGCAAATTATGACTCCACAATTGTCTCGTTGACGGGCAGATTTTTCTTGCAAATAGACTTCCACGCACTATGCTACACACACGTGGCGCTGATGATATCGCCGAGGACTTGATTTTCTAAACCAATCGAAAGGGAAGAAATGGAGGTCGCACACATGTACCACTACCCTCAGCACGCAGATGCGGAGCCTGTATTGATTGTATTTGCCGTGTTGTTTGTAGGGTTGCTCGTCCTGATATCTCTGGCGATAACCCTGCTGATCTGGTGTAAGCTTTTTTCCAAAGCTGGCTATAGTTGGGCGCTGGGCTTACTGTTGCTCCTGCCCATAGTAAGTATCATTATGCCCTTTTTCCTCGCCTTTGCCGACTGGCCGATCCACAAAGAGCTGCGCCTGCTCAAACAGCGGCAGGAAAAACCCCAGTCGTGAATCGCGGTTAGTCAAGCCACTTCGCAGCACTGAAAATCAACGAACCAGAGCAAAATATCGAAAAAGCCTGAGTAATTCGCTCTCTGCGCGCATAATAATAGTAGAAACTTGTGCCGGAAAGGAAAACTGAAAAAAGTGCCAGAAGGATTAGAACAACGAAGCTGGCTGGGATTCGCCGAAGGTGATGCTGAAATATGGCGAGAGTTTATCAACCAACAGATTCCCAGGCTTTACGGTTTGTTTGTGAGGCGCTGGCCGAATCCTTCGCTCGCCGAGGAGCTCGTGCAAAAGACGGTTTTTGACGCCGTCCGCGGACGCAACAGCTATGATCCCTCAAAGGGCAGTCCCGAAGAATGGGTTCTCGGCATCGCACGCAACAACATCAACCTTGAGGCGAGAAAGCGTGCGAGCCGGCCAAGTCCCAACGGCGACATCAGCAGCTACTTTGCGGCAATTGACACCCGGCCGCTTCCTGATGAAGTGCTCGAACGCCAGGAGACAGCCTTGATTGTCCGCTCGGCGCTGAGCCGACTGGAACCGAAGGAACAGGCCGTGCTAAAAGCAAAGTATATCGAAGGGCTTGATGCACGTGATATCTCCCGACAGATGAACGTGACGGAAAAGGCTGTGCACAGCATGTTATACAGGGCAAGGATCTCTCTTCGCCAGGAGCTTAAACGCGTGGCGATTCAAGATGTCGAAGGGCAAAGACTATGAAGCGAGAAAATGACAATTCGTTCTACTACAATGGTATTATCCTATTAGATAAGAATCTCTCGCGACTGGTGAAACTGACTTGCGATCCAAATAAACCCACTGAGGCATTTACACAGTCCCTGATAAGTAATGTTCTTGGTGAGCTCAATCGTTCTGTAGCGGCAAATAAACGCATCAGAGAGAATATCCTGGTGAAAGTTAGCTGGCTGGATAAAGCCATCGGCTGGGCTGCTATGAGTGCCGCTGCCTGTGCGGCGTGTTTAGCCTTTGTAGTCGCTGCTCTACTGAAGGTAAATAGCTGCCTGGCGGCAATGGCTATTATGACCACGTTTGGCAACTGGCTCAATTATCTTGGAGGACTTATAGTATGACTACGGAAAGACCGGATAGAGTTAGTGTCATCGACCCCATAACACCCGCTATCGATAGGGTCAAAATCATGCTTTTTAGGCCCTTCGATCTGCGCAAGTGGTTCGTGATTGGTTTCTGTGCCTGGCTGGCGTATCTGGGAAGCGATGGGGGCGGAGGGGGCGGAGGACATGGAGGCGGTCCTAACATCAACGTCCCTCATAGACAAGGACATGACGCCCAGATAGGACACGCCCTTAACGAGGCCAAAGAATACCTCCTGGACAATTTGTACTGGATAATTCCTGTGGCTGTCATCGTCGTTGTGCTGATTGTAGGGATCGCTCTTCTTATCACGTGGCTAAACAGCCGGGGACGATTCATGTTCCTTCACTGCGTGGCGAAAAACAAAGCCGAGATCAAAGTCCCCTGGCAGAAATTCAGAAAGCAAGCCAATAGCCTCTTTCTGTTCCGAATCGTTCTGGGCATCATTAGCTTGCCAGTCGTAGGCTTGCCGATCTTTGGCATTGTTTTACTTATTATTATGATGGCCTCCCGAACTGGCCCACTTGTAGCCTCTATTTCTGGCATTGTCGTCCTCGGCCTGCTCATACTTGTTCTGTTAATAGCGTTATTCTTAGTGAAAAAATTCACTATGGATTTCGTCATACCAATTATGTTTTTGCGGGCATCAAGTTGCTTAGCAGGTTGGCGAGAGTTTATGACCATCCTCTCAGCAAACAAGCTGCGTTTTGCTTTGTACCTGCTTTTTCAAATTGTAATAGCAATTACTATTGGTGCGATTATTGCTATTGGTTTTTGTATAGGATGCTGCCTTTGCTGCATAAGCATACTGCTATTGATTCCCTATATCGGCACTGTTATTCTTTTGCCTTTGCTGGTTTTTGAGAGAGCATATTCGCTGTATTACTTGCGCCAGTTTGGCCCAGACTTCGATGTCTTCAGCCTCGAAGGCGAATCTGCCGGGTAGCCTCCTCAGCCCGTGTCCCTTGATATATTGTCACAATGTAAGTGAATTGGCGCTGTGACCGAGGCTTCAACTGGAGCGTGAATTTGACGGTATCAAGATCAACTTGCTCAAAATCACCAAACTCGCCGCTCCTGGTCAGCGTCCAGTATGGAGTATCGAAATTACGCTGAATCTCAACCTTGACCGCAATATCCCGCGTGTTCTTGACCTCCAGCTTAAACGTGCAAATCTCGTCCCAGCCGGAGATGTTGCGGTTCCTATCGAGCCGGTAGTTGGCCGTCTTATAGTCCATCAGCGTCGGCTCAACAACAACATTAGCTACCGGACCAAGATTAAGCTCAACATCATCATCCACGGGAATGTACTTAAACGCAGATTGGCCCGTGTAAGATAAATGCCCCTTATCATCAGCGGTTCTATAGACCTTTAGCATCCCGCCGGGTATGGGCGTCTCGCCTAACTTGTGCTCTTTATCGTTTTTGAAACTTAAGAACCGGAACACATTTTGCCCGTATCTTTCCTCCTCATATTTATATAGATTCACTACCGGCACATCCTCCACATCAAAGCTAATCAGCCTTTTCGACCAGCCGGTCGGAATCGTCTCTGTACCTTCTATCGTGTACAAAAAGTACTCGCTAAGACCTTCCTTCTTGATTTCCTTCGGCTTGGCACCTAGCGCGCCAGCCACCTCGAACGCATCACGAGCGCGTGCCATTCCGTATTTTGATATTCCAGTTGCCTCTGGTACCAGCACCGGCTCGCCCGGTCTGCCGTAAGGGTACTGTCTGCGGGCAAGCTCAGCAATCTGGTCAAGTATGTGAACCTTGCCGACGATAAGGCGCGTCTGGGCATTCTCGTAGTCTTCGCCGCTATTATTGGTGACCCGAACGTAGCCTTGAAGACGCATCGCCTTTTCATCCTGCGAGAGTGTGCCCATATAAAACGCACGCCACGTTAGGCCGCTTGTAAGGTATGTAATCTCTACCGGCACTTTGCCGCTTAGTTTGCTTTCGATGTTCCATAAACCTAAGTTCTGTACCCTGGGCGGATAGACCAGCTCAGCTATGTCAATCTTATCTGCATCGGCTTTAGGCAGCATCTCAAGACTGGTAGGATCAATAAGAGTATTAGCCCAGGAAAACTGTAAGGCGTTTTTTCCCTGCTTTAAGGTCAGTGCCCTGCTTTCCCGCACTAATGTCATATCCGCAGAGTTATAAATGGTAAGCTGAACCGTATCCCGCAATGGAAGCGTCACTAAGTCCACCTTCGCTTCGGCAGCAGAAATCCCTGTCACAATTATCAGTAATATCAGTCCACGCTTCATCTTATGGCCCCTTGTATTTAATCAGGACTTGCCTTTTGCTACTTGCCGCGTAAGGCCCTGGCACGATCCTCTTGTCTTACGCCATGATAAGTGGTCAGAACATACTCGAGTCTCTTCGCCGATCTCGGCCCCAGGCTGAGCGTAAACTTGACCGTATCCAGATCAACTTGCTCGAAATCCCCAAACTCGCCGCTCTTGGTCAGCGTCCAATACGGGGTATTGAAATTACGCTGAATCTCCACCTTGACCGCAATATCCCGCGTGTTCTTAACCTCCACCTTGACCGTGGTAATCTCGTCCCAGCCGGAGATATTGCGGTTCCTGTCGAGCCGGTAGTTGGCCGTCTTATAGTCCATCAGCGTCGGCTCAACAACAACATTAGCTACCGGACCAAGATTAAGCTCAACATCATCATCCACGGGAATGTACTTAAACGCAGATTGGCCCGTGTAAGATAAATGTCCCTTATCATCAGCGGTTCTATAAACCTTCAATGTCCCGCCAGGGATGGGCGTTTCGCCGAGCTTGTGCTCTTTGTCGTTTTTGAAACTGAGGAACCGAACCACATTCTGGCCGTATCTTTCCTCCTCATATTTATATAGATTCACTACCGGCACATCCTCCACATCAAAGCTAATCAGCCTTTTCGACCAGCCGGTCGGAATCGTCTCTGTACCTTCTATCGTGTACAAAAAATACTCGCTCAGACCTTCCTTCTTGATCTCCTTCGGTGCCGCAGGCGCTGCCGGAGCAAGAGCCAATGCTTTAAGCTCCACTGTTGCCAGTCTTGTCAGCTCGCGCCTTCCAGCTAAACGCCCCTCTTCAACCACGATTTCGCCTGGTCGGCCATAAGGATATTGTCTGCGGGCAAGCTCAGCGATCTCATCGAGGATGTGGACTTTGCCAACAATAAGCCGGGTCTGGGCGTTTTCATAGTCTTCGCCGCTATTATTGGTGACTCTGACGTAGCCCTGCAGCCGCATCGCCTTTTCATCCTGCGAGAGTGTTCCCATATAAAACGCCCGCCACGTTAGCCCGCTCGTAAGGTATGTAATCTCTACCGGCACTTTGCCGCTCACTTTGCTCTCGATGTTCCATAAACCTAAGTTCTGCACCCTCGGCGGATAGACCAGCTCGGCAATGTCGATCTTATCTGCATCGGCTTTAGGCAGCATCTCCAAACTCGTAGGATCAATAAGAGTATTAGCCCAGGAAAACTGTAAGGCGTTTTTGCCCTGCTTTAAGGTCAGTGCCCTGCTTTCCCGCACTAATGTCATATCCGCTGAGTTATAAATCGTAAGCTGAACCGTATCGCGCGATGGAAGTGTCACTAAATCAACCTTGGCCTGGCTGATAGATGCCACCGCAACGATTATGAGTATGTTAAACATTATGCGTCTCATTTTGCCGCTCCTGTATTCTTTCTTCCGCCCCTCGCTCACGCTCAGGGCTCTGTCGCTGCCTCTGTCGTCCGTCCTCTGTCTTCTGCCACTCCTGTTTTGTCACGGCCTTACATTACGCCGATGATAGTGCATCTTAAGCTCCGTCACCGCAGGACCAGACTCCGTGCGAGCCGGCAGCTTTATCTCAAACTCCAACGTGCCGGCATCCTTCTTGACATAGTTCATATTGCACTGCTCCATATCCCACTCGCCGGGAATGTGCTGAATCATCGTAAGCACCGCAGGGCTATCCTTGAAATTCTCTATCTTGGCGACAATCTCCTCATCGGTATTGTAAAGGACAACCCTGTCATCGTTGTTCTTCTGCTGATCAATCTGGGCATCCTTCATCTTTCGCTGAGTAACTACAATATCCCTGCTATCACCGATATAAAGCTCCATCTTCTGGCCAACCGGCACAACAGCCGTTACATCCTCACCTAAAAAGATCGTGCTGCCGTGACCATCATCCTGAAAGAGCCTGGCCTTACCGCCCCATAAGGCAAACTTGCCCAGCCCGCTATTGGGGTCATTTACAATCCGGTAGCTTACCGGAATGCCCACATTCTTATTCTCAAGCTTCTCCGGGTCCCAGGGAAGTCTTGCTGCATCGAACGTCCAGACCTTAACGATGGGCACTTTATCCGCCTTTAGGAAAAGCATCTGCTTGGTCTCTTCGTGGGAGATGCCCTGCTCAAACGGCTGCCCATAATCCAAAAGAACCCTCGCCCGTGCAAAATCCTCGCCTGAGAAGTTCCGCAGCACTAAAAAGCTCTGCAAATCAACAGCGGTTTCCTTCTTATCCGCTACCGCCTTGTAGGTAATCAGCCGGTCGATATTACTAAGTAGATAGCTGATCCGCACCGCCTCAGCGTAGTCGCTATCGCTGCTGATCTCCCAGACTAAGGCCGCTTCGCCTGGCGGATAACTTACGCTTAAAAGCGTTACCTTATCCGGATGGTCCAGCGCTTTTAGCCGAATCGAGTCCTCATCGATGCTGACTCCCTTCCAGGAAAAGTCCACCTGATTAAGGCCTTTCTGCAGGGTCAGCACCCGCTCTTCTTCGATTAGTGTTGCCTGCGGATTATCCAGCCGAATCACCGTCGCCGCCCGCTCCGGCAGCGCCACCAATTTGATCCTTGCCTGAACGATTCCGCTGCCAACAAGCAACAGCACAACTGCAATTGTCGTTTTTGTTTTCATGTTCATCGTTTTTCCCCTTATTTACTTTCGAGTTTTTTTGATACTGTTAATGATCCTACTAAACGTTATATTCTAAAAAATTATGAAAAGATCAGTGCATAATCGACAAATCAGCCAGGCTAAATCCTGCGTTTGTGATGATGTGCTGTTCATCAGTAAGGATAAGCCATGGTAATCCCTTCGCACCCCAGGCCAACAGGGTATCGTAAGGATCTCCTTCGATCGTTCCAAACATCAGAGAAAGACCATTTTCTTTGAGCCATTCCCTGGCTTCCTTTTCCTGCTTCGTGCCGGAATGCACGGCAAGCACAACGATATTCTTGTCCTGCAATACGTCCTTTTGTTTTTCCAGCATGCGTATGCGCTGTCGGGAAGGACGCTGGTCTATATCCCAGAAACATACTAACAGCGGCTTGTATTTTGCTTGATCCTTTTGGAATACCTCGAATCGAATATTATCAAAGCCTGGAATGGATTTTCCGATTTTCGACTCTGCGGTTGCCAGTTCCTGTTTTGGGAGTTTGGGACGCGGTATCTTAACCACACCAGCCTTTGTTTTATCCTGACACAGCGAAGCCACGGGAAAAGCAAACCTGGCGGTTGATCGGCCTTTATCTGAATAATCCGGGATATATATGTTTTGTCTGGCTTTTTGTGCTTTGGCTTCCTCATATTGTTCTTTGGTAAAATACACCTTGAAGTAGCCTTGTGAATCAATGGCGGCATCACCGGCATAGGGAAAATCAACTCGTATTTCCGCGCCGGGCCAAGGCACCGGGTCAAGAATTGGGGATGAGCCATCCTCAAAAAGGATGCGACCGTAGTAATACTTGGGCCTCCTGACCTTGACAGGCTGGGCCTTGTCCTTGTCCCGTGTTAGCATTTCAATGGGAAAACGCTGGTCGGTCTTGCGGGCCTCGGTCAAGAAATTAGCAATGGTTATGGTCAGCCACAGCTTGCCCTTCTTGAAGTTCGCCAACTCCTCGCCGGACAGCAGTACCGTTAAATAGCCCTTATTGTTGACGCTGCCGACGTTAATGCCGTCCTCTGCATCCTGTTCCCACAACGTGATCCGGCTTTTGATGCCTTGCACAAACCCCACCGGAGGCGAACCGTCTTCAAACTCGAGCCGTCCATAATAAAAGTCGCGTTTCGGCTTGGCCCTGTTACTTTTGATTGAAACCCCCGGTAGCTCGCTTTGGACAATGACATTTCCTGGCCACCTTAACTGATTCAATATCGCGCGGTTGTCTCCCGTGAGAATGGTTAGCTCTGGCTCCAAAGGAAGACCCTCTCTTTTTTCTTCACGAGCTACAAACAGAGCGATTCCACCTACGATCTGAAGAGAGACATTGTATTCTATTTCCTCACCACCGAAAGTACGGGTCTTTCCCATACCAGAGCAAATACGCACCACATGGTCGCGCATTCTGGCTTTAGAAAACAGGCTTATCAATTCGTTAATCTGTTCTGCAGTTGCCTTAAAATAAAAGTTTTCATTGCCATTTACCCATATCGAATAAACTCGCGACTCGTGCCTGGGAATTTCGACAATTTCCTTTGGCCAGTCGGGCTGGGCTACTGTGGGATGTCTATTTGCGCTGTCCGGGCCGACCTGCTGAGTCGCAAGTCCGTAACTGATTTGAGCAATGCTTGAGGTTGCCAATAATACAATAAATAAAATGATTTTTCTCATTTTTCGACACCTATTATTGATTAACTTGTTCTTCCCGCACGCCATGATACGTTCTTACTCCGTATCCGAATGAGTGTTTGCTTCGCGGCTCAAGAGACAGCTTAAAACGGGCGTGCGTGGCATCATACTTCTGGTATGAAACTTCTGTATCCTCCAACTGCAACGTCCAGTACGCAGTGCCAAAGCCGCGAGTGACTTCAATCTCTATAGGCAACGTCCTGGTATTCGTAACTTCGATCTTCCAGATGCGTATCTCATCCCAGCCGGCAATATTCTTCTTCCTGTCAAAAACGTAATTGTCGGTCTTGAAATCCATCAATATCGGCTCAACACTAACCAATCGAGCAGGGCCAAGATTTAGCTCCACCTCTTCATCTACCGGAATATATTTAATATCCGTCCCTCCCACGTAGGACAAATATCCTTGCTCATCAGCCTGGCTATATATCCTGACGGTGCCATTCGGGATAGGCGTATCGCCAAGATTGTGCTTTTTGTCGTTGGCGAAGGAAACAAATCTTATCGTCTGCTCGCCCCAACGTTCTTCATCATACTTATACAGGCTCTTTACCGCAATATCCTCAGCCTCAAACGAAAGCAGACGTTTGCCCCACTTATCCGGTATGGTCTCTGTGCCTTCAATCGTGTAGAGAAAATACTCGCTAAGGCCTTCTTTTCTGATTTCCTTAGGCCTCAATCCCTCTCCAAGGTCACCCCAGAAGAGGTCGAGCCTGGCCTTCGCGTCCCCATTTGTAACGGCGGCACCTTTCCACCCGCCAAACCCGCCACTTCCATAACCGCTCAAACCCCCCAGAGGCATCGGCATACCATACGGATACTGGCGCTTCGCCAGTTCAGCTATTTGATCAAGAAGATGCACTGTGCCCACAATTAGCCGGGTCTGGGCGTTCTCGTAATCTTCGCCGGAATTGTTGCCGACGCGGACGAAACCATCTAATCGCATCGTCTTTTCATCGTGTGAAAGTGACCCCATATAAAACGCTCGCCAGGATAGGCCGCTTGTAAAATAAGTAATCTGGAACGGTACTCGGCCGCTGACCTCCGAGCGGATCAGCCAGCGGCCAAGCTCCCGCAGCCTCGCTGGAAACACCAACTGCTGTACGTCAATTTTGTCGGCCTCCTGCAGCGGCTCTAAACTCAGTGAAGTCGGGTCAATCAGAGTATTTGCCCACATAAACTGCAGCCAGTTCCAGCCCTTCTTTAACGTTAGATTACGCCTCTCCCGCACAAGCGTCAAATCAGCAGAATTGTAGATAGTTATCTGCACATCCTCCCGCCTCGGCAGTGTCACTAACTCTATCGCACTGGCAGGTGCAAAAGGAATATCTTCAGAGATTGCAGCCTCATGTGCAACGCTGCCGGCAGGACCTCCCAAATATCCCTCCGGCTCTCTCGCCTTCGCAGCCAACGCTACCGGCTCTTCTATTGTAGGCGTCTCTCTATCCATAGCGACCGCCGGGGCAATCTCTTTCTCCGCCAAGTCGGTGGGCCTTTCCGGTGCCTGCCTACTCAAATGCACAACCAAAAACAATAGCCCCACCAAAAGCACAGCAGCCGCAGCACTGAGCCAGGGAAGACCCCGCCTAAAAGGCGGGGCTAAATATTTAGCCCCACGTTTTATCCGCCAGACGTACGGCGGATTTACGCGGGGTTTTTCTGCGGCCTGCTCAATCACCCGTGAAATCAAATCCTGCGACGCCGTTACATCCTCACGCAATAAATCCAAGGCGGCAAACTTACGCCTTAGCTGCTCCAGATGCCGGCGACACTCGGCGCAGGCTTGAAGATGCCCGGCAATTTCCTCCAGATAAATATCGGAGACCAGCTTGAACTGGTACTGAATAAGCTGCCCTCTTGTAAGATGACCTTTCATTCTACGCCTTGCCCAATATCAGGTAATCTATCCGCCAGCTTTCTAAGTGCCCTAAACATCTGCGTCCTTACCGTCCCGATGGAACAACCTAAAGCCTCTGCTATCTGCCCGTAACTAAGCTGCTGATAATAAGCCAGGATAAGCGTTGCCCGCTGCCTGGCCGGCAGCAACTCGATGGCCTGCTTTACCTTCTCAGCCTGTTCAGCTTTTATCGCCTGGTCATAAGGATTGCACCGGTTGTCTGCTGCAATAGCTGCGCCGAATTCCTCATCGCTGTCGGCACAATCTACCGGCTGGTTCAGCGATACCAATCGCAGACGTTTGCGCCTGCGTAAGCCGTCGATAGCCACGTTGGTCGCGATCGTAAACAGCCAGTTCTTAAATGCACCGCCGGCAAACGTATGGGCCTTTTCATGAACACGCCTGAAGGTCTCCTGAAAAAGGTCCTGAGCCTCTTCTCGATCTCTGCTCATCCGCGTCAAATATCCAAGCATACTATCCGCGTATCGGCGGACAATTTCGCCGAACGCCGTCTTATCGCCCTGACAATAGGCGGCAATTAAGCTTTCGTCAGTGCTATCCATTGAGGCTACCTGTTCTATCTGGGGGTATAGACGTTCATCGTAGCCCATCAGTTGACAGCCAAAAGTAAATTCTTGGTAAAATCCGCACGCGTCGGCGTATGCTTTGCTTATCTTATGGCTTTTTCCTTCGGAACCGGCTTATCCATCGCCCAGAAAACCGCGTTTATAAGAACCCGGCGGAACTGCGGATTGCCAAAGTCGTCCGGATGACCCAGCGACGTATAGAAGATACGGGCCTGCTTATACATATTTGTCCAGGCAACCGGCTCAGGCTTTTGGTCCGGTATGCTGCCTGTCAGCAGCAATTGCGCTGAACCAGCCAGCGGACTGGTTTTATACAGCGAACCATTACTAATAAAGGGCGTTTTGACGCCAGATAGAATTGGGTGGTCCTGGGCGGCTGTGGCAGCGGTTACGGTGGTCTGCGGTCCGCTGGCGTAATGGCCGGTGTAGTTTCCGCCGAGTACATCGTGGTCAAACTCTCGCCATTCGACGTGACCTGCCGGGGTGCTGCCGCGCGTATCAAAGGCGTGACTGGCAGTTCGCAGCGCAAGCAGCGGTTTGCCGCTTTCCAAATAATCACGCAAGTACTGCATCTGTTTGGCTGGAAACGCCCGGCGACGCGCAAATACAACCGCCAGGTCAGCATTCAAGAGCGATTCCATGCCGCAAATGTAATTGCGCTCTTTACTTTTTTCATCTGTGCCGGCCTGAAGTATCTCACAGGATAACCCGTATTTCATTTGCAGCTCGTGCGCAAAATCAGGCAGCGCTTCAGCAGCTTTGTACTCGCTCTCAGCAGAAATAAAAACTACACGAGGGCGCTTGTCACCGCTAAAACGAAATGCCGGCTGATCCGTAAACGCCGTTGATGGAATTGTCGGGCAAACAAATCTCTCGACGTGCTCGACCACCAGGTCGGTGCCGGTAAAATGGCTGACGAAGGGCTTGGCCCGTGGGTTGTACATAGTGTCAGTCAGATCGCGTATGAGCACGACATTTTTGCCGAACCTGGCCATATTGCGAAGGCCGAAAGGCCGACCGAGCACGCACATATTTGTGTGCACGCCCATAAGGATAAGGTTTTTGATGCCGCGATGCTCCAGCAGATTCCAGATTTCTACGCCCGAATCACTGATAGCGTCTTTGTCGCTAATATTGATAATAGCAATTTCCTTACGCCAGGGAGAACCCTGCGGACACTTCGGCTGGCAGTC
Source organism: uncultured Pirellulales bacterium (assembly GCA_964567045.1). Taxonomy (GTDB): domain Bacteria; phylum Planctomycetota; class Phycisphaerae; order Sedimentisphaerales; family Anaerobacaceae; genus JAFNGF01. The sequence goes on along the minus strand of CAZMLE010000009.1, from coordinate 35,184 downwards.
GCACCCGCCATCGGAATGATCGATGGGATATGCTGCCTCTTCCTCTTCTTTGCCGATCCATTTACACCAGTTGCCGATACCATCGGGCGGGTTTGTAGCCTTGGGCGCATTCTGGGCACGCTTACGAGCAGGATGGTCTTTGTAATAGTTCATCGTTTCGCTGGGCGAATGGATGATCAGAACCCCTTTGTCCCGCGCTTTAGAGACAACCTTGTTGATTACCGGCGCCAACTCTGCGACTCGGCTGGTTGCACCCTCGCACCAGTGCTTGTCCCACATATCGCAGATAATTATGGCCGTCTCTGCGGGATTCCATTCTAACCTTTTGTATAGTACCGTGAACTTCCCGCTGCCCTGCGAGGTCTCCAGACGATTTCGGGCATCGAGAACGACCGTGTTGTTGGCTGCGCCAGGCTCAGCCTCGGCACACTTATTAACGAAGCCGGTGAGCAGGATGACCGCTGCCAGCAAAGAGGGCGTGGCCAACAATTTAGATTTATTGGCAGTCATAATCGTTAACTCCAAATGAGTTCTTTATGAAACTTCGTTTGCTACAGCATGGCGAGCCAGCCGCCGTCGACATACACGATCTGCCCGGTGACAAAATCGCTGGCAGGCGAGGCGAGAAAAATAGCCGTGCCAACGATATCTTCGGGCTTGCCCCATCTGCCGAGCGGAGTTTTTGAAAGCACCCATTTGTCAAAATCCTGGTCGGTCCACAGCGGCTTAGTAAGCTCGGTCTGAATGTAGCCCGGCCCCATGGCGTTCACGTTTATATCGTATTTAGCCCATTCCACCGCCAGCGATTTTGTGAGCATAAGCAGACCGCCTTTGCTGCTTGCGTAGGGCGCATTAGTGGCACGCGCTGCATGGCACAACAATGAGCCGATGTTGATAATCTTGCCCGGCTTAGCGACTTGCTTTCGATGCCGGCAGAAGGCCTGCGAGATGAGAAACACAGCGGTCAGATTCACCTGGATAACTCGCTGCCAGCTATCCAGATCGGCCTGTTCAGCCGGTGCGCGGGCGGTTGTCCCTGCACAATTGACCAGGATGTCTACTCCTTTGGTTTCGCGGACTATTTTCTCGAATAGAGCGTCTATTCCTTCCACCTTTTCCAGGTCGAAGGAAAAGGTCCAGACGTTTCCACCTCTGGTGGTTTTTTGAATTCGCTCTTTGGCGGTTTTAAGCTTGGCCTTGTCACGCGCTACAATCGCGATGTCGGCTCCATGCTCGGCCAGGCCCTTTGCTATGGCAAAGCCGATACCTCTGCTGCCGCCGGTGACCAGAGCCGTCTTGCCAGACAAATCAAAAAGTCCAGTTTCCATGCCTTGCTTAATAAAACAGAAAACCCGTCAAATAGCAAGCGATTATCCTGCTTAGCGAACCACACTTTGACCTCTGCGAGCTGCCCGTTTAGCGCATTTGTCGCTATAATAATACGTCATGCAAAACAAAGGACAACCGACGAACGAAGAAAACCGAGGCACTTCGCAGCCCGGCTTCGGCGACTTAACTATTGAAGTCGTCTGCGACAACAACCCATACACAAACGGACTGAAGACTGCCTGGGGTTTTTCGGCGTTCGTCACCGGTACTGAGAAAACTATCCTTTTCGATACCGGCGGAAACGGTTCCTTGTTGCTCGACAATATGGAAAAATTGGCCATCGACCCCGACAAGATAGATGTGGTCGTTCTCTCTCACATCCACGGCGACCATACCGGCGGACTTAGCAGCCTTCTTGAAAAGAACCGCCAAATAGCTGTCTATCTGCCAAAATCATTCCCGAAAAAATTTAAAGAAAACATCCAAAACAGGGGGCAAGACTAATCGAGGTTAAAGAGCCTCTGAAAATTTGCGAGGATGTCTATTCTACCGGCCAGATCGGGAAATTGATAAAAGAGCAGTCCATAATTGTCCGAACGAAAGCCGGCCTGATCATAATGACTGGCTGTGCACATCCGGGCATCCTCAAGATGGTAAAGGCTGCAAGAGATTTGGCCGAGGGCGACATCCTTTTAGTACTGGGCGGCTTCCATCTGGAGTGGGCAACAAAAGCAAAAATCGAGAAAACCATTTCGGCTTTCAAACAGCACGGCGCGCGATATGTTGGGCCCTGCCATTGCACCGGCGAAAAGGCCAGAAGCTTATTCGAAAAGCACTTCGGCAAAAACTACATAAACATCGGCGCCGGCAAAGTAATAGCTCTGGCCAAGCTGCCATAACCAGGATACCGGGATGCTTAGTTCGACTGACTCCTTGACAAATCGCAGTAAATTGTAGAGAATTATCTGTAGGGCTTGAAAACGTGCATAGGGACAGGAAGACCGATGCGATTACTTGTAAAACAAGGTGGTCGAACCGCCGGCGAATTTCGATTCACGAAAGGTCCTATTCATATCGGCAGACATACCGACAGCCAGATACTTTTGCCCGATCAAAAAGTCTCAAGACAGCACGCGGTTATCTTTGACACGCAAGACGGCAAATGGATGGTTAAAGACCTGGATTCAGCCAACAAAACTTACCTGAACGACAAGGCGATCCACGAGGCCAAGGTCAAAACGGGCGATCACCTTCGCATAGCTGATTTTGCTATAGAAATTGATCTTGGAGACAAAGCCGGGTCTGCCAGGCGGCTTGACTTGGAAGATACACTGACTACAGCTTTCCGCGAGCCACAAACTATAGTAAGGAGACTCGATGCCGAGCACGCTCCCGACATAAGACTGCCAGCCAAAAGAGCAAAGGACTTCATACAAGCCACCGAAGCGATCTGCCAAGTCAACGGTCCCGATGAAATGTTAAAGGCTTTATTGAAGATCACAATAACACACTTCGCTGCATATCGCACCTGGTGCGCTCTTAGAAATGAACCCGCCGGGCCGATGACCTGCCACGCAGGAAAGAGCCGAGAAGGGCAAAAAGTTCAGCTTAGCGACCTTGAACTCAACGAAAAAATAACTAAATCGGTCGAGAAAGGCGAGTTTTTGCTCCTGCCGCAAGTTCCACAGCAAAAACAAAGAGAAAAGATAAACTCTGCTATGATAGCGCCTATTGTGGGTGCTTCCGGCTGTTTCGGCGTGCTGTACGTCGATAACGATACCAGCCACGAGCAATACAGTCTCAGCGACCTAGACTATCTAATGTTGCTTGCGATTCATACAGCAGCCATACTGGAGAACTTCTAACTGCCTTCCACATCGGTCTTTAGTCACCCCTAAACGGACACCCTGACTCTTACCTCATAGGCTTTGGGGAACCCTTAAATTTAATATCGGGCATCTCTCTGCCAAGTCGTTTGTAGGTCGCCTCGAGCTTCCTTAAAAATTCGTCCGGTTTCATTGTCTTAACTTGAAAATCCAACAGAAGACCAGTAACCATATCGCTGCAAAACTCTGGATTTTCATAAACAACAATATAATCATCGGCCGATTTCGTATTCACTGATTGTCCAGCAATGTATATATAGCTTGGTCCCTCAAAATCCTCGGGCTTAAGCGGTGATTCAAGGGTCTTGGGTGACAGTTGAGCTTTCTCAATCAGTTCCTGCAGATTCGAGGGCAATTTGCCGTTGTTGTCATCTGCATATATATTGCAGGCTATTGCTATCTGTTTTAAGTTTTTAGAATGGGTCTCACTGGTCTCTATCATTGACTTCTGCTGCTGTTGCATCTTTTGGAAAACGCCCATTATCTCCATCAGATGCTCTTTCGGCAAAGCGACATCAATCGTCATCTTGCCGCCGGCAACGCTGCCGGCAAACACCATGTTGCTCTTGGTAGGAATATCCATCTGCGGCATTACTGCTGCCATCGGCATGAAAGCCCAAACCATCTTTAACATTCGCAGAACGTTATATGTTGCCAGGAAGTCGGCCTTATCCGCTGCGGGAAGCAGTGCCAAAGCCGCCCTCACTTCGCCGGCCATTTGCTTCGGTTCGCCCGCTTTTATCTGGTCTATCAGTTTGCGTATAGCCGAGTCTGAGTCACCACCTGCGGCACAAACCCACAATCCATCGACCACCGCCCATCGGTAATCAATTCCCGGCCCGTACAAAGCATTTATCATCTGCCCCTGCGGTGAATTAGGCTCAGTCGATTTTATCACGAACTGCGCAGCATCTATTGGAATATCCTTGTAACGGTCGTGACTGCGCTTTAGTGTAAAGCTGGTCTCGAACCCCATGTCTTTATAGAAACTGGCAACGGCACCAGTGTTGATGAGCTGCGAGCTTTCATCAATAACCTTATTGAGTGTTTTTTGATCCTTAACGGCCACAATATACTTAAACGCGAATGGCGGCTTGCTCTTTGCGTCAACGAAGAACGAACCTGCCATCGGCCCGCCAAAGCAGCCCATCGTCTCTTCGACAAGGGCCTTCATTTTGGCTATATCCTCTGCGGGCATACTCTCACGCATCATGGCCGCAAACAAATCGATCCCCTTAAGATTAAGCTCCTTCCAGAAAGGTGTATTCAGCCTGCCCGCAAAATTCATCGCTGCCCCATCTTCCAGGTATGCCAAAAGCCTATTCTCTTGACTCGCAGAACTGCCCGCAGCAAACATCTTAGCCATATCCGTGCCGGGCACTGCCGAAACCGTCGCGGCGACACTCAGAACATCCGGCTTGGGATCGACTACTACGCTCAGCGATTGCGTTTCCTTCATTAGCGTCTCAAGAATGGCGGCATACACATCCATCATTCTGGCAATTGACTGTGATGCTTCTTCACCTTTTGATTGCTTGTCTATTTTTCTCAGCTCTTCGATTTGCAGGTCAAGCATAGTGATTGCTTGCTTATTATCAGGCTGGCTCTGCGCCAGATCATTTCTCATCTGCTGAAGTGTCTTAATCTGGGCCTGCGTATCCCACTTTCCGCCAGCAGGCATTTTTTTCATCTGTTCGATCTGGCTGCGTAGCATCGGCCCAAACGCCTTTGAGACTACCTGCATATTCACGTAAGCCCAAACTGGCGCCTGCGCAGCCTGTTTGGCCTGGCCAGCATCAAGGACGCTTGCCAGGCCGGGCGACTCGGCAGCAGAGATCGATTTTGCGGTTGCAATTAGTCCAGCATAACTTTTCGGCGATTTGAGCAACGCGAATTCACCGACCTGCGTAACCAGTCCATTCTCGCCTGTGATTTTGGAAACGCCGTTGGCATCCGGCGCAGACACTTTGGGATTTGCGCTGATAAACTGTTTGTAATCCGTGACCGGAATAAGAACAGAGATGATGTCTTCTCCCACTGGTTCGCCCGGCGTAATAGTACCGAAGACGGCAAAACTGCCTTTGGTATTCACGCCCTTTAACGCAGGGTCGCCCAACATCTCTGCGAATTGTGCCTTTACGAGCATGGAGACAGGCGTCGGATATACACCGGCTAAAAACTGGTCCATTTTGGCAAGAGTCTGATCAAGATTGTTTATGCGCACGCAAAAAAGACTCTCAGCCGGGACCATCGCAAGCAGGTTATCGCCCGCCCTTACTTGTACAGCAAAGGTAGAGAAAACCAACAACCACAGCACAACAGCGTTTCTTAAAGTTTTTGAATTAAACATTTTTGCATCTCCATGAAAAAGATGTTTAGCCGTCGCCGGTACGGCGACGAGCAAATGTAAACAACGGCCGGTTTATCGCCGTTTGTATTTTCCGATTAACTGACCCTGGGCGAGGATATGCCCTTGCATAGCCTTGAGCAGGTCGCTCTTTCTGGCGCCAGCAGGCAAGTCCACTTTGGCATCCAGAGCGTAGATTTTGAAAAAGTATCGGTGCGTGCCGCTTGGTGGACACGGCCCACCATAGCCGACCCTGCCAAAATCACTGGTGCCTTGTCGCGCGCCGCTCGGCAGAGTCTTATCAGCCGGAACCTTTTCCGCCAACTGTCTGGTCTCTGCCGGCAGGCTAAATATGACCCAGTGTACAAAGGTGCCCATCGGCGCATCCGGGTCATCGCATATAAGAGCGATACTTTTAGCGCCCTCCGGAACCGTATCCCATTGCAGCGGCGGCGAGACATCCGCACCATCGCAGGTATATTTAGCAGGAATTAGCCCGCCATCCTGGAAAGCAGAACTCGTAATTTTGATGTCCATTCTTCTATCTCCTATTGTGGCACGGCCATCTTGGCCGTGTCCTGTGGCACGCCCATTCTGGGCGTGAACTCTGGATTTCATGGGCTGGAAGCCCATGCCACCCTGGAAGCCCGTGCCACGGGCTACTTCTCGAATCTCCACATATCTATTGTCATATCCTCGGCAGCCATCCAGTCAACGTGCCAGTCAAGAAACAGGCAATGGCAGCCGGCTCTATGTCGAGCCCTTGCCACTCGTCGGCCATAAGTTATGTCCTGCCTGTCGGAGAATGGCATGTGGTCCGGATGCCAGACATCACACCGATTGACTCCCTGGTCGTCGGCTTTTCTAATTATCAGCCGCCACGACCCGTACTCGTTGTCGGCAAGGTAAATAGTATAGGCTCGCTGGGTGCAGTTGGTTAGCTTGACAGGGTCTATTCTTTCCCTTCCGACCATGTCATTCTTGTCCCTGAAGATCCAGCCGTTTACCACAAAGCAGACCGTCTGGTCTTTCTCCGGATAGCTCGGGCAGCGATATATCTGGACATTTCGATAATCATTGTCTATCGGCTTTTGTGCCAGAAAGGGCATAAAAAGCTCGAACCACGGAATTCTGCCCGTCGCCGGAGCACGATTTGTCAGGCCCCAAGGAACATATAGATCGTACTCTTCGGCATACAAATTCGCCGCCAGGCCGATCTGCCGCAGGTTGCTCTTGCAGTTAACGGCTTTGGCCTGTTCGCGGGCCTTCCGCAGTCCCGGCATCAGTATCGCCATCAGCAAGGCGATGATGGCGATCACCACCAACAGCTCTATAAGCGTAAACGCCCTTGACTTGTGCATGGTCAGCCGTCGTGGTGTGCAGAGCACACCGGACGAAGTTAACCCGCCACACGTCTGGCGGGTTAATCAATCGCTACTGCAAATCTAAGTCTGGATTGTCAGGGCCAAAATGCTTCAGCATCACAATCGGGTCAGCCTTGGAAGGGTTGGTAATAGTCACTCCCTTTTTGGCAGCCTGTTCAGTGACAAAGAACTCGTCGTAGGTCAACTGGCCGTACCTTATCAGTGCGGGAGTCTCTATATCCCACTGTCCCATCGTGCCGTGCCCTTGCATCATGATAAACCCGTACGCGGCGCTATCCTTAATTGTTACTTTCTTGCCCGGCAGAACCGTGAGCTCTTTGGCACTAAAGGTTCTGGACTTATAGCATATCCAATTCTCTATGTAACCCTCGGCTTTCATTTCGCGGAGCGCGCGAACGGGCTTGGGCCGCATAAACCGATTTTCGGCAAAATTGGGGTCTACATTCAGGTCCCAATCAATCACCGCAAGCAGATGGTCAACATCCCCTGCCTTGTCTTTGGGCGTATCTTTCCAGAGAAGCTCTTTGGGCACAACCTGATTGTGGGGAAGCGACTCGTACATAGCGAAAACATCGGATGCTTTTTGCGGCTCATAAGTGCACAGACTTCCCGGCGCGTGCAGCACGCCCGGCGGCACGTCCCAGCCCGTGCCCACCTCCAGCCGATACGCAACCGACAGGTCCGTGATTTTGTTGTCACCTTTTTCAAAATCAGCCAAACACTGACGGACCTGCTCTTTGGTGGTGCCGGGCTTGAGGCCGAAGAATGTGTACGGAAAATCGCCGCCGTAGTTATTTGCCTGGGGCGGAAAATAATAGGCTTCGGGCTTTCCCAACTGCCCTGTCAGCTTGGCGTGCTCGTCGCGGTGATGTATATGATGCGGCAGCGCGCCTTTATTGTCAAAGAACTTCGAGTACATCGGCCATCGCTTATACTGCTTCCATATCCTGTCGCCGACGATTTCGCCTTTCAGTTCATCGATCGCCTCTTTGAGCAGGACTTTTTCCACTTTCCCATTGTGCTCGAACACGATAAAGCTCAGCCCTTCGTTCGGCGAGGTTAACGGGCCATTGTCTGCCGGCGTGGTTGAGGCAAACCAGCGTTCATCGATACCGCCCCGTGGGCCGCCCACGGCATAATAGTCGTCGGGATGAAGTTTGATTCGCCGGCCCGGCACACAGAAAGATCGCGGCACCCAGTTCGGCGCCAGCCTTAATATGCCGCTGCCCTGCTCAAGTGCCTTACCGGCAATAGATTTAGCAGACATAAATTCTCCTTAACCCGATGGTTTACCCTTTCGGTACTTTCACCCACTTTTTATTTTTGGCCGAGTCCAGCACCGCGTCACAGACGTACTGCGTGGCAAGAGCCTCGCGGAAGGTCGGCGACGTCGGCTCGCCCTTAGCCATATTCTGGAGGAACTCCGCCACCTGGTGGACGAACGTCTCCGCGTAGCCAATCTGCAGCCCCGGCACCCACCACTTGCCCATATAGGGCATATCGGCGTCAGTGACGTGAATCGACCGCCAGCCGCGCACGATTGATTCGTCGCGATGGTCGAAGTAGCTAAGCCGATGCAAATCGTGCAGGTCCCAGGCGATGGAGGCGTGCTCGCCGTTGATCTCGAAGGTATAAAGGGCCTTGTGGCCGCGGGCGTAGCGGGTAGACTCGAAATTGCCCAGCGAGCCGTTGTCGAATCGGCAGAAGAAGGTGCACGCATCGTCGATACCGACCGGCTCGACCTTGCCCGTCTCGGCGTGCATGCGCTCTTTGACAAAGGTCTCCGTCATAGCGCACAGGGTGGCGATAGGCCCGTTTTGCCACATGGCCGTGTCGATGCAGTGGGCCAGCAGGTCGCCGAGCACGCCCGAGCCGGCGGCCTTGACGTCCAGCCGCCACGTTGCCATACCGCCCTGCGGCACCTTCGGCGAGATGGTCCAATCCTGCAGGAAATTGGCCCGATAGTGAAAGATTCGCCCCAGCCGACCCTGGTCGATGAGCTGCTTGGCCAATGTCACGGCAGGCACCCGGCGATAGTTGAACGAGACCAGGTTGACCACGCCCGCAGCCTCTACGGCCTCGACCATCTGCTTGCCCTGCTCGGCATTCAGCGCCAGCGGCTTCTCACAGCAGATGGCCTTGCCGGCCTTGGCGGCAGCGATTGCGATCTCGGCGTGCACGTTGTTCGGCACACAGATATCCACCACATCGATATTCTCGTCCTCGATCACCTTGTGCCAGTCGGTGGTGTACGACTTGTAGCCCCACCGCTCGGCAAAGGCCTTGGCCTCATCCTCCACCAGGCCGCAGACCACCTGCAGAACCGGGTCGTACGGCACGTCAAAAAAGTGCGTCACCTTCAGGTACGCGTTGGAGTGCGTTCGGCCCATAAAGCCGTATCCGATAAGGCCGACGTTAAGATTCTTCTTTTTCATAGCGATACTCCCCTAACAGGGACCCCGCTTCGCGGGAATCCTAAAGAGTTATTGCTGACAATCAGCCGTATTTTCTGTTGAGCTTGTCGACCGCCTTTTTACATTGCTCGGTGACTGCCCAGGCATCCGGCCAGAAGCACAAGTCGATGGTCCACCAATCGTGTCCCATATCGTTTTTAGCCAGCTCAGGAAGCAGCTCGTCGAAATTTATCTTGCCCTGGCCAAAGGGCGTGTGGGTCGATGTCTCGTTATTGTGGAGCGTGCCATCGGAGTCAATCAGGTGGATGTGCTTGATTTTCCCGCGAAGCTTCTTTGCCAGTTCCACCACGCCGCCCGGCAGAACTTCCTTTTTGCCGGGCTGACGCGCGCCGCTTGTGGAAACCATATAGCCGTGACAGGTATCGAACATCACGCCGAAATTGTCATGCCCGACCTCCTCAACGATGCGCACAATGTCAGAGGGCTTATTGAACGCAAAGCCGGGCTCGAACTCCCATGCCACACGTACACCTTTTTCGGCTGCGTCGGCGGCACAAACCTTCCACGTCTTTACAACGCGTTGCCGGGCGGTATCCGGATCAACCTTGTCAAAAATAGTAGGCGGCTGCACGGTGTCCACACGAATCGCAGGGATTCCAAGGTCAACACAGAACTCTAAATTCTTACGAAAACATGCAAGATACGCCGAATTGTCATCGGCATCAACAAGGTGCTGGCTCCAGAGGTCGGCAGCCAAACCCGACCAGTCAAGCCCTATTTCTGAGAGTTGCCTTTTACAGGCGTTGCGCTGCTTTTTGAGCGGGAGACTGTCCGGGTTGGGGTGCGGCGGAAAGCCGCCCAGCTCCACGCCGTCAAACGTGAGGCCCTTGACCTTTTTGATGACTTCATCCCAGGCTATAGGATTTTTTGCATAGGGGCCGATCGTATACGCCCACGAGCCAATCGATATTTTCTTCATAATCCACCTCTCAAAGTTAAAAGTGCCTAAAGTGCGGAGTGCCTAAAGTGCCTAAAATTTAACTTTAGATACTTTAGATCACTTTAGGCACTTTTGCCCGTTTAGCTCACTTTAGACATTTTAGGCACTTTAGTTCCCGAGGTCAATTGTCAATTGTCAATTAAAATGATGCTATCCAGCGAGCGCTTCGGCACATGATGCACGCCCTGGTTATCCCGCCAGTACTTGATGTCTCCGCCAGTCCCCACCGGCTCAATCACCACCGTCTCTTTGGGCTTGCCGAGGGCCAAAACAAGGAGTATCTCATAGCGAGCCGGCAGAGCCAGTGCCCGGCGAAGCTCTTCTCTCTTTACTGTCCCGATGATACAGCCGCCAAAACCTTTTTCCGCTGCACCCAAAAGAATGCTTTGGGCGGCGATTCCGTGGTCGCAACCCCGCCATAGTGATGGCGGGGTTAACCGGTTAGCCCCGCCGTTCCCACGGCGGGGTTCTATCTCGGTGTCGCCGAGTATAATAATGTACGCAGACGGCCTTTCGCCTTCAGCCGGGCCGGGCCAATCTTTCAGATACCCTGCCCAGCCCAGGTGCTGGAAAATGAGGGCATTTTTCTTAGGCTCACAGCAAAGGATGTATTTCAAGGGCTGCAAATTTGCCGCTGACGGAGACAGTCTGGCCAGCTCGACCAGCTCCCGTAGAATCCGCCGGTCTATGGCCACTTCCTGGAAGAAACGCCGATAGCTCCTGCTTTTAGTTATCAAATCCTTTATCATTTTGTCATCTCTCTGCAAAATGGCGATCAGCCATCCCTGATCGGGACTTGGATTAGCGCGTCTTGCGAATTACAACCTGCAATACCTGACGTTGCGAAAGGACCAGCTCTTTTTTCAACGTAACCTCGACTCGGCTCTCTCTGAGCTGGTAAGAGGACTCAACCGCCTGACCTTGCACTGTCACAGAAACGCCAGCAGAGCGAAAATCTTGTGGAACGGCAAAGGAAAGGCTGTTCAAATTAAGCCTGCCCCAGCGGACCTCGATTTGCTCGGCTTGAGCATCGGCCTGTCGCTTCTGTGAAAAGCTGCCCCAGGCGCCGGCGGAGGTAAAAGCAGCCTGGAAGTTCTCCGGCGTTATTCCCGTGGCTAAGCCACGAGGTGCAAAACCTATGTGCCCTTTCGGCCCATGGTGTTCGTAGCCGCAAAGAGCAGTGTAAACGCCCCAACTGGCCAGCGCCCGCGCGTAATGGTCGCCGCATTCAATCTCGTTGAATGGATTGTGCTTTGCCGGCCCGTAGCGCTGCTGGATGCCGTGACATATCGCCAGGGCCTCGGTAAGCATACCTTCGGCGACCATGTGACCGGCCACCTGATACTCAATGCCCGTCCAGACCTCCTCTCTGTAGCGAACACCCTCGGCAAGATATTGGCTTTTAGGCCAGGTGCAGGTAAGTAAGCCTGGCTCGCCGGGCCTGGCAAACCACCGCTCCGGCTTGTGCACAGCATTATACGGCCCGACGTCAGGCGCCCAGTTGTATTTCCAGACCGATTGTAGCGCCTTTTTGACGTGCTGCGGCGGATAAATATAGCCCAGCCCGAGCTGATGTGCCCAGCCCTGGCCAAAAAGCTGGTCGGATAGACATCCTTTTTCATATTGGTCTTTTGGATGCTTTTGCAGGTCAACCAGTTGAATGAAGTATTCACCGTCCCAAAGTCGCTCGACCGTGAGCCGGCTTCCGCTTTCAAATATCTTTCGGCAGCGCTGGGCAAACTCCTGGTCATCCATCTCTTTTGCCATTTCTTCGCCGGCTCGAAGAGCAGCAAGGTAAAGTGAGCCGACAAACGTGTTCGGCCCTTCAAAATTGATGTCGTAGGTATTGTGCTGGCTATTCTCAATCAGCCCATCGTCGTTGCCGTCCTGAGCAATGGAAAATAGAAGCGCCTTTTTTATCCTCGGCCAATTACGCTGTAGAAAGCTATTATCGCTGGACATCAGGTGCTCGCGGTAGGCTTTTAGAATAGTGCCGCACTGCCCATCGGCAGCGTAAGAGCGATTGCTGCGAAAACCAACCAAGCCGGTCTTCTCGTCAAAACCCTGGCCGAAGTCCTGCATCTCTCGCGCCGCTCGCTCCAGCTCAGGAAAAAGCCGAGCTGGAGCATGGGCGTAATTCCACACGTGGGTGCAGGTGCCCTCGCAGCAGCCGACACCCTCCCACGCCCAGAAGCGCCCGTTCTTCCACCATTGGCAGGTACCGGTGGCGAGATTGCAGACCGTCGAGTGAAGGCGGAAAAGAAGCCAACGCGGCAGCGTGCTATCCTCGTAGAACGTCTTGTGCCATCTTCGTGTGTCGCCGGCAAGCCGGGTGTAATTATCAAGCACATAGTGGGCAACGTCAGAAGCGCTGTTGAAACGATTAGCGTACTCATGACCATGCTCGTGATTTGGGAAGAACCAACCCAGGACGAATATGAAGGTCCTTTTCTCGCCGCGAGCCAGATCGACGATGGTCGTTGAGATAGCCGTACTCTTTTTATCGGTGACAGGGTAGGCGGTGTCATCCTCGAATGACAAGTTACCTATAAGCCATTGGTTTGCCTTCGATGAGCTGTCTTTCTCGGCGAGCATTAGCACCATTGAGCCATTGTCGGCCAGCGCTTCCAAAGGACCCACCGGGGCTTTTTGCGGCTCATCGGATAGTTCGATCTGGTCGATATTTATGTGTCCCCATCCGCCGGATGCCCGGTCAACAATTTCAATTTGCCCTTGCTTTCCTTGAAATTCTGCCACGTTCCAGAATTGCCACTGGAGCTTTTCATTGTCCTTGCCCGTGGCAGTGCGCACGACTTTGCCGTCGATTAAAAGATTGATGCAGGTTTGGCCCGCCTGCCCCCCGCCGCCGATAAGGAAGTTGATGAACTTTCGGGAGATTTCAAAAGCCGGCGAAGTGAGCGTTCCGTGGGGGCCGTCTCCGCCGAGGTAGGTATTCACCAGGCCTTTGCCTAAAAAGCCGGTTACCTGCTGCTGATTTGGCAGCGTGCTGGCTGCCGGCGCCTTGCCGACGGCTTCGCCCGTTATCTTCCAGTTGCCGTAGTCGGGGCCTTCAAAATCGGCAAGAATAATTTTTGGCCCTCGCCGGGCGGTTTCCTGCGGCATCGCGGCCTTTTCAGCCGTATGAACTATCAAGGTCCGGCCTTTCTCGGCGACAATTCGGCTTCGACGCAAGACATTATCGAGCGATTCTGCAGAATGTAAGCAAACAGCGTTTTCAAGCCAGCTTAAAATCCCAGCGTGGATGCTTTCAGCAGAAACGTTCTCAATAGTAATATGAAACAGCGTTGCCGGAAGGGCGGAATCCTTTGCGTTAAGCGGAATAAAAGGAGAAAATACCTCCATCTCTACCTTTGCCGGGAAATCGTCACTTCGATAGCGCACGACGCCTATCGGATACTCGCCGGAAAACTCAACCGTCCCAAAATCCTGATTCAACTGCCTGGCGATGATTCTATCCTCATCTTGCACCAGCACCGCGAATCCGGAATCTACCGGGCAGTCCGGCCTATATGTTCGGTAATTGTCCGCTCCATAACCAGAAAAAACATGCTGATTGAAAATTTGCCACAGAGCGAGCGTTCCATCGCCTCGAAGATAAAGCTGGCCTGTGCCTATCCCGCAAACCGGCATCCCTATTGTGTCCAGGTCAAGGCCAGCATAAGTTTCACGCTGGCCGCGCTGGCAAAGCCGCTGCACAAAATCCTTTGAAAGGTTTTTATCAGCAGGAATAAGAGGCCCGGTTTTCTGATCGGCTTGTGCGGCTATGTTTTGGGATACGGCCAGAAATGTCCAAACCAGGAATCCTACCACTATTATCCAGAGTTTTTTCATCTGACTTTGCCTCCCTGATTCATAACAGAGAATAATTGCGTTTAGCGCCGCTGCGTCCCGGCAGTTGCGCCGCCAAGTTTAAGCGCCGCCAAGGTAGGCTCAACAATATGCAGGTTATTCAAAAGAGGTTCTGTATATTTTATGTCCCCATATTCAGCCTGGTCAAAATGGTGCTGCTTGCCAACGTGATTGTTCCAGTCGACGCCTTCCGTCAAAAAGCCGGTATCCCTGTCAGCTCCCGCAGAGCGGGGACCCTGATGATGCTTTGCGATTGCCCGCAAAATAGTAAGCCCATCGAGAAGATACGATTTATTGCCGGTATCAACATAAGCTTCCAGGTAAGCAAGGGCCGCTTCAGCGTTTTCCCAAAGATAAGCTGTGTCCCAGCTTTTTTCCATAAAAAGTAGACCCTTGGTGGCACAGCCGTTTCTATCCTCGGTCATCTTGAATTGATCTAGCCCGGCAAGGCACTTATCATAGGCAAAACGTCGGATACTTTCATCGCCCAACAAATCAGCCGCTTGCCGCAGGACACGAAACGCCACTGCGTATGAGACGTTCTCGTGCTCGTCGTAAGTATCGTGATTGATGCTGCCGAAGATGCCGCCTGCCTGCATAAACACTTTTATTTTTTCACGGATTCTGCTGGTGTAATCAGCGAGGCCTCGCTGCGTAAGGGCTGTAAAAAGCTGGATTATGAATAGACCATCAGCGCTCTTAGCAAATAAAGGGTCGTCCCCGCCGTCGGGACTTTTAGGATAATGCTCGCCGGTGGGTCTACACCGCCTCGGATACCAGGGACCCCCCTTAGGGGGAACAGAGGCATTCGGCGTAGATTTGATGCTGGCATCTATCCACTCGGCGGTTTTCGCAGCGATGCCGCGCATTTTATCTTTTCTCCCGACCAGGGATGGCCGAGCCATTTCGCCCTCCAAAATATCGCTAAAGATGAGCAACTGAAAAGCCACTTTTGCCATTGAGCCGGGACAGAACCAGTCCTTATTATGCTTATAATTGAGGCAAAAACTGTCGGTGGCGGTGTCACGGTAGCTAACAATAAATCCTGTCTTGTAGTCGATAAACCCGTCCTCCAGCACGTGGTCCAGCAGGCTAATAGCTTTATCCGCCAGACGTATGGCGGATTGATCCGCCGTACAGGGGTCTCTGATATGTCCCGAGCAGGGATCCCCCAGGGATTTTGAGAACAAATAGATTTCGTAAGCGCCGCCGACCGCATTCGCCGCCCAGCCCGGCCCTTCGAGATTGCCAAAGTCGTGCCAGGCCATTACGTTACCAGACTTGTCCACGAAGGTTGACTTGCAGCAAAGATACTGCTTATAAGGAACCAAAGTTCGCTCGACAGCAAACCTAACGGAGTCACGGGCCGAATCCAAAATTGTGTACGAAGGGTCTTGCGGCAGGTAAAAACCCGATGTGGTTTCCTCCAGCAGCAGGTAATCAAGGCCGAACATATACGACTTTACAGCCTTTTCATTAGCGCCTGTAATCTGGACTGTCAATTTATGCTCGCCTTTATCCAGTTCGTGAATACCCATATCCAAAACGCCGGTTGCCACCACGCCATCGTTGTAAAGGTCGATCGGCTCGCCTAACTTTTTGCCGTCCAGATAAAGCTGGACGATGCCGTAGTCGATTGCCTTTGTAAGCTGCATCTTTAGCCGGTACCCTCCGGTTTTTTGCACGGGAATAGATAAGTCAAGCTTGTCGCCCGGCTTAGCGTCAATCCACCATAGATGTGCATCGCCGCTCCAGTTGGGGCCAAATCCATCCGTATCCTGCCTTTGCGGGTCGCCTGCGGTTCTGCTTAGAACCTTCAAGTCTTCGCCTTCGAGCGCTCCTTTGACTTTGAAGATTTCAATCGGATGCCAATAACCTTTACGCTGCTCGACCGGCACAGGCTCGTAAGGATCAGCTTGGCCGGCAGCCTGATACCAGTACACGGTGGCAGCATAAAGCGTGGGCCTTTCGTTAGGAAAGTACTTTTCAATGGCAGCTTCAAATGACCTCTGGAAGGGGACATTGTCAGTGATGTGCCATCGGTTCACAGAGACGTGTCCCTTGTTGCCCATGCTTATCGTCTGGTTGTGATAGCAGTTGCTGAAAAGCTCCGGCGTGCACCAGGCGTAGCCAAAATAGTCTTCCGAGCCGGTGCCGATTGTCGAGGGAAATTTTTCGCCATCGACAAAGAATTTCTCGTCTCCCTCGCCCCACCAACTGCCTCGCGGATTCCAGACGTGGAGCATCGCGCCACAGAAACGTCCCCGGCCTTGCGTTTTTAGCATCGTCCAATCTATTGCCCTACGCTGCGGCTCTTCGGGCAGAAATGCGTCACGATGCCATTTGGCGTGGAACCGCCCGAGACTCTCGATGGGTTTGGTCACCGGCGCGTGACTGATCGTGAACTTCATCGAGCGTTTTTTGTCGCCGTCGTTGGTGACCTTGATCACGGCCCCGTTCTCGACGGGCATGTACCAGCGGCAGTAGAAACCGTCTTTGGTCACCCCCAGGGGGAAGGACTCATACTTGTTCGCACCGGCGGCGGTCCCGAAGAAGTCCCCCAACGGGGCCCACACGCTCGGCTGGGACTCGCCATCCCAGTACATGTGCAACGTCAACTCGCGAAGGACGTCCCGGTCCTCAGGTGAAGGAGGCAGGTCCATACTCACGTCGATTCCGGTGATCGCCCACTTGCCCTCGAGCCCCAGAACACTGATAGTCTTGCCCGGCGGGACCGTCACGGGTTGGGTCATCTTCTGCTGGCCTCGCCGCTGGACCTCGGGCCCGGCGCCCCGAGACAGAATGGTGTTGGCCCGCTCCAGGGCGTGTTTCTCCTCATCGGATAGGTTTCGCGTGAAGGTTGGCAGGATGGTTTCCTCGCGGTAGGTCGTGTACGTGAAGTGATAATAGGCCCCCCAGTCGCCCTCGGCGGTGATCTTGCAGGATTTCTGGAAGGGGATGGGGACGTAGCAGTTCTGCCCGCGCGCCGTTTCGTGCACCAGTGCCGGATATGTGAACGGCTCATTCTTGCGGTTAAAGTAACCTATAAAAGGCAGGTCCACCGCAGGGTCCTCGGCGCCATCGAGATAAATTTTTACGTGCCCTTCTTTGGCAAGCGCCGACCAGATTCGCCAGATACAGCCCGGGCCTTCCATCTCGGCGAACACGAACTGATCGCCTTCCCTGCGGATGATGCCGTCACCGTCGCCGTTAGCTGCCCAATCAACATATTTGCCCGACGCCTCGTCATACTTACTTTTGCGGTCGTAGCTTGACCACTGGACACACTTTTCGCCGGCAGCGGGCAGAACCGCCAATTGCTCAAGGTCCGTAAGCCGGTTGATGAGGTCAGTATACGTCAGTTTTTCGCCGCTGCCGGCTTGTGCGGGCTGCACAAACCGAACGCCTGTCAGAGCGAAGCACCAACACAATCCGCAAACCATAATCCCAGAAACGGTTGTTTGGAATTTGCTCATGTTTTGGTCCCTTTCCTATATCTCTTGAGGCTTCTTCCTACTGTCCTGCCGCGGCGTTTATCGAGGGTACTTCACAGTGCAACCGTAAGGCTTAGTTTTCGCGGTACTGACGGGCTTGCCCGCCATAAGCTCCGCCAGAGCCTGATCAACATAGTTAATCAACTTTTCGCCGGCTGGTGTTTTGCCACTTGGCGAATTGTCAATCGCGCCCTCGTAGACAAGATTGGCCCGCTGGTCTATTATGTACATGTGGGGCGTCGTCTCTGCACCGTAGGCATGGCCCACCTTGCCCGGCCTGTCATCGAGTATCGGATACGGCAGCTTGTGCTTCTTGGCGAATTCTATGTTCGCTTCGGGAGTTATGTGGCTGGTGCTGTTCATCGCCAGCCAGACCACGTTCTTGTCCTTGTACTTGTTCGCAAGGTCGATCATCGTAGTAGCTTTGTCGTAATGATACTGAACGAACGGGCACTCGAAGTTGAACCACTCCAGCACCACAATCTTGCCCCTGTAGTCAGAAAGGCTTACGCTTTTGCCGTCAAAACTCTTGAGCGTAAAATCCGGCGCCTTCTTGCCTGCCGGTTCGACTGCCGGCTCCACTACCGGCTTCCTGGCTTCCCTGACTCGCAGCGACCGTTGGAGCTGCTGCCGTTTCTGCTCCAGCTCCTGCAATCTGCCGGTGAAATCCTTCTGCTGCTTGGCGATCAGATTTTCCAGACGCTTGACTGTCTGCGGAGCCTTTTCTTTTACGGCTATCTCGCGGATTTCCCGCAGCTCGCCAATATATTGCTCCTGTTCGGCTTTCAGTTTGGCAATTTGGTCTTCCAGATTCTTCAACGCCGTCTTGGGGTCGGACTCAGGCCGCTCAGACTGCAATTTCTCGCGCATTTGGGCCCTAAATTGCTGTTTTTCCTCCTCGGACATCTGTTGCCATTTTTCCTTCCACTTGGCCCTTTCTTCGGGAGAAAGGTCTCGAAAGGCTGTTCCGAGGCTTTCCTCAGCCTCAGAACGCAACACTTTTTTCCTCTCTGGCTGGGGCTTTTCCTGTTCCTGCCCCAGAGCAGGCCAGGCCACCGCCAGAACCATTAAGGCCACGACCATTGGCAGTAGATACGTCTTCATGGTACTATCCTCCAAAAAACTAAGCCGTTCCAAATTGACAATTGACAATCGTAAACCTGTCCTGACCGCCGTCGAAGGATTGAAAATTCACTTCAGCGTTCGCCGCCCTCTCTTTTCTTCTCTGGCCGATCGCTGCGCGGCTTCTCAGGTCTTGGAGGCTCTTGCTGCGCTTCCGGCGGCCTGGCTTTCAATTCGCTCTGGTACTTGCTGATCAGCTTTTCCAGACGCTTGGCCGTTTCCTGAGCCTTCTCTTCTACAGCCATCTTGCGAATAGCCTGCAGCTCGCCGAGCAGTGCCCCGGGCGGCGGTCCTATCGGAGCACCTTCGCCTTTGAGTTTGGCAATCTGCGCTTCTATCGCAGCAATTGCCTCCTGTCGGCCTCGGCGGGCTTTCATCAATTTCTCCCTTATTTTGGTGCTCTCCTCAGCAGGGGCCTCGCGGAGCTTCTGCAAGGCTTCAGGTGTCATCGTTTGCTCAATGGCTGCTTTTAGCTTGGCAACTTGCTCCTCAATGACTTTAATCACTTGCAGTTGTTCTTCGCGTCCCATGCCCGGGCCCAGCCTGCCGGCGCCAAATCGCTCGCGCATTCCGGCCTTGAACTTCTCTTTTTCCTCCTCAGACATGTTTTGCCATCTTTGGCGCATTTCAGCCCTGAACTTTGCCCTTTCATCCTCGGACATGTTCGGCCATTTTTCTTTTAGCTTAGCTGCCTCTTCGGGCGAGAGCATTTGAAACATTGGCCCGTCCTGGCGCTCTGCTGCCTGGCGTTCTGCCTGTTTGCCCTCGCGCTGCCCAAATGCGGGCCAGGCTACTGCAAGAACCGTCAAGGCCAAGACCGCTGGCATCAGGTATCGCTTCATAACTCTATCCTCCAAAATCAGAACCCTTACGATTCAACCGATTGACCCTCAGACCTTCTCTTTGCGCGCAGAGTAACATTTTCCCTATGGGCACGCAAACAAAAAAAACGCCCGTACAAAGTGGCAG
This sequence comes from uncultured Pirellulales bacterium, assembly GCA_964567045.1. Taxonomy (GTDB): domain Bacteria; phylum Planctomycetota; class Phycisphaerae; order Sedimentisphaerales; family Anaerobacaceae; genus JAFNGF01. The sequence goes on along the minus strand of CAZMLE010000009.1, from coordinate 15,368 downwards.
GTCGCGATAATAAAGGTTTTCTCGATCCCCGCTTCTCGATGCTCGATTTGGTAGCGGCTGCTTCCGCGGCCATCGGGCATCCGGTATCAGGTATCAAAAAAGCTGCTCCGGTAGATACCGGAGCAGCTCGCCCGACATAGTTTCTTTTAGAATACCTAAAGTGTTGAGTGCCTAAAGTGTCTAAAATTACAAATTTCAACTTCGGCTCACTTTAGGCACTTTAGGTCACTTTAGAACTCAAGATTATCTCAGCCTCGGCCTTAGGGAGTCCCAGCGCCTCGTTGAGGCCTTCCTTCGCCCCGCTGGCCGCCACCGGTTCTGCCGCCAAATCCCCTCGTGGGCCTTTCAATCATCGCTGTGAGACGGTCTTCGGTTTCCTTGGCCTTCTCTTTTACCGCCAGCTCACGAACGCCCTTCAAGTCGGCAGTGTTCACTATAATGAACTGTTCACCTTCTGCCAGTGGCTGCATTCGACCTTGTAGTCTGGCAAGTTGCGCTAAAATCGTTCCGATCGCTGCCTGCCGTACCTCACGGGCCTTTGTAAACTTTTCCCTTAGCTGGGTTTTTTCTTCCGCGGAGAGGTCCGCAAATCCCTCCGGCCTTGGTTGGGTTTTGAGGCCTTCCTTGAGCTTTGCAACTTGCTGTTCAATCGCCTCAATCACTTTCTGTTGCTCTTCGAGCGTCATGAAGCCGCCACGACCAGCTCCTCCGGCGCCTCTGCCTGTGCCTCGTTCCTGGCCAAACGTGACCCAGGCCATCGCCAAAGCCACTGCAATGACGACAATTACTGTTAGGTACTTTTTCATAGTTACTGACCTCCAAAAGTATGTTACTGAGCTGCAATTCAACTGACTCCCACAGTGAGAGCCAGCATTTGACTACAGCCCTTTATAGTGACTAAAGTGTCTAAAATTATAAATTTCAGCTTTAGTTCACTTTAGGCACTTTAGTTCACTTTAGGCACTTTAGCTCACTTTATAATTCAAGATTATCTCAGCCTGCCCCGCCGGGAGTCCCCGCGCCCCGCCGCGGCCCTGGCCTGGTTCCTCCCTCGCCCGGCTGACCCGGTGGCCGGCCCGGAAACCTGCCAAATCCAAATCCCCTCTGGCCCGCCTCAACCAGCGCCGTAAGACGGTCAGCCGTTTCCTTGGCCTTCTCTTTTACCGCCAGCTCACGAACGGCCTTCAGATCAGCAGTGTTTACAATGATAAGCTGTTCACCTTCTGCCGGTGGCTGCACTCGACCTTGCAGTCTGGCAATCTGTGCGATAATCGTTGTGAGCGCGTTCTGTCTTTCCTGACGAGCTTTTGTGAACTGTTCTCTTAACTTGGTTCTTTCTTCCTCAGAGAGGTCCTGGAATGACCTGCCCGCTGCAAGGCCTGGGGCTTGCATCCCTGCCTTCAGCTTGGCCAGTTGCTCTTCGATGGCTTTGATCGCTTCCAGTTGGGCTTCACGCCCGAACATTGCACCTGCGGCGCCGAATCTCTCACGCATTTGGGTTCTGAACTTCTCCTTTTCTTCCTCGGACATGTTCTGGAAACGTTCGCGCATCTTGGCCCTTTCCTCCTCGGACATCTGAGGCCCGAAGCCCTGACGTCCCGCTGGCTGGCCCTCGCGCTGCCCAAATGCAGTCCAGGCTACTGCCAAAACCATCAAGACGACGACCATTAGGATTGAGTACCTCTTCATAATACTATCCTCCAAAAACTAAACAGTTGGGTTTCAGCAACGCGGACTTTAACCGTTCGATTGCACACACGCACTACATTAGGGACGCAAATACGCAGGCTTTTATTGCGTCAAACCGAAAAAAGCCCGCAACCTCCTAATAATAAAACATGTTGATTTTCGCCCGAAGGAGATTGTCCCGGCCCGCGTGCGGGGTTATAATTAAGACGACTCCAGCCCGGTATGTGGCTGCCGGATGACAAACGTCGGTCAGAAAACTGCTTTTCAGGCCCAAACGGGCGATGCCGGCTATGCGACGAAAAAAGGGCTTCACGTTGATAGAGCTTCTGGTGGTAATTGCCATCATTGCCCTACTTATGGCGATATTGCTGCCCACACTGCAGCGCGCCAGCAGACAAGCAAAGGCAGTCGCCTGCCAGGCTAACCTTCACCAGTGGGGCCTTGTCCTCGACACACGTATCGCAGACGATGGCGGCCGCTTTGCCGACAACCAAGAACATCGTTGGGAGTGCCCGGCTGATCCGATTCTGTATTATGGCGGCGGTTTTGCCAAGCATTTCCTTTGCCCGATGGCGCGAAAATTCGGATTCGCGCAGCAGGTTGGAACGTTCGAGGCCTGGATTTGCCCCAATCACCACCGGCGCTGCGGCAGCTACGGCTCAAACGGCTGGTGCTTTGCTATGAACTACGGCGCTCCGAGAAATCTGGCCGAATCTGCGTGGCAGCACATCAATCACAAAAATGCAGACAACATCCCGGTCCTGCTGGATAGTCGTCGGCCCGGTGCATGGCCCGACACCTCTGCTCACCCACCTATATACGAAGATGCACCGGACCTGAGCATTTGGCCGGGACAGAATATGGATTCTTTCTGCATCGACCGCCACGATGGGTTCGTAAACGCCCTCTTTTTGGATTGGTCGGTTCGGAAGATCGGACTCAAACAGCTTTGGACCCTAAAATGGAGCCGCAAGTTCGACACCTCAGGTCCCTGGACCAAAGCCGGAGGCGTCAGGCCGCAAGACTGGCCCGGATGGATGAGACACATGAAAGACTATTGAGGCGACCAAGCACCGCGTGGCCAAATATTTAGCCCCCAAACCCGTCCTGAGCCGGGTCGAAGGATTTATTTGGGGGTTTTGCGACAGAATTTTCGATTGCACGCCTAACTTCGCCAATAAAACCCGAGATTTCGGCCAGCATTTTGCCTTTGTCCGAAGGATTCCGCTCGATCAGTTCCACGATTTTCGAGCCAATGATCACGCCGTCAGCCCCGGCCCGGGCGACCGCTTCAGCATGCTCAGGCTTGCTGATTCCAAAGCCCACGCAAACCGGCACGGGCGTGAGCTTTTTCAGCCTGCGGACAAGTCCTTCAACCACATCGGACAGCCGCTCCCTGGTGCCGGTAACGCCTAACACCGACACGGTGTAGATAAAACCCGTTGTTTTGGAAGCGATCCGCTTCATTCGCTCCGGCTCGGTGTTCGGCGTAACCATAAAAACCGTATCCAGACCTGCCGAAATAGCAAGATCGTATATCTCGTCGGCATCGTCGATACTCAGATCAGCAACCAGAACACTGTTGACCCCAGCGTGATGGAAATCTCGGAAAAATCTTTCCGTGCCATACTGGTAAATTAGGTTGTAGTACATTAGCAACCCGATGGGGATGTCTTTGTGGTCTTTGACGTTACGAATGAACTCCAGGGCCTTTCGCACCGTCATCCCGCTTCGCAGCGCCCGGATATCCGCCTTCTGGATTGTCGGCCCATCGGCTATCGGGTCGGAGAACGGTATGCCCAGCTCAAGAATATCCGCCCCGGCATCGATAGCTGTTTTTACGATAGCCAGACTCGTATCGAAATCCGGGTCGCCGATGACGAAAAATGGTATCAACGCCGGCCTCCTAACTTGCCCAAGTTCGCAAAAGGCTTGCTTATATGTCTTCATCTTCTGTTTGCCTTTCCCAGTTGCAAGTTGTCAATCTTCCAAAGGCCGGTATCTTTCCACAATCGATACATCCTTGTCGCCCCGGCCGGAAAGGTTCGCCACAACGATTGTACCTGAATCCAGCTTTCCTTTCTGGCTGATAAGATAGGCCAGAGCGTGTGCCGGTTCTAACGCAGGCAATATCCCCTCCATTTTGGTCAGCAGCTCAAAGGCATCAAGAACATCTTCGTCCTGGGCGGCAACGTACTCGGCTCTGCCTGTATCTTTCAAATAGCAGTGTTCCGGCCCAACAGCCGGGTAATCCAGACCCGCACTTACCGATTCGGTTTCGCTGACCTGGCCTTGTTCATCCTGCAGAAGGTAAGCTTTTGCCCCGTGCAGGATTCCTACACGACCGGCTGCCAGTGTCGCAGCGTGTTTGCCGCTGCTCAGACTTCTGCCGCCGGCTTCAACGCCGATCAGCCTGACATTCTTGTCATCCAAGAACGCTGAAAAAACGCCTATGGCGTTACTTCCGCCGCCGACACAAGCAACCACTATGTCCGGCAATCTGCCTATCTTTTCAAGGCATTGCAGTCGCGCTTCCTTGCCGATGCAGCTTTGGAAATGCCTTACTATGGTGGGATATGGATGCGGCCCGCAGGCTGAACCAAAAAGATAAAACGTATCGGTAACATGAGCAGTCCAGTAACGAAGGGCGTCATTTATAGCGTCTTTGAGCGTGCCCGTGCCGCCTTCGATAGGAATGACCTCAGCACCGCAGAGTCTCATCTTGTGCACGTTGACGCTCTGCCGCTCAATGTCGGTAACGCCCATGAATATTTTCGTCTCCATGCCGAACAACGCGCCGATCATAGCTGTTGCCAGGCCATGCTGGCCTGCGCCGGTTTCGGCGATGAGTTTGGTCTTGCCCATATATTTGGCCAGAAGGCCCTGGCCGAGCGTGTTGTTGACTTTGTGGGCGCCGCCGTGCAGAAGGTCTTCGCGCTTCAGATACACCTTGAAGCCAACATATTCGCTGAACCTTGTGGCGTAATAAAGCGGGCTGGGCCTGCCGGCATAGTCTCTAAGAAGCCGCTCAAGCTCGCCTACAAATTGTTCGTTCTGGTAAAAGCGATAGAATGCCTGCTCGAGCTCCTCCAGCGCCGGAATCAAGACCTCCGGGACATAGAAGCCGCCGTAGTCGCCGAATCTGCCCCTGTATTTCATATTTATCCTCTTAAATGTCGTATATTGTCAAACAACTTTTTCATCTTCTTGTGGTCTTTCTTGCCCGGCTGAGCTTCGATACCGCTGCACACATCAATTCCGTATACCCCCAGCTTAACTGCCTTGGCGGCGTTGTCCGGGTTTATCCCGCCGGCCAGAAAAACGCGCTTTGTGATGTGCCCTATGATATTCCAATCAAAGGTCAGGCCGGTGCCGCCGTATTTCTGCGGGTTGAATGCATCCAGCAAAATAGCATCGGTAAAATAGCTCTGTGCCCTATCAATGTCACTTTGGTCCTTCACCCGTATCGCCTTCATCGTCTTTACATTATGCCAGAGCAGCCCCCCGCAAAACTGTGGGCTTTCATCGCCGTGCAACTGAACCCAGTTCAACTGGCACTGGTCAATCGTATCGCGGATTTCTTCGAGCGAGGAATTAACAAACACGCCGACAATGTCGATAAAAGCTGGCAGTTTGCCTATTATTTGCGCCGCTTTCTCCGGCGAAATATACCTCGGACTTTTCGGGTAGAAATTAAAGCCTAATAAATCCGCGCCCATTTTCATCGCTGCCGCGGCATCCTCATAGCTGGTGAGACCGCAAATCTTGACTTTTACTATCAGCATAGACTATTGGATATTTGGATTAACTTCTCCAGACAGGCTAATGCTTTACCCTCGCTGATGGAAGCCTCTGCCTGGGCCATTGCCGCACCGAAATCATCCGCCAGATTGCCGGCGATTATCGCCGCTGCGGCGTTAAGAATCACAATATCTTTGCGTGGCCCGGTTTCCTTACCGCTTAGTATGTCCCTGAGAACGTTGGCGCTGGCTTTGGCATCGGTTACTTTCAACTGCTCTATATCGGCCAACGTAAAGCCCAAATCTTCAGGGTCCAGTTCTTTGGTGACAATTTCGCCCTCTTTTAGCTCAATTATTTTTGTTTTCGCCGCGGTGCTTATCTCGTCCAGACCGTTACTGTGAACCACCATCGCGTATCTGGTGCCCAGCAGCTTAAGCGCCTCGGCTATTTCTTGCATCAAGCTCTCGTCGCCCACGCCGAGCACCTGCGATGTCGCCCCAGCAGGATTGGCCAACGGCCCCAGGATGTTGAAAACGGTTCTAAAGCCAAGACTCCTGCGTATCGGCTGCACGTACCTCATCGCCGGATGAAACATCGGCGCAAACATAAATCCGATATGGGCTTGTTTTATGCACTGAGCCACAATCGCAGGCCCGGCATCAATTTTGACGCCCAATTCTTCAAGCACATCAGCCGAGCCGCATTTGCTGGTTATGCCGCGATTTCCGTGCTTGGCTACATAGACGCCCGCGCCGGCTGCCACTATCGCCGCCGCAGTTGAAATATTGGAGGTCTTAAATGCTCCGCCGCCCGTGCCGCAGGTATCGACCAAATTATCGACCTCGACCTTTACGGGCACGGCGTGGTTTCGCAGAGATTTAGCCAGTCCTGCCAGCTCCCGCGCTGTTGCGCCCTTTGCCTGCATTGCCGTCAAAAAGGCAGCGATCTGGACTTCAGGCACTTGCCCTTCAAAAACAATATCAAGCAGCTCGGTTGCCTGCTCAAAGCTCAAATCCTGTCGTTTCAGCAGCAGCTTGATATAGTCGGTTATTGTCGCCATTACTTACCTCTTTGCCCTTGTTTTTCAGCTACCGCGATTGACAACATATTTTCGATTATCTTTCCGCCTGCGGGCGTTAAGATGCTTTCCGGATGAAATTGCACGCCAAATATCGGAAACTCTTTGTGCTGGACGCCCATAATAAGCCCCTCAAAATCAGCGGTCTTTTCCAGGCATTCCGGCAGGTCCAGTCCAATAAGGCTATGATAGCGTCCTGCCTGAAGTGGATTTTCCACGCCGGCGAATATGCCTTTTTCGTTGTGTGTCACTCTGGAGGGCTTGCCGTGTACCGGCTCCGGTGCGTGCCCGATCTTTCCGCCAAAGTACTGGACAATCGCCTGATGACCCAGACACACGCCAAAGATGGGCATTTTGTCCTTGAAATAATCTACCGCTGCCAGTGAGACGCCAGCCGTATCCGGCGTGCCCGGCCCGGGAGAAATCACCAGAAGATCAGGGGCAAACCGGCCGGCTACCGCCTTCAGCTCATCAAGCTCCGTGTTGGCACGATAGACCTTAGCCTCACAGTCGCGCTTGCAAAAATCGTCCACCAAATTGTAGGTAAACGAATCGAAATTATCTATAAACATGACTTTCCTGGTCATATCTTTCACTTTCCGCGAATCGCACGTAGACAGGAATTTGCCTTGTGCTGCGTTTCTTCAAATTCAGTTTTCGGGACACTGTCGTGCACGATACCTGCGCCGACGCGAATGTACGCTATGTGGTCTTTGACTTGCAGGCTTCTTATGGTAATGCAACTATCGAACTGCCCGTCCACCGTCAGATACATAACCGCGCCCCCGTAGTAGCCGCGTTTGGTTTTTTCCAGCAGCCGTATCAGCTTCATCGCCTCAATTTTCGGAGCCCCTGTCAGTGTCCCCATGTTCATTGTGGCAAGGTATGCGCTAAGCGCATCCAGCCCCCGCGCCAGAGTCCCTTTGACGTTGCTAACGAGATGCTGAACCGATTCGTACTTTTCAACTGTAAGAAGTTCTGTCACGACCCTGCTGCCCGGCTCGGCAACGCGGGCGATATCATTCCTTGCCAGATCAACCAGCATCATGTGCTCAGCCAGCTCCTTGCGGTCGATCTTTAGCTCCGCCTCGTATCTAAAATCCGTGTCGGCATCAATTGCCCCTGCGATTCGGCCTCTTGGTTTTGTTCCAGCTATTGGTCGAATCTCCACGCTGCGGGTATCTACCCCGCCGCCCCGACTCGCGTCGGGAGACGCGGGGGCGGGCCCGCTGACCCGCAGATTTAGCTCTGGGCTCGATCCCATCAAGATCGTGCTGGGCGTGTTTAGATAAAACATATAAGGCGAAGGATTCACCTGCCGCAGCCGTTTGTAAACATCCAGCGGCTCATCGGGACAAGGCTCTATTATCGTTCTGCTCAAGACAACCTGGAAGATGTCACCATCCATAATATGCTGCTTGGCGCTTCTGACCATCGCTTCGTACTCAGCCTGGTTCGTATCGCTCGACGCCTGCGCCAACGAGCCTGTGTGTTTTTGCCCTTGCGGCGTATCGAACCTGGCAATATTAAAATAGTAATCGAAGCAGTCCTGCGCCTCGGCAATCGCAGCCTCACGGTCTCCATTTGTTATGACACAATTGACAATCACATAACCTTTGCCCTGCTCGTGGTCCATCAAGAAGATATTGTCGGCAAAATAAAGCTCGTAATCGGGGTTGCCCAGCAGGTCCTCTTTGCTGGGCGGAAGCTTCTCAAACTGGTCTATGAAATCGTAGCTTATGGCTCCGAGCAAGCCGCAGGTGACACGGAACGGCTTACTGGCCATTCTGAAAGCAAATGCAACTGCCCGCAACACATCCATCTGGTTTATGCTGGCAAGGCGCGTCTGCTCGTCAACGATTCTTTGCTGTTGTTTGATCCGGCCGGTAATTACTTCTGAGCCGAACTCTACCGACTCACAAAAGCTAAATCTTTTCTCGCCGGACTTGTCGGGACTGGATAGATATTCCAGCATGCGTCTGCCGGTGCCGGTCAGGGCCTTGATAGTAAACTGCGCTCCGGTTCCGGCAAGATAGAGTGCCGGCTTGGCTGTGCCGAAACTTAACGCCCCGCTGCCGGTCAGATACTCTCGTGATTCGAAGAAACAGCAGTTTTTTGCCCGGCCATAGTCACTTAGCTTGGCAAAAAAGTCCACCGGCTCGTCTATTTTGATCTGTTTGACGATGGGTATGATCTGGCCGGGCTTGGCACTGTGTATTATCTGCCTGTAGTGTTCCATGTTTCGAGCCTTCGATTACAAGTTCTATTCACAAATAGGACAAAACACAAATAAAAAAGCAGCCTGTTGTTTCTATCCAACAGGCTGCGCCTTCGGTAAATCCGTCAAATTGTTTACAGCAGGCTACCGCACGCCCGTTGGATTTCATCCAACAGGCCACCGCCACGTCCAGGTGTTCCGCCTTAACGGATCTTCGATTTTGCGGTTAATCTGCTTCATAGTGACATATATTTAACCAACTTAAAGAGGTATTGTCAAGCCTGACAGCGGAAATTTTTTCTTTTTCTTAGCTGCGCCTTATTTTCACACAACACGGGCACAGTTTATCGGTATTTCTGCAAATAATAGGCCGAAAATCATTGATTTGGCCGAACCTCATAGATCGTCACTTTGTCGTGATAGACCTTCGGCGGCAGCATATCCGGCGTTGGATTCTCAAGCTCGTGGGTGATGTGACTTATCAATTCCGAGCGGGTGGCGATCAATCCCTTCAGATCGTCGATATCTCGCTGCAGTTGCGAGCGTTCTGTCAAGAGGCCCAGAAAACGCTGCTCGTTGGCCCGGATTTGCTCGGCCATGTGTCTTCTGGCCTCGATGCTGCTAAACTCTATCATCTGCTCGATGAACATCTCATCGAGCTTAAGGTAGAGCTGACTGGAAAGCTTCTCTTGCCCTTTTCTGTATTTTTCTATCGTCTTGAGCTTCTCGCTTGTGCCGATCAACTCTATCTCCAGTGTATCCAGCATCCTGTTCATCTCGGTGACCGTCTGCTGGGAGCTTTTGCCCGCCTCGTCATCGGACTCGAACTGGTGCCTGGCCTGCTTAACCGGCTTGTACTGCTCTTCACAGGCTTTCAGCTTGGCCTGTTTTTCCGGCAGGTCCTTCTGAGCCGCCTCAAGCTTCTGCTGAGATTCACTCAGGTAGCGTTTGGATTCCTGCACCCGCTGGTCTGTAAGTCTTTTGCAGGTATCAAGGAACGCCTGAACTGACGTCCTGGCATCGGCTTCACTGACAGCGTAAATCCAGATGGAATAGTGGTTTGGTACGCGGTGGCTTTCATCGTCGATCCGGATCGCGAAACCCGTTTCCAGGAACTTTATCTGGGCCCTTGACAACTTTTTTGCCATCGGGCTTTCTTGAATTTTCTCGAGGATATCAATTTCGATGACGAAATGCCACTCCTGCCAGTTCAAAACGACTTCCGCGGCATGGGTCGGCTTAATCGGGCCGGGGGGATTATCATAAAGTACCCACGTTCGCCCTTCAGTCTTTTGGCCCCTGACAGTCCAGTCCCTTAGTTCGGCACTCCTTTCAAACTTGAGCTTCAGCGGGGCATCGTTCGGCTCGGTTTGCGCCGCAGTAGCAGCATGTGTGGCAAGTAAAACTAACAACACAATAGATATTGTTACCGGTCTCATTTTCTTGCTCTCCTTTTTTCGGACTATCGGATTCGTGTTTTGGCGGTTGCTGCCGCTTCGGTACTTGGATAGCGCTCCACGATATAGTTATACTGACTCTTAACCAGCTCTTCAGCGTATGGCTTGGCCGCGAGCAGCTCGGCTGTCGCCAGGAGTCTGGCAGCCATGCCTTCATCGGTTATCCGCCGTTCGATTTCGGCCACCGTTAATGCCTGTGGGGCAGGCCTGTTCAGGTAGTGCCAAAAGGCCCAGCAGGCCGCCACGGCCAGCACCGCGGCAGCCGTCGCGTATGCCCAGCGTGGAAGTTCCATGGTCTTTACCCGTTTTGAGACGTGTATTGCCTGAGCATCTGCCCAGCCGTCTTCCCATACGACCTGCACAAGCTCAAGTGACCTTTGCAGTGCTTTCAGCACATCGCTGCACCGCTGGCATTTGGCTAAGTGCCCGCCAACCTCTGTGGATTGGCTCGGCGACAACCTTCCTTCAGAGTAATCAACGAGCAATTGCTCAATCTGCTCGCACGATATTTCGGTCATGGTTCAATACCCCGCTGCGTCAATTGTCTGGCAAGAATCAGCCTCGCTTCCCGCAAACGGCTCCGGACGGTGGACTGATTCAGGTCCAGGATTTTGCCTATCTCTGTGGAATTCAGGTCACAGAAATATCGCAGAACTAAAGGTGCCAACAAAGACCCATCCAGTTCTTGCAAGGTTTCTCGCACAATCTCAAGCTCCTCGGCTGCAATCGCTTTTGCATCCATTCTGTCGGATTGCGTGCCGATTTCTTCGCGTCGCCTCAGTATTTCGCCCGCATGGCGCTGAAAACTTCGCCGGCGGCGGTGTTCCATCAGGCATCTATTCACCGTCACCTTTATCAGCCAGCGAACGCCCTCGGCTTTGTCCGCAAAAACATCCCGCCGCTGCAAGGCCTGGATTGACACATCCTGCAGGGCATCTTCCCCGTCTGAAGCGCTCAGGCCCATGCCGGCGACAATTCGCCCCAGCCGCTCCCGCTCGGCCAAAAACACATCCGTGAGGCTCGGTCCGGCTGATGGCTCGTTGGCCGCTTGGTTAGCTCCCTTAGGGAAACCCGCCTGCCGCCCCTCAGGGGTGCGTTCGTCTGGTCCACCGATTCTATCCATCCCAAGTCAGCCACCGTTTGCCCATTAGTATAATGCCCAAGAAAGCCTGAGTGTTGGCGAAAAATTGGACTTTCACGGCGAAAATAGCTTGTCAATTCGATTTAGACACGGATTTACACGGATTTGCGTGCTGAGCCGAAAGGCGAAGCATCTGACCAGCGCCGGGCAGATTCTTCGCTTCGCTCAGAAGGGGCTCTGTGGTTGATTAGAGCTCAGGCAACGTAGCGATGCCGCAGACGATCAACAGCTACCGCCGCGACAATAATCGCCCCGGTGATAATTTCCTGCACCCAGTTCGGAAGGCCCATCTGTGTGCAGCCGGATGCGATAACCGTCATAATCAGAGCACCCACTATGGTTCCGAGGATCGAGCCTTCACCGCCTGAAAGGCTGCCGCCCCCAATTACTACCGCGGCTATTACGTCCAGCTCCAGCCCTACCGCCACCGTAGGGTCGCCCTTTGTCAGGCGTGAAAACTGCATAAGGCCGCCCAGTCCTGCAAACGCCCCACCCAAAGTGAAGACCAGTACTTTCACCCGCTCCACCGCCACGCCGCACAGCCGAGCTGTCTGCTCATTTGAACCAATCGCGAAACTATGCCGACCGAGCCGGGTATACCGCAGAAAAAGGGCCATCACTACCGCCAGAATCAGCCACATCCACACGCCCGGCGGCAGTAGCATCCAGCTTTGCTCTCTGCCGGCTACCGAGCGCAGCAGGTATTCCAGCCACCTAAGCCGCTCCGGATCTACAGCAATTGTCTGCTCGCGTGCCAGGCCTTTGGCTGTTCCCCGCACAACCAGCATCATGCCCAGCGTGACAATAAAGGGCACCACTCGCAGGCGGGTTATAAGCAGCCCGCTGAGGGCACCGAAAAATGCTGCTGCTGCCACACCGCCGGCCGCCGAAATCAAAGGGCCGGCCCCGGCAGATTGCAGCAGTAACGCGATCACTACTGTACTAAGGGCCACGACCGAGCCAACGGACAGGTCAATTCCGCCGGCTATGATAACCACGGTCATGCCCAGCGCCGCCATGCCGACGATAGTTGTTTGCCGGGCAATCGTCTCCAGGTTCCGCAAAGTGGCAAAACTGGGCGGCGAGATCAGTACGAACAGTCCGTATACCCCCGCCAGAGCCAACACCGGTCCTAAGGTGTTGAGCCAGCGCCGCCAATTAGACCCGCTCAGGCGGGTATTTCGAATTTTCACTGCTGTCCTGTGGCCTCCAGCATAAGTTTGTGCTCGTCCACTTCCTCAACGCGATGGGTCGGCCCCAATCTTCCGCGGCACATAACCGCTACCCGGTCGCAGACGCCCATCAATTCCGGCAAATAGCTGCTCACCATCAGTATCGCCTTGGGCAAACGTCTCTCCGCTGGGCAGCCCGTTGCCAGATCGTCGATTAACCTATAAACCATCGCCTTTGCAGCCACATCGATGCCGCGGGTCGGCTCGTCCAGCAGCAATACGTCAACATCGTGCTGGAGCAGCCGGGCGAGCGCAACTCTCTGCTGGTTGCCGCCCGATAACGAAGATACACGGTCTCTGGGGCCCAGACATCGAATGCCCAGCCGCTCTATCCAGCCGCCGGTAGCTTCATCCTGTCGGCTTGGCAATACCAGCCCAAAAGGACCGAAGCCCCTCAGCTTGGAAAGCGTCACATTATCCGCCACGCTCAAAGAAAGTGCCAGTCCCTCTTGCTTGCGGTCTTCACTTAAGATGCCTGCCCCCTGCATCCACCGCCTGACCGGCGAGGCTGGCCCGGTATAAACACCCAGCCGAATTTTCCCTTTTCGCACCGGGTTTAGCCCAAACAAGCTCCGCAGCAGCTCAGTTCGGCCCGCGCCTACCAAGCCGGCAATACCCAAAACCTCCCCACGACGCAGTTGCAAACTTGCCGATTCAGGCTTCGCAGGACCTGCCAAATCTTCAATCTCCAGGACTACCTCGCCTGGCTGACGCGCCGAGCGAGGATAAAGCTCATCTACCTGACGGCCTACCATCAGCGCTACTATTTCGTCAATGCTGATGGCGTCCACATCGCTGCTGCCGGCCACTTTTCCATCGCGCAAAACTGTCACGCGGTCCGCAACACGCTTGACTTCTTCGATAAAATGCGAGATGTAAACGACGGCTTTCCCCTGTTTTTTCAGCCGGCCTATAATCTCGAACAGCCGCTCGACATCCTGCCGCGTCAAACTGCTGGTGGGCTCATCCAGAACCAGCACCCGGCAGCCGATAGCCAGCGCCCGCGCGATCTCGACCAACTGCTGTGAGCCAACAGATAGTCTCCTGACCTGTGCATCGGGGGTAAGTTCAGGATTATCGAATTCGCGAAGTGCCTCGATTGCCCGGCGGCGCACCTGTTTCCAGTCTACTATGCCCAGCGTTGCCGGTTCCATGCCCAGCACGATATTTTCTTCAACACTAAGATGCGGGGCTAAGGAAAGCTCCTGATAAATCATTGCCACGCCCGCGCGGCGAGCCTCCAGCGGATTGCCGGGCAAATACGGGACACCATTTAGCTTCATCTGGCCCGCGTCCGGCTTGACTGCCCCAGAAAGCACTTTCATCAGCGTGCTTTTGCCGGCGCCGTTCTCGCCGACCAGCGCCAGAACTTCGCCCCCATCAACCCTGATGCTCACATCCTGTAGCGCCACCGTTGCGCCGAAACGCTTACAAATCCCCCGCATTTCCAGGCGTAATGCCGGTGGGTGCACCTCTACTCGTTCAGCCATTTTTTGAAGTCCGGCTCCAGCAGGCTTTTCATTCTGGGCTCGTTCATGTTCTCCGGAGTCGCCACCTCCGAGCCGGTGTCGATGCGTTTTTCCACCTTTTTGCCCTGCAGGTGCTCGACCATAGTCTTGACCCCTAAGTATCCCATATTGATCGGGTCCTGTAGTACCAGCCCATGGATATGGCCTTTCCGCAGCGCTTCAACAAGGTTCTCAGAGCTGTCAAAGCCGACGTATTTGACCTTGCCGGCAAGGCCGCCATCCTGCAGCGCCCGCAGCATGCCGAAAGTCGTCGATTCATTTGGGCAAAATATTCCGTCAATAGTCAGCCGACCGTCGGGCGTCCGCAGCGGCGACAGCAGATTCTCGCCTGCCTCATAAGCACTTTCGGTGGTAGCTCCGCCGTATTGATTCGCGCTAACTACCTGGATTTGCGGGTATTCTTCCTTCAGGACATCCAGAAATCCCTTCTCCCTGTTGGTCGTGCTGGCTGAGCCTACCTGGTATCGCAGCATAATCACCTTGCCTTTGCCGCCAAGAATCTCCGCCAGGCGTTTGCCGCCCTTTCTACCGCCGAGGTAGTTATCCGTAGCCACGAAGCTGACGTAATCTTGGCTTTTCAGATCACTGTCGATAATCGCCACCGGTATGCCGCTGCTGACCGCATCTCTGACCGAGCCTCGCAGTGCCTCATCGTCCAGCGGCGCCAGCACTATGCCTGACACCCTGCTGGTTATAAAGCCCTCCATTACCCTGATTTGCGACTCTCGGTCATCCTCCTTCAAAGGGCCTTTCCATATAACTTCCACGCGCAGGTCTTTAAACTCCTGCTCAGCTTTAACCGCCCCGGCATGAATCGACTTCCAGAAAATGTGCGTGGTGCCTTTGGGAATGACGGCGATACGACGCTTGCCTGCGCTTTCCACTTTCTGCCGACAGCCGACCACGGCAAACGCCGATACGGCTGCAAGTACAGCTACTGCCAAAGCTTTTTTCATGGTCTTTGCTCCCTAAAAGTAAAACAACAGCCAACAAAGTATATCTGCCCAGCCGAAGATTACAAGAAAGATTCGTGGGCTGTTGACAGACTCTGTTTTTTCCCTTAGCATAACTGGGCGGATAGACTCAGATTGCTGCACAACCTACTTGGCAAAAACGACTTTGCTGGCGTAAAGGTATAAAAAACAGTGAGAGTTGTAGCTGTTATACCTGCTCGATATGGTTCTACAAGATTCGCCGGTAAAGTTCTCGCCAAAGATACGGGCAAATATCTTATCCAGCACACATACGAGCGGGCGTGCCTTGCCAGGCTGCCCGAGAAGGTA
>CAZMLE010000008.1:0-87138 GCA_964567045.1 uncultured Pirellulales bacterium | reverse complement strand
AGTTATTGAGTCCATAGGATTGAAGGCTAAAAAAACTCGCTTGTTTTGGGCCTAGCTGTAGATGTGTTTGTCCAATTCACACTGAACCACTACACACGCAGCAATAAAACCTCTGGCACAGACCATTTCTTCTGTTCGGCATTCATCTCTGAAACGAAGTGTGCTGAGTATTCCACACAATCGGCTGTATTTCCGCTCTACACATTCCAGCGTGCATCTACCGATCAAGGCGATTTGGCTATAGGAGCAGATAAACAGCCAAACTTCGCGACAGAGTTCTTGCGCGAAATGGCGGCAGCATTAAGGCTCCAGCAGACAAAACCACACGTCTTGCCACACGGCCTCACACCCGAAGACATCTTCTACTACGCCTACGCGATGTTTCACAGTCCCGGCTACCGGAGCCGCTACGCGGAGTTTCTGAAAATCGATTTCCCTCGCCTGCCCTTAACATCGAGTATAGAGTTGTTCCGTGCATTGGCCAAACTCGCCGGGGAATTAGTTTCTTTGCACCTTATGGAGTCGGATAAGCTCAATAAGCACATAACAAAATGGCTCGGTCAAACACCCAGCAGCGAAGTCGAAAAGGTTATATGGTCGGACGACACGGTTTGGATTAACAAATCCAAAACAGAGGGATTCGAAGGAGTATCGGAAAACGTCTGGAATTTTCATATCGGCGGTTATCAGGTCTGCGAAAAATGGCTCAAAGACCGCAAAGTCCGAAAGTTGTCAAAAGAGGATATTGAGCATTATCAGAAAATCGTCGTGGCCTTGAACGAAACCATCCGCCTAATGGACGAAATTGACAAGACAATCGCCGCCCACGGCGGCTGGCCGATAAAATGAGCAAGAAAGCCCTGTACAAACACAAAAGAACGGGCGATCTGTTCGCAATCGAGACCGATGAGACCGGCAGAGTCTTATCCACCAGCGGTCCGCTACTTTTGAAGGACCTGAATCCCAACGAGCTTGATTATGATAATTACTGGGACCAGGATATTAAGGCCCATTTACATGAATTTGTGCTGTTATCGAAGGCTGAATACCAAGAGCTGCTTAAAAGAACCGGGTTCTTTATTCAGGAAACACAACGTTCTATCTTTGATGAGCTGAATCGCCGTAAAATGGCTCGTAAAAAGAAAAAGGGAAAATAGATTTGAGACCCCCGCCGGCTGGCCCGGATGAATTTGTCGGAACCCCATCTGATGACTACAAGTCCCTGAATAGGCGCTCGACGTTGACACACTTCGAGAACTCGGAGTAAAACTGTTCGATTCTTGTTGTTGCCTCAAGTCGGTTGATATGCTCCATGCTAATCTCTTTGCGTTCCTTTATTGACAACCTGGAATCTTGGATGACTCTCCAGTACGTCTCTAACAAAGAGTAAGCTTGTCGCAACACGTCTTTGAAAGTCGTGAAAACTTCGGTGTTGGGTTCACAGATATACGCAAGCCTCCCAACCAGTGCGTCATACGTTTGAAGGTCGTTCCATGCTGTTCGTATCTTACAGTGTAGGTCGAAATGTTCTTCCTTTCCGACTTCTGGTAATCCCCACATGCCACCGCATTCCTCAAGCACTTTCGAAGCAACCAAGAACCCCGGTAGAGAGAGAACCCATGTCCTGTAGGCTTCCCTTTTTGTGAACTTGAGCAAACCATAATCCCGAAGAGTGTGGGCAGCAAAACGGGTATTGGTGAAACAGCGGACGACGCCGGTCTGAGTTTTCTTGAAGTCCAGAAAACCAAGCTGATCACATATCTTGTGAATAAATCCATTGATAATATCGTAGATTTGGTAAGATCGCCGGTGGTAAATGAGAAGAAACAAAAGCAACATCGGCTGGAGCTGAATCGGTGGAGTGCCACTGCCGAGGGAATCGTGCCTTGCCGGAAAACAGTAGGAAAGAGTATTCTGTTCTCTACGCGCACGGCCCTGGATGAATGTTTCCAGGGGCAGCTTGTTTTCGATGCACCTGCACTCAATTCGCAGGCTCTCCAACGCTCTTTCGAGGATATTCAGTTTATCCTGAAGGTTTTCGCGGTCCGGTGGATCACCCTCTATATGCACCCATTCGTCGATGAGTTGTTTGAGTTCCTCAAGATTCATGTAGGCCGGTTTATCTCGCATGACATAGACTCCTCATATCCAAACTCCGCAGGTCCCACAGCGCAACAAAAATGGGGCACCGAATCATGTCTGCTTCAGGCCCGCCAGGGCCTCGCACAGAACACGAAAGCAGCGCCCCGTATCGGGGCACTGACCTTTCAGCGTTTCTGTGCATTAAAGAACTGGCGGTTCGAAGCAGAACGTAAAAGTTCAGCGAACTTTCTATTCAATTGTCAGATTAAATTATACCGCAGCCGGTAGCGGAAAATCAAGGTAGAACCACGTCAAGTGTTGCCAAAGAAGGCATTTGGGGCTAAAATGATGCTATGCTCAAGCCAAATATCGAGGACATTTCGACCATAATCAACAAGTGTAAGGAGTTAAGTCTTCGGAAAGAGGAACTCAAAAATAAGAAATTCTTGACACCGGTACAGCAGGGGGTATTCAACGCCCAGAATAAGCCACTATGGCTCTACATTTGGAGGTTGTCAGATGAGGTACAGCGTGAACATTTTTACAACTGCAATATTCCTATTCAGTACACGCGGGCGAAGTCTGGACGATTTGTCGTTACTCATGACAATGGGCTTGAACTCTATTCTGAAAATCGAGACGGAACACCAGTCCATGATGGAGACAGGGTGGAGTTGGATGAGGAGTTACTGGTTCTCGCTCTCAAAGACAAGGCACACAAGAAACGACAGCCATATTGGATAGACAACATCCAACCTCTCATCAATGTAATCGACAAACTCCTATTTCCATTTTGGGACTATCTACGGTCGAACGGCTCCTGGGGTGCTGGCGAGCAGTCCCGCATCGAAACCGCCGTACAATCGCAAGACCCTTCTGCTTTGGACGAACTGATTAGAGAGCTTGAGAAGGTCCGCTACAAGGTGGAAATTGAATCAAACCAGAAGGTAGTTCAGCAACAAGCACAAACAGATATACACTCTTTCGATCTCGAAGTACTGAAACAGACCATAGAACAACTGAGAGGTTTGGCTAAAGGCTCCGATCTCGTCTGGTATCAAAACTTTTTGCTGCCCCCAGAAATGCGGCCAACTGTTTATAAGGTATTGGAGTCATTCCGTGCAAATTTGGACATCTTGCAGCCATATATGGAGTATCCTGAGGTAAAAAGCTGTTTTCAGCAATATGATAACCTTCTCCGTAAAGCTAAGGTTTTCGACAACCTAAAGAAGCATTATGAATCCAGGTCTGTTGCTATAAACAGTCACGACACAACCAGAGATTACGTTCGGGTCGCATCTGCTATGCAGGAAGTTATCTGGGCTTTCACAAAAACTCTTGAAGGCTTGGTGGCAAAAATGCCAACAATAACCAAAACAGAAAAGCAAAAGCCGACAGAGGCCCGCGGCGGGGAAAAACCAGCAGAAACAGGCGAGAAAGACGAGCCATGCGATCCGTTATCCTGGATGTACGAGATGTATGATTCGTTAGTCTGGAAAGAATTCCAGGACTCAGGAGAACAATGGGTTGGCCCGTTTGACCCTATCTTACGATTTGATGAGGACACCGAGAGTCTTACGCACATATCAACTCTGAAGGATTACATAACACATCTGAAAAAGATTTTACCATACTGGATCGAGTATCAGTTCGTATCTCCGAAAAGCGATATTCTGGCAGAGATGACGCACACAATACGTTGCTGGCTGATTAAAGTCCGCCATGACTCCAACGAGAAATTACCGCCTATACCACCCGATTTGATTGGAATGGTGGATTGGATTCCAGATGTCGAAGAAATACTGGCTGGGGGAACAACGCGAAAAGAGATAGACTACACAGCACAGGACAGGGCGGAGATAGGACGGGGGCCAACTGTTGAACCAACGATGCCAGGAGGAACAGAGCAGAAAACTCCCTCTGTCAAAGAGCGACCAGATACGAGCCCTTTGACCAAAGGCGAAAGGCAAGCATACGAAAGCTATGAGTATGCTATGAGTCAAAAGCCGGAGCTTGCCGATAAGACAGATGATGATGTGTATAACTGGCTTAAAGAGGCCGGCCTACCCGAATATGAATTGCCGGAGAGTTGCGAAACTTGGAAAAGGTATGTTAGGCATGGCCGGTGGGTGAATGGCACACAGAAAACCAGTCCACGCAAAGGCAGAACCGGACGCAGTATAACAAAAGTTGACCAAATCGAATACACTTCCAGCCAAAGGCCAGATGAAGCGGATTAAACCGGATTTTTGAAAAAATCCGCGCCTCTAATACTGGTCTGAAAACAGCACTTTTCCTCAATTTGCAGTAAATCCGCGCATCCGCTTTATGTTAATTATAGACGCCCACAGTAGACGTCAGTTAATAGTAAATTATTGGATAAGGAATTACTAAAATGGATCATATCAAAACGCAAGATAGGTTACTTTGTGCCGAATCTGTTGGCAAAATGTTATCCTTGAGCCGCCGCCAGATATTTCGCTTAAACAGTTGCGGAAAACTACCGGCTCCGCTTCGGATTGGCAGCTCTGTCCGCTGGGCTGAAAGCACAATCGCTGAGTGGTTGAGAGCTGGCGCGCCTGATAGGCGCAGTTTCGAGGCAATGCAGGAGGCGGGAGGCGAAAAATGACCGGAAAGAGAAAAACCCAGGGGCCGCTCTTGCCAGCGGATAGCCCTGGGCCTCTTAAGAAACACATATCAGACTACCGCAGGCACTCTGCACAGTCAAGAGGTGATGGGGGGATAGTATGGGTACTGCTCTAACAAGATTTGTGAAAGACCAGTGTGCCAACTGGACAGACGAGCCGGAAGAAGAATGCCTGGCCGTCGATGTTTTTGGCAACGGCTTTAGAGAGCCGGGCAAGTGCTGGGTGATCGAAGCGAAGCCTTGCAAGTATTTCAAAGACAAGGTGCTCGGCCCGGCGGATACGAAGTATCCTCACCCTTGCTTTGTGAAAGACCCTGGCTTTGAATCGCGCGTGCGAAGACAGTACCGCAAGATCGACCATACCGTTGTTGAGGCCGAAGCCCGCCGCTGTCCCGATTGCGATGCAGCGCTCAGGCCACGACAGAGATACTGTGACAAGTGTGCAGGAAAACACCGTTCAGAGACCAGACGGGAGTACCAGCGGAAATTCCGAAAAACACGGCGTTTGAACGTAGTACAGTTAAGTGAAAATGGCAATTTGTAAGTAGTTGATAACGTGAGAGTTACAAAAGGCCAAAAATGTGATTTTTGGGGGGTGGCTTGTCTAAGGTCAAGAATACGAAAATCGGAACTTAACTGTACTACGCTACGCGACTGTAAAATGAATGAAAAAAACGAATTTTTCGACATTACTACGCGCGCGTGCGCGCGAGGCTGCGAAGCGGGCAGAAACGGCAATATGCTACTTGAGCAAGCTGTGCAATATTATCAGCTCGGCTGGTCTATAATCCCGATCCCCTACCGGCGGAAAGCTGCTCAGGTCAAATGGAGCAAATACCAGCAGGAGCGCCCTGACGAAAGGCAGGTGCGTGGGTGGTTTGCGAAACGCAACAGGAATATCGCAGTTGTGCTCGGCCCGGTGTCGGGCAACCTCGCCTGTCGAGACTTTGACACAATGGCGGAGTACGCACTATGGGCGAAAAATCACCCAGAACTTGCCAGACTCCTGCCAACCGTAAAGACCGGCAAAGGAATGCACGTTTACTTCAAAGGGGCTGTACATGGAATCAGGCGCGTACCTAATGGCGAACTCAGAGGCGCTGGCGGGTATTGTCTGCTGCCACCTTCGGTTCACCCCAGCGGTGCAATCTATGAATGGCGCGACCTGCCCCTCAATGGCAACCTGCTGGAAATAGACCCCGAACTTGCTGGATTCACACAGAGTGTTACAGAGCATACAGAGCAAACCGAGAAGACAGAGCAATCTGAGCAAATAGAGGCAATGGTAGGTGAGAGCACACTTGAAAAAGCAATAGCAGAAACTTTGCCGAGGGAGTTTGGCACGAGAAATAGATGCGTGTTTGAGTTCGCACGTGCCATTAAATCATTGCCTCAGTTTGCTGATGCTGAGCCAAGACAACTCCGTGATATTGTAAGATCATGGCACAAAAGGGCGCTTGCGAAAATAAGAACGAAGGAATTTGAAGAAACCTGGATTGATTTTTTGAAGGCATGGCCCAGAATAAGGTGTGCGAAAGGACAAGAACCTATGGCGAAGATATTTGAAAAGGCGATTCAGCTTGATCCACCCTCAATAGCGGTCAAGAAGTATCCCGGCAATAGCAAGCTGACCGCTCTGACCTCATTGTGCAGGGAGTTACAGCGTGCGGCAGGCGAGAATCCCTTTTTTCTGTCGGCCCGAACGGCGGGAAGGCTTCTAAATGTTAGCCCTATGCAGGCCAGTCGGTGGTTCTTCCTCTTGCAGTCAGACGGTATTCTCAAGCTTGTCTCAAAAGGTGGTATGGCTGAGACTGTCAGGCAGGCCAGTCGATACCGCTATATTGCCAAGTGAAAAAGCTGTTGAAAAAAGTTGACATTTCTCCGAGATTATACTTGACTTATGTGCGATATATCGCATAAAATCAGATTATGACAATGATTAGAGAGGCGATCATAGAACGTATGAATGAATTGAACCTGAATCCCAACCAGTTGTCAGAAATGGTCAAGGGTAGCATACCG
Source organism: uncultured Pirellulales bacterium (assembly GCA_964567045.1). GTDB lineage: Bacteria > Planctomycetota > Phycisphaerae > Sedimentisphaerales > Anaerobacaceae > JAFNGF01. Next base: position 80,387 of record CAZMLE010000008.1, on the reverse strand, counting down.
CGCCGAACGATATACGACTTTTTGTCCGGGAGGACGGATGCCCGAACAGAAGTAGCGTCGGCCTTAATAAAGGCTCTTGGGCTTAAACTGGTGGCCCAGAAGAGCAAGAAAGCGACAGGTAAGCAAAGAAAATGAAAATAGAGCCCCTGCCATACTCGCGGATCGTATTCGGAGTGAAAAGCAGGGGCCGGTGTAAAATGAAATAGTCAGTTTTATTTTACACCCTCTGGTCAGCAAGGTCAATAAAAATGCGAAGTGACCTAATGAAAAAGGCCCCTGCAGGAGCAAAAAGCATACGGAGGCAAGCAGGGGCCAGCAAGTAATTCACGAATCTGTATATTGTAGCCATTTCTGTTGGCTACGTCAAGAAAAACGAGGTGTTTTATGGCAAGCATATTTCGACAACGTTATACGGTTAAAGACGAGAGCGGCAAAACTATCCGCAAGCAGTCGCAATACTGGTATATCGACTATAAGACCGCTGATGGGACGAGAAAGCGGGTAAGGGCTTTCAAAGATAAGACCGCTACCTGTCAATTAGCTGCTAAACTTGAGAAAGAATCGGAGCTTGCACAGGCCGGTATCATTGACAGGTTCAAAGAACATCGCAAAAGACCGCTCATTGAGCACCTGGCCGATTTTAAGGCAAGCCTGACAAATAAGGGCACAACAGAGAAGCACGCCTGTCTGGTCTATAACAGGGCCAAAGCGGTGATTGAGAATTGCGGCTTTGTGTATATGGGCGACATATCGGCCTCGAAGGTTCAAAGGTATCTGGCTGAACGCAGGGGCCAGGGCTTGGGCATACGCAGCAGCAACTTCTATTTGCAGGCGGTAAAGCAATTTTGCCGGTGGCTTGTAGCGGACAACCGCACCGCTGAAAATCCATTAGCTTATCTTGCCGGTCTGAACCCGAAAACGGACATACGGCACGCACGCAGGGCATTGAACGTTGACGAGTTGGAGCGGCTCATAACCGGCACACTCAGAGGACAAAAGCACAGCGGTATGACCCCAAAGGAGCGGGCTGTGCTCTATATGCTTGCTGTAAGTACAGGCTTGCGGGCAGGTGAATTAGTGTCCCTTACGTGGCAATCGTTTAACCTGAGCGATCCTGGGTCGTCTGTGACGGTTTTAGCGAGCTATAGCAAACACCGCAGAGACGATACGTTGCCTCTGCGCCGCGATATTGCAGAGCAGTTAGCACGTTGGAAAGCTGAGCAGAGAGCCGATGAACAATCGAAAGTGTTCGGTAATTTCAGAGTAAACAAAGCTGCCAAGATGATGCGTAGAGACTTGGAAGCGGCAGGCATACCCTACGAAGTTGACGGCAAATTTGCGGACTTCCACTGCTGGAGACATTCTTTCATAACAAGCCTGCGTAACGTCCCTTCAAGAGTAGCTCAGGCACTGGCACGGCACGGAAGCTCTGCGATGACTGACCGGTACACCCATATCGGATTGTATGATGAACGAGCAGCTCTTGATTCTCTGCCGGAACTACCAAGTTTGGGCGGAAATAGAAGCGATGAGAACAAAACAGCGGCACTGAAAACAGGCACGGACGACGTGTCTGTTGAAATCGACAAAAGCGCTTACAAACCAGCTTACAAAAAACTTACAAAAAATGCTTACTCTGATCGTCACCAGTCGTCTGTGACTGGCAATGAGGAAAATGAAAAGCATAAATCAGCAGACACCAATAAGTCGTTGGAAGCAAGAGCATTAGGAAACGAAACAAACCGCCTGTCCACAGTTGTCACGGGGGAAAATGAAAGGCGGCGGTCGGATTCGAACCGACGAATAACGGTTTTGCAAACCGTCGCCTTAGACCACTTGGCTACGCCGCCAGTCTACGGAACCCTATATAGTTTACGGGTAATGCCCTGGTTTTGCAACAGAAATAGTCTCTAACAATACCTGCACAATTCGCTGCGAGGCCTTGCCGTCCCAGAGCTTTGGCCTAGTACATACCCTTGTCGTGCTCAGACTGTCGCGATAGCCAGTGATTATTCGGGCTGTGTCTGCCCCCACCAAAATATTTGTTCCTTCGGTAACAGTGACTGGCCTTTCCGTGTTTTCACGAACGGTCAGGCAAGGCACTCCAAGAATGGTAGTTTCTTCTTGAATGCCGCCGGAGTCGGTTATCACAACCTTAGCCTCGGACATCAGCTTCAAAAAATCCAAATATCCTAATGGCTCGGTGAGCACGATATTGGGTAAATTCTCAATTCTCTGCAAAAGCCCCGCAGACACTAAGCGTTCGTGCGTTCGCGGATGTATGGGAAAGACAACCTTGATCTCTTTCTGAATCTCCGCCAACGCATCCAATATTCCGGCTAATACTTGCTGCTGATCGACATTGCTGGGTCTATGTAGAGTGACGACCGCATATTCTTTTGCCCGCACGTTCAAATCGTCAAGTATGCGTGAATTCGACGCCTTTGCCCTGTGAAGCTCAAGGGTGTCTATCATAACATTGCCGACAAAGTGTATCTTTGTCGCGGCGATGCCTTCGCGTTTTAGGTTTTCCAGGCCGCTTGGCTCGGAGACAAAAAGTATATCGCTGATGGCGTCGGTCAAGACGCGGTTTATCTCCTCAGGCATAGTCCGGTCGAAGCTTCTTAACCCTGCTTCAACATGGATTGTCTCAACGCATAGCTTTGCTGCTACCAAAGCGCAGGCAAGGGTAGAGTTGACATCGCCCACTACCAGCACAGCATCGGGGTTATGTTTTAGCACAACCGGCTCAAACCGTTTCATAATTTCGGCAGTTTGCTCGGCGTGTGACCCGGAACCCACTTCAAGATTAACGTCAGGAACAGGGATATCAAGCTCTTCAAAGAAAGCCGTGTTCATATTTTCGGTGTAGTGCTGGCCCGTATGAACAAGCACCGACTCAATTTCCGGCGATCTCCTGCAAGCCTGCAAGATGCTTGCGATCTTGACAAAATTTGGTCTTGCTCCGACAACGTGAATTATTCTCACAGTTTCTGCCCTTCAGATCAACTCATAATCTTCTTACAATCTGCCATAAATGAAATTTTCCGAGCGATTGTCACTATTCCAGCCGTTCACGGTCAATCCGTCCTTATCCTTGTCGGAAATTAGTGCCGTGTAGCCGGCAATCCTGTCGAACAGTTTCTTCAAATCCGGATCACACAGCGTCCAGTCCATGTCCCCTGCCAGCGGCGATATGCCGGCCTCACAGCCGGGGCTGTACTCGCCGGAACAAAAATACTCAATCATGCTATCTTCGGTGAAAAAGTTGCCGTGGGCAAATCCCGGAGGAACCCAAATCCACTCGGCGTAGGCTTGTGTGTTATCGGCAGGCATATCATAAAGGATAATCTTGCCGAACGTAGGAGAACCCTTTCTTATATCCAGAACCATGTCAATCATCCTGCCCGCCAGAGTGCGCACCAACTTGCCCATATAAGGATTCCATTGAAAGTGCAAGCCTCTGATTGTCCCCCTTTTGGAGTAGCTTTCGTTGGCCTGTAGGAATTCGACGCCCTTCATGAAATGCACGTCACCGTGCTTCAAGAAATCGCTCTTTCTGTAGTGCTCCGTGAAATAGCCTCTATGATCGCGAAAGCGGGCAAACCTGATTACCTTTACGGCCTCCATCTGCAGTGTTTTGACTTCCAGTAATTTCATGTCTAAGCTCCTTCCTCTGAACTCACCGAAGGCTTCAAATCAAGTCCCGTTATAATCTCGGCAGCATCAATATTAGCTTAGTCACAAAGTTTTTGCTGCCCCAGCCACAGTTCCATTCGACACGCATTATACAGTAGTGACAACCGCTTTCAATCAGTAGAAGCAGGACGTAGCCGATGATTTGGATAGGGCGAGCTACCATCTACATCATTGAGCAGCCGCCTCTGCTCGGCAGACGTGGACATTGACCGGCGTTTCCACGATGAAATCGCCGGTCTTAATGCCGAGCGCCAGCCAAAAAATTTTTTATTTCTCGCCAACCGCGGAAGCCGGGTTAGCCTTTCCTCAACTATGGCATCGCCACTTCTACCCAGAGTATTGCCAAATAGCTACACTATATGGTATTTTAGCCGGAAGATGCGTCCACTCACTCTTCCGGCAAGTGGACGACAAGAAGAATCGGACTGGGACATGGCTTTATGCGGAAACGACGGGTTTATCTGCTCATAGGTCTGAGCGTAGTAGTTGTCACAGTTTTTGTGACGCTGCCCCTCGCTGTTCGCAAACCCACTGTCCGGGTAGAGGACGTGCTGGCAGCTTATCAAGACAAGGTTCAATACGGAGGTCTGACGGTACGCTACCCGCTTGACGGAACGCTTTTCCCTCCGGAAATTGTGCCCCCTACTTTTCACTGGGAAGATGAAACCGGCAAGTCCAATGCGTGGGTTATCAGCGTCAAGTTCCAAGATAGCGAAGATGCCTCAAATTTCGTTGTTTATTCTGCACAGTGGACTCCGCAGGAAAAAGATTGGGAGAGCATAAAGAAACGGTCGCTTGAGAAAGAGGCTCAGGTCATTATCCTGGGCGTCAACCACTCGAACCCGGCCAATATCCTGTCGGCAGGTCAAATCACGATAAAGACATCTGCGGACGAGGTCGGCGCACCACTTTTCTATCGGGAAGTAAACCTGCCATTTATTGATGCTGTTAAAGACCCTTCAGAAATCCGCTGGCGGTTTGGGCCGATTTCCTCGCCGAAGCCGCCCCCCATTGTCCTGACGAATTTGCCGGTTTGCGGTAACTGCCACTCCTTTTCCGAGAGCGCGAAAATCCTTGCCATGGATGTCGACTACGCCAACAGTAAGGGCTCATACGTCATCACGCGCGTGGCAGAAGAAATGGTTCTGGCCACCAGCGATATAATCACCTGGAACGATTACCGCAAAGAGGATAAAGAACAGACGTTCGGCCTACTTTCGCAGGTCTCTCCGGACGGCAGGTATGTAGTAAGCACCGTAAAAGACAAGTCGGTGTTTGTTCCGATGCCGCCGCTGGCTTTTTCGCAGCTATTTTTCCCTGTCAAGGGTATTTTGTGTGTTTATGACAGGCAGACACGCACTTTCCAGTCATTGCCAGGAGCAGACGATCCAAATTATGTCCAGAGCAATCCCACCTGGAGCCCGGATGGCAAGTACATAGTTTTCGCCAGAGCCAAGGCATACGACCTCAAGCACACCAAGGGCATGGGTAAGATACTTCTAACCCGCGAAGAGTGTAGAGAGTTCACCGAAGAGGGAAAGCCTTTCCTGTTCGATTTGCGCAGGATTACGTTTAACGATGGGCAAGGCGGAACGCCGGAGCCAATTGAGGGTGCCTCAAATGACGGTATGAGCAACTTTTTCGCCAAGTACTCGCCCGATGGCAAATGGATTGTGTTCTGCAAAGCCAAGAGCTACATGCTGCTCCAGCCCGACAGCGAGCTTTACATCATTCCAGCAGCAGGCGGCGAGGCGCGAAGGCTCCGATGCAATACGAAGCTCATGAACTCGTGGCACACGTGGTCGCCGAATGGAAAGTGGCTGGTTTTCTCCTCGAAGGCTAATTCACCATACACGCAACTTTATATCACACATATTGACGAAAAAGGGCAAAGCACGCCTGCTGTCCTGCTGGCTAACCTTACCACTGCAGATCGAGCCGCCAATATCCCCGAGTTTGTCAATACATCACCCACCGCAATCAAGAAAATCCACGAACAGTTTCTGAATGACTACTCTTTTGTAAGAGCGGGGAACGAGTCTTTCAGACACGGCGAGCCGGATAACGCTATACAAGAGTATAGGAACGCGCTTCAGCTAAATCCAAATAACCTCGAGGCGCACCTGAAATTGGGATTTCTCTTTTACAACGTCAAAGGTATGTACAACGAGGGCATGGCTCATTTGTTGAAGGCCGCGGAACTCAACCCGGATGATCCCCGCGTGCACCACGACCTGGGTATGGCGCTATTGCACCAGCAAAAGATCGAACAGGCCATAAAACACCTTTCGGAGGCCCTACGGCGTATGCCACAGGGATTTGATGAGCAGTACAACCCTCTGAACATGCGCCTCAGTCTTGGGCGAGCGTTTCTCTATGCTGGAAACTCGAAAGAAGCAGCAGTTCATTTAGCCGAGGCGGTGCGCCTTGATCCGAATAACGCTGAGGGCCATTACAGCCTCGCCATTGCACTGGTTGACCAGGGAGCAATCGACCAGACCATCGAACATTATTCCATCGCTGTGAAGCTTAAACCCCAGGTGGACACCTCACCGACATTGCATCATCTTCTGGGAATGAAATATGCCGAACTGGGGCGATTTGCTGATGCCATTTTGTCAGCCGAAAAGGCACTCAGTCTCGCTCGCGCTGCCAAAGACGAACAGCTTGCGCAGACCATCCTGCACTGGCTTGAAATTTACAGACAGGCAAGCAAATCACTGGAAAAGAGGGACAGCAAATAATGTAGCTATTGTCATCAGAGCTTTCTGAAAAGGTCGTGATGACCCATCTTTTCGTGCTTCTGTGACCCAGTGCAAAAGATAACCTCCATGTGCCGATAGTATCTAAAAACTATTGTGTACACGGAGGCCTCATATGAAGGACAATATCTTATCAACCAGCGGAAAGGTCTTCCGGAAATTCATGTTGCACCTGACTGAAGACTTATCCAAACCAAAAACCAAATTCATCAAAGACCTGCTCTTTGGACAGGATAACAGGATAATCCTGTAAATCCCGTCAAAAAAAATACCTGTGAAGATGGAAAACCTGGCCCTGGTTCGGGACGCGGATAAAGACCAACTGGCTCCAGGGTATTGGTGTGTGGAGGTCTATGCCCTGGATAAACAAGCAATCATCCGGCCGCGGTAAGAAGATACCACAGTATACAGCGATTGATATTTTTAGCGGCCTTGGCCATGGGTTTTTTAAGTTACCTTCTGAGCCGTTGTAGGAGGATTCGGCAGAAAGTGCATGATGCTTTGCGATATTGCCGGCGGCCCAAGAGCCTTTGGTTTTATCGAGTGGTTATTGCCTTGCGGGATGCATTTAACCGCCGAGCTCAGAGAGGGCTGTTGAGTTGGTGTAGGCTGCCGCCATGAGTTAGCCAGTTATGGGGGGACGTGTGTAATGGTTAGGGGATGGAGCTGCTATTGCTGCGCGCACGAACGGCGACGCAGGGGTCGCCGAGGTCATGAATGGTCTGGTGGTCAGAGCTGAAAAGAAAAAAATCGCCCTGTGCCTACCAACTAATGTCTGATCATAGTCCAAGTTACTTCAAACGCACCGCTTATGGCCGCAGCCAACTCAAAAATGGGTCGTCGCGAGTTCAAAAGCTGTAGGCCCCGGCTGAACCACTTGCACTTCAGGTTCCCACGTAGCGGTCGACTGGCCGTAAAGCATCTGCTGCCGGATGATGCGCGCTCGATCAAGTTCGTGCCTGGTAAGGGCTTTCAGGCTCTCGTGACTTTGCGTTGAGCCTGGGCGTCCCTGGCAACCCAAAATGCTCGCAGCTAAGATAACTCCTATCACGAGTGTGCGCACATTTCTCAGCATCGCTCTCCGATAATATTCCATCACTCGATCTCCCCCAATACTGACTTCTTGACTTCAGAGCGGGCAAAGATTCCCGCACATTGGTTTGAGTTACTGCTGTGTTCCTGCAACCTATGACAAAAATGTATATCAGTTTTTTCCACTATGGGCCTTCTTCAGACTCCGTGCCTGTGAACTACAGCCAGCAGGATTTCGCCAAGTTATCCCCCATAGCTCTGGCCGTGTGCGCCTGTTGAAAAGCGTCCACCTCTTGTGACGTCAAATACTACCTTACGCTGCCATGACTCCGACGCTTTTCAGCAGTATGTCCCACATGTACTTTCTCCCTCTCCATGGATGTGAGAGCTGCATATCTGTGATGTCTCTACCGACTCCCCCGGACGTTATGGTACATTATACCATCCAGAGCTGAAAGGTCAAGTAAAAATAGCTAATTCAGGTGGTCAAGGGAAGATGCGTGTTGACGGCTTAAGATAAAACGCATAAATGCGGAGGATTATAGGAGCATCGAAAGCATATATTGATGGCTAATAGACAAAACTTCTGCGCATGCAGGTAAATGGGCAAGGAGCTCTTTCAGAAATGCGAACCCTCAGAGAGCGTCATCTCTACGGTGGAAATAAATGACAAAATGCTCTCTGCCACGTAATTCTGCATTTCTTCCATGAGCTCTGGATAGATTGGAAGGGCCAGAACTTCCTTAGCTGCATTTTCTGATTCAGGAAAGTCGCTTTGTTTGCAGCCCAGATAGCTGAAACATTCCTGAAGGTGCATTGGATGCGGATAATAGATCTCGCAGCCGATGCCTTTTTCTTTCAGGTAGGCAACCAGCTCGTCGCGTTTCCGCACCCTGATTACATACTGGTTATATATGCTTACACAATAAGGGTTGATGTACGGCGTCTGCACCATCGTGCCGGCAAACTTCTCATCATAAAATGCGGCGTTGCGCCGGCGAGCTTCTGACCACTGGTCCAGGTGCGGCAATTTAACCAGGAGAACCGCAGCCTGGACGGGGTCGAGACGGAAGTTGCCGCCGATGATTTTGTGATAGTATTTGGGATTGGCACCATGGTTGCGCATTATCTTGAGCCTGTTGTACAGCTCCTGATCGTTAGTGACAACCATCCCGCCATCACCAGCGGCGCCAAGGTTCTTGCTGGGAAAGAAGCTAAAACAGCCGATAGTACCAATACTGCCAGCCTTTCTACCCTTATAAGTGCTGCTGATTGACTGCGCGGCGTCCTCGATGACTGCCAGATTATATTTGTTGGCGAGTTCCATAATGGGGTCCATATCAGCCATCTGGCCGAATAGGTGCACTGGCATAATCGCCCTGGTCTTCTCGGTAATTGCCTGCTCAACAAGGCGAGGATTTATATTATAGGTTTTTGGGTCAATATCCGCAAAGACCGGCTTGGCTCCAATCCGCGCGATGCAGCCGACTGTGGCAAAGAAAGTAAACGGCGTGGTAATTACTTCATCACCGGCACCAATACCCAGGCTCATCAGGCTATTCAAAATAGCATCCGTACCGCTTGAAGTGCCTACGGCGTACTTACAGTCACTTATGGCAGCTATTTTGTCTTCCAATTCGGCGACCTTCGGTCCACCTATGCACTGCTGCGATTCCAGCACTTCTGAAACTGCCGCCATAATTTCGTTTTTTATGGTGGCGTACTGTGCTTTCAAATCCAATAGAGGCACCTGCATTTTGCTTCTCACCTTCTTGTCAAGATGGCTGCTTTTTTGCCTTGAGGTCACGATAAGAAACTTTGCCAATCGCTTGTTCCAACGGCAACGGAGCATCCTCATGTAAATCCAGGCATTTGATCACACCTGGCTCAACTTCTTTATAGCGATAGCCGCTCTCAGGACAGACCATATTACCCTCGGCATTTGGCTGCGGTAGCGGAACACCGTGCCGACTCACCCAGCCGGTTTGCTTGGCAGGAACACCTTTTACTAACGCGTAGTCCGGGACATTCCTGGTCACTACCGCCCCGGCTGATATAAACGAATACCGGCCAAGCTCAACTCCGCAGACAATAGTTGAATTCGCCCCGATGGTTGCTCCCCGCCGAATAATCGTTTTCTCGTAAAGATCGTGACGTACAATCTGGGACCGTGGGTTTGTAACATTCGTCAAAACGCAACTGGGCCCAAGAAAAACATCATCCTCAACAATTGCCCCGGTATAAATCGAAACATTATTTTGGACCTTGACGTTGTTGCCGATAACCACGCCGGCGGCGACAAACACATTCTGGCCAAGAATACAGTTCTGCCCGATCCTGGCGTCTTTCACTACGTGCGAAAAATGCCAGATCTTCGTACCTTTCCCGATTTGGCAGCCTTCGTCCACACAAGCGGTCTGATGGGCAAAATATGGCTTTTCCTCAACCGGTGCCACCGGCTTGGTCACGGTGACGACTCGGTTAGTCTCCATAGACTCCTGACACTGCCGCAGTATCTTAAGCACCTGCAGTCCTTCTTTCCCATCACTGCGGGGTCGCCTCCGCGACCGGATGCACTCCAGAAAGTGCTCACATTCAGCCTGGAGCGGCTCTTTCATCTCGATCGGTACCGCCTCCGCCTCTGCTTTAACCGCTACTGGAATTCTGTCTTTCCAGCTTATCTTGTGTGGGTAAAGAACTAATTTGTCATCTACAGTGTCGTCGAAAACAGCCATCTTGTCTGAACCTACTATCACCAGCCGCTGTTCTTTGAATGGATGGAGCCAGCTAACAAAAATGTGAGCCTGGACGCCGCTGGGGAATACAAACTCGCTCATCGTAACATCAGCGATGCCCTGATGCAGATAGTTGGCTCCATGGCAGGAAACAGCGGATGGCTCCTCATTAAGAAGAGCCAGCATAACAGAGATATCATGCGGTGCAAAGCTCCAGAGAGTGTTCTCTTCGGTGCGAATCTTGCCGATGTTCAACCGGTTTGAGTACAAGTATTGAATCTTCCCGAGTTCTCCTTTATTGATAAGCTCGCCGCATTTAATTACAGCCGGGTGGTATAGCAGAATGTGGCCGACCATCAGTATTCTGCCATTCTTTTCGGCCAAGCCAACTATTTCCTCGCCCTGCCATACCTGCAAAGCCAGCGGCTTTTCTACAAAGACGTCCTTGCCAGCCTGCAGTGCAACCTTGGCAATTTCATAGTGAGTGACTGCAGGTGTAGCGACGGCAACAGCTTTTATCTGATCATCCTCGAGCACCGATTCCAGCAACGACGTGAAAGCTACGTCAGGATACTGCGTCTTTGCCCATGGCTCTCTTGTCGGATCAGTGTCACAGATAACCCGCAAGGCACCGAGGCCATGAAAGTTCCTTACCAGATTCTTGCCCCAATAGCCAGAACCTATGACTGATACATCCTTAGTGCATTGCAAGTTCTCTGAATTCTGTCCACTCATAATCTGGTTCCTCGACAGAACTAATTCGCCATCAGCTCGAAACGTACTTCGCACTACAATCGTTATCGGCTATCTCAGCGCGCCACTTTCTGGAGGATAAAGTCCAGTCGCCCGAACCTGGCCGTCTTTATCAGGCAAAAAGTCCAATATCGTATCGGTCATATCGGCTGCTGCGGTCCGCACTGAATTCTCTAGAACCGAGCTTATCTGTATTTGTGCCACGTATCGAGCCGGGTCCCGGGCAATATTTGGCCTTCGCCCAAACGGCCCGGAGAAATCACCCTCATCAGCGGTAATCTGCCCATTTAGTATATAAAAGTTCAATACAAGTATTTGCTCGTATGCAGGGGCCGGCTTATGGAATCGATTCAGCAGACAATCAACCTGCCGACCGGCTCGAGATGTAAACTGTGATCGCTCGACATTATCGTGAATCCAGCCATGTGCCGGATAGCAGACGCCAGGCCGATGGCCCAGTATTCCACCCGGCCGCGAAGAGCAATACACAATGTAAACATCGGCCCAAATGTTCCTCTCGCTGCTGATGTATCTTCGACTCAAAAAGTCATCGGCAAAGTTCCTTTCCATGTATTCCCGGGTAGTAGTCCGGATAGCCAGACCTGTGCCACTCCAATAGTCGATTCGGTTTGGAAAAGAGCTCAGTGGGACAGGCAGGGCTATGGGGGCCTTAACCACAAGGTTCAGGTGAGACGCCACCAGGCGATAGATTATGCCCGAGGCTATCAAAAGCACGATGGCCAAGACCCAGGCCTGCCAGAGCTTCATTGTCCCCGGCAAGGCGCATGTTGAAATGCTCCGTTTAACCGCTTGTTGCCACCATTTCTGTTTATTTTTGCACGTCAATAAGTACCCCTCTATAGCATAGCCGCGATACGCCAAACTAGACACACCAGCCACCGGCACATTCCCCTTTGGGGTAGCCGCGAAGAAACTGGCAGAACTCTTCTGCCTGCGTAGGCCCACTATTCGTGAAAATCCTATATGGTTTGACTCCGCATGTCAACCGCGTATTTGCGCGCGCAACTCCACTGCCGATGCCAATTAGGTGAGGCCTCCGGGCGTCAAAAAAAGCGATGGCATACTTGGTACACACCTGACTGTACGCATTCTTGTACTGTTGCGACTTGGCATAAGCCCGGCACAGTTGCAATGCAAAATCGCTTCTTAAACCAAAAAATAGGCAACTTCACAGCAAAGAGCCAAATCTAACCCGATCTCGTTGGCCATTGCTATTCTTGTATATCTGGGTAAAAGCTGATCACTTAATACCGTGGAAAAAAGCCGGATTTTGCGGATTTTCCGCCATAATTACCAGAAAATTTCGCCAAAAACCAAGAAATTGGGCAGGTTTACAAGCGGATGCCGGTACCAGGCAAATTGACCCCGCATCCGGCAAAGAACTGATAAAATGGAAAAAAGGACCAAATCCAAAAAACAAATAATTTTTTCTATTTTACTATTGACGACATAGAATAGGGTAAATGGTAAAGTTAGGTAAGTTGTCGGGGGGCGTAAGTTGATATGGACGCACGGTCGCGGGAGGCCCAGCCATTTCTGGAGTTGGACCACTATAAGAGCAACTTGCAGGGCACTAAGCAGTGTCGTTGAAGAAGGAGGCAGCCGACTAATTGGTCCCATCTGCAAAAATATAATACGCTCTTTTAACTCAGGATGTTTCTCAAGAAGCCGGTCAACTGCCAATAGCTTTTCAGGTATTCCTTTGGTATAGTCGATGCGGTCGAGACCAACCAGGACCTTAAGACCAGAAAGTGCAAACTCTTCTACCAAGGCTTGTTGTGCTTTGGTGACCTCTGCCGAGCTTGAAAGCTCATTTATTCCCTCATAATCTACGCTAATAGGATAGGGACGAATGTGAGTCTCATGCCCACCACGAATAACTGAGAAACGCTCGCGATCAATCATGCTCTCCACCTCCTTGTCTATAACATCAAAGAAATTGTTGCAATGATACTGGATATGGAATCCCAAGAAGTCGTTTGCTAACAAGCCATCCAAAATCTCCTTTTTCTGCGGACAAATGCGAAACGTCTCATGGTTGGGCCAAGGTATGTGCCAGAAGTGTGCCGTAATTAACCGATTGGGAGCTATTTCTTTAAGAAGCTTGGGCAGAACGCACAAATGATAATCCTGTATCCAGACCAGAGCTTTTTTATCACCTACCTCCTCGATAACCGCTTTGGCAAATTTTTGATTGACCTTTAGATAATAGCCTCAGTCTTCCTTTCTAAATATCGGTCGGTTGAAAACCGTATGGCATAAAGGCCATAATGCCTCATTGGAATATCCGTAATAGTAGCCAATCTCTTCTTCTTTTGTGAGCCAAACACGCTTCAAAGTATAAGCGGGGTTTTCGGGAGGGACCTTCACTTTGCCTTGACTATCGGTAATTTCATGGTCTGCATTCCCACCCCCATGGGCTACCCAGATTCCGTTGCAGGCCTGCATAACGGGGTCAAGGGCGGTAACAACTCCGCCAGCCTCACGCTGACATTCAAGCTTTCTTTTTTGAATATATGGGCGTATGGCTGTCTATTAGAGACCACAACAAGCAGGTAATCACCCATTTTCTCCGTAACCAACGGTGTAAATCCTGTCTCGTCCACATCGCACACCCTTTTCAGACAGACTCTGCTGAATCACAGCAAGGACTACAAAAATTACAGTTACGAAAAAACCGAATCTAATACCGTATATTAGATTTGTGAGATAAAAAGTCAGGACAATAAAAACCAAAAGAATAATAGCTTAGGTTTTATATACAATTTGTGTAACCTGATTTCTTTTGCGATACTCTTCAAGATGCTTTTTTACAATCATTTCAGACTTTTTAGACCTCAAAAGGACAAATATATCTTTTCTTCCCTTATCTTCGATATCATAGAATCCCTCTTTTACAATAAATAGTATCTCTTTTTTATTGTAGGGGATTAGCCCTAAAAACTTTTTTTGTTTTTGTTCTTTAACCATTAAATGAGGATAACCAGCAGGAGTATCTGTTGGAGTTCCAGAGGGAGGAACTGCCCTTTCAACAGAAAGTTTTCCTTCATATAAGCGAGAATTTTCAAGATCTTGGACTATTTTTTCAAGTACACTTTTAAGGTCTTCCCTTTGCTCTTGAGTTTGAATTGTTTTCATAGCCATATCCCTATATTGGATACATTCTCTTAAAAGACCCTATCCCTTATCGTGCTCAACACTATGCTCCGGTAATCGCACTGTAGTTCTATCTGTTCACAACCAGATAATTCACGGCATGTGCAAGGATCCATACTGCTGTCGAACTTGTCAAAAGTATGGCAACATACCTAATCCAGTGGGCAATTGAGGCAGGTAGGCCTGTAGCAGTAAGCCCGCCGCAGACCTTTATGTCGAGATACCTCACCAAGACAAGAGCTGCTGCCGTAATCCAGAAAACCACATCAGCAGTATGAAACACCCCACCTTCATGCTGAAAAATAAACATGATTGAAATAAAAAGGATTGCATTCCCGAAAACCATCCAGAAGAGTCTCATTATGATGCCGAGTCCGCTGCCTTGTTTATCAGTGGTTTGGTCGTTTTGTATAGACATATACCGTCTCCTAAAAATCGCAACAATCGATTAATTAGGTGGCGGCCCGACCACCCTGACATGCCTGCGAGGTCTATCCCGACCTCACACCCTTTGATGAACTCATCCTAATAGAATTGATGGGCATTTGTCAAAGTTTATTACATAAAACCTTTGAATTGCAATGGAACAACGCACGCACAGGTGTAACCGCTTCTGAATTAGATTAATCCATACGCGTTCAAAATGCTATAGCCAGACCATGTTACTTTGCTTTCTCGCCTTCGGAGTATATTGTTCTAGTTTTCTTAAACCCGCGCTTGACATTGGCCGAGTATTTTGATAGTTGTACTTATTGCTTAATCGTTCAACCGGTGAATTAGCTATGAATAATATCGTCAACAGTACTGAAGTTATGAGAATCTGCCAGGCTATGGGTCTGATAGGGTGTCGCGTCATGAGCTTGGCGATCATAATTATTGGGGACAGATTAAACCTGCCCTGAGAAAGGCATATTGAGGGTGATTCAAGCCTTCCAGAGCAGCAGCTTCTGGAAGGCTTTTTTTTATTGGTGAAGGAACCACAGATTTCACAGACGTTCACAGATTTGCAATGGTGAATCGTAATTGTGAATAAGGATCGCCACGGCCCCGGCTCGCCGGGGCCGCGCAATGACAGCGAGGTGATGTTGACAAGAATGACTTGGGCATTTATTATACGCAATTCAGTTTGCGAAATATCTCGAGGATTAGTTAAATGTCGGACAAGCAAAACAATAAGAAGAAATTAACCACAGATGACACAGATTGCGCAGATAAAATAAAAAAGCACGAATCGGTGAGGGACCCCGCTTCGCGGGAACCCAAATCCGTGGTTGATAAGGGTTATCGGGACACGCTGAATCTGCCCAAGACCAGCTTTTCTATGAAGGCGGATCTGGTGCAGCGAGAGCCACAGTTGCGCAAAGACTGGGCGAAGATGAATATCTACGCCAAAATCAGGCAGGCCCGAAGCGGTGCTCCTTTGTACACACTGCACGATGGGCCGCCATACGCAAACGGCGATATTCACATGGGCCACGTCATCAACAAGGTTCTCAAGGATTTGGTTGTCAAATACAAAACGATGGCCGGCTTTGACGCCCCGTACGTTCCAGGCTGGGACTGTCACGGTCTGCCCATCGAATCAAAGGTCGTGGCGGACCTCGGGCAGAAAATTCATCAGATGAGCAAACTCGATATCCGCAAGGCCTGTATGAAATATGCCAGTAAGTATGTCAAAATCCAGAGCGAGCAGTTTCAGCAGCTCGGCGTATTCGGCGATTTTGAGAATCCTTACCTTACCTTCAAGCCCGCGTACGAAGCGGGAATTCTCGAAGTGTTTGCCGAACTCGTTGATAAGGGCCTGGTTTATAAGCAGTTAAAGCCCATTCACTGGTCGATTGGCGGCCAAACGGCTCTGGCTGAGGCGGAACTGGAATATAAAGATATCGAGTCGCCGAGTATCTTTGTAAATTTTCCCCTAGTAAAAGAAAGTATCGAGCGGCTGATTGGGCTTGGGTTGGTCAAACGGGAGGAAAGCGAGAATGCACAGGTCTGCTTTATGATCTGGACCACCACGCCCTGGACGCTCGCCGCCAACCTAGCAATAGTGGTGCATCCACATCTGGATTACGTAGCGCTAAGTTATGAAAAAGCTGGGCAGAAATTCGTCTCGATAGTGACAACCGAGCGGGTCGAGGCTGTTATCTCAGCAGGGTCTCTAAAGCAAGGGCAGTACCGGCTTAGTGAAAAGGTCGTGAGAGGCCGTGACCTTGAAGGCTTGCGGTACGTGCATCCATTTGTAGAAAAAAACCCGACAAATAAAGACGCCTATATGGTCATCCTTGCTGAGTATGTCACCACCGAAGACGGCACGGGCCTGGTGCACACGGCACCAGGACATGGGGTCGAAGACTATATCTCCGGCCAGACGTACAACCTGGAGACTTATTCGCCGGTGATGGCTGATGGACGCTACGATGATACCGTGCCGGGTTGGCTCCGCGGCAAAAGCGTTCTGGAAGTCGACTGCATAGTAGATGACCGCTTGCGGGAACATGGGTGGCTCTTTGCTGAAGATAAGATTTCCCACAGCTATCCGCACTGCTGGCGGACCAAAGGCCCGGTTATATTCAGAGCCACCGAGCAGTGGTTCATCAGCGTAGATAAAGAGCTGCCCGGTATTGGAAAGAATTTGCGCAGCCTGGCGCTTGAGGCCATCAACAATGTCACCTGGATTCCTGCCTGGGGCCAGAAACGTATCGCGGGAATGCTCGAGTCCCGCCCCGACTGGTGCATCAGCAGGCAGAGGTGCTGGGGACTGCCCTTGCCGGCTTTTATAAACTCAGACGGCCAGACCCTGATGACCAAAGAGTCCGTGTCATCTGTGGCCAAGCACATCGCCCAGAAAGGCTCGGACAGTTGGTTTACCGATTCGCCGCGCCAGATTCTGGGTGAGGATTTCAAACTGCCGGATGGGTTCGATTTTGACGGGCTTAAAAAAGAGGAGAATATTTTTGATGTCTGGTTTGAATCGGGCTGTAGCTGGTACAGTGCCGCCTCGAAAGGAGGCTGGCCGATACCGGTGGACCTGTATCTGGAAGGTTCAGACCAGCACCGGGGCTGGTTTCAACTGTCGCTGCTGCCGGCCCTCGGAGCAACAGGCAAGTCGCCGTATAAGGGCGTTCTAACGCATGGCTTCACAGTGGACGAAAAGGGAATGAAGCAGTCCAAATCGCTCGGTAATTACGTCAATGCCCAGGACGAAGTGACAAAGTACGGCGCGGATATTCTGCGGCTATGGGTGGCGGGCGTGAATTACCAGGAAGATATACGATGCACCGACGAGCTGATAGGCCGAACGCAGGACGCCTACCGCAAAATCAGAAATACGCTCAGATTTCTGCTGGGCAATATTTATGACTTCGACCCAAGCACGAACGGCGTGGCCTACAAAGATATGTTCGAGATAGATAAATGGGCGATGCAGCAACTACAAAAGCTAATTGCCAATGTCACCGACGCCTACAATAACTTTGTCTTCCACCGGGTTTTTTCGCTGCTCTACAATTTTTGCGTGGTCGAGATGAGCAGCATTTATCTGGACTTGCTGAAGGATAGACTCTACTGTGACGCTGCAGACAGCGCAAGCCGGCGAAGCGCCCAGACCGCAATTCACACGGTACTGGACTGCCTGACTCGGCTGCTTGCACCTATTCTGGTTCATACCGCAGAAGGAGCCTGGGCTGCGATGAAATTCAAGTCACAAGAGACTGAAAGCGTGCATCTTACTATGATGCCTGAAGTTGATGCTTCGATCGACTGGCATGGCGCGGAGTCGAGATGGCAAAAGCTGATGGCCCTACGTGACGAGGTCTTGCGCGTACTGGAAGGCTTGAGGCAGGACAAAAAAATCGCCAGCAATCAGGAAGCCTGCGTGACTATCTACTGCAACGATGAAGATGCGGCGCTGCTGGATGATTTCGGCGTCAAACAATTTGCGGCTCTTTGCATTGTCAGTGACGTGAAGCTGCAAAAGAGCCACGATCAGACGACAGTAGCGGCGGAAAAAAGCAGCCATACTAAATGCCAGCGCTGCTGGAACTACTGGCCCAGTGTGGGAGAAGATAACCAGCATCCTGATTTGTGCGAACGATGTATCGAGGTAGTGAGCAGGAAATGAGGTATGAAGGGAGTATATATGTGCCCACTGAATAGAGGGGAGTTTTTGAAAGCCTTTGGTGCCGGTGGTTTATCAGTAGGTATTGCCGGATGTGAAGGCAGCAGTCAAAAGCCATCTATGCTCAGCCTGACCCTTACTCTCATTTACGAAGGAGGTCGATTGCATGTTTTATAAGTGCTTATGTTGTGTTGCGTTGTTTTTTTTATCTTCCTGCACGTTGATGACAAATACTGGTCCCGCGCCCGCACAACTGGAAGACTTATTGAGACAAAATTTAGTTCTTTTATCTGATAATAATTTTGAGAAATTACCAGCATCTCTAAAAGAAAACGAGATCATATTTCTTGGAGAATATGAACATCACAGTGGACCTTTGATTCTGGCCGCAGCCAGGCTGGCAGTTGATTTAGCCTCTTACAGGCCAGTTGTATATGCTTTAGAATCAGGCTATGGCTCACATCCATCAATGGAAGCAGTCAGTTTAGGCAATAAAAAGTATAACCCCATGCTATATCCTGAGACCATTCGAGCGTTCAATGCGGATCAAACTGCAGATAAGAAGATATTGCTGACCGCGATCGATATAGAACACCGGATATTCTATAAGGACAAAAAAGAGGTTGTACTTTTTTTACAGGAGTTGGCGAATCGTTCTACTTCTGATGCCGCTCGCCGGATAATACAAAAAGACATTCCTCAACTGACCACCCAGGATACATTCGATAAAGTGAACCGTTATTTAAAGAAACTTAAAGCGGTATTCCTGCAGTATTTAGATACATTTTCATCTGAAGACCAGGATGAAATATTATTTTCCCTGGATTTGCTACAAGCATCAAATCGGTTTTACCAATATACCGCTGATCGGGGAATAGGAGGATTTTTCCTGACACCTTGGGGTTGGGAGATCAGACATAAATATTTTATCAAAACGATCGAACGGGCATATCGTAAAGCCGAAAAACGCAAGGCAATCTTACTGTGCCGTGTTGGTACGCTGCACGCCTCTTTGACCGATAAAGATTATGAAGCGCGATATTTTGCTAAAAAATACTCACCAACAAAAGGAAAGGTCGCTTCTATTGGTCTGGTCCCTCTGTATTATGATATCCGCGAAACGAATGATACTATTACAGAGAAACACAACGATATTGATTCAATTGTCAAGACACTAATGAAAGATTACGAGTATAGCTATCTTTCACTATCCAAATTACAAGAAAATACAAACAATTCTTTTAGATGGAGCAAATATTATAGCAATAGTGGTCCCAAATACGATGGACTATTATTTGTGAAAATGTGAAGAACTCAAATTAATCTTGACAGCTCAGCAATAACCTGTTGCTATATCAACAAAAAGGGCTGATGCTTAAATGCTAGCGGTGCTGGAACTTTTGGCCCAGCGTAGAAACGAACAGCGAATGTCCTGATTTGGGTAATCGACGTGCTTCCCTTTGGCTACTCTCAGCACAACCGTGCGTGATGCTATAGCACAAAAACAAATACGCAATACGCACTACGAATTCATTTGCTCGCATACCTTTTGAAAGACCTCATCAACGGTGATGTTTCTAACATTGTGTCTTGGGTCGGTGCTCTTTATGTCAAGTCCTCTTCCGTAAGGTTCGCGGGCTACCATACACTCAGGTCTGCCGTAAGGAGCTATTCTGGCGGGGTTAGACCAACTGTACATCAATACCAAGGGCGTGCCCAGAGCAGCCGCGATGTGCCCCGGCCCGGTGTCATTGCTCACAACCAACCTGGCGGCTCTTAATAGGTCTATCAACTCGCCGAGCGAAGTTCGCCCGGCAAAGTTCGCCACACGAACGTGAGCCAAGCTCTTCAGCCTTTCAATAAAATCTGCTTCCGATGTGGTGCCCGCAGCGACTATTGACAGATGAAATTGTGAGGCAATCTTATCGGCCAAACTGGCAAAACGCTCGACCGGCCAACACTTGTCCGGGTCGGTCGAGCCCGGGACAAAAACTGCGTAATTGTCACGCTCGATATTATAGCTTGTCAATAGCTTGCCGACCGAGTCTACAACAGCAGCATCCTGCGGCAGTACAAATTCCACACTCAGATCCGATGCCCCCGCGAGTTGCACGATTTTCAGATAATAGTCAACCAGGTGAACGCAATCCTCGTCCTGGTGGACCTTATGTGTGTAGAAGAAACGAGCAAACTCCCGAGCGTTTGCCATTCCGAAGCGATTTTTGCAGCCTGACAGCCACGCCAAAGCCGCCGTTCGCAAAAGGCCCTGAAAGTCGAATACCGCATCAAATTCCTGGCGGCGCAGTCGGCGAATAAGCGATATGAGCGAGCAAAATGCACCGGGATGGAACCACGCTTTTGCCAGCAACTTACGGTCGAAAAAAATGGTCCTATTCAGGTGAGGATGATTTTCCAGAAGCGGTGCAAATTCCGGCCGGATGAGCCAGCTTATTTTTGCCTCAGGAAAATTTCTGCGTAGGGCGGAAAGGGCCGGCAAGGCCAAAACTATGTCACCGAGCGAGCTGGGCTTAATTATCAGGATGTTTTTCAGTTCCATTGGCGCAACCACGTCATTTCGGCTAAGGTCGCCGAATTTCCTCGGCAATTTTACGGTAGAATAAATTGACAATTGACAATTGACAACTGAAAATTCAGGTGCTATGGCCAAAAAGGGAATATACGTTTATGACTGGCCCAGGCCGATGGTTAGCGTCGATGCCGTAGTTTTTGCCTTCTTTGGCAGCCGGGTCAAACTGCTGCTTGTCAATCGCGCTAAGGAGCCGTTCAAGGGCAAGTGGGCTCTGCCGGGCGGCTTTATAGAGATAGACGAGGAGCTGGAAGATGCCGTCGCCAGAGAGCTGGCGGAGGAAACCGGGCTGACCGGTGTGCCGCTGGAGCAGATGTACACGTTCGGGGCGTGCGGCAGAGACCCACGAGGCAGAATGGTTACAATTGCATTTATCGGCATTGCCCCCAAGGGACAAAACAAGATAAAAGCCGGTGACGATGCAGGAAAAGCTCGCTGGTTCGATATTGAAAAACTTCCGAAAGATATGGCGTTCGACCATAATGAGGTAATCAGGTTTGGCATAGGCAGACTGAAAAGAAAAACGATATATCGGCTTAACGTCAAACGAGGATAACACAGGTCTTCTTTTAACCGCAGAGATTCATTATTTTTTAGACACAGATTTCACGGATTAACACGGATTTTGGCTTTGTTTAGCCGTCGCCGTTCTGGTGACGGTCAGAAATAATCAGGAACTTAAAATTGCCAAGAAGATTCGAACCACTGGGATTGAAACGGATTCTTTTAGACACTGATTTACACAGGATTAACACCGTGGCAGTTGTTGTAAGAAACAGCATTAAAACAAAAACGAAAAGAAGTCCTCTTTTTCCCCTAATACCTCCTGCTCAACAACGATAAGTCTGGATGCCTCATTCTCTTTTCTGCCTAACGGGAAGTTGAGTGACGCCGCGTAGCGGCGTACACTCAAAGGCCTAGGGCTGCTTTCTATTCTTTGAATTCGTATTTGTATTCTTCGAGACGTTTTCGCGCAATATCTCGCTCTTGATCAGAGAAGAGTGGATACCATTTCTTCTGGAGAATGAGAGCTTCGACGGTGAGATCCAGTCTTCTTCTTTCCCACAGGGCAGTGTAGCCGTCAGAGACGTGAGGAGCCTGCAGAAGGATTCGCGCTGTCCCTAGCCCGCGATGTTCTCCCAACATCTGCAAGTATCTTGTGGCATTATAGCCCGCCTCTGTTTTGGCTCGGTGGTAGATATTCATCATTGCCATGTCGAATTCGTGTTCTAGATCGTTCATCATGCCCATCATTTTTTCTCGTAGCCGAACATGTGTCCGACTGCACCATCGCGGGTTATTCTTTCCAGATCGTCAGCAGATATGGAACAATCGGTGATACCTTCATTCCCTGCCATTACGAAGCATAGCGGAACAGGCGACAGTTGCACCGGCGCTCTTGGTATTTTCATTTGCGAACATATTCGTTCAATTCCGATCCCAGCAAGCAATACTTGTCCACTAATCCTTCGTACGTGGCCACGTCAGCTTTGTATTGATTCATTTTGTAACTGTGCAAATCATCCTCGGTCTTATCGTAAAGTCGGTTGCACATGTCTCGAAGAAACTGTATTGTTCTGAGGAGCGCGATAACGTACCGCTGAAACACTTCTGGTACTTTGGGTCTATCGCTTGTGCAGATAGCGATCTGTTCTAACGCTGAAGCCAAGGAATCAAGATCTCTGAAGTGCTGGCCGAAGTCTATGGGCTCGAAGATGCCGGGCATTGGAATTGCCTTGCGCAACGAGAACTTAAAAATGTTGTCGTGTATGACGACATACCTGTCAAGTATCGCCTGCACCTGATACATGTCGCCTGGAAGTTCGCCCATGCGTCCCCTTGTTTGCCTTTCCTGCACAATGGATGCCCGAGTTCTCTATCTGCGAATGCGAAGTTCTGAGAACGGGACTATGACCCGCCCTTCCTCTGCCAGAAGCCGCTGTCGCTGCCGAAGGAAAGTGGTGAGATCAATGTTGTCTTCGAGGAGCATCGTGATGTCATATCCGTCGACTGCAAAGAAGTTAGGTTGTTTGCCTTGAGTAATAGCGATAGCTGCCTCCTTACTAATTCCATTTATTGACACAAAGACTCCTCGTGTGACATTTGATTTCCCTTCGATTTTTCCTCTGAACACAAGAAGGTCCGACTCAGGAGAAGGCTCTTGGTTCCATTTTGCCTCGAGGAGATATATTTCATGGTCGAGTTCAAATGACCCATCAATCTGCTCACCCACTACCCTGAAGGGCTCCCGAGGCGAAAGGTCATGTAAGTCAAACAGGCAGTTCAACACGCTCTCCAAACTTAGTCCCGCCTGCTGCCGATTTTCATCCTCATGGAGTGTGAAGAACTGCCTCTTGAGTTCTTCGAGTTCACAGCTGCGTTGCGTACGTTCCGTAACTTTGAGCTTTTCTTGCGCCAGCGCACGCTGGACATGCTCTTTTGCACGAACACCAGCATCCGCCCTGAGAGAGTCTTTGAAATTGGAATCCCAGAGGTCAGGAAACTTAAATCCGACTTCCAGAATTAGACCGTTTAGCTTGTCTATTTCTTCTGGCTGCACTGCTTTGGCTTGACTCTGCCTATAGGTAAGCCCAGCCCTGACGATTTCAAGTATGAGTGGCTCAAAGCGGCCCCGGCGGAATTCGAGCGTTCGCTCTATTAGCCCGGTTATCATGGGGATCCTGCTTCCAAGCTGCCAGAAGTCCCCAACGCCCACTTTTTGGGCAACTGTCTTAAAGGAAACATGTCCCTTCCATGTCGGGTGGCCAGATCCCGGAAGAAAGTCGTACAGCAATTCAGCCATTTCAGCTACCGCTCGAGATTCTTTAAGCGGAAGAGGCATATATCGTCACTCCGGTGTTCGGTCGCCAAAACTTAACCTTTTACTAAAAAGACGTTTGCCGGACGGCAATGTTGATAGACAAAGGCGTGGTTCTCTTCAAAAGCCGCATCTCCCGGGCTTAAATTAGAAGCATACCGCTAAACTGAGAGGAAGACAATCTTTTTTTAGTTCGCCGGAACAAGGGCAAATACCCTTACCGTCAAAGACATTCTGGAAGAACAAATCGCCTACAAACTGGCGTAGAATTCGCAAAGGGTCATTGCGAGCCCCGGCGCGCTGGGACGCGGCAATCTCAATTGTAGCACAACGGAGTTTGGCAACAAACCCGAAGGGGGGAATGCAGACTTATGATAATCCGTGTTAATCTGTGTGAATCAGTGTCTAAAATAAAATCACGTCAAGGGGCACCGAGCGATTCCTTGACCTGTTTGTTGAACATTCGTAATTGTACATCAATCGCAGCGAGTGCCCAGTCTACGTAGTGCAATTTGTGAGCGGGCCGATGATGAACCTCATTCATCAGGCCCTGCTGGACGGTTTTGATGAACTCGCTTATAATTTGCTGGCTGATTTCTGCAGGTTCTGCAGCCCAGTTTTTCAGTTCCTCATATTCGCGGCGCAGTTTGGCATCGGCGTTTAATTGGTCCGCACTTAAATAGTCGCCCGGATTGTAGGCCAGTTGCAGACCCTTAAGGCACAGAATCAAGGGCTCATAGTTAGCCCTTTTTTCCAGACGAATGAATTTGTATTGCTGAACATGGGCGCTAGCCTGAGCCGGCACTTTTTCAGCAATCTCGTCGTCTCCCATATACCATCTGCGTTTACTGGTTCTGGCAAAGACAAGCTCCTCGCCAAATCCGTACTGCTTTATTTCATCGTAGCCCATTCTTGAGACCCATAGTCTGCCGGTACGCTTTTGTACCAGGCCGCCGCCAAGCACAAGCAGGCATTTCACAAAGCGCAACGGCAGGATTTTCTGTTTGCCGATTTGATTTTTACGCAACTGAAAGGAAAGATGCAAACTGTGTGGGCGGACATCATAAAAAGTGACGATCTCGTGTATCAACTTGTCAAGCAGCCATGGGTCCGAAGTTGCCGGGCGGGATAGCTCGCCGGCAATATTCAATCTGCCAGGCGCCAATTCTAGAAAACCGAGTCTGCGCGCCCGGTCGGTGGAACCGCTGTGATCGTCAATATACCCGCCGAGTTTCCACGCCAGCACATCCAGGCTGAAATCATGGAAATATCTAAAGTCGTCATATACCGGATCCAAAGCCTTTTGGGCTGTCCTTTGCGGCTCGACGGCTGCGGGGCCAAGATTACTTAATTCCAGCTCGGCTCCGAGAGGCACAAGGCCCGGCTGGAGATTTGACCTTACCCAAGCAAGTACAGATTCACCGACCCGGTTATCGAACATACTGTCGGCGGCGCGGACAGCATATTTGACGTAATCGATAAGGTCATATTCGCGGTACAACATCGTCTTTAGAGAGCGCTCAATTAGCAGGTCGACAACCGGCCTATTGTCATTTATCATTCGCAGAGCCACCAGCATACTAATTGAGCGTTTGAAGTACCTCTCTGAGGTAAGCATGTGCTCGATTTCAAAACGGAATCCAGCTTGAATCTTCTCGTCTAACTCGTTTAGCAAAACCTGCTTCACGACTAAGGCCAAATAATTTTCGATAAATGGCTGGGCCTGCGGGTCACCGTATAAATGTTTTATGCTCGGCCGAGGCCGGTCCAGCTCGTGCTCAAGATAGTAGTCACTCACAGCGTCTCTGCGGTAATGGGTTATAACTAAGTCCCGCTCGGTGGTTGCGAGCAACTGCCTGTCCGCCCGCCGCTCAAGGTCGGCATCGGGGGTTTGCTCGCCGGGACGAGTTCGCTTCTCGATGAATTTTTCAATGCGTTTGCGCAGCCAGAGCTCGTGTATCAAATTGACGTGGAATCTATCGCCGAAGTGTTTTCTCATCGACTCGTGGCTTGCCAGATACGCCTGGGCCTGAACAAAACCGCTGGCGGTGTTAACCCGAACGGTATCTCGGTCGTAGCGTTTTCCTTCGTACCTGTCGATTTCGGCCATCGCCCTGGCAGGCACATCGTAGATTACAAGTCCTTCGATTCTGGATGTGGGACTTTCAACGGCATAAAAATACACATTGTCGGGGCTGACCTTTCGGTAGCCGGGCAAAAAGGCGGGTTCTGCTGAAAGGTTTTGCCCGTCGGCTTGGCCGCGCTGCAGAGTAAAGCCCAGGCCGCTGACCGATTTGAATATCTGAGGGTCAAGTAGTGAGCCGTAGATGAACAGATTGACCTTCGCTTCGTCCATACAATGTCACCTACCCGCCCCCGACTCAGTCGGGGTCAACTATTTGTGTTTGTTTGGGGTTTCCTTTCTTAATCTGGCTATACAGCTTGATCAGCTCCTTAAATGCTCGCAGGATCACGCGTGCTCTTCCGCCGGTCTGTCTGCCGGCGGTTCGCGGATAATGGTGCACGCCCCTTTCGGTCAGGCGGTAGCCCCTTCGGGTAGCTCTAGCTAAGATTTCAGCATTAATCAAGGCACCGGTGCTGGATAGTTCAATATGGTCAAAAATCTCTCGCTTATACAATTTGAAAGCACAATCGATGTCACGGATTTTCATGCCAAATAATAAGCAGACCAATTTTGTCCAGCACCAGCCATTCATTCTGCGTACCAAATTATCCTGACGGTTCAGTCGGTAGCAACTGACAATATCAGCTTCATCCATAAGTGGGAGCAAAGACGGCAGCTCGCTAATATCGAACTGCCCGTCGCCGTCAGTATAAAAGACAAGCTCTTTCGTAGCTGCTTTGAAGCCCGACCGCAGAGCGGCGCCATAGCCTAAATTGGGATGATGATGTACGACTTTGACCCTATTATTCCGGCTGGCGATTTCATCGGCAATCCGACCGGTGCTATCGGTGCTGCCGTCGTCAACAATAATTACTTCAAAGTCGGCGTTGAGCTTTTCAAGAACATCGAGTGCTCGTTCGACTGTGCGGGCAACATTGTCTTGCTCATTGTAGCACGGAAAAAAAACGCTGATGCCCCGCACCGATTGTCCAACACGGGCCACCCGCTTACGCTCGTGGCTCTGTCCTCTGTCCTCCGTCCTCTGTCCTCCGTCCTCTGTCGTCTGGCTACCACCTTTGTTCATCGGATATCTTCCCGCGCTCAGTTTCATATTCTCTTATTCTGGCGGCGTAAGATTCTGCCAGTTTTGCGTCTCCCTGCGCTCTGGCCACCCTTTCAAGATGCACGCACGCCAATCGTGCCGCGTCCAATCTAAGGCGATAACCATCCTGCCTGGCATAGACTCCCTCGTCTTTTGTGAAGCTGTCAAAGTAGCTTTTGCAGAAACTGTTGACCTGTGGAACCAGCTCGGTAAACCTCGCTGCATTAACCATTATCTCTAACATCGGGGTTGGCGAGGGATTCAAATTGAAGGCCTGAATGGCAAGGTCTAAACCTCGTCTTCTTTGCGCAACGTCCTTGGCGTAGACAAGTAAGTTATGCGCCAGAGTAAGGCTTCTGGAGAATTCATCCGGATAAAGCGTTTTACCACTTTCTATGCCGTCAAAGAGCTCCTTACCCTGAGCCGTTGCATAATTGACCAGTATTTTCTGCTTGTTGTCGAGGAAGACAATAACCCAATTCAGGGTGTGTTCGAGCCCTCTTACAAAAACGCTGTCGAACTCAGCGGCCGGCATCAAGGCCACCCAGACGTTTCGCTCTCTAAGCGCCTGATCTATCGACGGGCCAATTTTCACGTAATCGGCGGAGGTCAATTCGTCCTTCAGCTCCTGTCCGGTCATTCTGGCTTTCATGCTGGCACGCTGCACTATCTGAAACCCTTCCGAACCAGGCAGGCCCCCGGACATAATGTACGACCAGAGATCGAAAGTCTCACGGTTATAGGCTGCCTGTGCGCGGCCATCCATGAATAGCTGTAGCGGCGTCCAGCCGGTGTTTGGGTCAGGCTCCTGCGCCCAGGCGATGAAGCCGCCTTCGGTCCAGTAATTAAACATATTGCCCGCCACTTTATTCATCCTTATAAACTGGCCGGCACAGAACGGTTTGGCATCGGAGGCAGTCATCCGCATAAAAATCGAAGTCAGTTCCGGGTCATTGGGCCAGGCGTCAAGATAAACAAGCTTAAACCTGCCGCCCCACCACGCGCCAAAGAATACCACCGCCGCCGCGCCGGCAATCGTCAGATAAAGCTGCACATTGCGGGGCATCGGTGAGACGAACAGGCGGTTTTGTCTGTGGAAGTTGCGGGCCGCCGAAATCGCCCGGACGATTTGGTCAACGAACATGGCTATAATCGGGCAGCCCGCGATAGCCGCTATCGGTATGAATCTGCGCGAGCGAATGGCCATGTAAATAGTAAGAGCGGCAATCATCATCGAGGGCAAATTAAGTTTAGGCCATTGATACTCGTCAGAGCCGGCTGCCTTTCGAGACCGCCTTTGGCTCACCGAGCGCCGCGTTAATGTCGAGATGACAACCCAAAGCCCCAGGACAACCCAGGCGATAATGTACATCACCAAAAAAGGTACGGCGGTGCCGACGGGATTATCCCATTCGAAAGCAGGTTTCCACTCATGAATCTCACGCCATCTGGCGGCGTGCTCGCTGACGCTGATGACGAAAGTATGAGTTAGATTGGTTAAATGAAAAGGATTCACCAGCACCATAGCGAAAAAGGCAACAACACCGGCTGCGATTGTGTGCCAGATGCCCCTCCAACCAATGGAGACAAGATTGTTTTTATAAAAAATCAGTGTGATGTCCAAAACAATCAGCAAGACCAAGAACAAAAATGTGGATATTGTTAGACCGGCCCTGGACACGACAAGAGCGTAAAACGGCCAGGCGGAGACGTTATATAGGATTGCAGTCCATTTTCTGTTGCAGGTGGTCAGCAAATGCAGCCCTATGAACGGCACGAGCATTATAAATGCGTAAATGTATCCGCCATGGACATTACACCAGAAGACCGTTACCGGGACAATGAGCCAGATGTACAGTATGTTTCGATATGCGGCAAGAACCAGCATCAGGAGAAAGACAGCTACAAGCAGGTTTGAGAAGCCCTGGGGGCGAATATCCAGAAATGAACGCCCCACAAACACTGCAAAACAGGCAAAGGCGGCAGATAGAAACGGATTGGCGCCCAATAATCTGCCGGTGTAGAACACACAAATAATGGTCAATATGTAAACGGCAAACTTCCAGTAAGCCAGCGCGTTGAAATAAGGCTGCTGCTCTGAGCCCAGAGTAGTGGTCAACCAATAAAAGATTACGTGGGTCAGCCAGTTCTGGTTAATCCAGCCCGTCGGATGCCAGTATTTGACCGTTTCAAGGCCCACTTTATCTACAATCCACTGGGCCCAGCCTGGCCAGGTCTTGACTTCTTCCGGCGTCGGGCCTGGCTTGTGCGAATTGGCGCTGAAAGGCTCGACCGTATCCACACCGTGATTGACAAAGTGCCGGCCGCAGGCCATTGCCACCCAGGTATCGCCGGCGGCGACCATGTGTGTGCAGGCATGTACGGCGAAGATGAGCATCGCCAGCCAGGCCAAAAAAACAAGCCAAATTGAGAATGCGGCAGGTTCAATGGGAGGGCAGACGACAGAGGACGGAGGACGGATGACTGTTTGCTGTCTTCTGTCCCTTCGGCTTCGCTCAGAGCTTGCCCTGAATGAAATGAAGGGGCGGGTTTCCGTTTTCTGTCTTCTGACTTTCATTGGCCGAGCCATTTTCCCAGTCTATCCAGGCCTTTACGAATCTGCTCTAACGAGCAGGCAAAACTCAGCCGAACATTGTCGTCACAGCCGAAGGGCAGGCCCGGTACAAGGGCGACTTTGGCCTGCTCCAGAAGCGCCTTGGCAAAATCCATGCTGCCGGTAATTTTCGCCCCATTAATAGTTCGGCCATAATGGCTTGAAACATCAGGGAAACAGTAAAAAGCGCCAGTGGGTTCCGGACACTGGACGCCTGGAATGTTGTTCAGCCGCTCAGCCATATATTGGCCGCGACGCTCGAATTCTGCTCGCATACGTTCTATGGAGTCGGCTGCCGGCTCGCCAAGAGCGGCAATCGCCGCGTACTGGCCGAACGTTACAACGTTTGAGGTCATGTGGTCTTGAAGACGCCCCATCGCCTTTATAACTTCCAGCGGCCCGGCCGTGTAGCCCAGCCGCCAGCCCGTCATAGAGAAAGCCTTGCTGAAACCGTTGAGAGTCAAGGTTCGGTTGTAGGCATCTTCACTGAGCGAAGCAAAACTCACAAACTTGGTATCGCCATAGACCAGCTTTTCGTAAATCTCATCTGAGAGCACGACGACTTTGGTGCCCTCGAGGACCTTGGCGATGGCTTTTAGCTCCTGCGGCGTATAAGTAAAACCGCCCGGATTGTTGGGCGAGTTGAGCACTATCATAGCGGTTCTTTCGGTGATGGCGTTTTCAAGTTGCGACGGCGTGATTTTATAACTATTTGCCCTTTCGGTCTCGATGATCTTGGCCGTAGCGCCGGCCAGCTTTATTGTCTCCGGATATGTCACCCAATACGGCGTCGGCAGAATAACTTCGTCGCCGGGATCAAGCACCGCCTGCATTGCCTCGTAAACGGAGTGCTTGCCGCCCATGTTGACTATAATTTGGTCAGGGGTGTACGTCAGTCCATTTTCATTCTTGAGCTTGGCAGCGATAGCGGTACGCAGCTCGATGATGCCAGCTGCCGGCGTGTATTTTGTCTTGCCCGCCTTCAGCGCCTCTATAGCTGCATCTTTTATATAATCTGGCGTATCAAAATCCGGCTCTCCTGCGCCGAAGCCGACCACGTCCACGCCCTGGGCTTTTAGTTGCTGGGCTCGCGCCGTAACAGCTATCGTCGCTGAAGCCGGCACATCCTGAGCTCGCCTGCTGATTTTCATCTTTCTTTCACCTTTCAAAAAATCAGGATTTTTCTTACATAACAACGCCTATAATTAAAGACTGAATAAGAGGTTCGTCAAGAAAATAGGTTTTACGATGGTCTATTTTTGGCTCGCTCTTAATTGTAAAGAAAGAGAGATTCTTCGACCGGTTGCTTGTTGACTTATCGGTCTATCCTCTACACAATAACCTGCGTACAGTATAGCCAGAGTACCAAAAGGGGTATGAGAATGAGTAACAAAAATAGAACCTCAAATAAAGGTCGTAATCTTGGTTTGCTGGAAAGGAATTTGAAAAGACTAAAACCGACACTTAGTCGCAAATTCAGGGTCAAACGTCTCGGACTTTTCGGCTCCTACATCAAAGGGAAAGCTCGGCGGTCCAGTGATGTAGATATCCTGGTGGAATTCTCCAAAGGCATAGATTTACTCGATTTTGTTGCGCTTGAAAAATATCTGGCAGAAGAAACAGGGGCTAAAATCGACCTGGTTTCCATAAAAGCGCTTAGACCTGAATTCAGGAGCACAATATTAAACGAGGTTGTCTATATATGAAACGCAACCATCGCGTGTATTTGAGAGACATCATTCAGGCCTTTCATAATGCGCAGCTATTTGTTGAAGGCCTGTCCTATGAAAAGTTCATAACTGATAGAAAGACAATAAGCGCTGTCATAAGAGAACTGGAAATCGTAGGAGAGGCAACAAAACAAATACCAGCATCAATTAAGAAAAAATATCCGAATATCCCGTGGTCGGATATGGCAGGTATGCGTGATAAACTGATACATTTCTATTTCGGTGTAGATATGGAGATTGTGTGGGAAACCGTCAAAGTCCGAATCCCTGAGCTTGAACCACTGATAGAAAAAGTCTTAGCCGACTTGGAACAACAGTAACTCTTTATAGTCAAGTAAGACCAATCCTACACAGCATCGCCAAATCCAACAGATTATCCCGCAAAGAAATAAAAAAGGCCACAGGTTTTACACCCACGGCCCTAATTCTCTAATCCGCTAATCTCCTGATACCCTGTTATTCTGATATCCTGCTACCTGATAACCATATTCCCTGATTTCCTATCCTATTTGCCTTCGTCGATAATTCTAATTGTGTCTTTGCCTTCAAACGCTGTTCCATCGGCCAACTCTCCAACCACCGTTATCTCTGCCTCACCTTCGGCGGGGAGTATATTTTGCACGGCTGACCTGCTGAACTTGACCATTAAATCTGCTATGCCATCGCCGTCGTAATCCGCGATTGCGGTGGGGCGTGATTGTGCCGGCACCTGCCCATTGAGCATTATCGTGCTTACATCTATGTCAGCCACATCATACCCCTCCGGCAATTCGATATAGCAGGTAATCCATTTGCCTTTGCTCTTAAGATTCAGCGTATCGGGGTCTATGTCAACAGTAGCTTCAACTATCGCTGGTTCGGAAACGACCTCAACCCAGTCAGTCAGCATCAAATCCCAACGGGCATTCCAAACACATACCGGCAACGCGCCTGCGAACGCATCTGCTACTCGCGCGACCTCCTGGGCGTCTATTGAATAGATGACCTCCGATGGCGTTCGCTCGATTGCGAATTCATGGAACTCATACCATGTCACAGGAATTTCGACATCTAAGAGATTAACCGGGGACCCGAGAGCTGGCTGGAACCAAGCTAAAGCCCGAACATAGTTCTCCCGCCCTGGTGACGGATCAAGGGGGCTTAGTGTGTCAAAGTAGTATCCAGTGATCGGACCGGCACGCTCATTTGGATTCACACCGAAGCCAAATGAATGATACTCTCCGGCGAGGCGAATTCGCGCACGAGCCATTACGCTTTGACCCATCGGTGCGAAGGTGGGGATGGAGTCTATTCGCGTGTGATATCCCTGTGAATGAAGAAGCCCGCCCGCAACGTATGGCCAATTATATTCCCCGTTTGAATCGACAAATATAGACCATCGCGATGTGTCGAGAGCCGTGCCGGTAAAGTCGTCGAAGAACAACTGAGTGCTGGGTGAGGCGCTCACAACGGGCGCGATAACGAAGCATAAGAGGCTCGTGATGAGCAGAACAGGGGTTCGGACTCCAAGGAGCACGCTTGTTGAACTCTGTTTGTGATTCATGGTTTCGTCCTTTCTCTGCGCAATGGCAGATAACAATGATTATACAGTCTGCATAAGACGGGAGACACAGACTGCCACTTTCTGTATAAGAAGTTCACGTCTCTTCTTGCCTTTTCTCGTAATGTCATTCATATCAAGCAGTTATCGCCAAGATCACGACGGCCGAACACGTCATTCGCTCCATATCACTGCTGCCCTCCGAGATGGGTGGCTACTTGTGGGGAGTTAAAAAAATCGCCTCCTCACCCAGCCTCCGTGCTAATATCATCGAATTTTACCCTGTTTGAGAGGGGAGGGCTAAATGTCAAGGAAAAAATCCCCAAATTATAGGACTTTTTTTTCGGCTTTTCATAAGTCCCTATAAATGAAACGGGATAGATAGCCACGAAAAGCACGAAGAATAAGTCCGAAACCTGTCTGACGACAGTCAAGATTCTAAATCCGAAGCTGGAAACAAAGGATGTTAATTGGTCAAATGGTGAGTGGTTAACTGTACTGTCTAATTTTTGCAATATTACGTAAGGCATTACTAGTAAATCAGTTAAAGCAAATTTGACTTAGATTTATTTCGCCCACAAATAGAAGCAGAAATCGGTAATCTGGCCCTAAACGCTTGGATGGCGGGCACTTGTGAATTTCAGTCAATTTTGTCCCAAGATGATAGATAGCTCTGCTTCCTTGTAAGTGTAGCTTATTAAAGAGCTTATGCATGTTCTTAAAGTAAGACAGTACAGCTAATTGGCTAAATAGTAATTTCTCACCAGTCACAAGTCACGGGCCACGCACCACGAGCGACTGTTCACAAGCCACCGGCTGCGCTAATACCGGACCGCCTTAGGGCGTTAATTGACACATAATGGCAGAAGTGCTAATCTATATTTATGGTTCGGGCCTTTCAAATTGCGGTTTCGATTTGCGTTGGCCTCGCCGTAATAGGCTGCGGCCCCCACGCTGACGAAGGCGGGCCTGCCCCTGCGGAAGCAGGAGTCAAAATCGGCGACATAGGCCCATCTGACCCCGGCGGCCAATCGGGCGCACAATTACTAAAGACCATAAATTTCAGCGTCTATATTATCGAAGTCCCGGCTGAAAACGTCGACAAGCTGGCGGACTTCTGGTCTGTGCTGGATACCACGCCGCTTAGATTCAATAGTCCCAGTGCCTTCAAGGCTAATTCTTTTTCGCTCGGGTTCGGCCACGTCCGGTTATGGAATAAAGTCTATGACTTGCTGCGCCGGATCGGTGCCCAAGAGTTAGGGACGGTTTCGCTTTTGCTGCCCGACGACCAGGCCAGCGATCTCGCCGTAACCGGCCTGGAATACAAGCAAAAAGTCTCTTTCGTCTCCGGCGACCTCTCATCGCAGAGTGCAACTATTGGCCCGGGCATCCTTGCTCTGCGGATAAAAGCTACAAAAATCCCCACCTTGCAGGGTGCGTGCACGGTCGTTGCCCATCCGGTGTTTATAGTGCCGGTGGCAAGCCCGATCCCACAGTTAGCTGCCCGCGCCAAATCGCGCGAGTTTCCCTTCACCGCCGCCGCTTTCGGATTGAAAATCAGTCCCGGCGATTTTGTCGCCCTTGGGCCGGAAAAATACATCGGCGACCTAACGACTCTGGGCGGCCTGTTTTTCAGTAATCCTGCCGGCAGCCTGTTTTTCAATCTGGACGAACGCAAGCCGCCCGAGCGTAAACCAGCCGTCAGAATATTCCTGCTGGTTTGCATCCGGATGCCGATGAATTATTAACCACAGATTCCGCAGATTAATCCGCCAGACGTAAGGCGGATTAACGCGGACAATCAGCACAAACTCGAAAATGCCAATCCTGCCTTCGCAGCCGCTTCGGCGGAGTGGGATCAGTGGAATCCGTGTAATTCGTGGTTGAAAATTTTGACCCAGTATGGCCAATCCAATAGTGGTACTGACCCGATGTAGTAACTACAGCTCAGACGCGGTTGTGCAGGCAATTGCCAAACAGCTCAAGCTTCTCGGCGGGCTCGAAAGATTTGTACACCCCGGCGATGTCGTACTGCTTAAGCCTAACTTCATTGCTCCCAGGTCTATCCGCCATGCCACCCAGACGCACCCAGCGATAATTCTTGAGATCGCCCGGCTGCTGAAAGACTATGGGGCAAAACCCTTTGTCGGCGATTCTCCAGCCTGGGGCGATGTCTTTGCCTGCGTAAAAGCCCTGAGGCTGGAGGAACCGTTGAAAAAAATGTCCGTGCCCGTAAGGCAGCTTGATAAGCCAAGGTGGTGTCGGATAGGAGCCGGGAACACCAAAGTCGGCATAAGTTCTGTTGCCCTTGACGCCGATGTCATCATAAATCTGCCGAAGTTCAAGTCACACCAGCAGTTGGTCGCGACATTTGCGGTAAAGAATATGTTTGGCTGTGTCAGCGGCAAACGAAAAGCACTCTGGCACTTCAGAAAGGGCAAAAACTTTGACGATTTCTGCGAATTGCTCATCGACATATATAGATTTTTGAATCCTGCCTTTACCATCATTGACGCGGTGATGGCGATGGATGGCCGCGGACCGATCCGCGGCAGAACCAGACCATTAGGCTGGCTAATCGGCGGAACGAATCCCTTTGCCTGCGAAATTGTTTGCTCCAAACTGGTAAATATTGAGCCGGAAAACGTGCCCATTATCAAAACCGCAAACCAAATTGAGCCCGACTTTCCGGATGCAGAAAAGATAGAAATCCTCGGTGATGATTTTCCTCAGGATGCTTGCACAGATTTTGAACTGCCTGAGCTGGTTCCATTGCGATTCTCGCTGCTACGTGTATGCAAAAGTATCGCCAGGCAGATTTTGTTGCTTGGGAAATTGCCGTTCAAGACTTTTCGGCCTAAGCGTTTCTGACTGCAAGGCGATGTATATTTTGATTTGCGACTTTCTTGCTGTGTGGTTATCATAAAGTTGAGCTTGATGCTGGATTCTGTCCGCACCGCATTCTAAAGGGCCAATCAATGAGCCAACCTGGGTCGGAAAAAGCAAAACGCACCCTTCTATGTTACACTATTCTAATTCTCGGCCTTCTGCCGGCCGGCTTTGTAGCCCACTATCTTGTACAGACGCACGGACATAAACTCGCAGAACGCAGCACCGGCAAAG
Source organism: uncultured Pirellulales bacterium (assembly GCA_964567045.1). Lineage (GTDB taxonomy): Bacteria > Planctomycetota > Phycisphaerae > Sedimentisphaerales > Anaerobacaceae > JAFNGF01. The sequence goes on along the minus strand of CAZMLE010000008.1, from coordinate 44,473 downwards.
AGGGCCAAACTCAGGCCCAGATCAGCGCACGGCTGATTTGGGCAAAGCCAATCGAATTGCCCGGCCTGCCGAATCTTCATGAAGTCTCGGATGACCTCTATCGTGGTGCTCAGCCAACCGCAGAAGGTGTGCGGCAGCTAAAGAAGCTCGGCGTCAAGACAGTCGTGAATCTCCGCTTATTTCATTCCGATCGCGACAAAGTCAGAGGCACGGGCTTTAGTTACCAACACATCGCCGTGACAGCGTGGCACCCGGAAGACAAAGAAGTCGTCCGCTTTCTGAAAATTGTGACCGACCCAAACTGCACGCCCGTCTTTGTGCACTGCCAGCGCGGGGCCCACCGCACAGGCTTAATGTGCGCCGTCTATCGAGTCGCCATTCAGGGCTGGAGCAAGGCCGATGCCATAGACGAGATGACGAACGGCAGCTTCGGCTTTTATCCCGGCTGGCCGAACCTCATAGACTACATTAACAAGCTGGATATCGAACATATTAAACACCGTGTTGCCTCGACCGAATAGCCGGCTGGTTGACATGCTTGCACTACTCGGCTAACATTCGATCCATGCCGGTCCAAAGCAAATCAATAAATATCTTCGGCATTGAAACCAGTTGCGATGAGACTGCTGCAGCGGTAGTTGCAGACGGCAAAACCGTAAAGTCGTCCGTCATAGCCTCCCAGACAAAACTCCACGAGAAATATGGCGGCGTTGTGCCGGAGATAGCGTCCCGTGCACATATCGAGAAAATATATCCGGTTATGGCTGAGGTAATGGCCCAGGCCGCTGTCAGCAAAGATGACATCGACGCCATAGCCGTCGCCAATCAGCCGGGGCTGACCATTGCATTGGTCGTAGGTGTCACTGCTGCTAAAACCCTGGCCTTTGCCTGGGAGAAGCCTCTAATAGCGATCAACCACCTGCACGCCCATCTGCAATCGGCGATGCTGGGCGAAACGGACCTGCAATTACCAGCGGTTGCTCTTATTGTATCCGGGGGACATACATGCCTTTACAGATGCCAATCACCGCTGGAGCTTGAACTTTTGGGCTCTACTATTGACGATGCAGCCGGCGAGGCGTTCGATAAAGTCGCAAACATCCTCAAACTGCCGTATCCTGGTGGGCCGAGCATCGAAAGGATAGCACAAAACGGCAACCCGAATGCCATCAAATTTCCGCGCTCGATGCTTGGGCGTGACTCGCTGGACTTCTCTTTCAGCGGCATCAAAACCGCGGTGCTTTATTACTGTCACGGCCAGGATATGAAAGGCAAAAACAAGGTCGACTCAATGACCAGGCAAGAGATTGCGGACATCGCAGCATCATTTCAGGCGGCGGTAATTGATGTCCTGGTGAAAAAGACGCAGCGTGCCGCCAAAAAAACTGGCGCAAAAACTATCTTGCTGGGCGGCGGGGTCGCAGCCAACAGTGCCCTTCGAGACGCCTTACAGAAAATATGCGACTCGGCTGTCCCTGCCAGAAAGCTGCTCATCGCGCCAAAACAATATTGCACTGACAACGCGGTTATGGTAGCTTCTTTGGGCTATCACAAGTTCATAGCCGGACTCTTTGCTGATTTGACCCTTGAGCCGAAAGCGACCGGCTGAGAGAATAGGTGAAAATATCCAAGCTGAACAACTGAAACAGTTGTTAGAGCAAGTTAAGAGCGGCGAGCTTGAAATCAAAGACGCAATTGAAAAGCTTCGCCATTTGCCGTTTGAAGACTTGGGTTTTGCGCGCATAGACCACCATCGCCAAATCCGGCGGGGCTTTCCAGAAGTTATCTACTGTCCGGGCAAAACGACCGAGCAGATAATAAGGATATTTGAAAGCCTGGCTGCGAAAGGCGATAACGTGCTGGCCACGAGAGCCGAGCCGCACGTCTTTGAGGCGCTGGCGAAAACCGGAAAATTTCCAAAGGCACGATACGAGCAATTAGCCAGAGCCATAGTGCTGGAGCAAAAAAAACTTACGCCTTCAAAAAGCGTCTTACCGATAGTAACGGCCGGAACCGCGGACTTGCCCGTCGCGACAGAAGCAAAGGTCACCGCTGAAATTATGGGCCAGCGGACGGAGCTGATTTGCGATGTCGGAGTGGCAGGGCTGCACAGGTTGTTTGAACACCTGCCCAAGCTGCAGAAGGCCAACATCATCATTGTTGTTGCGGGCATGGAGGGGGCACTAGCTAGCGTGGTGGGCGGCCTGGTGAGTTGTCCGGTAATCGCCGTGCCAACCAGTGTTGGCTACGGCTCGAGTTTCGAGGGGCTTTCGGCTCTTTTGACGATGCTTAATAGTTGCACTGCCGGCGTCACCGTGGTTAATATTGACAATGGCTTTTCCGCAGCGGTTACGGCCACGCTTATAAACAGGAAAATAGAAGCGAGCAATAAGTAGTTTAGGCACAAAGGGACAAAGACACAGAGGACGGACGACAGAAGACAGAGGACGGACGACAGAAGACAGAGGACGGAAGACAGAAGACAGGAGAATTTAGAACCAAGACTTCAGACTCAAAACCGAAGACTAACGACCTGCCGGGGGATAGGTGCGATATTATCCCTGCATCTTCCACGGCCAATGACCTGCAATGGTCTGCTTCTCGTAAAAAACCTTATTTTCGAGCTTCACCTTTTACCGATGTGGGGCGATGCCTTACTTTCTCTAGATAGGAGTATAGCCTTCTCTTTTCTTGTCCCGAACTTTCTGAGAGTAACTCATTGAATGCTACTGCCTTTTCAAGCGCCCCTCTAAAGTCGATTACATCGCCTGGCGTACCCAAGCATATCTGGCCAAAGACCTCGCCAAAACAGGTTTTATGTGTAACGTCACAAACCCTCTGCAAAGTCTCTAGAAATACTTCATCCTCTCCTTCAGGAAATTCACCAAGCGTTCTATCTGCCGAAAATGTTTCCTTGTCCGTGTGGGCAAGCACTTCGTTCCTTGCACCCAGAATACGGTTTCTAAAAGGCTTTATTATTTTGTCCCTCCACGATGTCAGCTCTTCACGGACGTCCGGCGGCCATTCGATGCTCTCGATGAGGTTGTCAATGGTGAAATTCTCCTTTCCGCTGGTTCTTGCAGGGTCTGTGATTTTTGCACATTCCAGTAACAGGTAGCAGTGCATTATTCTGCCGAGATCGACAAAGAACGAACGCGATGTTTTCTCCATAAGAACTTGTGACTGCTCATCCTCAAAAAGCTGTGCGAATATGTCACGTACTTTTACCAGCCAAAAGACCTGATGGCAGAACTTTTCGACGATCTTCTTTGCAGCTCCATCAGTGTGCGAAATCGTTTTCAACATGATTTACCTATCTTGGTCATAGCATTGATTAGATTGATCCGCATAAGATGCAGAACTTCGATTTCCTGCCCGTATAACACGCCAAATTTGATACAAAATAACTCTTGTATTTGCTACTGATTTTAAGCAAGTTCTTCGCTTTATGTTATGAATATAAACCTTCCTGTCTGCTTGTCAAATCTATTATTGACCATATCCTGCATTATTTGTAATATACCGCACGAAACGAGCTTGTATGCAGTTAATAAAATCCATCCCGAAACTAAAGGCCAGGCCGGCTAACGGCCATAAAGGCGATTTCGGCAAGGTCTGTATCATTGCCGGCAGTGTCGGTATGAGCGGTGCTGCTGCACTGGCAGGGCGGGCGGCTCTGCGGGCAGGTGCCGGATTAGTGCGCGTAGCAACAGCTAAAAGTGCCCTGCCGATCGTTGCCTCAATAGAGCCATCGTACACGACCCTACCACTGGCCGAAGACGCCGACTGGCGAATATCCGCAAAGGCAATCAACGCCATTCTCAGTGCGGTTAGCGAAAATGATGCCGTAGCGTTCGGCCCAGGCGTCGGTGTCAGTACGTCCCTTCGGCTAATTGTTCAAACACTCATCGAGCAGGACCCACTGCGTTTGGTCATCGATGGTGACGGACTAAACAACCTCAGCACACTAAAGAGCTGGCCAAGCAGGGTAAGGGCGGAACTGGTCCTGACACCTCATCCGGGCGAAATGAAAAGGCTCTGGTCGGGCCTGCTGCGAGAAGAATTGCCGCGCGATCGCCAGCAACAGGCAGCCCAATTTGCACAGCACACCAAAGCCATCGTGGTCCTAAAAGGAGCTGGGACAGTGGTTACGGATGGGCAAAAACTCTATGTCAACCAAACGGGCAATCCGGGTATGGCTACAGCCGGCTCAGGCGATGTCCTGACAGGCGTTATTATTGCGCTGATAGGTCAGGGCTTGAGCAATTTTGACGCCGCCGTTCTGGGCGTTTATATCCATGGCCTGGCTGGTGACATCGCCGCGAAAAAACTCGGGCAGATTAGCTTGATAGCTACAGACATAATCGACTCATTAGGCGACGCCTTTGTCAAAACTCACAAACACTCTGGAAAGGATTAGCATGGGACAGGAGGCAGAAGAGTTCTTCGAGAAATTCAAGAACGACGTGGCGAAAATGAAACAGCAGATTCCCGAGACGGTCAACGGCTTTGCGGGACTATTCACCAAAGTCATGCAGGATGGTGCTCTGACCGTCCGGGAGAAGGAGTTGATTGCTCTGGGCATTGGCGTGGCCCAGTGCTGTGTGCCCTGTATCAAAGGCCACGTGCAAAACTGCCTAGACGCAGGGGCCACAAAAAAACAAATTCTCGAGGCCGCTTCGGTGGCCGTAATGATGGGTGGCGGACCCGCGTACACCCATATTCCCGTGGTGATGGATACACTCGAGGCACTACAAGGCTAAGTACAACCCAGCCTGGCTGAGACAGTTCAGTCAAGCATTGGCTGAAGCACGAATAACGGAAAGGAACGTGTTATGGGGCTGACTATTCTTGATGTTGGCACATTTGTGGCGTTCTTCGCTGTGGTCGTCGGCGTGAGCATGTACAAGAGCCGGCGGGAAAAAACCAGTGAGGATTTCTTTCTTGCCAGCAGGGAGCTGTACTGGCCTTTAATCGGCCTGTCACTGATAGCGGCGAATATCTCCACCGAGCACTTCGTTGGGATGGCTGGCCAGGGAGCCGGCATCGCCGGTATGGCGATCGCCGGCTACGAGTGGATAGCGGCCATCACGCTGGTCGCCGTGTGTTTCGTTTTCATACCAAAGTTTTTGAAGGCTGGCATTTACACGATTCCGGAATATCTTGAGTATCGTTATCACCCTTCGGCCCGTGCGATCATGGCGTTCTACACGATGCTCATATATGTTTTCGTTACCATCGCAGCGGTGATATATTCGGGAGGGTTGACGCTACAGACATTATTCGGCGACCTGGAGAACCAAAGACATCTGGTGTACGGGATTGTGGTGATAGGCGGCATCGCGGCCCTATATACGATTTGGGGCGGACTAAAAGCTGTGGCCTGGGCGGACCTTTTCCAGGGATCGGCTTTGATTGTCGGCGGAGCGATGACGATGGTGCTGGGCTTCAAGGCAATTGGCGTTCGCAACTTCTTTGAGCACAATGCCGACAAGCTGCACATGATTCTGCCCCGCGACCATGCGGTGCTGCCGTGGACGGCGCTGGTGGTCGGTCTGTGGATTCCGAACTTTTACTATTGGGGCCTGAATCAATATATTATGCAGAGGGCCCTTGCAGCAAAAACGCTACGGCAGGGACAGTTGGGGATCATCTTTGCAGCGTTTTTGAAGCTGCTTATTCCGTTCATCATCATATTTCCCGGAATAATGTCGTGGCAGCTATACGGAAGCCAGATGAGCGCGGCTAAGACGGACGCGGCGTATCCCCTGCTGATAAGGAACCTGGTTGGGCCAGGCTATCGAGCGTTTATATTCGCGGCCATAAGCGGAGCAGTTATCAGCAGTCTGGCGTCGATGCTGAACTCGGCTTCGACAATATTCACGATGGATTTGTACAAACGTCACTTAAGAAAGGATGCGTCACAAAAGAGCCTGATACGGACGGGCAGGATTACAACGGGAGTGTTCGTCATTGTTGGTTGTTTGATTGCCCCGAATCTGAATCATCCGAGTCTGAAAGGCATCTTCACGTATATCCAGGAGTTCCAGGGCTTTATTTCGCCGGGTATTCTGGCGGCGTTTGCGTTCGGACTTATCTTCAAACGGGCACCCGCCTCGGCGGGTGTTGCGGCTCTGGTTCTTAACCCAATTCTCTATGGAATTCTGCTGATATTCTGCGGCAGCATTCCACTTTTTCAGAACGTCCAGATTATTGAGATTGCCTTTCTGAACCGGATGGCGATAACATTTGGTGTGATTCTGATTGTGATGGCGGTGCTTACCGTGTTGCAGCCGCTGGCTCAGCCGAGAAGGATGCCGGTCCGAGAGGAATTTGATATGAAGCCGACACGGTCGGTTATCTGGCTGGGTGCCATAATCATAGCAATTACCGTAACTCTTTACATTATCTTCTGGTAAGGTGGCCGAACACGACAAATAAGGGCATTTTTTCAGCAGTTGTCAGAGCGAATAAGCACATAGGGCAGCGATTCTACCGCCTGGCATTGGAGTTTTCCGGCGCGGGCGCTGAGGCCTTCGCTGAATTTAAGCCTGGGCAATTTGCTCAGTTAGACCTTTCAACTGCCGCCCTGCCGCCGGCAGAGGCAATGCCGGATGATTTGGCCGATGCAGCCCGGCGAAAGATTCTGCTGCGAAGACCGTTTAGTTTCGCAGATATGACCAGCCGGGCAGATAAAACCGTCGCCGAAGTCCTCTACCGCGTCCTTGGCCCTGCGACCTTGCGAATGACGACACTTTCGCCGGGCGCCTCGATAAGTGTAATTGGGCCTTTGGGAAATGGTTTTTCCGTACCTGCCGGCAAGAAAATGGCTTTGCTGATCAGCGGAGGTATGGGAGTCCCGCCTTTGCAGCATCTGGCAAAGCTCCTTACCGCTAATTACCCTCAGATTGTGGTCGTTGCATTTGCCGGCGCCAAGACTGCAAAGGACCTACCTTTTGAGGGCCGGTTGGATGCGATCTCGCAAGAGTTGGGCTTTTCGCTTCCGGAATTTGCCAGGTATGGCATAAAATCGCTGGCAGCGACAGACGATGGCTCCGCCGGATTTGCCGGAACCGTAACCGACTGCCTTACGCAATGGCTTGAGGAGACTCGCCCATCACCGCAGAGCACTATTATTTATAGTTGCGGCCCCGAAGCGATGCTGACAAAGCTCGCTGAGATTGCTGAGCAAAAGAGAATCGACTGCCAGGTCAGCATGGAGCGCCGGATGGCCTGCGGCTTCGGCGTCTGCCAAAGCTGCGCAGTCGAATGCAAGGTGGGTGGTTCGGCTGAGACTATTTATAGGCTATGCTGCGAGGATGGCCCTGTGTTTGACAGCAGAGAAGTAGTATTCAATGAATAGTCGTCAGCAAAAAGTATCTTTGGGAGCCTCGGGCATTATATAGAGGTCAAAATGCTAAAGATCGGAGCAGTTGTCCTTACTATTGGGGCGGCATTTAATCTTCTTCTGGCGACAGGTATACTTGTTGCAATTATATTTTTGGGGAAGAATCCACCCATCTTGTATGTTTCATTAGAACAGGCAGGGATAGTTCGCTTAGATAAGCAGGTCCTTACAACGTTCAAGTCGTTAGCGGTTTATTTCAATTCGGCCGTAGTTACGTTTTGTCTACTAAGTATTTTTGTGATTTGGATGGGGTTGGTACAGGGACAAAGATGGGCTTTCTGGGCATTACTCATTACTATGGGAATAGGCCAGATATTAGGATTTGTCGCCGACTCTTTTATAGGTAACAAGACCTTAGGAGTTAATATCATATTCGCAGTTGTATATTTGTTAGGAATCGGTCTATCCTGGTATGGCTTAAGGGTAGAATGAAATTGTGATTATGACTGAATCAGTTAATACAGCGGTCGAATTTGCTGGGATCCGGTTAGCGAATCCCGTGTTCACAGCTTCGGGGACGTGCGGATATGCTGATGAGCTGGCGGATTTTATGGACATAAACCAGCTCGGCGGATTTATTGCCAAAAGCATCACGCTCAAGCCAAGAGCCGGCCACGCTACACCGCGAATCGTGGAGACCGATGCCGGGATGCTTAATGCGATCGGCTTGGCTAACGTCGGCCTGGATAAATTCATCCAAGAAAAATTGCCCGTTATCGAGAAAATGGCCGTGCCGGTTTTTGTAAATGTCGCCGGTGAGACCATTGCCGAATATGTCACTGTCACTGAGCGGCTGGCTAACGAAAAAGCGATAGCTGGACTTGAGCTGAATATTAGCTGCCCAAATGTCGAGAAAGGCGGGATAAGTTTCGGCAGAGACCCGGAGCAGGTGACGGAGATTACGTCGGCTGTCAGGAAAGCAGCCGGTCAAAAGATTTTGATGGTGAAACTATCGCCCTGCGTGACGGACATCAGCGCAATTGCACGGGCGGCGGTCGATGCAGGGGCTAATGCACTTAGCCTTATAAATACCTTTACGGCGATGGTTATCGACATTGAAACTCGTAAGCCGGTTCTTGCCAACAAAACTGGCGGATTGTCGGGCCCGGCGATAAAACCAATAGCAGTTTACCTGGTGAATAAGGTCTACAATGAGGTAGCTAAAGCTCGCGGCATACCGGTTCTGGGCATGGGCGGAATCAGGACCGCGTCTGATGCTATTGAATTTATTATCGCCGGGGCGACAGCAGTTGCTATCGGCACGGCAAATTTCATTGAGCCGGGCTGCGCGCTGAAAATCATTGAGGGCATAAGAAAATACTGCGCCCGCCACGGCGTTGCGAATATCAAAGAACTAATCGGCTCACTTTCGGAGGAAAACGCATGAAATCTAAAAAGATCACCGTGAGCAGCCCGCCATACGTCTGGCGGGCCAGTCTGCTTGTGCTGCTTTTGATCGTGCCGGCACTGACTGGGCAGCCGAATCTCAAGCTGGATGAACGCCCTGCCGGCCCTGAAGAATGGGGCTACCGCCCTGCCGAAGGGACGGTCTCGCAGGTGAATCCGCCGAGCTTCAGTTGGCGGCCTCAAAAGGGATTGACCTGGGAAATCGAGTGCGCGCGTGACACCAAGTTTGAGAAGGTCGAATATGAAGCGAAAAATCTCGAATTCAACGTTCACTGCCCTCCGCGAGTTTTCCAGCCGGGAACTTACGCGTGGCGGTATCGTGGAAAGGACGGACGAGGCGCGTACACAAACTGGAGTCAGCCGCGAACATTTACCATTACCCAAGACGCGGTGGCGATGCCGCTGCCGGCGCGCCAGGAACTGATTTCGCGGATACCCAAAAGCCATCCGCGTCTCTTCATGCGGCCAGAGAATCTGGATCGGCTGCGGAAACTTGCGCGAGGCGAAATGAGCGCCGAATATCGCGGACTTGTGCAAGAATGTGAGAAGATTCTTGCCAGCCGACCTTCGACCAAAGAGCCGCCGAAGTACCCTGCCGGAATGCAACAGCTCAGCGAAGAATGGCGCGAAATCTGGTGGGGCAACCGCGTCTATACGATTAACGCATTAAATAGCGCCGCGACGCTGGCATTTACCCGTCTGCTGGGCGGCAACCAGAAGTATGGGCAAGAGGCCAAGCGAATTCTGCTGGAATGCGCAAAGTGGGATCCAAAAGGCAGCACGGGCTACCGCTACAACGATGAGGCGGGTATGCCTTACGCCTACTACTTCTCGCGCACGTACACATTCCTTAATGACCTTCTGACCGAGGATGAAAAGAATATCTGCCGGGCCGTGATGAAGGTTCGCGGCGAAGAGATGTATCAGCATTTGTGCCCCCGCCATTTGTGGCAGCCGTACTCCAGCCACTCCAATCGGGCCTGGCATAAGCTGGGCGAGGTCGGCATCGCCTTTCTGAATGAGATTGACGGCGCTGAAGACTGGGTGTGGTTTGCGGCTAACGTCTTTTTCAATGTGTATCCGGTCTGGAGCGATGAAGATGGCGCCTGGCACGAAGGCTCCAGTTACTGGAGCAGCTACATCAGCCGATTCACCTGGTGGGCCGACGTGATGCGCGAGGCAATGGGCATCAACGCATACAACAAGCCTTACTTCGCCAAGGTCGGCTACTATCCGATGTATTTGATGCCGCCGGGCAAGAACGATGGAGGCTTTGGCGATGGGGCCGCACCTCGGACTGCTTCGGAGAATGTGCCGCTGATGAGCGAATTGGCGGCCCAGGCCGGCAATGGGCACTGGCAATGGTACGTCCAGCAAATGGGCGGCCCGAAAAAGACGACAGGTTATATCGGCTTTATTCGGGGCACTTTGCCGAAGGCAGGACCCAAGCCGCCTGATGACCTGCCCACGTCGCGCCTATTTAGAGGTACCGGACAGGCCTACCTCAACACGACACTCAAGGATGCGAAAGAGGACGTGCAAGTGATCTTTAAGTCGAGCCCGTTTGGAACCCAGTCCCACGGCAACGAGGCAAACAATTCGTTTGTACTTTGGGCGTACGGCCAACGACTGCTGGTGCGAAGCGGCCACTACGACATCTACGGAAGCGACCACCACAAAAACTGGGTTTGGAGCACCCGCTCGGTCAACAATATCACGGTCAACAAACAGGGCCAGGCCAAGCGCACTGCCGACGCGCGGGGCAAAATCGTTGCTTTCAAGACCACGCCTGCTATGGACATCGTTGTTGGCGAGGCCGGACAGGCCTATCAGGCTACGGCTGGCTCCGCCCAGACGAGTGAACCGGCGCTTTCGCGTTTTACACGTGCCATTATTTTTGTCAAACCCGAATTGGTGGTTGTCTACGATCGGCTGCAGGCTAAAGAACCTTCGACGTACGAATACTGGCTTCACGCCGTCAACAAGATTGCTGTCCAAGACCAGCACAATATTCGCGTGCGAAACGCCGATGTAGCGTGCGACATCAATTTTTTGACGCCGGCAGATTTATCTTTCGAGCAGACCGACCAGTACGACCCTAATCCGCGCGAGCGTATTAAGGTGCGCGAGTGGCATCTGACAGCAACCACGCCGGCAAAGAACAGCCGGATAGAGTTCGTTACGCTTTATCGCCCGCACCGGATTCAGGAGCCGGTCCCCCGGCAAGCGAGCCTGGAGCGGATAGAAGGCGGCTACGCCCTGCAGGTGAAATTGTCTGATGGCCAGTTCACCGCCCTTCTGCCCACAGACGACCGTGCAATGCTTAAGGCACATGGTTTAGAAAGTAAAGGCGCGATTAAGTGCAGGCTTGACCGCCCAGGCCAGCCGTTGCAGATCCTCGAAGTGCGCCAAGGTGATTTATAATGCCCCCGGTTGTACAGAGTTGGGGATCGCCGACGGCATGCCTCCTCTGTTGTGTCGAACGTGCCGGTGAGCGGCGGCGATCAGCCGTCCGCTCCACTGGCTGGTTTTGCAATCTCCCTCATAATGAACCAGAATCTCGTTCCGCTGACAGGACGGTCTGCGATCAGCTTCCCATCGTAAAGGATACTGAACATGCCATAGGGCGTCGGGAGCTCCCTTGACGCCTTGGCGCTCCTGACTCGAACTACTTTCGGTTCTAGCCCCAAGGCTCTGGACATCTTCGCAATGTCCGCCACGCACTTTGGAACCATAGGGCACTGATCCGCAGCCAGGATCGTGAGGCCCTTCTTGTGCCTCTTCAATAGTCGCTCCTTTTTGACGATGAAACGAGGATCCGGGGCTGCTCTTTTGAGCTTCTTGACGAGCAGTTCGTAAGGCGGGGAGCTCTCCACCGAGACAAAACCAGCCTTGATGAAGAAATCACTTCGTGCCATGAAACTATCGGAACTGGTCACAACTGCGACCCCTCGGCACTTACTCTTCTTTGCGTCCCTGAGACAACTGTTCAACAGCAGAGTGCCCAGCCCCTTGCCCTTGTGCTTGCTGTTGACCATCAGGCAATGGATGACAAGGTAGCCCTCCGCCTCCACAGGTCTCCAGGCATGATTGCCAAGGGCGTATTCGATCATCCCAATATCACCAAATCTCTGTGAGCGGAGCACTTTGAACCTTAGGCCTTCCGCGTAGCGCTCCTTCAGCCAATCCGTTTTACGACGATGTCCCAGGTTGTTGGCGTCTTTGTAGCCACAGAAGCTGCAACTGCTGATGTTCTCGGCGTTGGTGTCGACGATTTCGTAGTCTGTCATCTTGCTGTTCCGGTCGGTTGCAGAACGGTTTGGCTCAGCGGCAGCGGCGGGTTCGCCGAGCTTACACTTTGATTCTACCACCACCGCGAAAAATGGCTGCGATTCGAGCGGCGAAGCCGCTGTCCGCTGGAGCCGATGTTAGGCAGCCGCTTCACGGATTCACGTTGTCTGACGACGGCTACGAATAAACATGGCAACCGAGCCGACTGTGCCAACGATGAAGGCCGCAGGGCAGACCATGGCGATGATCAAACTAAGGGCATTGACGACGGGGCTTTGTATCAGATCCTGGAGTGCGCCCGATGTTGCCGGGTTTTGGGCGAGAGAATCTAAAATGATGTTCAGGATGATGTAGAGAACAAAACCGAGCACCGACGCCAGGAGGAGGAACAGGAACTTCTTTGCGGTTCGCCAGGGGTGAACGAATGCAAGGACAAAGGCAGTCGCCGCAAGGAAGGCTAGCAGTATGCCGGGCAGATTATCGTTGATACCTACAACGCGAGCGGCAATTGCCAGCAAGCCACAGATCGCCAGGAGGATAAGTGTCATTTTTCTGTTGTGTGGAGTTGAAAAAGCATCGGTCATGATGATCTCCTTTCTTGATAGTGGATTTCGTCTATGGCTGCCTAACAATGATTATACAGTCTGTATAAGACGGGGAACACAGACTGCCCTTTCTTTACAAGAAGCTCACGACTCTTCTTTTCAGTGCGTCCCACAGTCTCGGTCGCTCGCCACATCGAGGTTTCCTTCGCCTAACAAGGAAGATTATAGCACGCCACGGCGGGCAAAGCATTAAGAAAAAAATCGTATCCTTCCTTGACTCTTCAACGTTGGACACAGAGGCCCAAAGGACAGAATCCAATCCCCTCAGCTTCGGCGTGAGTTCAGCTTGAGTTTCTGAATCTTTTCCTGAAGCCAAAGGTTGATCAAGGTGTGGGGGGAGACGCCTCTTTGCTTGGCAGCTCGGCAAATGGTTTGCGATAATCCTCTCTCGATGGCATACAGAGATTCTTCGGACTCCAAGTCCACATCGACTCGGACCGACCGGGTCTTACCCCAATAGTCGGACAGATCATGTTCATCCCAGAAATCGCCCATCCCGGCGTACGTTCTAGCTTTAGAGACACTACTCTTTCTGCTGCTACTTCTTCTCATATCGCTTTCTTTCAGCGACGGTCATATCGCGGGCCGTCAGTATTAAGATACGATGGTCTGGTTTGTGTATGAAGAACACAACCAGATACGTGCCTGTTTCGGTTCGCCCGAGGGCGACATATACATTCTCATCACGGCGATGTCCCTTCTCAACAAAACGGAACATGGCCCGGCTTTGAAGGACCTGGAAGACTTCCTCGCGGGAAACCCTATGCTTGGTGCCAATCTTCTCGATGACCGAATCTAGCCAGATGATTCCCCTTATCTTCATAGTCATTGGTGACGCACCCTATTGTGAGCTTGGCGCGATGGTCGTTCGCTGCCAACCAAAATGATAGCACAGCACCTCCGGGAAAGCAATAGGCTCGGCCACAAAATCCGTATCCTCAGATTGCGCGTGTGGCAGGCTTACACCTACAAAAGACGAGACAGATTGTAGTTGATGTTTCAAGGGAACTGGAGTATTTTACGCACATCGTACAGCCAGAAAGATCAGCAAATTAGGAGATAGTGTGATGCCAAACGATATGGAGAAGCTATACCAGGAGCGGTTAAAACGATATGTCACCGCGATGCGGAATGAGAAGCCGGATATGATTCCGATTCGGCCGTTCGTTGCGGAATTCACCGCCAAGTACGCTGGCTACACCTGCCAGGAGGTGACGCATGATTACGAGAAGGCATTTGCCGCCGCCCGCAAGTGCGCAGCCGAGTTCGACTGGGACGCCGTTGTCAGCAACATGGTCTATGTGTGGACCGGGCTAACCGAAGCTATCGGGCTAAAATATTATGGCGTGCCCGGCATCGGCATCCCGCCGACTACCGGTTTTCAGTACATTGAGCCGCCTGAAGAAAAGGCGTTTATGAAGCCGGATGAATACGACCAGCTAATCGAGGATCCGACGGGGTTTTTGTATAACGTCTGGCTTCCGCGTGTCTCGGCTGACGTCAGTGCAATGGGCCAGCCAACATCGTTTCGCAACAACCTGTCCTTTCTAAAAGGCGGAATGGCAATGCTGACGTACTTCAATGCCTTCGGCAAACAAAACGAGCTGCTGCGGAGAGAATCGGGAACCGTCTCAGCGATTTCAGGCATACTGAAGGCGCCATTCGACATCATAGCGGATAAGCTACGCGGCTACCTTGGGCTGGTGACGGATGTTCACGAGCGGCCGGATAAGGTGCTGGCTGCCTGCGAAGCCCTGATGCCGCACCTGACGCACATAGCGCTTTCCGGTGCGGACCCGGAAAAGAATGTGCCCATCGGGTACTGGATGCATCGCGGCTGTGTGCCCTTCTTCTCAAAAGACCACTTTAATAAATTTTACTGGCCGACACTCAAGCCCATTATAGAGGAAATCTGGGCTCACGGGCATCAAGTTCTGTTTTATGCTGAGGGCAACTGGGATGCGCACCTCGCCTCGTTTGCCGAGCTGCCGGATCGGTCGATCGTCTATCACGTTGACCAGGGCGACATCTTCAAGGTCCACAAGGTTCTCGGCGAGAAGTTCTGTATCAGCGGCAGCATCCCGAATTGGCTATTGGCCACGGGAACGCCGGCTGAGGTGCGAGACTACTGCAAGAAGGTAATTGATGGCGTGGCCGGCAATGGTGGCTACATCATGGACGCCAGCGCCATTGTCCAGGATGACGCCAAGGTCGAAAATATCAAGGCCATGACTGACTTCACTCGCGAATATGGAGCGTACTGAATATGAAAAAACAGCAGAAAATAAAAAGGCCGCCGGGCGTTTGTATCCCTTGGCAGGAGAAGCTGAAAGAACTACCTAAGATTTCGGGCGATGAAGAGCTGATCAAAAAAGTGTGGCAAGACATAGACGCGCTTGGTTATATGTACATCTGGCAATGCCTGCTTTCGTTCTGAAGAATCGGAGGTCATGCCCCATGAATCAAAGACGCCACGTCACACGACGCGCATTTTTGCAGAGGGCTACGGGTGTCGCGGGGGGTATAGCAGCATTTCCGTATTTTGTGCCAGCGCTGGCGCTGGGCAAAGACGGCAGCACTGCCGCAAGTAACCGTATTACGCTCGGCTGCATCGGCGTGGGCGGGCGAGGCACCGGCGTTATGCAGGCTCTGCTGGCAACAGGGCAGGCGCAAATTGTCGCCATTTGCGACGTGGATGCTAACCGGCGTGCAGCGGTGAAGAACCTGTTGGCGAACAAATATAATAGCGCCGGCTGCACCGACTATAACGACTTCCGGGAAGTCGTGGCTCGGGACGACATTGACGCGGTCATGATTGCCACGCCGGATCACTGGCATGCGCTTCCGGCCATAGCGGCAGCCAAGGCAGGCAAAGCGATCTACTGTGAGAAGCCGCTGGCGCTGACCATCGACCAGGGACGGAAAATGGTGGAGACCGTCCAGCGCTACGGAACGGTCTTTCAGACTGGAACGCAGCATCGGTCGGAACAGCATTTCCGTCGGGCTTGCGAGCTGGTTCGCAACGGCCGGCTCGGCAAACTTCATACCGTTGAGGTCGAGATTCCGGGCAGTATGTCTCTTGCCGGCTTCGATTCTGGACCGGTGCCGGAAGGCTTTGACTACGATATGTGGCTTGGCCCCGCACCGCAGGCCCCCTACTCGCCCAAGCGCGTTGATGCGTTCGGCTGGCGATGGATTCTTGACTACGCCGGCGGCTGCGTCACCGACTGGGGAGCACACCATATCGACATCGCGCAGTGGGGCATGGGCACAACTGACAGCGGGCCGGTTGAGGTCCAGGGCAAGGGCGTATTCCCCAAGGACGGCTTATTCAATGCCGCGATCTCTTGGCGTTTTGAGTGCAAGTACGCCAACGGCGTAACCGTAGTATGTTTTGCCAAGAGTGAATTATTGGCAGCGGGCCAGTATCCAAACGGGATAAAATTCATCGGCGATAAGGGCTGGTTATTTGTCGACACTGGGCGAATCGATGCCGGCCCCGAATCCATCTTAAAGGAAGAAATCGGCGCCGATGAGGTCCACCTTTACGAGTCATCAAACCACTATCAGAACTTCATTGATTGCATAAAGACCAGAACGCCAACTGCTGCTCCGGTTGAACAAGCACACCGCTCAGTTGCGGTCTGCCACCTTGGCAATATTGCGATGCGTCTTGGTCGTAGTATTCGGTGGGACCCGGCCGCAGAGAAGATCATTGGAGACGACCAGGCCAGCCGGATGCTGACAAGGCCGATGAGAAGCCCGTGGCGCATATAAAATAAGGAGCTCTAAGATGACGACAGAGACAATAACGCGTCGCAAATTTCTCAACAAGGTCTCCGGCCTTGCGATTGGCGCATTTGGCATTCCGTACTTTGTCCGCTCGTCAGCGATGGGCAAAGCCGGCAGCATCGTTGCGAGTGAGCGGATCACGGTTGGTTTTATCGGCGTGGGTGACCATGGAATCAATATGAACCTGCGGACGTTTTTGGGCCAGCCGGATGCCCAGGCGGTTGCCGTATGCGATGTCGACACAGACCGCCTTATCAAGGCCCGTGACATAGTGAATGAGAAATACGCTAACAAGGATTGTGCCACCTACAAGGATTTCCGCGAGGTGCTGGCTCGCAGCGATATCGACGCCGTGATGATTTCGACTGCGGACCACTGGCACGTGCCGATTTCGATTGCAGCGGCTAAAGCGGGCAAAGATGTGGAGTGCGAAAAGCCGACACTTACTGTCCACGAAGGCCGGGTGCTCTGTGAAACGATGGAACGCTACAACCGCGTTTTCCAGTGGTCTACCGAAGATAGAGCCGTTTATGAATATCACCGGATGTGCGAATTAGTGCGCAACGGACGAATCGGCAAGGTTCACACTATCTATGTGGAACTTCCCAGCGGCCCAGGCACGCCCGGCAATCCGCAGCCGATGCCGGTGCCTGAAGGTTTTGATTACGATATGTGGCTGGGACCGGCACCGTATGCGCCATACACCAAAGACCGCTGTCACTGGAACTTCCGATGGATTCTGGATTATTCGGGGGGACAGTTAACCGACTGGGGAGCTCATCTGCTCGACGGTGCACAGTGGGGAAATGACACAGAGTATACAGGCCCGGTGGAGGTCGAAGGCAAGGGCGTTTTTTGGCCGGATGGGCTTTACAATACCGCGAAAGAATACCGTATCGAATATAAATATGCCAGCGGCGTCAGACTAATTGTCACCTCCGGCACGCCCAGTCTTAAATTCGAAGGAACCGATGGCTGGATCGGTAATCGCGGCTGGCGAGCACCGCTGCAGGCAGAGCCAAAATCTATTCTTGATTCGGTAATCGGCCCGAACGAAACCCACCTTTATACATGCCGGGCCGGCGAGCAGCGCAATTTCCTCGATTGCGTCAAGTCGCGGAAACCCTGCTATTTTCCGCCGGAGATTGGCCAGCGGTGCTTTACGATCGCCCACATCGGCAATATCTCTATGCTCATGGGCAGAAAGCTCAAATGGGATCCCGGCACCGAGCAATTTATCAATGATGAAGAATCAAATAGGATGCTGTTACGGTCGATGCGCAGTCCGTGGCACTTGTGAAATTGACTACTGCAAAAGCAAGGAAGGAATAGATATGGGACTTCATGGCAGAAAAACTCGCGCGTTTTTATTATCGGTTGCTGCTTTCTGTTTGCTTGTAGTTATGCCCGTCGCCCTGCGGGATGCGCGTGGTAGCCAAACAGGCAAGGCATATCTGATAGGTGATGATTTTTCTACATGGCGGGGAAATACGGGACAATGGCAGATTGTCGGCGATGTATTTGTAAACGCGCAGAACGAAAACCTGCTCAGCAGCAAACCCGGCACCGGCGTAGTGCTGAATGGCCCTACGGGCAGGACAGTGAATCTTCTCACCAAAAAAGAGTTCGGCGACGTAAAGGCACGTATCGAGTTTATCATTCCGAAAGGCTCAAACTCCGGCCTGTATTTTATGGGCAGATATGAGATTCAGGTGTTTGATAGCTGGCAGAAGGCGTCAGAATATCCGGGGATAGAGTGCGGCGGCATCTATCAGCGTTGGGATGAGAATAAAGAACCGAAGGGATTCGAAGGCCATTCGCCGAGAGTGAACGCCTCTCGGCCGCCAGGACAATGGCAGAGTTTCGATGTGGTTTTCCGAGCACCGCGTTTTGACGAAACTGGCAAGAAGGCTTCAAATGCAAGATTTGAGAAGATAGTCCACAACGGCGTGGTCATCCACGAAGATGTGGAGCTGACCGGGCCGACACGGGCAGGCGCGTACGAGGATGAAAAACCTGTCGGGCCTCTAATGCTGCAAGGTGACCACGGGCCGGTGGCGTATCGCAACATCTGGATGGAACCCGCCGGGGCGAATCCGTTTTTCGCCATGGATACGGCAACAAAAGATGCAAAGCACCAGAGCGCCAAATCGCAGGTCGATATGCTCAAAGAGCTGGGGTACGAGGGCATCGGAATTGGATTCACTGGATGTGAGGAACTGGCAGAAATATTGGAGCAGCTCGACAAGAATGATCTGAGACTCTTTGCTGTCTATCTGGGCGTCAACGTTGATGCAGATCAGCAAAAGTACGATCCAAGATTGAAGGATGCAATCGAGATATTGAAGGGACGCAATACGCTACTTTGGCTCTTTGCGCAAAGCAAGAAGCACAAGCCATCCGCGCTCGAAGGTGACAGCCGCGCGGTGGAAATCATCTGGGAGATTGCTGACATGGCGGCTGAGGCTGAAGTTCGCGTGGCGCTATATCCGCACCACGGCTTCTGGCTCGAACGGGTGGAAGATGCGGTACGGGTTGCAGAAAAGGTGAATCGGCCAAACGTGGGCGTGACTTTTAATTTGTGTCACTGGTTGCGGGTGGACGATGAAAAGAGCCTGAAGCCACTGCTGAAACTGGCGATGTCACACCTTTTCGTTGTGACCATCAACGGCGCCGATAGCGGAGGGAAAGATTGGAAACAACTGATTCAGACATTGGATCAAGGCTCCTTTGACTTAGCTGGCTTTCTGAAAACGCTGAAGAATTGCGGCTACACAGGCCCCATAGGATTTCAGGGCTACGGCATAGGCGGCGACGCGCATGAAAACTTGAAGCGCTCAATCAATGCGTGGCACAGAATTTCACGACAATTGATATTGGAGCAGTAATCGATGGAGACCCTCAAGCTATTACAGGATTATTTTCCGACGGCCGTTTTTACGGGCAAGTGTTTGGTTTTCATAAGCGAGGAGTGGCGTGTAGAACTGACCGAACACAAAGATAGCGACTTCAGCAAATGGAGCAGCCGTTTTGCAGAAAGTCGTCCCCGCGAAAGCGGGGACCGCACAGGTCAGCCCCCCACATCCGCCGGCAGCGGAGCGGGCCAGAGCAAACCCGAGCCGCCGGTAATACGGGTGAGAATCTATAAAAAGGCGCTGGACGGCGACTTTATAATGGGCCACTACGAGGACTTCCAGCTTCCTTCGCTGGGCGAACTGGCCGAGCAGATCGAAAAGTACGTGCAGTCGGCAATCGGCAAAAACATCAAGGAGAATATCGAGTGATCGGCGGGAAAAATTGCCTTATTCACATTCACTTGAGCAGCTACTATCCGGCCCATGGCTAACCTGGCAATTCAGCAAGTTAATCGAGGAGTGGTTTTCAGAACGAAGATTGTCCCCGGCAGCAGCAGAACAGCTATTAGCGGCTTATTCAATGAGATGCTGAAGATCAAGATTGCAGCGGCACCGGAGAAAGGCAAGGCCAATCAGTGCCTGCTTGAGTTTCTGGCCAGAAATCTGGGCGTCAAAAAGAGCGCCATCAGCATAATTGCCGGGCAAACCAGTGCCGTCAAGCAGGTGCAAGTTCTGGGCATTTCGGCTGACCGACTGTTAAGAAAACTGAATTTGAACAAACAAGGTCTTAGTCAATGACTGACAAACCGTCCCTGCTGCCCCAGAGCAAACCCCGCCTATCTAAAGACGGATTTGGCCAGCCCCAGAGTCACATCGTGGACGAAACCTCGCTGCGATATATGCTGACGCTGGCGGCCCCAATGGTAGTGACAACCATGTCCTTCACCGTCATGCAGTTTGTGGATAGGTACATGGTTTCGCGGCTCGGCACTACGGCGCTTGCAGCGATACTGCCGGCTCAGTTTGTGAGTTTCCTACCAACAAGTTTTGCCATAGGCACAATAGCGATCCTTAATACGTTTGTAAGTCAAAGTCTGGGCAGAGGCGATAAGGCCGACTGCTCAAACTATTTCTGGCAGGTAGCTTACATCAGCTGTGTTTACTTCGTGATGGTACTCGTAATCATGTGGCCCGCAGCACCTTGGATATTCAGAGCCATGGGACATCCGGGACCGGTCACCAGTCTGGAGGTAGTATATTTTAGGATCATGCTCTACGCTCATTTGCTGGCGATTATCAACTATGCCAGCAGTGAGTTCTTTATGGGTGTGCACCGTCCGGTCATTACAATGTATGCGTCACTGTGCGGGCAGGTGGTCAACATCGCGGCAAACTATGTGCTAATTTTCGGCAAGCTCGGTTTCCCGGCTATGGGTATCGCTGGAGCGGGCTGGGGCACATTTATAGGCATAGGTGTAGCGGCTGCCATTAATATGGCGGCATTCTTGAGCGACAACGTAAACGCGGCCTTTAGGTCCAGGCAAACCTTGAACGTAGATTTCGCCAAGATGTACGATCTGCTGAAAGTGGGACTTCCCGCCGGACTGGGGCTCATGGTAAATGTGGCGTTCTGGGGAGTGATTTTGCTCGGGCTGGTCGGCAGGTCCGATGGCAAAGAAGCACTGGCCGCCACCAGTGCTGTGCTGTCTTACACCAACATCTCGGTGATGCCCATTGTCGGTTTGGCAACAGCCTTGACCGCTGCCGTAGGCAAGGCCATTGGCCAGGACAGAAAGAACCTGGCAGTTAGGCAGACCAGCGTTTGCTTGAGAGTTGCACTGGTTTATATGGGATTGGTAGGGCTGGGCTTTTTCCTGTTCAGAGGACACCTTATGGCATTTTGGTCTTCTGACGAAAAGGTAAACGAAATCGGAGCCAATATTCTGATTTGCGCCGCCATATACCAGGTCTTTCACGCTGCACGCACGATTTATGGCGGCTCTTTAAGCGGGGCAGGCGACACAATATGGCTGGCAATCGTTTCGGCGGTGGGAGCAGTGATTATATTAGGACTTGGTGGTACGCTCGTAGTTGTTTTTTTGCCGTCTCTCGGATCATTGGGACCGTGGATTGCCGCCACATTTAGCATTATTGTGGTCGGCCTGGCAAACTGCTGGAGGTTTAAGAGCAACAGGTGGACGCAAATAGACCTGTTCAAACGTCGGGCAGTTGCTGTGCCGATGGAAATCGAGAGACCGATTCAGTGAGGATGCACCCCCACTGCACACCTTTTCGCAAGTAAGGTCCGTGTGAGCTCTGCAACAACGTCGTGAGGTACTACCCCGCGCGCTATAGCTTTCGCAAGCGGATGTTACGGATTGCTGCCGTAGTTTGCCAGGAGGCGATGCCCAGCGGTTTGGATGACTCCACTTCTATTCGCGTGTCAATTACCCGGCCGGCTGTCTGGACTTCTACGAGTTTTTCCTCGTCCAGCCAGGCTTCGATCTTGCCGGGCGTTACGTGCAACCGCACATTGTACCACCGTCCATTCTGGAAGTCTATGATCCGCGTGGTCTCGTTGTTGGCGGCGTCATAGTAATCAAGGCTGGATAGTCCGCACACTGAGCCGCCCCACCCGCCGAGTATCAACGAGCAACAGTTAGCGTCAACAGGAAAAGTCAGCCCGCAGAAAAAGTCGCTGCCCTCGACCCGCATAGCTTCCAGGCTGATCTGGTAGTTCATCGGCACTACGGGATCAGTCCAACTGATACCCGTTAGATCGTTGCCCTTTTCCAAAAAGATCTGGCCTTGTTTTACATAGACTTGGCCCTGGCCGCCAAAATCGGTGATCTTCCAGTGCCTTAGCGTCTTGCCGTCGAACAGGCTGATTTCGCGCGGACCCTGACAGCCCGGCAGGCCAAGCACGGCGACCACCGACAGCAAGATATATGTCTTGCTAC
This sequence comes from uncultured Pirellulales bacterium, assembly GCA_964567045.1. Lineage (GTDB taxonomy): Bacteria > Planctomycetota > Phycisphaerae > Sedimentisphaerales > Anaerobacaceae > JAFNGF01. Next base: position 22,155 of record CAZMLE010000008.1, on the reverse strand, counting down.
ACAGCCTCAAATGGGCCAAGACTGGAGGCCGAACAGGTAATGTTTTTGCAGCGACTGTCTGAGACGTGCTCATGATGGTCCTCCAACTGTATTAGAAATTTGCGTTGAATTAAATAGCACCATGACTTAAATTATACAAACGTTGTCTGCCGAAAGTAACGTATTTTTTGGACGCAACGATAAAGAACCGGTTCGCCGAATTTGTTTTCAGCCTGGAGCAGAAAAAAACACCGAACCAGGACGCCTGTCCTGACGATAATATCTGTACGGGCAAACACTCACGGTGGAGTGGGTACAGGGTGTTGGCCGACCCACATTTGAGCAAGCGATGAAAAAGACGCTTTTGGTAACAGTTTGCTTTTTAATCGTCTGGCCGCAACTATCTACCGGCCGAGAAAGGCGTCTGGCTAACGAGGGCAAAAGCGGCCTCTATGCTAGGTCACTCGACCAGGTCTTTCGACTCAGAGAGGACGAAGTTGATCTGGCTACTGCGGCCCTGATTGTCTGCGAACAGTGGAGCGATATGGTGCAGGGTCGGCGGTATCTGGCAATGCTCGATGAGATGGCTTCGGAGATTCAAGAAAGGCTCCAGAAAAAGTGGCTAAGGCCGAATTACAAGGCCATTCCGGTGATAAACGAGTATTTGTTCGAGGATTTGAAATTCAAGCCGGTATCCGAGGCAGAAGACCCAAACGATCTATTCCTGCACTCTGTGCTGGATAATAAACGAGGCTACTGCCTGAGTCTTTCCATCCTCTATCTCTCACTGGCCGAAAGGCTGGGCATACCCTTGTACGGCGTTGTGGTTCCGGGACACTTTTTCGTCCGATACGACGACGGGCGGACAAGATTGAATATTGAGACTACCAATAGAGGCGCCAGCGCCCTCGATAAGCACTACATAGACAAGTTCAAGGTGCCGCAGAGCGACGACAACACTATCTATATGAAGAATCTGAGCAAGATTCAGGCGCTGGGCTGCCTCTTTAATAATCTTGGAAACACGTACTGCGACATGGGGGACATCGATGCCGCGTTGGCTACGCTTAGGATAGCAACGGAAATAAATCCGTCATTGGCTGAATCCCGCGCTAATCTGGGTAACGTTTATCTAAAGATGGGACAGACAGAAAACGCGATATACGAATATCACAAAGCTCTACAAATAAATCCTGCCGACCCCAAGACACACAGCAACCTCGGCAACGCCTATTTGCGACAAGCGAAGTTGAAAGACGCGATTTCTCAATACGTAGAAGCTCTCCAGCGGGATCCGAACTTCACCGATGCGCACAAGAATCTGGCCATCGCTTACTGCCAGGGACAGATGTTCGAGCAGGCAATAGCGCAGTTGAAACAGGCAATCGCTTTGGAGCCGAAAAACGCTACTTTGTACAGCCAAATGGGAGAAGTCTACTGCCAGATGGGCGATTATGACCAGGCGATACTTCAATATAAGAGGGCTTTAACAATCAAGCAGGATTTAGCTGAAGCCCATTACGGTCTGGCTATCTGCTACCACAAATTGGGCTGGACGCAAGATGAGATCGAAGCATATAAAAAGGCACTGGCTGCTAAACCCGATATGTTAGCCGGCCTGGTCAATCTGGGCAACGCATATTTTAGCCAGCAGAACTATGACGCCGCGATTGAACAATACAAAAAAGCTATTCAAACAGCGCCAGGCGACGCCCGGATCCGCTGCAACCTTGCTGCCGCATACGCCAACAAAGCCAATTACGAGCAGTCGGCGGCTGAGTACCTCAAGGCAGTTGAAATCGAGCCCAATATGGGCGATGCACATTATGGCCTGGCTTTTAGCTACTATAAGCTTAAAAAGTACGAATCGGCCATGAAGCACATGAAAATTGCCGAAAAGTTGGGTGTCGATGTCACCAAAAACCAGGCGGATGCTATCAAAAAGAATCTGCCATGAGATAGCCCATTGTTAAAAGCCGCGACTAATCCGGACAACTCGTCCCCAAGTTGCATATCCAGAATTTCTTCCAGAGTCTTGACATTCTGCTCTGTGCATGTATCATTCGGCGAAGTGTCAGTGCGCTAATAGCGCATACCAAGCAATGAGAAAACGTTTACTTGGAGGACTTAAATGAAAGGAACAATTATACGAACGCCGGTAGCGATCACTCTAATTGGATCGTTGGTGCTGTCTGTTTGCGGGGGCTGTGCCAGCCTGCAGTGGCATCCCATTTATAGTGCCGCTCTGGGCGGCGCTTTGGTGGGCTGGATAATAGGCCATCAGTCTAACGAGGACGGCGAAGGCGCCGCGGTCGGCGCAGCTATTGCCGCTACAGGATGCCTTCTGAAGCAAATCGATGACGCATCGAAAGAGAAAAAGGTCGTTGTCGAAGTGACTAACCAGGATGGCTCAATCACGCCGGTCGTGCTGAAAAAGAAAGAACATGTCTACATCGGCCCCAAAGGCGAACACTACGACAAACGGCCAACTGAAGAGCAGCTTCGACCACTTTACGGAAAATAGTGCTTGGCGTTGCGGCCTGAGATTACGCCCATCAGTCAGACAGCATGCAGTGGAAGGGGAAAGTCTATGCCTGGTCTGCTATTGTGCCTGCTTGCCCCCGCGGTCCTCGCGTTTCGCGCAGAGCCCATAAAATTACATCCGGAGAACCCACATTATTTACTGTGGCATGGGAAACCTACAGTGCTGGTAACTTCCGGCGAGCATTACGGAGCAGTCCTTAACAAGGACTTCAACTACAAGAAATACCTCCAGATGCTGCAGTTGCACGGCTTCAATCTGACCCGCACATTCAGCGGAGCATATTGCGAAGCTTCCGGCGCCTTCAAGATCGAGAACAATACACTCGCGCCGGCTAAAGAGCGATTCATCTGTCCGTGGGCCCGCAGCAATATGCCCGGCTATGCCAACGGCGGCAATAAGCTTGTCCCGACGAAGGAGGGATTCGACCTGACAAAGTGGGACCCCGCTTACTTTGAACGCTTGCGCGATTTCGTTGCCGAGGCGAGTAAGTGCGGCATCGTAGTCGAGCTTGTACTTTTCTGCCCCTTCTACGAAGACCAAATGTGGAACCTCAGCCCAATGAACGCTGCCAATAATATTAACGGCATCGGCACCATGAAGCGTACAGAAGTCTATACGTTGAAATATCCCGACTTGCTCGCTGTGCAGGATGCCATGGTGCAAAAGATCGTCGAGGAACTAAAGGACTTTGACAACTTATACTATGAAATCTGCAACGAGCCCTATTTTGGCGGCGTGACAGTCGAATGGCAAAACCATATCGCTGGGACCATCGTCAAGGGCGAAGCAGCATTCAAGGCAAAACACCTGATCGCTCAGAATATCGCCAATAAAACAAAAAAGGTTGTTGAGCCGAACCCCCACGTTTCTATTTTCAATTTTCATTACGCCAAACCGCCCATATCTGTGGTCGAGAACTATGATTTGAACAAGGTTATCGCCGATGACGAGACCGGCTTCGCCGGTAGCGACCCAGGACCATATCGTCGTGAAGGCTGGGACTTTATTATCGCAGGCGGCGCTGTTTACGATAATCTCGATTATTCATTCACCGTCGGTTATGAGGATGGCACAGCGAAAATCAACGCGCCGGGCGGCGGCGGACCGGTGTTGCGCAGGCAATTGGAGGTTCTCAAAGACTTCATTAACAGTTTCAACTTCACCACGATGAAGCCGGATAGTTCAATCATAAAGAGCACCCTTCCCCAGAACGCCACCGCCCGTGCCCTGGTTGAACAGGGCCGTGCATACGCGATTTACATCAACGGAGCAAACGTCGCCGATCTCGTGCTCGAACTCCCTGCCGGCGCCTACCGGGCACAATGGATCAACACCAAAACAGGCACGGCCGACAAGGAGGAAACCTTTCAGCACCAAGGCGGCAATCGAACGCTGATTTCGCCCGCGTACACCGAGGATATCGCTCTGCGGATTCTTCGCAGCCCGCTGCGCTAAGCCGCGGGGCAGCCGGTAAGGTAAGTAACCCCAGGCAGAAGGGCCCGCATATTTCATGCTCCCTGTGATAAGGCATCTTGCGGCAGGCTTACTGAGCAAAACCAACAATAAAGCGACAACCCGCGTACAAAATAAGGGATATCAAGACTAACCCAACCATGACGATGATAATGCCGAGCCAAAAATCTTCTTTCTGCATAGGCACACCGTATTTGGCCACTGCGGCAGTGGGGTCTGAGCCAAGTGATTCTTGCCCCTCCAATTCAGATGTGGATTGAGGTGTCTCTACGTCAGTTATTCCTGCCTATCACTTCCACATAAACTATAAGAATTGTATTCACGGAATGCAAAAAACGCTGTTCTTCAATGCCGGCAGGAGTGGTTTGCCGATTAGTATCGTCTATGCCGTTCGTAAGCTTAGGGGGCAGGAAAACGGCACTTCGCGAGATTCTACCCCCCGTGAAACGGGGCGCTAATTATTTAGCCTGCGGTTTCACCGCAGGTTCCAAGGCTTCAAAGTTGACACTTCCGTCCTTGCCAGGCTTCGTCGCGCGGTCACCTACGGGGTTATCGCCCGGTCGTAGAGCCGGACATCATCAATCAGGCCCGACCAGAAACTTCCGGCCTCAAGGCCTTTTCCGGCGCCAATGTACAGGCCGCCTTGCGAGCCGGCCAGGCTGGCCTGCGTGCCTTTGGCTACCTCAACGTTATCCACAAATAGAGTTCTGGTGGAGCCATCCCAAGTCAGGCCCACACGATGCCATTCGCCGTCTGTAATCACTGCCTCTGAGAATAATGGCGTGCCAAACCGGCCGGCGGCCATCAATTCCGTCATTAATTTGCCTTCCGCAGGGCTTGCAGAAAGGCGATTCGCCCCGCGTGTTTGGGATATGACAACTTGCCCTGGAGCACCTCCTTTTACCCAGGCGAAGATGCTGAATCCGGCCTGGGCCGGACCTGCCGGGTCCAAGATAAAGGGCGTGCTGACATAATCATCGGCCCCGTCGAGCTCGATCGCGCCTCTTACCTTACCAGCCGTAGGCTGCCAGAGTGGACCGCCGTGAAGAGTACCATCAAGTTTTTGAATACTATCATGGGCGACATCACCGCCTGCCTCATCCAGCGTCCAGTGGGCGAGGAGGCCAAATTCTTCGAGCCAATGCTCGGCTAAGACCGTGAGGTCTTGGGCATCTACGATGCCGTCGCCCCAGGACATGGGCCCCATATCCACCGATGATTCATTCTGCCCCCAGTATTGAGCCAATCTGGAAAAATCCTTTAGGTCCACTTTTTCGTCGCCGTTGAAGTCAACGATGGGGATGATCGGCGCTTCCCACAAGTCATAACCTCCAAAACCACCCGGGGGGGTATGGGCCAAGAAGTAAAGCATCCGCGCGTCGTCGGAAATCGACGCTGCGTCTTCATGCCCCCAGCTATTGATCCCTGGACCGAGGTTAACCGGCGGACCCCACGGATCGCTATGGGTCTTACGAGTGGTCATCCAAAGATCGTATCCGCCGAATCCACCAGGGCGGTTGGAGGTGAAAACCAGGGCCCGCTCGTCGGATGAGAGGATGGGCGAGTGGTCGAAGGACCCACTGTTGACGATTCCACCTATATTGACCGGGGCACCCCAGTCGTCCTGTATGGTTGCCCGGGTTGACATCCACAGATCGTAGCTGCCCTGGCCTCCGGCGCGATCGGATGCGAATACTAAGATCAACTCGTCCCCGGAGATCTTCGGCCCTATTTCGCCAGCGGAGGTGTTGATCGGGGCCCCGACATTCACGGGCGTGCCCCACTGGGCACCACGACTTGCCCGTCTGGACATCCATATGTCACACCCACCGAAGCCGCCGGGCCGGGGCGACCAGTCCCAGTCCTCACTGATGTACAGCGTCAAACCGTCTGAGGAGATGCTCGAGCAGATTTCTGCGCCTTGGGTATTGACCGCCGGTCCAAGGTTGAGGGGCGGACCCCAGGGATCACTCTTCGTCGCTCGCGTTGTCATGTAGATGTCGTAGTAGCCATACCCGCCTGGCCGGTTGGAGGAGAAATACAACTCCAGACTGTCGGCCGAGAAGCAGCCCATTATGTCACCCGAAGGACTGTTGATCACAGGTCCCAGGTTCTGCGGCTTGCCGAAGACAAAATCGGCGTTGGCAACCTCCGTTGCCAGGCCAAATGCCAAAACCAAGCCGAAAATTACTACCATTTTTGCCCGTTTCATTTTGTCACCCTTTCAAAAAGTGTGTGTTTGCATACGGCACACTGTGCGCAGCTTTGCTGCCATACCCTCATTTTGGTCAAATTCAACTCATTGAACGCCGGTTCGACGTGTCCTCCAAAAAATCTATTACACGTTAGGATTATAACATCTCCTGAGGCCTTTTCAAGAAAAAAGAGGCTTTTACGGCCTGCCAGGCAAGGTGTTGAGGCGCAGCCGAAACATCTGGCCTCCACCCGGATTCTTCGCTCCGCTCAGAACGGCGTCTGTGTAATCCCTGGTTCAAAATAGAATGAATCTACGGCTTTTCCGAAAGGACGTAGGAAAATGGGATAGCTATCAGGTCGCCGATGACGTAGGTTGCGAATAGTACGGCCATTGGCATTGCATACAAAGGGAACTGGCCTTTGAGGCATAAAGGCAGGATGACGCCAACGAACCAAATCGACTTATAGCAAAGCTGCAATAGCAGTACGGGCACAAATTTGAGCGGCGCTCGCAGGCCAAGAAGCGACAATAATCCGAACGCCAGATATACACTACCGACAATGCCGAATATAATCGGCTCCTGATCCGGCAGCCCGAAGGCCGACTGGACGGTGTCCGGCGCAACAATCATTCCTAAACCACAAGTGCCGGCGACAGCAGCCGTATAAATGTACATGAATTTCAGCCAACCCCATCGGATTTCACTGCGACTGGACATGATGGACTTCCTCTCCAATTACGATTTTGAGCGTTTCTGCACGTTTAGCCGTCGCCGGTACGGCGACGGTTGATAGTAAAAACCCCGCGTGGAACGTCGGGCTAAATATCAAACGACATACAATCGGCGAAAACTGTCTGGAAGTCCAGCTCATGGGCGATTTCTACATACTCAATTTTGCGGGCTAATTCCTTTGCCTTCGCTCGGCAAAGCCGAGAGACAAGTATCATCTGGGCGCCTGCGACGGCGGCGTTGCCAACAAAATGAATACGCTCCAGCGGCACATCCGGCAATAAGCCGATCCGCACAGCACTTTGCGGGCGAATGTAATTGCCAAACGCACCGGCTAAAAGAACCTGCTTTATGTCGGCATCTCTCAGGCCGAGCTTCTTCTGCAACATTTTTATGCCCGTGCGAATGGCACCTTTTGCCAGTTGAACTTCACGGATGTCTTTTTGCGTCAGGAAAACTGGCCGGTCACTTACGTTCCCGGCTCTGGTCATGCAAAAACCTGGTTGGCCGCCCTGCTCGATAATGCGGGCAGCAATTGCCAGCGGGAGTCTGCCTTTTAGCGTGCCAGGCTCGACACACCGGCCAGTTGCATCAACGATGCCCAAATCCAAAAGCATGGCGACGGCATCGACCAGGCCACTGCCGCATATCGAGCGTGGGGCATCGTTTCCTATCACGGTCAGGTCTATGTCACCTTCACTCAGGACGACGCCTTCGATGGCCCCTTCGACCGCCCTGCTGCCGCAGCTTATGCGGGCGCCTTCGAAGGCTGGGCCGGCGGCGCAGCTTGCCGCGTAGAGATGGCCGTTTGTATTAAGTACAAGCTCGCCATTTGTGCCGATATCGACGAACAACGTTACATCCTGAGCGGAATCTATATCAACTGCAAGAGCACCGGCGGTCGTATCTGAGCCTACAAAACCGGCGATATTTTCTACCGTATGGATATTGGCTGCGGAGTTTATCTGCAAACCCAGCCGGTCTGCGGGCACATCGTGCGCATCGAGAGAAAACGCCCTATAGGGGGCCTGGCCAAGCTGCACAACCGGCAATTTCAAAAACAAGTGATTCATCGTAGTATTGCCGACAAGACAGACCTCACATATATGGTTTGCATCAATCGAAGCCTGGTTGCAGAGCTGTGCAATCAATTGATTTATGCAGTCTATTATCACCGTGTGAAGCTGCACCAACTTTTCGTCGGTCTGGGCGTAGCTAATTCTGCTAATGACGTCGTCGCCGAATCGGCTCTGGGGATTTAGCGTCGCCTGCGTTGCCAGGCATTGGCCGGCTGCCATGTCAATCAATTTCGCAACAACCGTAGTTGTACCGATGTCGATGGCCACGCCGAATACGGCGGCTGTGGAATCGCCTTTGCGATATTTCTTGCATACATCGGGCAGGATTTGCCTGCGGCCTTCAATGCCTTCGGTGAGGATTCTCTGCTCGAAAAATCTGGAAGCGGGGGGAACGGTGACAATAAGATCACGCTGAATTCGGTACTGGCAGGCCAGGACTTGACGGCCGTCGGGTTCAAGATTCACCGCACACTTTTTGCAGATGCCCTTGCCGCCGCAAACGCTGTTCAGGATTATGCCGGCCTGGCTGGCCGCCTGCAAAAGCGTATCTTCTGGGCGAACGGAAACCTGCTTGCCGTCCGGCTGAAAAATTACTCTGAAATGTTCCATTTACTGTGCCGCGTATATCGTATCGCGGGTATCCTGCGCAATACTCAATACGCTCGATGCGTACCCAATCATCCGCTTATTTTATGGCGTATTTTCCATTTGGTGTGTCTTTTTTTGCTGCCAATCTTGCGTCTGCGTCTTGATTTTGTCATTCATCTCTCCAACAAATCGGTTACAATCCTTATTACCGAACACTTTCAAGAACTGGCAATATATGGTAGTATACGGCTGTACAAAAGTAAAAGGGAAAAATTCTTACCCGAACGAGAGTAATAGTACGATCAGAACTATCCGCTGGGTCGTTACGTAGAATACTGTCAACAGTGTGCTGGAATGCTATCGGCTTTTGCCGATTCAGACTGGGGTGCGAAATATGATTCAATGTAAAGACTGTGAGCTCTGCCAGATCGGTCCGGACGGGCGAAGGACCTTCAAATGTGACCCGTTTGTTAATATCAAGGAGGCGGAATGCCTGGCTAAATGGCAGCTAATCCGCCTCGATATGCTGGTAGCCAGCTATCAACAGATGCTCAAGTGGTATGGAAAACTCGCGCCGATTCAGGATAAACTGTTCAAATATATGGAGCGAGAGATCGAAGACCTTGACGAGTCCGACCACTGGAAGTTGACTGACGAAGACGAAGAAGAAAACGGACCTTAGCACGGCGTAAGGCGAAACCGCACGCTCAATATTGCCAGCGAAGCCCGAGAGATAAATGATTATGGAGATACGCCGGAGCAATTTGCCGCACCCTGAAAAACCAAGTTAAACTATGCTGACGAGCAGTAATGCGGACGGATTTTCGTCATAATTCCTGCAATAAACCAATCTTGGATGCCGTCTTTATACATAGTGAAAAGCCATTAAAAATGGCAAAAAGTGACGATCTGGCGCAAATAATAGTCGGCTGCAAGAAGGGAGATAGCCGGTGTCTTACCCAGATAGTCGATACGTACGCCAGCCGCTGTTACGCGTACTTTTACCGACTCACGGGCAATAGGACCGTCAGCGACGACCTTCTGAGCGAGCTATTTGTCAAGTTGACCGAGAAATTCAGCTCATATAAGGGCGGCTCCTTTGAAGGCTGGTTGTTCAGGATAGCGTCCAATATCTTTCACGACTACCTCAGGGGCAAGCACCGGCGGACGAAACTATTCGATGCCCGAAAAACACAACTCGAGCTGGAAACTACGGAGCCCAGACGGTCCGATACCGAGGGAATTGATAAGCTGCAGGTACAGCTTGCCAGGCTGGATGCCGATACAAAAGAACTGATAATGTTCCGGTTTTATTCACAACTGAGCTTCAAGGAAATAGCAGAGATTCGGTCTGAGCCTATCGGAACCACACTATCTAAGCTGCATCGCGGGCTGAAAAGACTGCGAGAGCTTATGGAGTGAGAGTCCTATGAATGAGCAGAACCAAGAAAATTTAAAAGAGCTGTTCGAGCAGTTCTTTGCCCCAGAACAGGCTGCCGGCGCGGTCGAGGATGTGCGCAAAGCTGAGCAAATCCTGCGTGATAATCCCGCACCCGAGCCTGACGAACTCCTAATAGCCGATATCAAATGGCAAATTGAAGAAGCTCTGGCAGCGCGGAAACCAGCCTGGACTTTTAGAACTGTAGCTTACAGGGTAGCCGTCGCAGCGGCGATTATCGTCGTAGCCGCTATCAGCATACAATTGCTAAAAAAAGGCCCCGAAAAGTCCAGCAAGATAGAGGATGTTTCAATGATTCCCAGAAAAATCTGGGAGACCGACGATATCAGCACCGCAGATGCTGACCTGGCTGTTTTGACCGCTGAGATCCAACAAGTTGAAGACGAGGTCCTCACCTTGGAATTGGGCGAGCATAGGGGTAACGGCGAAAGGGCTATAGCAGAGCTGGAGATGCAACTGATAGCAATTAGTGGCGATTTCTGGGAGGGATAGAAAAAAATGAGGATACACCGCGCAATTTTTTTAGCTTTTGTGGTGGCAGCACTGGCAAGTATCTTTGCCTTGCCGTGTTCGGCTCAAAGTAAAGGCAAAGAAAAACAAGAAGACGTCTGGGCTGGAGGGGAACAAAAAGGGCCGGGAAGAGGACCTCCAGAATTTGCACCGCCGCCGGAGGCTGATCAAAAAGGCCCAAGAAGGGGGCCTCCAGAATTCGCACCGGCGCCGGAGGGTGATCAAAAAGGCCCAAGAAGAGGACCTCCAGAATTTGAACTGACAGACGAGCAAATCGATCAGATCATGAAGGGTCTAAAAGAGCGCGACCCGGTAAAGGCAAAAGAACTGGCCGAGCTGCGTGAGAAAGACCCCGACAAGTTTAAGGTCGAGCTTAGAAGACAGGGCGGTGAAGAATTCGGCAAGATAATGAAGGAACGTATGGAGAACTTCTGGCGCAAAAGGCGCGCCGAGTTCGTCGACTGGCTGGCAAAAAACTACAGCAAGGAAGCGGAAGAACTGGCTAGACTCAAAGAGAAAGAGCCTGAACTTTATCTGAAAAAATATAACATCCTCCGCGATAGATATTGGCACATTTTCGAGGAGGAAAAGAGAGATCCAGAATTCGCTCGAGTCCTTAAAGAGGATTTAGAGCTGAAGCAAAGGCAATATGAGCTGCTCAGGGCAATTAAGGCTGCCAAGAGCGACAGCCAGAGGAAAGGACTTACCGCCGCTCTGGAGGCTTTAGTTAGCAGGAGATACGATTTAATCGTAAAACAAAAGGAGATTATGTACGAACGGCTGCTCAAGTGGCTGAAGGAGTTGGAAAACCGGGTCAAAGAAAGCAAAGATGAGATTAACAAGTCGAAGGATGAAAAATTTAAGGCCGAGAACGTCATGCAGCGAGTCAAAGACCTAACCGAAGGCACTCCGGGATTCCCGTGGGACTAAGACAATATTTATTCTTCAATTGAAAAAGAGCAATACCAATGAAAGCCAGCGTAAAGTCTATATCAGTGATAGTCTTATTATGCGTAACCAGTGCCTTTGCCGCGGATTGGCCACAGTATCTTGGTCCTAACAGAAACAGCACATCTACTCAGAAGGGTCTTTTACGCACCTGGCCAAAGGATGGGCCCAAGGTCGAGTGGACAGTTACTCTTGGCAGAGGTTTTGGCGGACCTGTTGTCAAAGACGGTAAAGTCTATTTACTCGACAGGGACGATAAGGTAGGCGATAATCTTCGTTGTTTAGACCTTTCCAACGGTAAAGAACTCTGGAATTTTGCTTATGATGCTCCCGGATCTGTTATGTTTCCTGGCTCGCGAAGTGTACCGACCGTTGACGGCAATAATGTTTATACGTGCGGTCACAACGGCGACCTATATTGCATAGACATAAACACACACAAGCCTATCTGGAATAAGAACGTTTGGAAGGATTTCGGCGGCGATCGAATTCCGACGTGGGCTATTACTCAGTGTCCTTTGATTTACGGCGATTTGCTTATTTTGGCCTCGCAGGCGCCTCAGGCAGGTGTTGTGGCTTACGAAAAGCTCACCGGTAATGTTAAATGGACAACGCCGTCTCTTGGTCGTGTCGGATATGTAAGTCCTTCAATAGTAAAAGTTGGCGGGCAAGACCATGTCGTTATGATAACTGCATCTGCCGGAAGAAGCGGCGGCGGTAAAATAGTTGGAATTGACCCGCTCACTGGGAAAACCCTGTGGGAATATACGAACTGGTCGTGCATGATACCAGTCCCGAGTGCAGTTGATGCCGGTGAAGGTAGAGTGCTTATTACAGGTGGATACAACGCCGGTGCTGCAATGATAAAAGTTGAGAAGAAAGCAGATGGCAGCTACGGAGTTACAGAACTTTATAAAACCGTTGAATTTGGCGCACATACACAGCCGCCGATTCTATATAACGGCTATTTTTATGCTCAATATTCAACCAACGAAAGAAAAGACGGCATGGTTTGTATGAGTATTGACGGCCAGATTAAATGGAAAACCGGGAGGTCTCCGTTATTTGATAAGGGTGGTTCGATTCTCGCCGATGGGTTGCTGCTCAGCACCGATGGCAGAACTGAGTTGTATCTTATTGAGCCTGATCCGTCAGCCTTCAAGCCGATTGCATCAGCAGTATTGCTTAAAGAAGGAGGAACAGGATCAAGCAATGATCCTTTAGCTTCAAAAGTTGGAGGTGCAACTCAAAATTGGGCACCGTTGGCACTTGTCGATGGCAAGCTCCTTATCCGAGACCAAAGCCAGCTAAAGTGTTTGACAGTAGCTCAATAAACTCGGAATCCGGAACATTAACTTAACTGCCGGACATTAATTATTTTGGGCGCCAGAAAAATTTGATTGCAAGGTGCGTAATAGTGGCACGGCGGCAGGCTCTGGCGAGCCATGGAAAATGCTGTGGGCCCCGGCAGCACGCGGATTTACTTCTTCTGCCTGGATGAGACCGGACTGACGGTTGGCCTGGAACAAGACAAAAAGCATCTGGTACTTTTGCCTTGAGAACAGCCAGATTGATTGAGAAACGCAGAGCCTTGCAGGATTTTTGCAGGATGTTGTTTTTATAACGTATGTCGTCTTTGCTCGGCGTCAGTGGCTTTTTTAAGTATCCTTTTTTCTTGTGCTGTTAAGCTATGGATGCCGCTGTCGTGCACCTTCTGCAAAATGCGGTCGACCTCCACCTGTAGTTTTCGCTGGGCAGCCATCTTCTTCTCCCATCCTCCGCTGCGGATTTTCAATCTGAGCCTGGCTCGCCAGGACTGCGAAAGCACGTAAATCGCCCCTGTAACCATACCTGCAAGATGCGCCGCCTCGCCGCCAGCGTTGGCGGATCGGTCAGGGCGCAACAGCGTAATAATACTGATAGCGGCAAAAATCATCGCCAAAGTGACCAGCCTGAGAGGGAATATGCCCCACACGTAAACGGTCAGATTCGGAAACAATATCGCTCCTGCGGCGAGCATCCCTAAGATAGACCCGGAAGCCCCGACAAGAGAAGCTGCGTCCAGCCATCCTCCCAGAACAAGCAGAGGATATACTATTCCGCCGGTCATGCCGCAAAGTATATAAAAGACCAGGAATTTTCTGCCGCCCCAGGAACGCTCAAGCATAGGGCCGAAGAAGAATAAGGCCAGCATATTCACAAACAAGTGCCACGGACTGCCGTGCAGGAATTGGTATGTAATCAATCGCCACAGTTGCAGGGACCTTCCCACGCTGGTCGGGTAGACGGAAAACCACTCCAAAAAGAAGTACTCTACTGCCGGCACCAAGAAGGTGGCAAGAAATACCGCTGTGTTGATGATAAGCAACCACTTGACAACCGGGGCAAGCCCAGCGGAGGCGAACCTCCTCTGCGGTGCACCGGAGGATTGCGGCCGATAGTTTTCCTGCGTGTAATCTCTGTCGTAAATGCCCATATTATTGCGCTCACAAAGGCATATACCGCCGGCCCATACCGAGGTATCCCTACTCTGCTATATAGTATCGTGAATTTCCCGAAATGTTCAAAAGAAAAAATTGACTGTCTTTGTACAGGAAGCGACCTGACTGGCCGCAGTGGATGAGGAGGTTCAAGGACTACTGAGAATAGCGGCTGAGACCTCATTGGCTTGTCCAAGCTCCCAGGAGTATTTAATTTCTAAACTTTTGTTTTGACTTTGTTGCGAGCATGTGATTTGATTATATGCCAAGTGCAAGAATTCCGGTTGTCTGTTTCCAACGTTACTCTCGTTGGTGTCTCAGAGTCGTCGATAGGGTCGAATGTTAGCTGAATGTATGGTTCCAAAACACTTTTTGAAAGGATAGGAGCATGAGGAAAATAATCCTCTCAGCGCTGGTAACTCTGGCAGTCACGGCTTTTGTATTCACTGGGTGCAAGAAGTCGCAACCAGAACCCACTACACCACCGGAAAAAAAGGCTGCTCAACCGGAGACAGAAAAGAAGACTGTGCCACCAGTGGAAAAGCCCACTGAAAAGTGAGTGTTAGTACGCCTGGTGAGCGCTAAAAACTGCCTGAATATCCTTAATCACGCCCGGCAGGAAGAAACTCGTCGTGGTTGAGTGACTCAATCACGGATGTCCCTTTGTCAAACTCGCTACGGAGAGCATAGACACAATAGCAGCGTTTGCCAATGGTGCAAGGAGAGGGACTGTCCCTGTCTCTGCTATACATAATATTATCGGGCGCGCGGGCTGGTGACCATTCGGTGAAAGATTATCATCAAGACGAATCCTGCCGTGACTAATCCGATGCTCATTATCTGCGAGATCGTCATGCCATCAAATTCAAAGGGATTGTCATCACGGAGCAATTCTATAAAGAGCCGCAATGTGCCGTAAAGCATAAACATCAAGCTAAATATACAGCCGGGCCTGGTGAGAACTTTGCTGGTGCTTTGGCTGTTTCGGGCACCCCTGCCTGCGCGGGGGCAAGCTTGTGCCCGCGAAAGCGGGGATACCCGCCGCCAGAGAAGATAAAGTACAACGCACAAAACGGCACCTCCTGCCGATTCGTATAACTGCGTTGGATGAACCGCCAGAGAGCGCTGCCTGTCAGTTTCCTTAAGCATTCCTTTCTGTGGGCTGGTCAATTTTTCATACGACTTGAGGATTCTCACAGTAACGTCCCCGCTGTAGCCATAGGTGAAGAAATCCTCCGGCAATTCCACATAGGGCTGTGCTCGGCGTCTGTCCAGGTCAGGCTCAACCTGGCTGCGGTAGGCAAATGAGCCGTATGGGAATCGCACGGCCCATGGAAGTTGAGCCGGTTTGCCGAAACAACAGCCGTTCAGAAAGCAGCCGATCCTGCCAAATGCAAGCGCCAGCATCAAGCCGATAGCCAGGATGTCAAAATACTGGCGGACGGGCAGCTTGTGATACCGCAGATAAAAGAAGATAACCGCGATGGCCGGGATTACGCCACCTAAAAGCTCCAGGCCGCCGTTCCAGACAGCAAAAAACGCCAGCGTGCCCTGTCCCTGAAACTGGTCGAAATGATGCACCACATAAAATAGGCGCGCTCCCACAACTCCGGTGATTAACGAATAAAGGGCGGCGTTAGTTATAAGCTGCGGATCGGGCGTGATGTCCCGGCTGAGTTGCCTGATTATAGTCACCGCGGCCAGAAAGCCGATGACCATCATCGGGCCAAAGCTTCCAAGGGTCAAATGAATGAACGGTATCTCGAAGATTTTAGGATGCATTTAAGTCGTATTCCGTCGCTCGTCCCTCGGATCTGGTGCCGGTCTGATTCACAGTTTCCTATTCATAGCGTGCAATCTTATTATTCGCGTCGAGAACGACGACTTTCGGCTTGAGCTTCTTGGCCTCTTCAGGCGTATAATACCCGAAGCTGAAAATAATAATAAGGTCGTTTGCCTTTATCAAATGCGTTGCTGCTCCGAGCACCGCAATTCGCCCCGAATCCGCTTCCGCAGGCACAGCGTAGGTTTCCAATCGGCGACCGTTGGTCAAGTCGGAGATCAAAACCGATTCGTACGGCAAAATTCCGGCTGCCTCCATCAGCGCAGAATCTATCGCTATGCTGCCGACATAGAGCAGCTTTGCCTCAGTAACCGTTGCGCGATGTAACTTACCTTTTAATAACTTTACAAACATCGTTTGCAGTTTGTGCTTTGGCTCTAATTCCGCAAGTTACTATTTTCCATCATCTATTCAAGCATCATCATACAGCATTATTTGATCGTTAGCAGCTTATCTTGTTGCTTATACGATTTCCGCTTCATCCATTAAGCGTTTCCATAATGGCTCAATATCCAACTTCTTTACCCAATGTTCGAGATAACCTACGTCCAAATTCCGACCCTGGACTTCATAAACTCTTAGAGCATCGGTAAATTGTTTTTCGCTTCCGCCGCAGAGTTTTGCCCATCTCAATTTGGCTAAGATTGTATCCTCCGGGCTTGAAACCTGTATTTCAATCCCCATAAACTCTTCAGTAATCCTGCGCGAAAAACGCGACCGGTCGAAAGCTTCATCGGTCAATATCCAAAAGTCGACTTTGTCCCCTGTTTCTAAATCGATCAGGTTGAACATACTCTGCCTGCCAATTGCATCGAGAATGCTATGCTCATCTAAATAAAAATCACGTGACGGGAAAGCTTCTGCCAAGTCGTGAGCTTTCGATCTCTGGACGGCGATAACCATGTCTATGTCATGGGTAGACCTTGGCTGCCCTTGCAGACTTGAGGCAACGGAACCTGTTATCATATATTGGATTCCAGCACTCTCAAGGGTTTGAATGACCCTTTTTAATAATTCCGATTGTGACATCTTTCGAGACGTTCTAAGAGTATTTTTTTGAATTCTCCAGCAGGAAGATTTGGGAACCTCCTATGTAATCCGTGGATAAAAAGTTGATTGGCAAATTCAGATAGCTCAAATGCTTTAAGCAACCTTTTTTCAGCGGACATCCGACGGAGCACCCGAATGTATATTTTATGATTTGGCCGTTCCCTAATATCCATAAGGTTGCTGATAATATACGCTACTTTTTGCTTGCGTCCACTAGAATATTGTCGATGAGCCGGGTTGAGCCGATTTTGACTGCGACTGCTGCTAGGACTTTGTCGGCAACTCGGTCCACGCTCTGCAGCGTTTCAGCATCAACAATACTTACGTATTCTATTTTTATGGCCGGCGCCTGGCTTAAAATCTTGCGCATTGCAGCGATTATTTTCCCCGTGTCAGTAATCCCTGCATCAATCATCTGCCGGCACTTTTGAAGAGATTTATAGATATAGGCGGCATCTTTTCTCCGGCTTGGGCTTAAATACTGATTTCTGCTGCTCATCGCAAGGCCATCCGGCTCACGGACTGTCGGACAGACAACGATCTCCAAAGGCATATTCAGATCGGCGACCATTCGCTTGATGACCACCGCCTGCTGGGCGTCCTTCTGGCCAAAAAATGCCACATCCGGCTGAACACTATTGAACAGCTTTGCGCAGACCGTGACGACACCGCGAAAGTGTCCTGGACGAAATTGGCCGCACAGAGGGTCGGTCAATTTTTCAACTGCCACCCACGTAAGATTTTCGCCAGGATACATTTCCGCCGGTGTGGGGGCGAAAACCAAATCAACGCCCTGCTTCCGGCAGATTTCCAGATCGCCCTCGATGGGACGTGGATATTTTTCGAAGTCTTCGCCTGGGCCAAACTGCGTGGGATTGACGAAAATACTGACTACCACAAAATCGGTCTGCCGGGCCGCCGCCTCGATCAGTGAAACATGCCCGATATGCAGCGCTCCCATTGTTGGAACTAAGCCAATTTTCCTGCCCTGACCGCAAGCAGCTTTCACCAGCGCTCTGACCGACTCAATTGTCTTTGCCACTTCCATTTCCGCCTTTCTCCTTTTACCGCTGAGTTCGCAGAGAGCGCTGAGCTTAATTTCAATTCTTGCTTTGCGTACTCGGCAGCCTCTGTGGTTAATCGTGCGCCGCGACGTAGAATCTTACTTGATTTGCCAGGTGCTCAATATCGCTGTCTCGCATAGCATCGAACCGCGACATTAACGGGCGAATAACCGGGCACACTTTCCACTCAGCAAACAGACGCTCATAATCGGAGCCGAGAGCCTGCAAAAATTGGAGCTCGATTTTCTGCTCGTAAGGACGGTTACGCTCGTGGATTCGCTCCAGGCATTTCTGCACAGAGTCCTGCAGATATATCACCAAAACCGGCGCAGTGACTCGGCCACTAAGCGGTTTGTAAATCTGCTCATACAAAGCCAACTGCTGGGCGTTGAGCAGCCGACTGGCATATATCCGTTCCTGATTAAAAATGTAATCGCTCACAGCAATTTGTCCTTGCCGCAGAGATCTGTGGTTTAGCTGCTCGGCTCTACTAGTCAGAAAGTAAAGCTGACAGTCCAGCGCCAGCTCTTTTTTGCCGGCATACACTTCGGGCAGAAAAGGATTTGTATCGTAAGGTTCCAGCAGCAATTTGCAGTCCAACTGCTTCGCCAGGCCTTGTGCCAGCGTGGTTTTGCCGACGCCGATAACACCGGCAACGCTGATCACCTGCGGGACATTCGGGTTAAGAGCAAAGTCCGAGTCGTTCAGTCGGGCCGCCAATTCGCTGACCCGAACCTTTATTGTAGGGTGCAGCAAATCAGGATTCAACTGGCACAGGCCCTTGAGCACAAACCAGCGCAGGTGCATCTGCGGATGTGGCACAGTCAAGTACGGCAGATTTACGACCTCGGCCCCAAACAATAAAAGGTCCAGATCGATTGTCCTGGGCAGCCATTTGCCGTGTCGCTCTCTGCCGAGCCGTTTTTCCACCTCGACCAGCGTCTTGTATAAATCCTCCGCGCTAAGTGTGGTTTTCAATTCTGCGACGCCGTTAATGAATTTCGGCTGGTCAAAGTAGCCCAGCGGTGGAGTCTCAATCAAGTCGCTGACGCCGGATACCTGGATGTGTTCGGTATCCGCAAGCAGTTTGAGCGCACGCCTGATAGACTCTTGTCGGTTGCCTAAATTGCTGCCCAATCCGATATACGCTGTTGTTGGCCTTGTCATAAGACAAACCTACGGTAAAACCGCAGGCTAAATAAAATTTACAGTTGGGAGTTACAAATTGTTTGCGATGCGCCGTAACGCTTCTTCAACCTCGGCCGGTCTGGCAAAGGCTGTTAGCCGCAGGTATCCTTCGCCGGCTGCTCCAAACCCTACGCCGGGCGTACCGACCACATTGGCCTTAGTCAGCAGCCGGTCAAAAAAGTCCCACGAAACTGAACCATCCGGCGTCCTCATCCAGATATACGGTGCATTCACGCCGCCATAAACTTCGCAGCCCAGCTTTGTAAGTGACTCGCGGATCAAAGCTGCGTTATTCATATAGACGTCGATGATTTGCCGGACCTGCTTTCTGCCTTGTGGCGTGTAGATAGCCGCGGCACCGGCCTGTGAAATATACGAAGCGCCGTTGAACTTGGTGCAGTGCCGGCGGTTCCATAAGGGATTAACTTCCACCCCCCTGCCGTCGCCGGTGTACGCCTTGAGCTGCTTTGGCACAATGGTAAAAGCGCAGCGGACGCCGGTAAAGCCGGCAGTTTTGGAAAAACTCCGAAACTCGATTGCTACATCTTTTGCGCCGTCAATCTCGTAAATTGAGTGTGGAATATCCGGATCCCTGATGAAGGCCTCGTAGGCAGCGTCAAAGAGAATTACCGCCCTATTATCGCGGGCAAAATCGACCCATTTGCCCAAGACTTCTTTGGAAGCGACTGCTCCGGTCGGATTATTCGGAAAGCAGAGATAAATAATATCAACAGCCTCGGTCGGCAAATCGGGGACAAAATTGTTCTCGGCGGTGCACGGCATATAAACTATTTTTTCATATTGGCCGGTTTTGCTTACCGGCCCGGTTCTGCCCGCCATAACGTTACTATCCACGTATACCGGATATACAGGGTCGGTTACAGCGACGACATTATCCAGGCTGAACACTTCCTGGATATTACCCGTGTCACACTTAGCGCCATCGCTAACAAAAACCTCGCCTGGTTCTATATCGACGCCGCGGGCGTTGAAGTCGTTTTCTATTATTGCATTGATTAAGAAATCGTAGCCCTGTTCCGGGCCGTAGCCGCGGAAAGTCTCTGGGCTGACCATTTCGGCGACAGCCTTTTCCATCGCGGAGATTACAGCCGGCGCCAAAGGCTGCGTCACATCGCCGATTCCCAGGCTGATTATTTTTGCCTTTGGATTTTTTGCCTGATACGCTCGGACCCGCCTGCCGACTTCCGGGAACAGATAGCCAGCCTGCAATTTTAGAAAATTCTCATTAACCTTTGCCATACTCGAGCCTCTATACCCGATACTCGTCATCCCGGCGCTTTTTCGTCATCCTGACATTTTTTGTCATCCTGAGCCCTTCGCTTCGCTCAAGGGTAAACTCCGCGAAGGATCTGGCCTGAGCAAGAGAGATTCTTCGGCTGCGCCTCAGAATGACAGTTATTGATAGTCAATCATCGGATAGGGCATTCTATTGGCCGGAGCGTCGCACGTCAACCCCGTTAGAGAAGGCAATAGCAAGAAGCCATTTAGCAATGGGAAAAAGTCTCTAACGGGGTCACGCCCCCGTCGACCATTGATTGCCTTATCATTCCTGCAGGATCAGGTGTCTGCAAGCACAAGCCGACAAACAAGCCAAAAAGAATTAAACCCCCAAAAGGCCATCACAACTTTTTGCGAGGGTTTGAACGCGAACCTTCTAACCATCAGCACCACCCACGTAAGTTAGGCGCCGCGCGCGTTATCTACTTAGGTGTGCATGCTGTTGTTCTACTTAGTACCTTTCTTTAACAGCACCGGACATCGAAACCTCATTGAGGGACGGGCTATTTTCTCGAAACACTTTTGGCTCTTACCAACCTCCCAAGTGCTCGCACACTATCGCGTTGACCCGCCGATGCGAGTCTGTAATATCGGACGGGTCCGTATAATAGCCGATATAGCTTTCTATCTGATAGAAGGCTATCTTGACCGTTGAGCCGAGGGTCCCGAACTCCTTCGTGAAACGCTTATCGCCGGAAGTAATCTTCTCGTGTTTACGAATTTTCTCCTCCATTATGTGAGCTGCCTGGGCCATGCAATGGAAGAGCATTCCCGGTTCAGCGGCGGAGAGGCCCCACAGCTCAGCAACTGACAATTTCGCCAGGTCTTCCTCCCCCCAATCCGGCTTATAGCTCTCCACACGGGAGTCCAAGACGAAATCCTTTACGTTTCGCGTAATCATACCAGAAGACTTCAACTGCTGAAGGCCCTCGGCCAGCTTTCCAGCCCATTTACCAATTGGAGCGCATCGGCTCACCGTCTCATCAGAGAACGTTGATAGTGTTTCAAGGCTTCGTAGCGCACTTATTCCTCCTATGTTGAATACGGTTCCTGCTACTAACATCGATACGTTGGGAATTGTCTTCGCTTCAGGTTTGCTAACAAGCTGCTGAATCACCGGGATAGCCGCGTCTATCCGAGCATATCCCAGAAACTTGCAAACCTTCTCCCAATCACGCCAGTTGTCGCTTTTCAGGGCCTCCATGTTCTCGGAGATAACGTCTTCGGGAGCAGAATACCCAAGGGAAGCCAGCGTAGGAAGCCCAGGGGTCACAGTCGACCGTTTCCCAAATATGAAATCGATTACTCCCATAGCACTATCCTCCTTTCATGTCCTGATTCTATCGCGTTTGTAGAACTGCTGTTTATATGGTTTCCGTATAAAACGTTTCGCCTGGCACATTTGCCCCGTAACACGCTTAGTTGCAATACGGCCGGCCTAATCCTGAGCCGCGAATCCGAGGTGTGCTCTCGCAGTTACTCCGTAATTTACACTGCCGGCGCAGGATTTTCAAGGAAAAACGCTGGGCTGGATAAAAGACGCCCGGCAGCGAAGTGCCAAATATTTTTGCTTTTCTTCGACTGGGTGTTCAATTATACTACGCGAGTAAATAACCCCGCAATAAATTGCGGGGCTAAATGACCCCCAAGATAAACTTGGGGGCTAAATAGGTACAAACCGGTAAGATGGGTTACAGAATAAACCGGCGACATGGGTAACAGT
>CAZMLE010000007.1:0-103012 GCA_964567045.1 uncultured Pirellulales bacterium | reverse complement strand
ATTCGTCGGGCAGAACCATTGATGAGATATATGGTCACAGCTCCAAGAAGGCACAACGCAGTCAAATCCTTGAGCTGACCGAACAGATTATTGGCGATGCGCTCCAGCAGCGGGCAAGTGACATTCTGATCGACCCAAAGGACGAAGCGGCCTACACGATCAGGCTTCGCATCGATGGAGTGCTGAGAACCGTGAGGAAACTAAAATCCGACACTTGCCACGCAGTCGTGAATAGCATCAAAGCTGTATCCGGCATGGACATTGCCGAGAAAAGGAGGCCTCAGGATGGCGCCTTTATCGCAAAAAAGGGCCAGGCTGCCTCTTCGTTTCGAGTGGCGAGCGCCGGTGTCCTTAACGGCGAAAAGCTGTCCATACGGGTGCTCAATCAAAATGCCGGCACCTTTACTCTGGCCGAAATAGGATTCACCGACAAGCAACTGTCAATCATCAAGTCCGCAATAGGCAAACCCTCCGGTATGGTGCTGATGTGCGGCCCGACCGGCAGCGGTAAAACTACCACAATGTACGCTGCGCTCAATGCTATCGAACGATTTACCCGAAACGTGATCACCGTGGAAGACCCTATAGAATCTGTCCTGCCGGAGGCCAGCCAGATCGAAATCAATCCCAAAGCCGACATCACTTTTGCAAAGGCCCTGCGCAGTATTCTCAGGCAGGACCCGGACGTCATCTGCGTCGGCGAAATACGCGACGAAGAAACCGCTGAGATCGCGCTTCGGGCGTCTCAGACCGGCCATCTCGTCTTGGCTACGATACACTGTGACAGCAACGCCGGCGCCTTGATTAGACTGCTTGATCTGGGCATATCGCCGATCCTTCTATCGTCCGGCCTGAGTACGCTGGTCTCACAACGACTGCTCCGCGTACTTTGCAATCGCTGTAAGAAGCCCGCGAAGCTGACCAGAGGCTTAATCGAAGAATTTGAAGACAAACACATAGATTACTCACACATGTTTAAGGCTGTTGGCTGCAAACACTGCGGCGGGACCGGCTACTACGGAAGGACCGCTATCTGCGATATCCTGGTTCTAACCGACGAAATCAGGGCGGACATTGCCAGTAACGAAGGACTGCTGCGCCAGCTTAGAACTGAGGGCAGAAGAAAAGATAGAACCAACCTGCGGAAAGAAGGGCTAAAAAAGGTGGCTCTGGGAGTAACAAGTCTCGAAGAGCTAAAAAGAGTGGTGGGTTAAATCTTATGGTCTTTTGGGCAGGCATATTGGCTGCGGCATTTTTCGCTTGGCTGGCCGTCAAGATCGGCTTCTATGAGACCTGGACTATGCTCTTCAATATAGTCATCTCTATTTATCTGAGCGTCTTTCTGACGCCGGCGATTACTACTATGGTTCCTGCTGCCGGCGATACCTCTTATGGCAATGCCTTGACCTTGATAACCGTGGCAGCGGGGGCATTTCTTATCCTGCATGGCGTATCATATAGCTTTCTCACCGGCCGGTTCAGCGTCTGGTTTCCCCGGCCACTCGACAATGTTGGCAGCGGCCTGCTCGGTTTCCTGGCAGGATTGCTCATCTGGAGTTTTCTCGCCCTTGTTATCTTGGTCAGTCCGCTCTCTCAGGCTGACTTTGCCCAAGACATCGACCTGAGAAACGCCGTCGAGCAGACCAGCGTTCCCTACGTCGCCTGGTGGTGCGACTCGGTCAACGGCGTAGTGGCGGCTGGCGACAACAAACGCATCACCCGTGCAGCTATCGGCCGTCTGCTGCAGCAAGCCAAAGAACGAGCTACGCTCAAAACCGCTGAACAGGCCGAGTTGACTCCCCCGCCTAAACCGGATGCTGCGAAAACCGAAGTGGTGCAGCCGAAAAAAAGTAAGAGACGGACGCTTCCTCTTGATTTTTCAGAGCAATAAAGGCAGCAAGCTATGCCGTCCCGCGCGTGGTCGAAGGAGAGCGCAGCGAACTCAGGGGTCGAATAGAAGTTAGACACAGATTAACACTGATTAACACGGTAAGGAAATTGAGGGCAAAAAACAGTGTGAATCTGTGTAAATCCGTGTCCAAATAATTTCTCTACCTTCTGCGACCTCAGCGGTCAGAAATATCCATCAGCCAATTCTCGGCCAACACCATCAGGTCTTCAAAATCAACAAACCCATCGTTTGTAAGGTCTGGGCCGCGACACCAGAGGAAGTTACTCGCGGCCTTTCTCCAGTGGATAGACAAAATGGCAACATCGTTGAAATCAATCTTGTAGTCGTCGTTGAATTCACCAGGAACGAATTGCCACGTCAACTTTGGGTAATCCTTACCTTCACAGATGGTCCAGATGTCCGCGGAGCCGTTGGCGGTTTCGCCCACGAAGTCCCACCCGGCAGCTAAGAATGTGCTGGCCGTCTGCATCCCGGCCGTGGTCTTGCCTGTACCACCATCGCTCGTGGCCCGGCCTGAGGTCAGTATGTCCCAGAAGCATTTTCGCCCTCCTTCCATAGAAGTGGACCACCCCACCAATCCACCCACATACTCTGTGCCGTTGACCGCACCGGTGCTGTAGCAGTAGGTCAAAGAACCCTCCCAATTTTCACCCACGAGCCCACCGATGTACTGCCCACTGCCAGTGGACATCCCCGTGCTGTAGCACTGGTTTATACAACCCCCGTTGGCCCCCGCCAGGCCGCCAACATGGTCATCGCCCCTCACCGCACCCATGCTGTAGCACTGGGTCACAGTCCCCTCCAACTTGTTGAGCCCGACCAATCCGCCAACGCAGTCTTTTCCCCAGACCGCACCGAAGCTGGAGCAGCGGCTCACATCACCGTAGTTGCGTCCCACCAGTCCGCCGATATTCCAACTTCCACTGACGTCACTTCCATTCACGGGACCAGTGCTGTAGGACTCGCTCACAAAACCGCTGTTGGCCCCCACCAGCCCGCCGACATATTCGTAACCACTGACCGCACCGGCGCTGTAGCAATTGGATACGCTGGCGCTGTTACTTCCTGCGAGCCCGCCGACACTCTCAGTACCGCTGACAGCACCGGTACTGTAGCAGTCAGTCACAGTGCCTGAGCCACCTCCTACCAACCCGCCGGCATTTGAACTTCCGTTGACGGCACCGGTACTGTAGCAATCGTTCACAGTTCCGAAGTTGCAGCCTACGAGGCCGCCGATACCAAAACCCTTACTGACCGCACACATGCTGTAACACTGGCTCACATAACCCCCCCAGTTCGTCCCCACCAGTCCGCCGACTTCCGAA
Organism: uncultured Pirellulales bacterium; assembly: GCA_964567045.1. Taxonomy (GTDB): domain Bacteria; phylum Planctomycetota; class Phycisphaerae; order Sedimentisphaerales; family Anaerobacaceae; genus JAFNGF01. Next base: position 99,775 of record CAZMLE010000007.1, on the reverse strand, counting down.
CTTCCTTCGACTACACCCGTGCTGTAGCACTCGGTCACAAGCCCCTGCAACTCGTTCTGTCCGACCAGCCCGCCAACAGACTGAACGGTCCCCCTCACCGCACCGCTGCTGTAGCACTGGGTCACAGTGCCGAAGTTCCTCCCCACGAGCCCGCCGACGTATTCACTTCCCATTATGTTGACATCGAGGATGCCCAGGTCTTTGACGGCGCAGCCATAGACATCCCCCGAACCCAGTCGGCCAAACAGCCCCAGATATCTCCCACCTGTGATCATAAGATGCGAGATCGTGTGACCATTGCCGTCAAAGATGCCGGTGAAAGGAGTTCCCACCCGGCCAACGCCGACCACAAAAGTAAGTCCCGCGATGACGGCCTTGTCGAAGACATACCCTGCAAGGTCGATGTCGTCTGTCAGGACGAAGTGCTTGTCGTAATCTTCGGGAGTCTCGCCGAGGGCGATGAGATCCTCTGCCGTAGCGATTTGGTACGGGTCTTCCGCCGTCCCACTGCCCCCGCCGTATTTGGCCTCAGCCAGGCGGCTGAATAAGAAGATGGAAAGCAGGACGAGTATCGTGCCAATAGGCTTGCTTAAAGTACACATATTTTGCCTCCTTCAGATAGATGGGTTGAATGCTTTATAGTCCTATAAAGCGCATTATAGCGATTTGTAGAAACTAAGCAAGGTTTTTTTGGACAGATTGACAGTTATTAAACAGTGTAAATCCGTGTAAATCCGCGTCAAAAAGCTAATTAATCACCCAAATCTAATCGACCTTCACCTGTCAATTGTCAATTGAAAATGAGCTGAATGAGCTCTTTGTGTTGGGAGAAATCGGGGACGATAATATGTGCGCCGGCTTTGACCAGGCGGGTACGTTTTTCGATGTTTAAGCCGTGCCGGCGAATTTCATCGCTGGCCACGCCGACAGCGATACCCTCGCGTTTTCGACATTCGCGCAGCTCCACCGGGCCATCGCCGAACACCGCCAGCTCCGGGCCTTCCAGGTGATTCTCTGTCATTATCCTTTCAATAACCATCTTCTTGGAACACTTGGTGACATCGCCAATTGCGCCGTAAATTCGGCCATCGAAAAGCTCAGCGTACCCAAGCACCCTGGATTCTGCCACGACGTCCTGATGATCTGTTCCACTTGCCAGATAGAGTTTTACGCCGCGATTTCGCAGCGCTTTTAGAAATGCCAGCGCCCCTTTGATTGTGTAGTCACTCACGTCCAGTTCACCGCGTCTGAGTTTCTCGATTCGCTGGTTGACAAGTTGCATTAAAGCTTCGTTGTAGATTTCTTTGTAGCCAAATTTATCAAGAACCTTATCAGCCGGCACAACGCCGAATTCTTTGACCATTTCTGCAAGGGCATCCATCTGCAAGATGGTTTGAATCCCGGTGGATTTGTCGATGTACTCCAGAACGTGGTTTTTGACCCTGTTATAAAGGGTCTCGCTGACGGTCTGATACTTATCGCCCAGTATTGCCTTTATCATGACGGGGGCCATAATCTGCTCCCAGCCCTGTCGCAAGGTGCTTATGGTGCCGTCATTGTCGAAGACCGCGTGTTTTATTTGGCCAAGCGGAATCGACTGGGCCCCCGCCAAAGGCGGGAACCCATAGCACAGTTCTATCTCGGTGTCCTCAAGATAGCGGGCCTTACGCCGGTCGCAAGCAAGCTCAGGCTGATAGATGTAATCGGGGTCGCGGGCAACTTCGAGGATGTCATCGCCCGATGCGGTGCCGGTCTGGAACAATTTTTGAACGGTTACTGCGGCGGCAAAATTGGCAAATTCCGCTGCCTCAGCGGGTGGAATGCCGGCACCCAGACACAACGCCAGCGCACTTGTCACGGTGTCGCCGGCGCCTACCGGATCAAGTTTCTTTAGAAGTTGAATGCCAGAGGCCTGGTGTACCCCCGCAGAATCGACAGTCAAGATACCGCGTGGCCCACGGGTCAAAAACACGGGCTTATTGAATCGGCGATAAAGATTCTGCCCATACTTTATCAAGTCCGGCAGGTCTATAACGTCATCCAAATTGACAGAGACGCTGTTAAGTCTGGCCGCCTCCAAATCATTTGTTTTGCGGTAGGTGAACCTGAATTTCTGGCCGTAGTGCCTGGTATCGAGCAGAACTATCCTGTCAGAGAACTTCTCGAAAAGGCTATTTGCCTGCTCTATAAAAGATTCGTTGGTGATGCTGCCGGGCACCTGCTGATTAACAATCAAGGCGTCCGCGGCTTCCAGGGCGTGTCGGATGCCATCGAGCAGCGCCTTATCGGTTGTTTCGGTTCGCCTGTTGAAAAAGCCGAAATCAATTCGCGGCTGCTCGTTGCTCTCGAGGTAGGGCTTACCGAATGTCACGGTGTCGAAGTTTTCCTTCTGCACTACCAGATAGGTCGTATCCACATTCAACTGGTGGAGCTGGCGTGTCAGCTCTCTGCCGAAAATATCGTCGCCGATGACGCCTATAACCTGTATGGATTTCGGCTCAAGGGCCGATAGATTCGCAACGACATTGGAAGCCCCGCCGAGCGAGTAGTAGTGCTTGCTGATCGCCCGACCCTGCTGGCCGGTCTCAACAGAGCGCTCAGAACCAGCAGGGTCGAGTATCCAATAGGCGTCAAGACAAAAGTCGCCATAGACTGCTATGTTTACCTTTTTAATCTGATCAAGGATTTGTTTAATGCGTTGTTGTTTCATGCCCTTGTGCCCAGAGATTTGCGGATATGGGCGGCCTTGTCGAGAATCTCTTCTTTGGTAATGCCGGCTTCATCGTACATCGCAAAGATATTGTCATCCGGGGTCTCCGGAGGCACGGTGTGTGAAGCGGCAAAGATGTAGCCGCCATCGGCGGTCATTCCTTCGAGCAATTCGGCTGTCGCCTTGCGCACCTGATCGGCTGTGCCATTAGGTAAAACGCCCTGCGTGTCGACTCCGCCCATGAAGGCAAGGTCTTTGCCGAATTCCTTTTTCAGTTCCAGAGGATTCATGCCGGGACAGTTGCACTGGATGGGATTCAGCACGTCTACACCAATTTCGATTAAGTCCGGAATGATGGGCCGGATAGCGCCGCAGGAATGGAACGCCACGTAAACACCGTGTCTCTTGCCCACCTCAGCGTTCTGCTTTAAGAGAGGCTTTACCATTTGCCGCCACGTATCCGGGCTCATCAGCATAGACTTCTGGCCGGCGGCATCGTCACCCAGCCAAAGCCAATCCAGGTCAAATCGCTGACAGGCTGCTTCCGATAGTTCTATAGAAAATTCTGCGCATCGCCTCAGCATTTTTCCCGTCAGATCGGGCTTGAGAGCGATTTCCATCAAGGTGTTTTCCATGCCGCGCAAACGCCAGTACATCTCGAAAACGCAGGGCGACACGTCACAGCCCACGAAGTACTCGCTTTCAGATTCCATGACCGGCTTCATCAGGTCCACGAGCGGATCGATGCGGGCGAATGGAAACTTGTATTGTAAAACCTGCTTTTCGCTGGCATCCGCCAGAGGGTACTTGGAGATTTGGTTAAAGCCGCCGGTGCGAGTCCATTCTATTGCCCAGTCATCCACGTGCGACTGCCCATCGTGCTCGTGCACAATCCCCTCCATTGCGTAATTATTACTCACCCACGCCTGGCGGATATCGTCCCCCATAGCCAGAGGCACATATTTCGCGGGAATTTCCAGTAGTTTTCCCAGCCTTTTAGCGGTTTGGGGGTGGTACCACATAAAAATCGGAACACGGTCCGTGGGTTTTCGTTGCAGCGCGAAATGTACACGCCCTTTTGAGGTCATCAACAGTTTCTTACAAAAACGCAATAAGTTCAAACAGCATGACAGGTATTCTATTACCGGCGCTACAGGTGCTCAAGAATTCTTTTGTAAAGCAGAGGTATGGTCTGCTTTTGGTCGCCTTGTATGTAGAGACCCCTACCAGCAAAGGCCCGAGGAATTCGTGTTACGATGCTCTTTTGGTCGCGGAAATAGTAGCCCTGGGAAGATTCATCGGTCATCTGGTCAGGCCTGTAGTCGCGCAGGTCAAAGTCGGCGGTCATAATGTTTCTGGGGACATTGCCTATGTTGGCGGCCAGCGAGACAGCTTTTAGGAAGACTTCTGGCCCAGTGACAGCACTTGCGATGTTCAAGAACACTCCGCCGTCCGTAAATTTGGCTACTTCATCTGCAAAAATAAGGAAATCTCTGCCAGAGCAGCCGCCTTTCGCCTCGCCGTCAAAAGACAAGTGCTGGTCGGTTACATCTGTGCCTATACCGGCGTGGACGGTAAAGGGGACATCACTCCTGTAACATGCGGCCAGAACACTTACTTCGGGATCGAGAAAATTGATAGACGAATTTTCGCCGGCCAGGCGAGACAGTACCTGTCGCCGAAAATCTTCATCGCAAATCATTTTACCCAGGGCTTCGCCGAAACCGAGCTTTTGCTTATTGCCCAAAGATATGGCGGCATTGATGTAGGCGAATTCGTGGGCCATTCCAAATTGGCCCTTACCCAGAGCATCAGGGACATTTTCGCTTGTCTGGCCTATCAGCGCAAGCTCAAAATCATGGATCGCGGTGGCAGCATTTCCGGCCACAAGAGTAACTGCGCGGCGGCTGACAAGATCGATAAGCAAAGGGCCGAGGCCATTTTTTATTAGATGTGCGCCGGTAAAAAGAATAACCGGCGAGCCCGCCTTTCGCGATGAAACTATGGCCTGAGAAACGGCTTCGATGTCACTTCGCGTTTCGCCAGAGACCTCAATTGCAAGATTATCAACATCAGCAGGCAATATGATGTCTTTCAATGTCACCTTATTTATGCGCGTACTCAAAGGATACGTACGGATTTTGCTCAGGTCAAACACCTTGTACTTGCCGCGGTAGTCCATAAACCAGTACTACTTTTGAATCTTCGTAAGCAACTTCTCCAGCCGCTTGATGCACTGCACCATGCAGCGAACGGTGTGATAATTGACCTTCCAGGAATGGCTCATGTGCGTCCAGATGGGCTTGCCTTCTCTTGTAAGCAGCGGCCACCACTCCCCTACCGGATGATTTATCATCTTGTCGAAGACGAAACGGTGCACATTTTCGTACGCCCGCCAGTATTTCTCCGAGCCAAAGCGAAGGCACGCCTCTAACATACCAATCATAACCTCTGCCTGCTGCCAGAATTCTTTTTCCGTATCGTAGACGCCGCCGCCGTGCGGGCCTTCGACATAGACGCCGCCGAATTCCCAATCGATGCCGTTTTTGAGCCCGTGGTCGAACGACTTTTTTATGACGGTCTTGTATTGCTCGAAGAACCCGTCGCCCAGAATATCAGTACCGTGGGTAAGCAGCCAGGCGAACTCAACATTATGCCCAGCGGAAGTATTATCCTCAGCGTGGGCTTTCTTGCCGCCCTCAGCGAAGCGGTCCCAGCCCCAGACGATGTCGAACTTTATCTGCGGGGCGACTTTCCAGTCGGGCGTAAACTGCGGTATGCCGGTTCCATATTTTCGGTGCAGGATTCTCTTTATCAGGATGTCGATATCCTCCAGCAGCGTTCGGCGGTGGACGCTTTTTCGCGTACATTCATAGAGATTCGTAAAGGCCTCCACCAGGTGCATGTGGACATCGAGGGTTTTTCTGTCGCCGCCCTGGCTGCCGGGGCCGCACAGGTCCCAGTTCCGCTCGAACATCTCAAAATAGCCGCCGTACATCGTGTCGGCAGCGTGTTTTTTGACAAGGTCAAAGACTTTCTCAGCATATTCCTGTCCTCGCGGGTCGCCGGTAGCCATGGTATATTCGCTTAGCGAATATACCGCAAAGCTCAGGCCGTAGAGGATTTTTTTGTCGATGGTGACGTCGCCTTTGCGGTTCAGCATCCAGTAGAATCCGCCGGAGTCGTTGTCCCACATTTTATTGATGAGAAAATCGACGCCATGTTTGGCGTATTCTGCGCATTTTCCGCCGCCATAGCCTGCTCGATGGGCCGCTGACATTGTATAAACAGTACGCGTCTGAGAGATAAGCGACTTTTCGTCTGTGCCGCTGTCTCTGCCGTCTTTGTCGAAGTGCGTAATAAATCCGCCGTATTGGTCGTCCTTGCAGCGGTTCAGCCAGAATGGCAGTAGTTCCGTGGTCAAGTGCTTCTTACATTCTTCCAAACACGCAGAGACTTTTTTTGCGCTGATAGCCATTTTGCAATCCTTTCAACGGATATTTAGTCGTTAGTCTACACGTCAGAAAACCAGCGTATAATAACAAAAACGCCCGTCAGCATCAACGGGCACGAAATGCAAATCTGGCTCAGCCTACGTCAATCGACAACGGGTTCTACGATATCTTGGAGGTGGTCCTGTACCATCACCATACGACGTTTACTCCTATCTTTTTCAGTTTCACATCTCGGGTTATTAGTGGCAATTGCAGGTGCATTGAGGTGGCGGCAATTAGTCTGTCCCAAGGATCCGTGACGGTATCTCTGGGGATTCTTCTGCTCTTTTCAATTATCGGTATGCACAATGGCTCAACTTTATAATTCTCTGAGGAAGACACCAATGTAATAAAGCTATCAAAATCAGAAAGAATTCTTTTCTTCTCAACAAGATATAGTAACTCAAAAAACACGATACAGGGGATAACAATATAATCCTTATCGAAGATCTTTTTCGCTCTCGAAGACAGCCGTGGGTCGTCCGTCATATGCCAGAGTAAAGAGTGTGTGTCAGTGACAAACGGCATCAGTATTTCTCCCCTCTTTCCTCAAGTTTCATCAGCAATTCCTGCCGGGATTCTTTTATGTCTTCCACCTCGATATTTACACCTTTCCAAATACCACTCAAATGTATCCAGCCATGTCTTTGCTCGAATTCTTTCAACTCCTCTGTAAATGGCCGTATAGCAATCGCGCAAATATTGTCTTCCTTATCCCACCACAACCTAAACCTGCCGAACTCCTTGGATGCCTTTGCCTTAAGGGGACGAAGCTTCAATACCAATTCGTCTTTGGACGCCAGATATGAAATGGTCATTTGCGTCCTCCCGAGACCAGCAACAGAAAGGCAAGAAGTCCGCCCAAGACCAGTAACGCTTTTTCCTTCTCCTGTTTTTTCACCTTGAGAGATTCAAGATAAGTCGATAGTCTGGTCAGAGCTTGGTCATACTGATACGGGTTGTACTCAATATACTCTCTGCCCTGCAGCGCAGCCAACTCTTTTGGGTCAACACCCTTTTCCACAATGGGAATGACCAGCTTATCCTGCTGCAGCGAATATCCTATCTCTTGTTGTACCCAATTTGACCTCATCCCATTGCGTGTAAAAAGGGCAACTACACAATCAGACGTCCGGATCTCGCCAAACACCTTTCTATCCAGGCGCTCGCCGGGCAAGAGGTGCCACTCTGCAACAGATGTGTCTACGCCAAACCTTCGCAGCAAATTTGCCAGATATATGACCAGACCTTGGTCTCGAGTGCTATGGCTTATGAAGACTTTATATGCCATTTGACTCTCCAGTTTTTAGAACAATATTGTGCGTATCGCAAAAACCCGAAACAATCAATTTACACTATATTATAGGCAAATCTTATCCACAGGCAATTATTTATTTTTGTGCCGACTTGCGAAATGATAAGCAGATTGCCGCGTTTGTTTGCGTGGACTCGTAATGGCAAACCTGGAGGATAGAGTTTACTTCGTCGGCCAGATCCTTCGACTCCGCTACGCTTCGCTCAGAGCCCGCCCTGAGCTTGTCGAAGGGATGACAAGAAAGTGAGATTGGTTTTCACTTTCTTGTCAGCTTTTTGCCTGGTCGAGGATGAGGTCTTTGACCTTTCGGCTGGGTAGGTTCAAAGCGCCATAAGCGGCTGCGGCGGCTGCCCGAAGGTCGGGCTCAGTTTGATCCGAGCTAATCAGGGCGTAAATCTGGCCGATGATATTGTCAGGCAGCATATTGGCGTGCAATTTCGCTGACATAGCGAGTGAATCAAACGCAAGTATCCGCACCTGCGGGTCATTGGCGCTATCCAGAGCCATCGTCGCAATTGTCCGCTGGGCATTAGGACTAACCAGATGGGCTAAAACCTGGCCGGCAAGAATCTGAATCTCCGGCCGCTTGGTCTGCGTCGCATTCATAAGAGCGACCTGAGCGCCAGATAAATCAATGACGCGGTTGCGAGTTTGAGCAAGTTTGAGCATAACTTCAGCCGCCCGCAGCGAATAATTGCTGGCCAGTTCCTGGTTCCACCTTGGTGTACTTTCGCCGACCTGCTGAGCGCTCTGGCCGAGAGCCTCGGCTAAATTGTTGACGACCAGTGTACTTTCAGCGAATCTTTCCTGGGGTCCTGCTGCGGCTATCGCTATCGCCGCACTATACCTTACGGCTCTATCATCGAAAGATAGCGCCTGAAGCAGCGGCTGGACTGGGCCTACAGTATAGTACAGCGATTTCTCGCCCGCGGTAATGGCCAACGCCTCAACTGCACCCAAAGCGACGTTGGCGTTTTTGTCTTTTATTGCCCGCGCAAGCGCCTGATGCAGATATTCAGGTCCCGCGGTGGTCGCATATACAAGCGCCCCAGCGTGCCCATCTCCAAAATAGGCGGGCATCTTCACGCCGGTGGCTTCGGCTTTGAAAAAGGCAGCCAGCCAGAGGCCTATCGCCCAGCCAAATCCCTCATCAGCTTTGAGCGACCACTCGCAGCAGCGCATGGCCATAAGCTCATGAAAGTAGCTCTTGTCAACCTCCTGCCGGGCGAGCCGTTGGCCACCAGAATCCCAGAACCATATATTGGCAAAATTCGCATCTTGCGCAGGGGCAAGAGACTGCGAATGGTCATAATATGCTTCTGCTAATTGGAACAATAGCTGCGCCGCCGGAGCCGCCAGCGCCGCCGGGTCGATCTGCTTGATGCTCTCAGCAGCCAGTCCGCGCATTTCCGGCGAATCGGACTTTTCCATAACATATTTCAGGTAGCCCAGAGACTGTGGATAGGCGATCTTGCCCAGCGCCTTTATTATCTCGGCTTTGACCTGCACATTTTCCGTTTGCAGTCCGGCTGCCAGCGGTCTTATCGCAGGCAGACCGATTTGTGGTAGTGCCTCTACGATGTTCGGCAGCTCCTCCGCACGGGCACGGTCGGCCATCGCATCAAGCATATATGGTATTGCGTATTCGCCCGCGTTTTTCAGCCGTTCGGTCGCCACGAGTTTGCCGCGCTCCGTGCTGCTTAGCCTTTTTATCTCCTCCACGATAATCTTGGGGTCGGATCGGCGAATAAATTGGCCTCGCTCGATAATCTCCAGTACCTTGCCGCTAAGCTCGACCAGCTCGGCATCAGGCGCACTTTCACGGACCTTCAACAAAATGGCATAGCCTTCCGGATTCTCCTTGCTCAAAGCTAATAGTTGGACAGGATCGGGATTACTTTGCAGGATGACCTGGGCGTATGCTTTGGCTAAATCCAGCCGGCCAATTGCTGTATAGTGCAGAAAATCATTCCAGTTTTGTTCGAGGGTCTGGCTGAAGCTGGCAGTGACCAGCAAAAGCGCTGTCGCCAGCACTGCTGCGAGAGTTTTTTGGCTGAGCATCTAAAGAATCTCCAAAATGTACGCCTAACTTGGTAAATTTGCGGTTTTTTCGCTCCTGCCTGCGGCTAAAACCACAACTTAGATATTCGTCCTTTATAGAAATATACTACAGATAAATCTGCTCTATGTCAATAAAAAAGGCCGGGTCGCTTTTCGTGGGGAAGACAGCCAGCCTATACCTCGGTTATATTCCGCGCCAAGAAGCCCCCCAAACGCTACCGCGAAGCTGTGAGATGCCTTACGAAACCGCACGATGAGTGCGCAACCCACCAAAGAGCACTGACGACGGGGCAGCGGCGTCAGCCAAAGGCTTTTCGCAGCAGGGCAAGGCTTTTGGGGATAGCGGTTTTGTAGTCTTCGTTGCCCTCGAATTCGAGCGACACATAGCCACGGAAATTGTGCTTGCGCATAATCTTGGCTATGCGGTCGTAGTCAAGCTCCAGACTGTACCATAGTCCGCCGCCATAGTAGGTCTTGGCGTGCATATAAACAGCCTGGGGTGTACACTGCTCGATTTTATCGTATGGGTCCTCCAGAAAATTGCCGGTGTCCAGCAGAACCTGCAGCCAGGGCGAGCTAATCGCGTTTACAATCTTGAGCAGCCCTTCCGGTGTTCGGGCCAGGCCCCAGTGGTTTTCCAGGGCCAGGATGACTCCGCATTTCTCGGCAGTGGGCACGCACTTTTCAATACTGTCGATCACCCATTTGAAGCCGTCGTCATCCGTATATCCCGGCAAGGTCGGCTCGATGCCGCGATTTTTCATCAGCTCGTCGAAGTTCCCGGTGGTTCCCCATCTTCCGGTGTTAAGGCGCATTATGGGTATCCCGAGCCTGTAAGCCAGCTCGATGCAGTTGACAGTATGGTCGATGTTCTTTTGCCTTTTTTCTTCATCCGGGGAGACGAAGCCCTGGTGGATACCCAGGGAACATAAATCGAGACCATTGACAATCGCACGACGTTTGAGGTCTTGTAGATACTCATTGGTTTCTTTTTCCATTTGAATGTGAAGTATCTCGACCGCGTCAAAGCCCATCTCGGCAGCCTCGTCGATGCAGGTCTTAATTGGGAGCTTCAAACCTTCTTTGAAGCGCCAAAATGAATAGGTGGAAACGGCCATGCGATTGGGCCGGTGCGACCTCTGGGCTGTGCCGGACGCTGCTGTTGACGGTCGGCTGTCGGATAAGTGGCTGGATGAACAGCCAGCAAGACCAAGGCCGGCAGCGGCACCAACGGAACGGACCAGGAAGGTTCTGCGTTTGATTGGTTTCATAACTTGTCCTTTCTAAACTTATTGAACTAAGGGCTGCCTTGTCGGCGCTAACCCGGCATTAACCTGGGCAGCTATTTGGCTAAACCTCGGCATAGTGTACTCAAAAAAGCGTTTATAGGCTTCGCAGAAATAGCTTTCTCTGCCGAAATTATCCTTGTCGAAGGCGGCTCTATCCTTCATACAGCCGCCACGACAGATGGCAAGATACCTGCAGACCAGGCATTTATTGCACAGATTTTGCTTGGCTCGGGCAAATGCCCGTTTTTTGCCGCCGGCGGCCAGTTCTTGAATCGGCGTTTCAAAAATGTTACCCAATCGCCACCTCGGCTCAACAAAAAAATCACAACAGAAGGCGTCGCCGGTGTGCTCAATGACAATGTACTGACTGCATTGTCTATCGAACGTGCAAATCGTGTGTTTGCCCGTCAGATAGAATGCGAGGATCGAGTCAAAATCTCGGATGCTCAGGTTCGTCGACCCATAATCATACCAGCGGTCGAACATCCTGCACCAGAACTGGCCAAGCTGCTGCGGCGTAACCGAGAAATCGGTAACTTTGCCCGTGGCCTGATCAAGCTCTACGCAGGGGATAAACTGCAAATAACGGATACCATGTGCGATAAAAAAATCAAACAACTCATCCGGGTGGCCGGTATTTCTATCGTTCAGCAAAGTGAGAGTATTAAACTCGACCTTGTATTCTTTGCATTTTTCGATGGCTCTATTTACCTTATCAAATGTGCCGGAGCCGGCGTGGTCGAGCCGGTAGTAATCATGCAGTTCTTCTGGGCCATCAGCACTGATTCCGACAAGAAAATTATTATCGTGAAGGAACCTGCACCAATCATCGTTGAGCAGAATTGCGTTGGTCTGCAGCGAGTTGCCCACTTTCTGCCCGGCAGCGCCGTATTTTTTTTGTAGTTCCACCGCCCTCTTATAGAAGTCAAGGCCCATCAGCGTAGGCTCACCGCCCTGCCAGGCAAAGCCCGCCACGGGGAAACGCAACTGCATATAATCCTTGACCAGTTTTTCAAGGACCTCTTCGCTCATCCGCTGTTTGCCCTGGCCGACTTCGGGGGCTCTGTACTTGTAGAAGCAGTATTTGCAATCCAGATTACAGTCCGAGCCGCTTGGTTTTATTAGCAGAGTAAATGGCTCCATCGGTTCTTGTGTCCTTATAGTTCTCGCTTGGGTTCCCGCGGAGCGGTGTTCCTTCGCGGGGGCCCAGAACATTTTATCAAATTCGCAGCCGAACCTTCTCAGAGGAACGTGTGTGCCGGTCCAGAGAACCTGCCTTGATTGCCGCTGCTATCTGCGTAAACCTGGGGATTGTATGATCGAAGAATTGTTTATAGCTTCGGCAGAAATAGCTTTCTTGTCTGGGATCGCCAGCCAAACGCACTCTGTCTTTCATACACCCGCCGCGGCAAATGTCAACGTACCTGCAAACAAGACACCTGCCAGAGAGTTTTGCCTTGTCCTGCGCAAAAGCTCGCTTTTTACCGCTGGCGGCAAGCTCTTGCAACGGCGTCTCCAATATATTACCTAAGCGCCATTTTGGCTCCACAAAAAACTCGCAGCAAAAAGCATCACCTGTGTGCTCAATGACAACAAAACCCGCACACTGCCTGCTATACGTGCAGATTGTGTGTTTACCCATAATATAGTAGGTTATTACCGAATCAAACTCACGAATGTTCACCTTTTGCGGCCCGTAATTGTACCACAGGTCAAATAGCCCACATAAAAAGTCGCCATACTGCTGCGGTGTGATGGAGAAATCTGCTATTCCCCCTGCTGCTGGGTCTATCTCAACGCAAGGAATAAACTGCAAATATGTCATATCATTTTCGACAAAGAAATCAAACAGGCGCTGCGGCTGTCCCACGTTCCGGCTGTTCAGTAGAATAAGGGCGTTAAATTCGACCTCATGTTTTTTGCAGTTTTCGATGCCTCTGGCGACCTTGTCAAAAGTGCCTGCGCCGGAACGGTCCACGCGATAGTAATTGTGAAATTCCTCCGGTCCATCAATGCTTATGCCGAGCAGAAACTTATTGTCGTGAAAAAATCCGCACCAGTTGTCATCAAGCAGAACGCCGTTAGTCTGTAGCGTGTTGCTTACTTGTTGGCCGGCCTTGCCATATTTTTTCTGCAACTGGGCCACCTTTGCGAAAAAATCGACGCCCATCAAGGTCGGCTCACCCCCCTGCCAGGCAAAGCCGGCAACCGGGAAATCCGTTTGCATATAATCTTTGATGAGCTTCTCCAGCACCTGGTCGCTCATGCGCTGTCTGCCCCGGCCAACTTCAGGAGCACGATTTTTGTAGAAACAGTATTTGCAGTCGAGGTTACAGTCTGAACCGGATGGCTTGATTAAAAGCGTAAATGGTTGCATTATTCGTTCGGCCAAAGCCAATTCTCTGCCAGAAGTGCAAGGTCACGCAGATCGACCAATCCATCACCGCCCAGCGGTGCAGTATCCGCAGGAAATGCCGCGAGCAACCGCTGTCCTCTATCAAAACTTATCATTATCAAGCACAACTCATCGAAAAATGTACACCCAATGGGGCGAGCGTACACGTCTAATTCCCTTGTTCCCTAAATTTGATAGATGGCTGCCCCTAGTTTTTTCACGAAGAGTTCTATTTACTAGTGCCGCCTTGATTTCTTAAGAAAGCGATCGTCTCATGAACACTCCGTACTAATGCTTGTTCAAAGCATTCCTTGTCAATTCGGTTGAAAGAGCCATGCGACAATTCAATATTATGCTTTTGGTAGACGCTTTTCACACGCTCCAGCAACTCAGCCATATTACCAAGCCTTTGAATTTCAAAAGAGGCAAACCAGTCATCGGTGATGCCAGAGATTGGCGGTGCATCAATATACCGCACGTGATAACAGAAGTACCCATACTTACTTCGACATTCCTTGATTATTTGGCAAACGTTACCGCGAATAAAAACGTAATCGCCGGCTGGCGCTATTGAACGCGTTAATTGGTCGTAATGGTTGTAAGAGTATATACTTGGACGAAGCTCCGATAGGACATTTCCATTTTCAAGGGAGAGCAACGAAAGATCCTGTAGCGTTGCTATCAAATGGATACTCAATATCGCCGCTCTCATGGCTTTGATCTCCGATTCTCTCACCGTATAGGAAGGACTCACGTCCAGAGGTGAGAAGTGTACTATTTCAGAATCACCATATGCCTGTGAATAGGATCTTGCTAACAGTAATGTTACTTCGGGTCCTCGCGCAGCGACTCTTTTATACTTAGACAGAAAACCCGCGAATTTCACGTTCTTGATTCTGGCAATTGGCTTCGCTGTATCCAAGTACCATCTCTTGTCGATTTCCAATCCCTCTATTTCGAGCTTGTGGATACCTTGCCTTATGGTCTGCATGAAATAATCGGCATTTTTACTGGTGAATCCGTAAAACTCCTGTCGGTCTTTCTGTTGTCTTTGCCACTCCCATAATTCATGAAAATAAAAATAGTCCCTGAAGTATCGGTTGTCATTAGTGTTTTGAAACAGTAGTGTATCTAGTAACGCTTCTGCTAGTTTCCGGCACCTTAATGATATTTCATCGTGGACTGATTGTTCGGTGATTCTCATCATGTGCCTTTGTATATCAGTCTCCAGTTTCATACTTTCATCAGTAAAAAACTCCTTCCATCGTGGGAAACAAACTAGTGCTTTTTGTGCCTCGTCAAGAGTTCTATAAATGTAAATATTCCTTGTGTTTTCATGGGAATATGGCGGACGGTTACGAAAGACATTCTCACCCACCTCGAGTTTCTCTCTAAGTGCATGAGACGCCTTTAGACCAATGGAGAAGACGCAATCCAAAAATTCTTTATAATCAATCTTCGTATGCTTATTTTTATTGGACATTATAAGACTCCAGACCTCTCCAAGTCTCAGTATCACATCATGACGTGACCGTCAACTGCGAATTTCGCAAGAAAAGGCGCGAAACCGCGTAAAAATATGGCTCTTCCACTTACCTTGCATCCATAGTATAACCCCCACGATGAGCGGAGCGAAGCGGGCGAGTGCATGCAGTTGCCGGGCAGCATTATGAACGCGGCTCACCAAATGTTGCTAACATCATGATTATTACTTCTACAACGGTCAGACCTAAGATCAGTATCCAGTGCTTTGCTGTTTCCTTGCGAACAAACCAGAGCGGAAAATACGTTAACGGCACATAAATCATAATCGCCAATGGAATTCCCCAGATTAGGGCAGGAAAAGTCATTACTAACGGATTCCCTGTAAAGACAACTTCAACGATAAAAATGGCAACGAGAGTTGCAGGAAATAAACGACTTTCACTCCAACGCAGCTTAAATATGAGCACAGAAAACACTAGCGGATAACCGACATAGAAGAGCAAGAGAGTCAATCCATATTTTCCGAAGTAGGTGATCCGAAATCCGCCTGCTGTTCCAAAATCCACTAAAACCCAAAGAACAACACCCAAGAGAAAATATTGCCAAGATTTAGGCAATTGAAACTGTTTGCTCACTACAACGCTCCAATCTGAACGGTTGATCACCTCTCAGCGAACGCTGCTCAACAATGATTATACAGTCTGTGTAAGACGGCAAACACAAACTGTCTCCTTCTGCACAGAAGCTCCTGTCTGTTCTTTGCCGTCATAATACACTTTCTCCCTGGGTTGTCAGGGTATCATATCCTTATTTCGCGGGGCAGAAAGCATCACATCATGGGGCACGCGTCAACCGAGGATTTCCAAAAAGTCAACGCGCAGGGTCGCGCAAAAAATTACTTGTGGGTCGCGTGCTTTTTGAGCCATTGCATGGCCCATTTTTCGGCTTGCGCGGGGGTTTTTACGACGCCCTCCAATTGGGCGATGTACAACTCCTGGGCCAATTGGCCCAGAGCCGGACCCGGCACAGCACCCAATCGGATCAAGTCATGGCCATTGAGCAGTGGCTTAGGCCGCAGTTCAATGTCACCAAGTGCTCTTATTCTTTTGCGCAGTCTAATCAACGGAGCAAGATTCTTGCGACTGTCATCTTCAGCCTTCTGAATCGCTTTTTGCAGCTCATACAGGTCCCAGAAATATGGCTCAGAGACAATCAGTCTCAGTTCCGCCAGTGACATCTGCTCATTTAGGAGTTGGCCTCTATTAGCCAGCAGGAATTTAAGGTGCCTGGCCTGATTTCTGCTTAGCCTCAAAATCCGACACTTTTCCAGCGTAAATTCAGTTGAACAGTGGGCAAAAAGCCCGGCCAGCGCCAAGGCAAAATCAACCTTTTTCCGCAGATGTCCCAGCACGTTAGTGGCCACCTTTGTCTGCCCCCTGCCAAAGCCGGGGAAAATTGCTTGAGCCAGCCCGGTTTCCCCAAGCGTGCCCACCCCGGCAGCACGACCGGGATGAACAAGGATTCCCTCCAGCTCTATCGCTATGCGTTCACCGCTTATCTTGGTGATGTTTGCCGCAAGTCGGCAGATCGCTGAGAAAGTCGCCGGCTCAATCGCAAAACCAAGCTGGGTAGAAAATCGCACCGCCCGCAGCATCCGCAGGTAATCCTCAGCGAATCGCTCTTCGGGCTTGCCAATGGTTCGCACTATCTGCCTTGCCAGGTCGGCTTGTCCGTTGACGTAATCAATTACCTTGTCGGTCAGCGGGTCGTAAAACATCCCATTGATGGTGAAATCTCTTCGGCTGGCATCCTCTGCGGCAGTAGCAAACCTGACTGCGCTGGGGTGTCTGCCGTCGGCGTATCCGCCTTCTGTTCTGAATGTGGCCACCTCCACTTGTTGGTTATTAGTTAATACAATTACGACTCCGAACTTTGCCCCCACCTTCAGTGTGCGCTTAAACAATCTCATTACGTCTTTCGGCTGGGCGTCAGTTGCGACATCATAATCATTGGCCTGTCGACCCAACAGCATGTCGCGCACACAGCCGCCGGCCAGCAGCGCCTGAAAGCCGTTGCGCTGTAAGTGCTGGATAACCTTTATTGCTGCTTGCTTATTAGTCATCTGGCCATCATCTGCAACAAAGTTACTGCCATCGTCCCCCACTCGCGCCGCTCCAGCAATTGAAATGCACCGTAACGTTCTAGCAGAAAAGTGCGACGGTTTGTCCTGACAACTACGATGGCATCCGGCGTCACCTGGCCCTGCAACACATCCGTCAATCGGCTTAAAGGCGACCCAGCCTGGACGTCCTGGGTAAAGGCATACGGCGGATCAACAAAAACAAGGCTGCATCCTCGGTCATCGGCATCAGCCGGAGCGCCAAGCTTGAAGGCATCGCCTCTTATAACCTTCGATTGCTTGACAAAGCTGGTCTTGTCGATATTTTTATTTAGAATGGCGATAATTTTAGGGTTCTTTTCTACGAAAGTGACAAATTCAGCGCCCCTGCTCAATGCCTCAAGACCTAGAGAGCCAACGCCGCAGAAAAGATCTGTCACCCGCTGACCCTCGGGCAGCCCATAGTTACAAAGGACATCAAAAAGCGATTGCTTAACTCTGTCGGTAATAGGCCGGCTATCTTGCGTCTTAGGGCTGAACAGCCGCATTCCGCGTTTTGAGCCAGCAATTATTCGCATCATATTTAGCCCCGCAATCCTTCGGCTTCGCTCAGGACAAGTTTATTGCGGGGTTCAGGCTACGGTTTCGTCCAGTAATCAATTACCAGAACCTGATCCAGGTATGGGCCTAACGTTGTAGCGAACTCTTTGTGTGCCGGATGCGGCAGATATATGGCGCGGTCGGCCTCGCTGAGAAACGTCACCACAAAGCAATGCGTAAAGCCCTGGGAGCGGTTCTCCGGGCTTACGTCGGTGCCCCACTCGAAATCGTGTATCACGTTGATCTTGGCGGGTAGCGCACAGAAAGCATTCTCGATCTTCTTTATCTGTTCCTTGGTAGTATCATCTTTGAACTTAAGTAACACCACATGACGCAGGACTTGAGCGGGTTCCTTAGCCGGTTTCGGAACCTCCAGCACGGTCTCCCCCGGGGGCATGTGCTTAGTCTCGTGCACACTAATACAGCCAGCTAAGAAAATAGTCCCCGTCACCAGATACAAAAGATTTCTGAACATACTCAGTTACCTCCAAATAATTTTGCCATTACGTTATCTCTACAACTTTAGCAGAAGAGATTCTACCACGAGGACCGCCCGCCGTCCATCCAAAACCTTGTGAAAACGCATAGTGGGCTGAGAACCGTCCGGTGTCAGAGCAAAAACTCGTTGATTCCCAGAACGCATTGTCGGAACTTATCGGCAGGCAGCGTGACAGTCTGCCACTTTGGGCTGCGGCGTTTCATAAAGGAACGATAGTCATCTACCGTGATGCAGAAAAATATGAACCTATTTTCGTCAAACTCATAAACCGGCCTGCCGTCAAAATCAACATCGATGTTCTCTGCGCCGTAAGCAAATACAAAAACAGCTTGGTGGCCGGGGCCAAAAATTTGCTGCCATCTGGCCAAGCCGTCAACGTCTTCGGCGGTGACCCAGCATTCGAGACCCGCTAACTTGGCAAAACTGGCGCCCTTGAACTTCCTGCCCTTAACCTCGGCGATTATCGCTCGCCCGCTTCGCGGATACAATAAGAAATCGAAGCTCTTAATTTTGCACCGCGCAAAAGCTGCTTTTTTGCGATCGTCTACTGGTATATATTGAATGTGGTTATCTATCAGCCACTTCTGGAAGGCCCGCTCATATTGATTTGGAAAAGAGTCCTTCATTGAAGATTAGTTATCCGGCCCGAACAACAGCGGGACAAATTCATACAGATAATGCCGCCATAGTCGCCACTCATGAGCACCGTCGGTAATGTGGCTGACGTGTTTGATCTTGTCGGCCTTCAGCCGTTCAATAAACCTTTGGTTCTCCTGGAAGAGAAAATCCATCCTGCCACACCCGACCCACAACAAGTTAAGTTTCTCATTTATGGAGTTCGGCTCAGCCAGCAACTTATCCAGGTTCTGACCTCGCGGCACCGCTGAGCTGAAAGCCCCTATCCACCCGAAAAGTGCAAGGTTGCCCAGGCCCACCGTTAGTGCCTGGCCGCCGCCCATCGATAGACCCGCTATGGCCCGGTCTTTTCGATCCGTGCTCACGCGATAGCAGTTTTGGACATAAGGGATTACATCCTCAATTATGTCCCTCTCAAACGCTCCGTAGTTGCCGACACTTCGCATGTCAGGAGGAGTTGAGGGTGTATGGCCATACGGCATCACGATGACGAGCGGCCTGGCCTTATTCTTTGCCAGCAGATTATCCACTATCACATTGACGCGCCCCACGACGGTCCACGTATCCTCGGTGTCGCCCAGGCCGTGCAATAGATATAGCACAGGGTATTTAGCGTACCGGTTTGTCTCATAGCCAGGCGGCGTATATACATAGAGACCCCGTGCAACAGCGAGCGACGTTGACCGGTATCTGTGAATGTGCACTGTCCCGTGAGGGACCTGTTGCTCTTCGAAGAACATTGGCTCGTCGCCGGGTACCAGCACGAGGTTCTTTGCGGTCCGCAGCCAGATTTTGACCCAGGAATTGGAAGGGTCAGCAATCTCCAAGCCGTCCACGATGAAATCATATTCGTAGATATCCGGCTCAGCAGGACCCAGCGTTATGCTCCACACTCCGCTGTGGTCTTTTCTCATGGGCTGGATGCCAGGCATGAACTGAGCGATCAGACCCACATTGTTGGCTCCGGGCGCGTATAGCCGAAATGTCATTCGGCGGTCCGGGTGAACATCGGGGGAGATGATCTTTTGCCTTTGTCCCGCCGCCCGCAGTTGCGGAGTCAGACAAGTCAACAGCGATAAACACAGAACTACATAACTTGATCTACAGATTCTCATTTCTCTTCCTTCCGATACCGGTCACATGCGCTCAACATCGCACGCCTAATGGTTGGCACCTACGCGGGGTTCACCCTGGATAGGAACTCTTTAACATCCATGAGCTCCTGCTCGCCGCTGGCCATGTTTTTAACCGTGAGTTGCTCGTTTTCGATCTCCGAGCCGATGATGATGCACTTTTGGGCGCTTTGCTCTGCTGCCTCTTTGAGCTGTTTGCTCAGGTTGGCAGTTTTGTAGCTGAAGCCGGTTGTCCAGCCCGCTGAACGCAGCTTCATTGTCAGTTTGATAGCAACTTGCCGATAAGCCTCATCGACCCAGGCAACGAAATAATCCAGCTTGCGCTGCGGTAGTTGTCTCTGCAGAAGCCCTTTCTCCTGGAGCAAAATGCCCAGCACGCAGTCGCCTATGCCAAAGCCAGTGGCAGATATAGCCGGGCCGCCGAATAGCTGCAGCAAATTATCGTATCGCCCCCCGCCGCCGATGGCCCGAAGCTCACTGGCCCTATCGTAAATCTCATAGACAATGCCGGTGTAGTAAGCCAGACCTCTCACTATGCCGATGTCAAAAACGCAATAGTCCCTTACCCCCATGGCCTCAAGAAGGTCAAACAGTCGCCGTAACTGACCGACCGATTCTTTGACCCGGTCGGTTAACTGAACAATCGCACTTATCTGCTCGGTCGATTCAACGCTCATTAGCTGCTGAACGCTGCGGCGTGTGTTTTCGTCAGCAAGCACTTCGCCAAGCATCTGCCCGAAGGCGTCGGCGGGCACTTTGCTGCGCTTGTCAAGGACTGCATATAGCTGTTCCAATTGGCCTTCAGGGATGCCCACAGCCCGCAACAACTCCGCGAGCATTTTCCTGCTGGATATTTTGACCGCTACATCTTTCGGCGTCAGGCCAACTTCGCGCAGATAGTCCAGAGCGCAGAATATCACCTCGGCATCAGCCAGCACGTCATCCACGCCGATTATGTCCACGTTCCACTGGAAGAATTCTCGCAACCGGCCTTTTTGGGGCCGCTCAGCGCGGAATAATCTGGGCACGGAAAACCATTTGATGGGCCTGGGCAGTGAATTGATCCGCTGGTTGACCATGCGGGCAAGTGTCGGCGTAATTTCCGGGCGCAGTGCCAGGTCTCTTCCGCCTCTATCTTTCAGAGAAAAAAGCTGCTCGACAATTTCGTCGCCGCTTTTTATCTGAAACATCTTTAAGTATTCAAATATCGGCCCGTCGTATTCTTCAAAACCATTGCGCAGGGACACTCTTTTCCAGCCGTTTATCATCCAGTTCCGTACCGCCATATCCTCGGGATAGAAATCCCTTGTGCCTTTTACCGCTGGCATCTTCATCCTGTTTTCTTTCTGCACATACTCTTCTTTGCCTTTTGCTCTTCCAGCAGACACTATAAGGTATAGGCCAGCCACAGTCAAGAAGTGCCGAAGTACGTGCTCGGTCTTGCCAAATGTAGAAAAGACTTTGACGGATGCACAAAACTTAGTTATTGTGTAGCTCAGATAAAAGGTCGCCAATTTATTAACCCAAAGACGGAGAGTAACTATGCGCAAGCTGTGTGTCGGGCTAATTGCTGTGCTGTCACTATGTTGCCAGGTAGCATCCTCACAAAAGCTCCCTACCGGCGACCCAAAAGACTTCAAGGTGAAAACGTGCCTACATTCCGTTAGCTATGCAGGCGTTTGGCGCGGTCAGAGCAAATTAACTGTCGATGAATTCTTAGCCAAAGCAAAAGAGCTTGGCTTTGACGGGGTCATGTTGATGGCCAAACGGCCGCACGTCAGCCCATTGGACTACGACCAGGCCAGGCGAAAAGCTCTACGGCACAAGATCGAAGAGCTCGGCCTGGAACTGGTGTGTCTGGCCGGATATACGGATTTCACCGCCGGCGTCGATAAGCCGGGTGTGCCCAACGTGGAAATCCAGGCCTGCTATGTCGGGGAATTAGCCAAATTAGCGCACGACTTAGGAACCGACATGGTGCGGATATTCACGGGCTACCAGCGGCCCGGTGTGCCACTCGACAAGCAATACGCGATGGTGGTTGAAGGATTGAGGCTGGCCGGCCAAAAGGCTGCCGAGCACGGTGTTACCCTGGCGGTGCAGAACCATCACGATATCGCGGTCCACCACGACACTATGTACTGGCTTCTCAAAGAAGTCAACTTGCCAAACGTCAAGGCGGCTTTTGACGCCTGGGCGCCGGCACTCCAGGGTCTAAGCTCTAACGAACTCAGGGCCGCCGTTTTGAAGATGAAACCGTTCATCGTTCACACGACCGCCGCGGATTATGTGCGGCTTCCACAATTCTACCTCGACCACGATCTGACCAATTTTCTGCCACGTGACACTTTGATTCGAGCCGTTCCGCTCGGCCAGGGCATCGTGGACTACGAGACCTTTTTTAACGCCCTTAAGGAAATCGGCTACCAGGGATATATTGCCTACGAGATGTGCGAGGTACTGGATGGCGGAGGTGATGTCGAGAATCTGGATAAAACAGCCAGGGAATCCCTCGAATATATGAAAAAGTTCTGAACACTCGAAGCGGCAAGGTAGGAATCCTCTACGCTCTCCACGGACGCTGCCTTGCAACTTTCCCCGAAAGAATGTCTCTGGCAATAACCACGTCCTCCCTCACCTGGAAATCGAACATGCCCACGCAAAGAAAATCGGCGCCGTTTTCAAAGGCGTACCGGAAACCCTCTCTGGGATGAATGGCACCTGCTGCCAGAACCTTATAGGCAATCCAGGGCCTTTTCACTTTCTTCATAAACTCAATCGTCTGCTCCGGGTATTTGTCCCAGTAGTTGTCGATGCTGTAGTTGTCAATCACATCTTTTTGCTGATCCGGGCTGCGACCCGACCAGTACTTGGTGCTGTGGAGAGTCTTCATGTAGAAATCCGCTTGGAGGCCTTCTTTTTCACACGCCATCGGCGTTCCCAGGTTATGACCAGCGACACCCCCGATTATCCCGTTTTGCTTTATAAAATCGACAACCTTTCCAATCAGGTCAACTCGCCCTGCTCTGGCCCATTCGTCGCCAACGTTGCCGATTACAAACGCGCCGACAGCACCGCTATCGATAGCGATTTTGGCGTCGGTTGTAAGATCGTCGCTCTTTGGGACGATTTGTGCTATCCACTTTATTTGTCCGCCGTGCTCATCCCAGTATTTCTTAAGCAGCTCTGCCGAGCCTGAACCTGTAATAATTGTATTTATTCCTGTTTCCTCACATATTTCGAGCGTCTCGATGATTTTCTGGTCTGTGAAGTACTGCTTGAGCAAGGAGGACACGTAAATCAAATCTCTGCTGTGGGCGTAGCCGCCAATTAAATTGCCGCCGCAGATTATCCTGCTAATTTCAACCTTGCCAATCTTGCCCGCCGCCAAACCTTTGACGGGGTCCTGCCTCTTTGGGCCTGGCGTTTTTTCCACCATCGCCCCTGCCAAAGTCCTCTCCTCCAAACTCAAAGCTGCCATGGTAGATGCAGAGCCAATAAGAGCCTTCCGGCAAAACTCTCGGCGATTCACTTGCTTTGACATTTTCTGCCCCGCTTCAACTGAGACCTTATAACTGAAGCCTATCTTCTGAAAATTATTCCTTCGCCCTGTCCTTGCATAGCAGCCCGACGGTTCTGGCGTGGCCTTGATTCACTGCGATGTCAAGAAGCGTCCGACTTCACTTGTTCTCTGCATTCCCGTCGGTGCCTTTGGGGCGGTTATTCCTGTTTCTTGGGTTTGAGCAGACCTTTGAGACCTTCAGTAAGTCCTTTGCCGAGGTCTTCGGTTGTCTTTATGGCCTCCTTGCCAAGCTCTGCGGTTTTAGCCAGCGTTGATTTCATCGCACCGACCATATCATCAGGCAGAACGCCGGCGCCCTGCTCGGCAACTCCTTCTGCGATAGCTACTAAGATTTTGCCTGCCAGCGCCGCCGTATCAAGCTTGTTGTCGCCGCCCAAGTTTGTCATCTTTATCGGCGCAAGTTTGAGTGTGACGGTATCTGTCTTACCCGGCACAGGCAGCAGCTTGACCATAACCCTTACATCCGACAGTTCGAGAGTATCTATATGGAGCTTCTTGCCGGATGGCTGCGCCGGCTCCTGCGATTTGGGGCTGGTAGGCATCGACTTTAGCACATCCTGCAGGTTATTGCCTGAAACGCCTCTTTGTTCGAGGACGACTTCCGCCCCATCCAGCTTGATTTCCTTTATGTTGACGACATCGCCCAAAAGAGACTTAATATCGACTACCACAGTGGCGTTTCTTAGCTGAAGGAGGTTATCGTGCTGATAGCCGGGAGGATTTTTAATCAGAAGATTGTCTAAGGCCACTTTGCCTCCCAGAATCGACAGGTCCAAGCTGTCTATTGTGACACCGACATTTAATGTCTTGCTGGCTGCCGCTTCGATGCCTGTCTTGACAACACGGTCTGCAAACAGATTCACGAGCACCGCGGCAGCGGCGGCGAGAATCACAATTGCGGCGATAATTACAAGCAGAATCTTACGCAGTTTTTTCATTTGTTTATCCGTTCAAATACGCAACTACTAAATTCAGGCAATCTTCAAGATGAAAACAAAGATCGCCCCACCTGTGAAAACGCCTCATCACGCCGCCATTCACCGACACACTGACCCAAGCACAGCACATTCACGCTGGCTTCTTTGACACCTG
Organism: uncultured Pirellulales bacterium; assembly: GCA_964567045.1. GTDB lineage: Bacteria > Planctomycetota > Phycisphaerae > Sedimentisphaerales > Anaerobacaceae > JAFNGF01. Next base: position 75,364 of record CAZMLE010000007.1, on the reverse strand, counting down.
GCGGATATTCATAAGCCGATTCATCAGCTTTATAACCACGAAAATCGTAAAAGCCACAATTACAAAGTCGATAAGTGTATTGATGAATAGCCCATATCGCAAGGTCACCGCAGGCAAGGGCTCGCCGATCGCCGAGACAGTGGCTCTCTTAAGAACCACTTCCAGATTCTTAAAATCCACGCCGCCAAGGAGAAGTCCTATCGGAGGCATTATTACATCATTGACTAATGAACTTACGATTTTGTTGAATGCGGCCCCAATAATTATCCCTACAGCCATATCCACGGCATTGCCCTTTACTGCAAATTCCTTAAATTCCTGCAAAAGTCCCATAAGCTCTCCTAGTAATCAAGTGTCAGAACCAGTTGCCCCCTGACACGAGTCCGCTAAAAGCTCCAGCCGACTCCGAGCATGTATTTCACATCCGTCTTGCCAGCACCTTCTGCAGGCGTTGCATCATAGTCGAAGATAACCTTGAAGTTCGCGAACATGTTCTTCAGAAAAGATGCCCGAAGCTCCGCCGTCGAGGTCAAATAATAGTTCCCGAAGTCGTCTATGCTCGGATAGTACGTCAGATCATTGATGAACGTCAACGCTTTATACAATTTCTTGTCAAAGTGGTAACCAAGTTGAACTGAGACTTCGGCGTTACTATCCGTCTGGTTGCCAAATCTCTCATATAGCGAAGCAAGGCCTGCCTCGGTCGAGAAGCTCATGTCGTCCGACTCGATCCACTGATAGCCGCCGCCGCCGCCGACCAGCACTCGCCGGTCAAGCTCGGCCACACTATCCTTTTCGTATCGGCTGTCACCGTACACGTAAAGCTTCTTGCTCACAAAGTAGTCATACTTGAGTTTGGTGCGCCACCAGTCTTCGGTCGTCTTTTCCTCTCCGGTATCTGGGTCTTTCTGCTTGCCGAGTGCATAGTCCGCCTTTACGGTTATGCGGTCATTCTCGCTCCGACGACTTATGTCCACGCTCACATTTTGACGCTCCGTAGAGGTATTGCCCTGAGTGGCACTAAACCCAGCACTAACCGCGCCGTGCCATTTGGGCGTGGGTTTCGCCGGCGGATTGATGGATGTAATCCTGGTCAGATCGAACTCCTGGGCTGTCAGAGTCCCTGTGGCTCTTATGCCGATCCTGCCCGGTGCTGCACCACTTACGATGGCCTGTTTGATTACTGTGCCCTCACTAAAGTGAATCTCAATTGGCGCATCGCTGCTGAATGTGCGAATCTTGGACAAATCAATGTTCAATTCGCCGGCCACATCGGATTCAAAGACCAGCTTTCCGTCCGTAAGCTGTTTAATCTTGCCGGTCAGACGGTCGCCGTTGCCGAGAAACACTACGTCACCGCAAGCCGAACTGCAACACTGCCATAGACATGAGAGCATCACCGACAGACAAACGTAACGCATTTTGTTCTCCCTTCAATTCGTCCTTTTTTGTCGAAAGCGATATGATACTGTGGTGATAAGTTCAACTCGACACTATTCTCATAGGTTTATGATTTTTTTTGACAGGCTCTTGAGCGCGACATTCGAGGGCGACTGTTCTATGGGGCGATAAAAGGCTTTTGACAAAAGTCTCGCCGATTTAAGTGCTTTGACAATTTTCCCCACTGGGTCATAGAGTTTCCTTATGCTCTCCACGGGCGCTGTCGGGACATCTTTCCTGACAATATATTCTTGGCAATAACCACGTTCTCTCGGATTTGAAAATCAAACATGCCCACGCAAAGAAAATCGGCTCCGTTTTCAAAGGCGTATCTAAAGCCCTCTCTGGGATGGATTGCACCGGCTGCCAGAACCTTATATGCAATCCAGGGCTTTTTGACCTGGTTCATAAATTCGATAGTTTTTTCCGGCTTAGTGCACCACATATTATCATGTCCGGGCAAGTCAAAAGGTCCATCTGCCTCGTCAGGCGTGGCAGACCAGTAGTCAGCACTGTGCAGTGTCTTCATATAGAAATCGGTTTCTACGCCCGCTTTTTCGGACGCCTTAGGCACTTCAACAGAATGTCCCGCCACGCCAGCGATTAACCCATTTTGCTTGATAAACTCGACAGCCTTTCCCAACAAATCAACGCGACCGTTCCTGATAAAGCTATCTGCACAACCACCCTGTATGAAAGCGCCCACTGCACCGTTATCGATAGCTAATTTTATAACACCTAACAGGTCATCTTCAAATATATCGCATTGTGCGATCCACTGAATCTGACCACCTCTCTCTCCGCGGTATTTATTGAAGACTCTAATACTATTTTCCCCACCATGTCTTCCTACATTGGCGATAGCAGTATTTATCCCACTTTCCTGGCATACCTGCCAGGTTTCGATGATTTTTCCGTCGGTGAAATAGTGCCTCAGCAGTTCGGAGACATAAATCAAATCCCTGCTGTGGGCGTAGCCGTTGATCAGATTGCCGCCGCAGATTAGTCTGCTGATCGTCACCTTGCCGATCTTGCCTACCGGTAAGCCTTTGATACTGTCTGGGCTGGGCAGCATGTCAGATTTGTTCGCTGCTGCCAACAAGGTTCGCTCTTCGAGGCTCAGAATTGCACCAACACCTGCGGACTCAATAAGGGACTTTTTTAGAAACTGCCGGCGCGTTATACTTTTCGACATGGTAGTACCCTTTTTACCCTATCTTATTTGACTGGCATCTTTTGCCGTCTGCTTGAGAGGCTATCAAAACCGGCACTGTTTGTCAAGGCGACCTCATGCAGAAAAACACGGGGATTTACCATATTTTGAGGTGGAGGTTTGCAATAGTCTGGCCACCAAGTATAATTCTCTTTGTGAGCAGGCGTTGAATTCTTAGAATGGTAGTGGAAACCGATTATGGCGAGGTATAGAGTGCTGCTTGTAATACTGGCGGCGGCAATGTTATGGCAGCGGCCGGCAGTGATTTGGGCCGACACCTGGCAGTTGCAGCAAGGCCAGGATTGGAAGTCTGTGCCGGGCGACGCCAAAGACAGATACCTGATAGTTGTGGCGCGAACGGAAAAACTCGTCAACACAGGCCAAACCAAGGCTCTTGCCGAAGAATGGAGTCAGCTTAAGAAGCTGTTCCCAGAGACCAAAGAGGCCGACCTGGATACCTTCATAGAGGCAGAACTATTTTATTGTGCCGGAAGATACAGCCAGGCCAGCAGAAGCTATGATAAGTTCCTGGCCAAAGATTATTACGACAGTCCGCTTTACGAGGCGGCGCTGGAGCGGCAGTTTCAGATTGCCGGCAGCTTTTTAGCAGGCCAAAAAATTACGGTGCTGGGCCTATTCAAAATGAAGGGCGACGCTACGGGCATCAGGATTATGGAGAAGATCACCGACCGAGCCGGTGACAGACCTATCGGCATCGAGGCATCGCGGGCACTGGCCCAATACTACGAAAACAAAGGAATGTTCAACGAAGCGTACCTGAAATGGTCGGAGATATCCTGGCAGCAGCAAGACGCCCAGACCGCTAAGGATGCATTGCTGGCTATGGCTCGATGCAAACACGCTGCTTATAACGGGCCCAAATATAATGCGTCACATCTAAAAAGTGCGAAAAGCTACTACGAGGATTTCAAAGTCCGCTATCCCGAAGACGCCGCAACACTGAATGTCGACCAAATACTCAAAGAGATAGATGAACAGATAGCATACAAGCAATTCTGTATCGGCCAATACTATCAAAGTACCGGCAGAAAACAGGCGGCTAATCTGTATTATGATATGGTAATCCGCAACTGGAGCGAAACCAAAGCCGCACAGATGGCTAAAGAAGTGCTTGCCAAAAACCTGAATGGTCATCAAGGTGGGAAATGAAGGAAAGTGGTTACAACTCGTCGCTCGTCACTCGTCACTCGTCGCTCGTCACTCGTCACTCGTCGCTCGGGTCACGGGTCACGGGTTACGGGCGACGGAGTGTCCTGAGATCAACTATTTTGCTGTGTGTGGGCTTATGGGGGTGCGCCGATATAGGCGGCTATTCCAACAGACGCCTGTTTCCCGAGGACGTCAGCAGCGTCTGCCTGAAAATGTTCGACAATCAGACTTTTAGACGGGGCGTGGAATACGAACTTTCCGATGCGCTGGCAAAACGCATCGAGGCAGAAACGCCCTATAAAGTAATTTCCAGCAGCGATCGAGCCGATACTTTAATGAGTGGTCGAATAGTGCAGATAGCCGAATCTGTGCTCAGCATTGAACGCGAATGGGGACTGGCTTTGGAAAAGCAGGTGCAGGTGCGAGCAGTAGTCAACTGGAAAAATCTCAAGACAGGCCAATTGGTTATAGACAATCAGCCGGTCACTGCAGAAGCCACGTATTCGGAGTTCCAGAAACAGGACTTCAGCTACGCATCGGCGCTGGCGGCAAACAAGCTGGCACAGAAGATCGTAGAACTGATGGAGAATAAATGGTAGCCCGCGGCAAAGAGTCAATATCGGACTGGTGAAGGCAATGTGTTATGAATAATAACCGAAACACAAAACGAACTCAGCGGCGTGCCGCCCCGCCGAGCGGCTCCGGAAAAAAGCCGCCCATACCCAGTTATAAGCGGGGCCCACTCACCTGGTTGATAATCGCAGCCGTGATTTTCACCGCGATGATGATGCTGCAGCAGGGATTCAAAAGCAACAATATCAATTGGACTGACTTTGAAAAACACCTCGGGAACGATGAAATTGAGAGCATGAAAATCGGCGACACTGAGATTACGGGCAAGTTCAGGAAAGCCATCCCCACCGCCAGTGGAAAAGGTGCCGTCTCCTTCAGCGTCAACTACCAAGGCGATGCGGCAATTGCACGGGTGTACAAGATAATTGATGAGGCCGGCACCGACGACACTGGTGCCAACCGCATCAGTGTCGTCGTGGACTACGCCGCACAGCACGTCTGGCTGATCATGCTGCTGCAGTGGGTGCTGCCGTTGGTCCTGCTGATAGGGTTTTTCTATTTTGTCTTCGCGCGGAATCTTCGCAGCGGCGCGGGCGGAATGCTGATGTCATTCGGTCGAAGCAGGCACCGAGTGGCCAGCAAAGACCGAGTCAGGGTCACATTCAATGATGTGGCCGGCATCGAAGAAGCTAAGGACGAGGTCGCTGAGATAATCGAGTTTCTGAAGAATCCAAAGAGGTTTCAGCGACTCGGCGGGCGCATACCGCGGGGGGTTTTGCTGGTGGGACCTCCCGGCTGCGGAAAAACACTGTTGGCAAAGGCCATAGCCGGAGAGGCAGACGTGCCATTTTTCAGCATATCCGGCTCCGATTTCGTAGAAATGTTTGTCGGCGTGGGGGCGTCGCGCGTACGTGACCTGTTTAAGCAGGCCAAGGATAATTCGCCCTGTATCATCTTTCTTGATGAGGTCGATGCGATCGGCCGCAAGCGCGGCGCCAGCTTTGTCGGCGGCGGGCACGATGAACGTGAACAGACGCTGAACGCCATCCTGGTCGAAATGGATGGTTTCACGACGGACGACCAGGTAATAGTGGTCGCGGCAACTAACCGGGGCGATATTTTGGACAATGCGCTCACCCGGCCGGGAAGATTCGACCGGCAGGTTTTCGTGGCACTACCGGATCTAAAAGGGCGAATGGACATCTTGAAGGTGCACGCAAAGAAAGTAAAGTTAGGAGCGGATGCAAACCTGGAGAGAGTGGCTCGTGGGACACCTATGTTCACAGGTGCAGACCTGGCAGCAATTATCAATGAAGCTGCTTTGATGGCAACTATGGCCAACAAGGACTATGTCGAAATGGTCGACCTGGAGGAGGCGCGGGACAAGATCAGATGGGGCAGGGCAAAAAAGAGCAGGGTCATCGACCAAAAGGAAAAAGAGATTACTGCCTATCACGAGGCCGGCCACACGCTGGTTCAGTCTTTGCTGAAAGAGGCAGACCCCTTACATAAGGTGAGCATCATCCCCCGTGGACCAATGGGCGGCGCTACATTTGCCTTGCCGGAAAAAGACCGGACAATCTTCACAAAAAGATATTGCATGGCACTTTTGCAGGTCTGTTTCGGCGGACGGATTTCGGAGGAACTATTCTGTGACGACATATCCAGCGGTGCTCAGTCCGATCTGACCCAGGTCACCAAAATTGCAAGGCAGATGGTGCTGACCTGGGGTATGAGCGATGAGCTTGGCCCAATCAGCTACGAGTCTGATTTTGCGGTCGGCGATATATGGTATCCGATACCAGGCGAGAGGGAGTATTCCGAAAAGACCGCCGAGGCTATCGACCGGGAAATAAGAAAGATCACAGACGAAGCATACAAGAAAGCTAAGGAGCTGATAGAAGCCAACAAGGACAAGCTCGATCGGATAGCCAAGGCCCTCTTGAAGTACGAGACTCTTGACGCCGAAGACGTTAAGGTAATCTTGCAGGGCGGTCAGTTAGCCAAGCCCACAGTCGGCGATCTGCTCTTGGCCGAGCAGGCCAAAAAGGAGCAGCCCAAGCCGCAAACAAAGCAACAGCAATAGATGGCGAGCTAATATTATTTTCGCTGCCGTTCTCAGTTGAGTGCGTATGCGCCGAAAAACTGCTATCATATTCTGGTCATTCTACATCTTCATAGCCGCTCTTTCTGCGCGTGGAGAAAAGCCGCGCGAACCAGAGGCGACAGATGTCCCCAACCGTGACACCGCTGCTGTCGAGATGGCTCGATATGAGAAGGAATTCTCCTCTGTGCGGCTGGAGCCTGCTCGCAGGAACTCGCAGCCCGGCATGGCAGTCATATTCGAAGGAACTGACGACCTTCACTATTATGCCAGGCCTGAAACTGCGCCTGCTCCGGGATACGAACTTACGATCGAGGCTCAAGCCGACCAATTTGATTTCGGCAGAGCCCTTTTTCCCAAATGGAGCATTTTCCAGGACCCGGTAGGTAAGCAAGTCGAGGTTTACGCCGGCAGATTCACAGTCTTTCTGCCAATTGAAATAGTTATAGCCCCGCCCACAACAACCGCGGATGTGCAGGTCAAGATTTCCGGCATAGCGTGTACGAGCACTGTCTGTCTGTCACCATTTGAGAAAACGCTGCGGATCAAGGTCGATTGGAATCACCGACAATCGTGGAAGGAAATTAGCCTTGAAGGACCTGCTGGAGCAGATCGGCCAGGCAAGACATCCACTCAACCCGTCTGGTTCGCTCTGGGCCTGGCGTTTTTAGCGGGCTTGGCTCTGAATATTATGCCCTGCGTCTGGCCGGTGCTGCCTCTGATCGTGATGCGGATTGTTGGGCAGGCAAAGCAAAGTCGTGGCGTCTCCGTAGCGCTGGGACTTGCCTTTTGTCTGGGGATATTGTTATTCTTCGCTTTCCTTGCCGCTGCAAATATTATCTTACAAGTCTTTTACGGAATGGTACTGCAGTGGGGCGACCAATTTCGCAGTCCGATCTTCATCGCCGCGATGGCACTTTTGCTGGTACTATTGGCGCTATTTATGTTCGGGGTCTTCACGATTAGCGTGCCCTCTCCAATTGCAGGTAAAGCAAGCTCACGTAGCGGATATTTCGCAGCGGTGGGCATGGGGTTTTTGGCGGCGATATTGAGCACGCCATGCAGCTTTGGGATTTTGGCTGCTGCCTTTGCCTGGGCACAATCTCAGCCCTTATTGCCGGCCAGCATTGCGATAATCATTATAGGCGTGGGGATGGCTCTACCCTACGCGGTTCTGACCTCGATGCCCGGGCTGCTGGATCACCTGCCCAAGCCCGGACGATGGATGGAGTTATTTAAGCAGGGCATCGGATTTGTTTTGCTTGTTATCGCGGTGAAACTTGTTACGGCGCTGCCGGAATCTCGCATGAGTGGGGTATTGTACTTCGCTGTGGTACTTGGTTTTTGCGCCTGGATTTGGGGCACATGGGTCGGCTACGGCACCAGGGCGGCACGCAAATGGCTCGTGCGGGCTCTGGCTGTAGCACTGGCAGTTGGCGCAGGCTGGGTCTTTCTGCCGGCACCGAACTATGAGCTTATCGACTGGCATAGCTACGATGCTCTGTCCGTGCAGACGGCTGTTGAACAAGGGCGGCCTGTTCTGATTAAGTTTACCGCCGATTGGTGCTTGGCTTGTCAGACGGTTGAAAAATTGGTCTATTCTCGCAAAGATATTGCCAGACTCATCGAGCAGAAACGTGTGCTGACGATTAAAGCCGACACTACAGAATGGGATTCGCCGGCAACGTTAGCATTAAAGCACGCCTACAATGAGCCAGGCGTGCCGGTTAGTATGTTATTTGTGCCCGGCAAGAAAGAAGCGATCAAATGGCGCGGCATCTTCTTTTCGAAGGAGCTAAAAGAACATTTATCCGCCTTACGTCTGGCGGATGAAACAGAACTTCCTACGAGGAAATAAAGATGGCAAAAAAGGTCCAGATTAATCCGCCTTACGTCTGGCGGATAAAGGTTAATAAAGCCAAGGCCGCCGAGCGGATCAGGCGGATTTGGCCGATCTTGAAAAAGACCTACTCCGACGCCAAGACCGCGCTTAACTTCAAAGATCCGCTCGAGCTTCTGATTGCGACAATCCTGTCAGCACAGTGCACCGATGTGCGGGTCAATATGGTGACCAAGGACCTGTTCAAGAAATATAAATCGGCTGCGGATTGGGCGCGAGCGGATATAAAACACATCGAATCAGACATAAAAAGCACCGGCTTCTACCACAACAAAGCAGCCAGCATCAAAGGTGCCTGCACGGCGATAACTGAGAAATTCGGCGGCAAAGTGCCGGATACAATGGAAGAGCTGGTAGGACTGCCCGGCGTAGGCAGAAAAACAGCAAATGTCGTCCTGGGCGGCGCTTTCGGCAAGCCGGCAATAGCCTGCGATACCCACGTTATTCGCCTGTCCGGGCGGCTGGGACTGTCCGAGAATACCGATGCGGTAAAGTTGGAATACGATTTAGCCGAGATAGTCCCAAAGAAAAACTGGACTTTTTTCGGTAATGCGTTGATTCTACATGGCCGAAACATTTGTAAGGCTCGTAAGCCGGACTGCCAGAATTGTCCGATAGCAAAATATTGTCCCGCGGCGTTCAATCCAGCCTTGTGGTAAAAGGCGCAGGCCGACTGGCAGAGCCAGATACGCCGATAATAGGAGAGATTTCTCTATGGCCAACACTTTCAGCAGCCCCGTCCAGGACCTGTGGCGGATATTCAGGATAATGGCTGAGTTCGTTGAAGGCTTCCAGGAGCTTTCTTCAATTGGGCCAGCGGTGTCGTTCTTCGGCTCGTCCCGAGCCAAACCGCAGCAGCGGTACTACAAACTTGCCCAGGAAACCGCCTGCAAAATCGCAAAAGCAGGTTTTGCTGTAATAACCGGCGGCGGCAGCGGAATTATGGAAGCAGCAAATAAAGGAGCCGCAGAAGCGGGCGGCAAAAGCATCGGACTGAACATCGAGCTGCCGTTGGAGCAAATCCCGAACAAATATCAGAACCTGTCACTGAACTTCAGGTACTTCTTCTGTCGCAAAATGATGTTCTTGAAGTACGCTCATGGCTTCATGGTTTTCCCCGGCGGCTACGGGACGATGGATGAGTTCACCGAGGCGCTCATGCTGATTCAGACACTAAAGCAGGCTTATTTCCCCGTTATCTTAATGGGCAGCGAATATTGGCAGGGACTGATTAACTGGATGGAGCAGAAGATACTCAAGGAATACAATCACATCTCTGCCGCGGATATGAACCTATTCACGGTTGTAGACGACCCGGAGGTCGCGGTTAAAATTATTGTAGATTTCAGGGACGCCAAAGGTCGCGGCGGAATCGAACTGCCGTCTGGAATGAGAAGAGGTTAATTCCCCGACCAGGTTATACGTGCCGACAATTGGATCAGAATTTCAATTCGACTAATGGGGCACTCTGGAATAGTCGTCACTTGAACTTCACAGGTACTATGGGAGAGTATTTATGACTAAAAATCTTGCTCTGGCAATTTTACTTATCGTTTCTATCGGCTCCGCTGCAAATGCGAAAGTTGTTGTCTATCTCGACGTTAATGATGTTAATGACATGCCCAAGCTGGTGGAATGGGGAAAGACAGCAAAGGACCTCATCGAGCAATGGCACCAGAGGACTGCAAATCTTATCCCAACGAGGGGATTTGATGCGCCCACAGAAGTCCGGCTGAGAATACGCAAATCAGATCGAGGCGTCGCTGGAACCTCTGGTGGACGAATTACGGTCTCCTCCGGCTGGATAGAAAAGCATCCTGAGGACATCGGGTGCGTGTACCACGAGCTAGTCCATGTTATACAGAACTACAGGGGAGCCGGCCCAGGCTGGCTGGTCGAAGGAATTGCTGATTATCTCCGCTGGGCGATCTATGAAGGAAAGCCCCAGGATTGGTTCCCATTCACAGATAAGCCCGAAGGCTATAAGGATAGCTACCGAGTGGCTGGCGGCTTTTTCCTGTGGTTGGAAACCGACGTCTGCCCCGGAATAGTGAACAAACTCAATACCGCGTTAAGAAGGCGCACTTACACGGATGAATCCTGGTTTGAGAAAGAAACAGGGCACAAAATTGACGCGCTTTGGGCAGACTACACAAAAGACAGAAAGAAGACCTAACCGGTGTTTGCGACCAGCTGCATGACGACAGGGCCGAGGCTCGGTCGATGTCCTTATGCGTTTTGCTGCAAGGCCTTAGTGTGCTTGAACAAAAACGCCTTGCGCTTCGGTGCAGGGCTTTTTCTGGTTTCTTTGCCTGGCTGCCGCCCATCTGCACCATATCCTGCCCGGCCTGGAAATGCCGCCGTAGCCGGGCAGGAACACATTCACCGCGACATAGCTGATTCGCGATTACTAGCGATTCCGACTTCGTGCAGGCGAGTTGCCAGCCTGCAATCCGAACTGGGGCTGGTCCCGTAACTCTCATATCCCCATCCGCCACCGAGGGCCTTGTACAAGGCGATCAGGTTCGTGGAGACCACGCCGGTGCTCTGGGCCAAAGTGTCTTCGGACGAGTACAGAGACCGCTGTGCATTGAGTACGTTCAAGAAATCTGTTTGTCCCTCTAAGTAGAGCTTGGTCGCCAGTTCAACCGCCTTTCGGTTGGCGGCGACGGCTTCCGCGAGGGCCTTACGATGCTCTTGTTCTTTTGCTGACCAGATCAACACATTCTCCACCTCCTTCAGCGCTGCCAAGACGGTCTGTTGATACGTGATGCGCGACTGTTCCTCCAGAGCTTTCTGTACCTCTATATTGGACCGTATGCGGCCGGTGTCGAAAATCTGCCAACCGACTGCGGGGCCGAGTGACCAGAGGCGGCTAATCCGGTCGAACCATGAGTCCAAGTCACTGGCCCGGTAGCCGATGGAGCCGGAAAGTGTAACCTTCGGGAACAGGTCGGCCGTGGCTACGCCAACGCGCGCCGTGGCAGCGTGAATCTCCGCCTCGGCCCGGCGGATATCCGGGCGTCGGCGCAGCAGTTCGGACGGGACACCCACGGGAACAGACGGTGGGCCGGCAGGAATCTCCGACGGCGTCGACAATTCCTGCATCAGGGCCGCTGGCTCACGCCCAAGCAGGACACTGAGACTGTAGATCGCCTGCCGGGCTGATGCCTCCAGTAGCGGTATCTGGGCAGTCGTGGTCGCCACTTGGGCGTCCGCATTGGCCATATCTAAACCACTGACGAATCCAGCCTGGAACCTCTGGCGGGTCAGTTCGGCGCTATGCTGCTGGCCCTTGAGGTTCTGTCGGGCAATGGCTATTCGCTGCTGGAAGGCACGCAGGTCGATGTAGTTGCGTGCCACCTCGGCCGCCAGTGTAATCAAGACGTCGCGGTACATTTCCACAGTGGCCTGCAGGTCGGCATCGGCCGCCTCCACACCGCGCCTCACACCACCGAAGATGTCCAGTTCCCAACCTGCGTCGAATCCGCCTTGGTACTGGTTGGTGGTCGGTCCCTCCTCGTCGCCGCCCGGTCCTGCGCTGCCGCCTGATGATCCTGGTGACTGACTGCGCTGGAATGAGCCCGTGGCATTCACCGTTGGACCGATGCCCGATAGGGCACCTCTCCTTGCTGCCCGAGCTTGGCGAATCCGGGCTTCGGCCAACTTCATATCCAGATTGGACTGAACAGTTCTTTCCACAAGGGAGGTCAACGTCGGATCTTCAAAGACCGTCCACCATTTGGCAAGATCCCTCTCGGCCGATTTGGCCGGCGCTGTGGTGCGCATCATGGCAGGCCCAGCCCACTCGTCCGGGACCTGCCTCTGCGGCGGCTGGAAGTCCGGGCCAACCGCGCACCCGGCCATTACCATTAGGCAAAGCATTAGTCCAAGACACACCACGCGAGGTGACCCGCACAAAGTGATTTGATCAGTCTTGTGCATGTTCCATTCTCTTTGTCCGATCTCGCGAATGCAGCCGCGTACAACCCGTCACTCGTACCGTAGGGCCTCAATCGGATCGAGGCGTGACGCCTTCCAGGCCGGGTAGAAACCAAAGATGATTCCCACGCTGGCCGAGACCAGCACCGCCGTGAAAATGGCGGCCGGCGAAGTCTCGACCGGCCAACGCAGCAGCAGCCGTACGAGGTACGAGCCGCCGTGGCCCAGCAGGATGCCCGCAGCTCCACCGCACAGGCAAAGCACCACGGCTTCCACCAAAAATTGCCAGAGGATATCACGGGTTCTAGCGCCGACGGCCATGCGAAGCCCTATCTCGCGGGTCCGTTCGGTGACTGAGACGAGCATGATGTTCATGATCCCCACCCCGCCGACTACCAGTGAGATCGTAGCCACACACAACAGCAGATTGGTCATCAGAGTGGTTGTGGACGAGAGGGTCTTGGTTATCTCCGTCAAATTGATGATGTCAAAATCGTTCGCATCGCCTGGACGGATGCCATGTTGCTCGCGCAGCGTGTTGGTTATCTGCTCAGTGGCGGCCGAAATCTCGTCAGTGCTCCGGGCCGCAGTCATGATCACGTCGATGGTGGCGAAGCGGACCAGCATCGGGCTATTGCCAGTCTGGCCAGGGTAGAGGTTGCTCAACGTGTTCACGGAACCACCCGAATTGCTGGCGGCGCTTTGGTTAGTGCGAACGAGTCTGGAACCGGTTAAACGGTACTTGATGGTGGTCCACGGCGCCAGGAGGATGTCATCCTGGTCCTGGCCCACCATGTTGGCCCCTTTGGCGCTCAGCACGCCCACCACCCGCAACGACACATCCATGACGCGAACCTCCTTGCCAATGGGTGACTCATCATCAAACAGTTCAGTGACTATGGTCCGCCCCAACAGGCAGACTTTGTTAGCGCTGAGCACGTCGCGCTGGCTAAAGGGGCCACCCTCATCCAGGCTCCATTCCTGCACGTCCAAGAACGCAGCGGTTGTGCCGATGATCCTATCAGGGACCCAGTTGCGATTGCCATAGATGACCTGCGCTCTGGCGCCGACGATCGGGGCGGCATTGCGAACGGCCGGGCACTCCCGGAGGATGGCCTCGTAGTCCTTGGGCGTCAAGGTTATGACGGTCCTGGACCCTTGGCTCACACCAGCGGTGGCTGCCGTGCCCGGTACGACTACCAGGACGTCGGCCCCCATGCTGGCGATACCCTTCTGGATGGCTGACGAGGAGCCGGCACCGATCTCCATCATGGCGATCACTGCCCCGACGCCGATGACGATACCAAGTGTTGTCAGCACGGCGCGCATCGGATTGCGTCGCAGGGCCTTCATTGCTGTTCGGAGTGTATGATAAACCTTCATTGTGCGTTTCCTACTTCCGCCGCAGGCGGCGGTGAATCTGTCTGCGTCTCCGTTGGTTTCACCACGTACGCATACGCAAAAGCACCATCGACGATCACACCGTCGTAGATACCGATAATCCGTCTGGCGTGCCGGGCTACATTGGCATTGTGGGTGACCACGATAATCGTGATGCGGTCCTCCTGGTTGAGCTGTTGGAACACGCGTAGGACCTCCTCACTCGTGTGAGAGTCCAGGTTGCCCGTGGGCTCGTCGGCAAACAGAAGCTCTGGTCGATTGATGAGGGCCCGGGCAATGGCTACCCGCTGCTGCTCGCCGCCAGAGAGTTGTGACGGCTCATGGTCCATCCGCTCCTGAAGCCCCACCCGGCAAAGCATCTCCTCGGCTCGCCGTCGAGCCTCACGATTGGAAAGATGCTCGGGCGCGTATGACAGCGGCATAGCCACATTCTCCAGGGCGCTGGTGCGCGGTAGCAGGTTAAAGGTCTGGAATACAAAGCCGATCTTACGGTTTCGTATCAGTGCGCGTTCGTCCGCCGAAAGCCCAGACACTTTCTGTGCCTCGAGCCAATATTCGCCGCTCGTCGCCCGATCAAGGCATCCCAGTATGTTCATCAAAGTGGTTTTTCCTGATCCGGACGGACCCATCAAGGCGAGTAATTCACCGCGCTCGACCGTCAGAGATAGATCTCTGAGCACTGGGATAGCGATGTCACCTCTGTAATAAGTTTTGCAGATGTTGTGAAGTTGGATCAGTTCCATATATGCGTGCTCGTTCGACTAAGAATATCTGCTACCGCGGCGGGCCGCCCCGTCCACCACCGGGCCCGGGCGGCAGCTTCGGGGCGAACGGATTGGTGGTTTCGGTCTCGGTTTCGGTCTCGCTGCCAGCCTGCCTTGGCGACCCGGTCTGTAGTGCCGTAACGACCACCAGCCCTTCAGTCAACCCTTCACCCTCGACCTCCGTCATAACGTCGTCCGTCAAGCCCACGCGGAGGGGGACAGGCCGCACGTAACGACTTTGGACAGCCCAGACGACGCCTCGGTTCGCCACATCACCAGCAGCACCTGATGGAGGCTGTGAGCGGTTATCGAACGCCTCGCGAAACTCCGGCGCGATTTGCCCGCGCGATGGCTTCCACTTCAGCGCAGCGTTCGGCACCAGCAACACATCGGTGCGGTGATCCAGCTCGAACTGTATATTGGCGGTCAGGTATGGCAGAAGACGCCCATCCGAGTTGTCGGTTGTGATCTCCACCGTATAGGTCACTACGTTCTGTGTCATCGAGGCGTTCAGCCGGACCTTGCGGACTTCGCCCTCGAAGGTCTCGTCCGGGAAAGCATCTACGGTGAAGGTCACGGGCTGGCCGGGATGAATCTTGCCAATGTCGGCCTCGTTGACGGCCACCCACACCTGCATGCGCGTGAGGTCCTTGGCCAGCAGGAACAAGCTGGGTGCATTCAGGCTGGCAACCACCGTCTGCCCGATGTTGACCCGGCGGTCGATGATCACGCCCTTGACCGGCGATTTGATCGTGCAGTAACCGAGATTCTGCTGTGCCCGCCGCAGGGAGGCCTCGGCTTGAGCAATCGCGGCTCTGGCCTGCAAGATTGCCGCCTCACCCATCGCAACATTCGCCTTGGCCATCTCATACGCCGACTGGTAGGTGTCATAACTGACCTGCGCCAGGGCCTCGGAGCGCCCAAGCTTCTGGGCTCGCTCCCAGTCATGCCCGGCCTGGTAGAGCTTGGCCTTCATTTGCTCCAGCTCCGCTTCCGCATGCTCCAGGCCACCCTTGGCGGACTGGACCTGCGCTTCAGCCTGGGCTACCTCCGTCAAGTACAGCGAGTCATCGATGTGGGCCAGGACTGTCCCTTCTTCGACGACCGACCCGTAATCAACCATTGTGCCGCTGGCATCCCTTCCAAACGATAGGATTCGCCCAAGGACCTGTGCGCCCACATCAATCACCTCTTCAGGTTCAACGGTGCCGGTGGCGCTGTTGGAGACAAGCAGGTTTCCGCGCGTCACCTTCGCCGTGCGAAAGGAGGCCGTCTGTCCAGCGCCGACTCGAAGATGCCAAGCGGCAACTCCACAGACGGTCCCCAGTATGGCGAACATGACGATGCCTTTATTAACCAAAGTTCTCATGATCCTGCTCCTGGCCGAAATCGACTCTCTGCCCTATTCACCTTCCTAATCGTTCACTTAAAACGCCTGGTTACAAAAAAAAAGCCACTGTCCCCTCGGCAATGCTTTTGTACGCTACGTGAGGACGACTTGAGCTTACGCTACTGCCGCGATTTGAGGGGCGGTCCAGGAAGCAGGTCTTCCAGACTCATGCGGTCAAACACCGCCCGTTGTTCGGCCGTCAAAACCGGTTGCATCTGCGATAAGGCCTCCTTTATCCTCGCCCACTGTTCGGCCTCCTGGCGGCGACGATGCTCTTCCAATTCCTTGACCACCCGGGCAATCAGCTCCTCGATCGCAGGCATCTGGTCTTGCCGTGGCTGCAGTCGTTGCTGGATGCGCTTGAGCATGAACTCCTGCAGGCCCGCCGGTCCGCGGTGCATCATGACGGCCACGCGCCAACTTACATACGCCTGCCCGCCAAAAAACCCGATGACCGCACCGGATACAAACACGATCGCCAACGCCATCCACATCTTTACCCGCATGTTCATTTTTATTCTCCAGTCTCTAGAACCCATTCAGACAGGACCCCGTCCCTCTGAAGTTCCCAAGCCAGTCGGGCATCTGAGGGCATGACCCGTAGGCCCACGGCGGTCACAATGGCTGCTGCGGCCGCTGTGGCTAGCGCCGCGCGCCATGCAATTCGGGCCTCCATACGTAACGGGACAACCTGCGGCACGCTCGGTTCGGCACGGATTGCCTGCATTACCTTCTCGTGCCACAGGTCAGACGCCTCGGGCACCAGCCGATTTTCATAAGCCTCGGCCAACATTCGCTCGACACGCCCTGTCTTGCTCTTGCCTATTCTCATATCCTGACCTCTTCTGTGCCCAGATCATGCTCCTTCGCAGAGCTGTTCGATGATCTGACGCAGCTTCTTGCGGATGCGAAACGCCCGCACCTTAGCCTTAGGTAACGACCAGTTCAGTGAGGCTGCAACCTCTCTTAGTGGCAGTTGTTCAAAGTAGATGCACTCCACGAGAAGACGATCTTCAGGGTTCAGTTGTCCCAAAGCTTGAAGCACCAGGTCTTTGGCATCGGCTTGCCGTCCGTCTCGTTCAAACTCGTCTCTCTCGCGTCTCGCCGACATGCGTTCCAGAAGCGAGGACTGCTCATCTGAGAGCACCGTGCTAGGTATCTCGCGTCTTCGCTGGCGCTGGCGCCAGTAATCGCAACACCGTCGCCTTGCAATTCGCAGTAACCAGTGCTCAAAGGGCTGCTCCGGCTCATAAATGCCGAGCGACCGAAACGCACTGACGAACACTTCCTGAGCCACCGACTCCACTGCATCGAGTGGGACATGGCGTCCAACCACAATAAACACCTGCCGACTATAGCGACGTACCAAGACCTCGAAGGCTTCTCTATCACCTTTCAGAACCCGCCGCGCAACTTGCACATCGCTGGCGGTTGCGTTTCTCTTCTCAAGGTCGGAGGTCATGGTAATGCCCAGAGCATCCATCTACCCATCAGTCTATCGCTTCCTGGCGGCGAAAAGTTACAAAAAACTGAGCAGAAACACACCTGGCACCTGGTTTCCACGTTTCCACATACCTCATCATTTTGCCCTTGACTGCTCTGGCCAGTTTCGTTACATTATACAGGTGTCAGAGGAGATTGTGATGGCAGGCAAGAATAACAACAACCGACAACGAGACCCCGGAAATCAGCGTGCCTCGACCGACATACCTAAATTTGACTTGGCCGAACAAATTATGGCCCAGCAGCGAAAAGTCGCTGCCACAAGAAGGAAAAGCCCCAGCGTTGCCGCTTCCGGGCAGTCAAAGACAAGGGCACCATCTGCGTTGATCTCTACAGTGCCTTGGTTTTTCACGTCGGGCACAAAAGAAGGCCAGAATATTACCGTAAGACTTGTTCCCGGACTGTTCCTCAACGTACCCGTATTACTGATACCGGCTTTCTTCGGATCGCCGATGCCGCTATAGAGGATGAGTGAGCCGCCCACACTCCAAATAAGACCTTTGTTGTCGACGCAACCGCCTGAGGATCCGACGCTACCGCATCCTTTGATTGTTCCTGTGGCATAATTCGTGAAGGTCTGAACACTTGAGCACGGGCCACCCATTATCTCTACAAGACCCGAGTTCTGAAATCCATATTGTGCCCAGACAGACCTGGTTGGTACGATGAGTATTGTACCGAAGTTCTGGATGCTTCCATAAACATTGAGGTCTTCAGCGCCGCGCACTCGAATTATTTCGCCAGACCCATTATAGAGGTCTCCATGAATTTCTTGTGCCTCTAGATTGCAGGCACAGAGTGCACATACTATCGCCATTAGAGATAATTCTTTTCTGGACATAACTCACCTTCCCTTTTCGCTTTTCAATCAATGCCAACCTGACTGCCAAAGCCAGGTATCGGCAAATAGTGCGAAATCTTTTAGGTTGACCTTGCCATCCAGGTTAAAGTCAGCCACATTCGTGTAAATGCCCGGCTCCCAGATGATGTTGCAGCTCCCGGATAACCCACCCTGAGGAATAATGTAGCCGCCCTTTAGGTGGATTGTGCCATTGCAGGCTACCCTGTCGGTAACCAACGCTGCGCCATCTCTTATTTCCAATGTCCCACCTTCGGTGATCTTTAAGTCGCCTACTACATTTGTCGGCCCCGTAAGTTTGATCACTGCGTTAGGCTCGATTACGAGATCACCGGTAATCCCACCGAAACCCTCAAGAGTTGCCCTAGCTTTTTGGGTGACGGTTTTCGCTGCCAGAGTCCCGCCAAGTAACTTCAGTACCCCGTTTGGCTCATTGACAAGGTTGCAGTCGAATACGACCGACCCGTCAGAGGCGACTTCAATGGTCCCGTAGTTATCTACGAGTGGCACACCGGCCACATCAGCCGCAACCAATTTCTCGACAACGATAGTTAGACTGGTACCGGGCCCGTTCGCCAAAATTCCGGTGTTTGAAAACCCAGCGCCGCTGCAAACCAAGAGAGGACCACCGAGGCTGCGCAACAAACCACGGTTATGAATATCTTCGACCGAGTCCACTACCCCATAGCCTCTGATTTCACCAGTGTCAAAATTCTTAAAGACCTCATTGCTCGCGCACTCGCCATTATACATCTCAATTAAACCGTAGTTCTCAAGTCGGCGTTCTGCCCAAAATGTCCCGAAAGGAACGATAAACACGGTTCCTCTGTTAAAGACACTCCCATAAACATCCATTCCTCCACCGTGAACCTCTATTTTACACCCGGGTGCATTATATAGGTCTCCGTAGACTTCTTCTGCGTCCAGATTGCAGGCACAGAGTGCACATACCATCGCCATTAGAGCTAATTCTTTTCTGAACATAACCCACCTTCCCTTCTGGATTTTGTAAAATCACCTTTTGGTCAGAACCCACCATAAAACCGTGGGCTAATGTCAGGACAGAATTACGTGTTTTTACTGCCTGATCTCCTCCTTGGGTCCAATTTTGACCATACTGAATTTCGAAAACAAAATCAAGGAAATTATGCCCGAATCCCTTGAGTGTCGCCTGATTTTGTGGGGAGCCTGGGGGTTTTGGCGGCAAGAGGCCGTTTCAGGCAATAAAAGTTCAGCACATACTTGCAATTCTTTTTCGGAGTCCCTACAATTACAGCGTTTTAGAAGTTGAAAGTAAGTTAGTATTAGGAAGAAAGGGTTAGCTGATGTCCAGAGTGTGCTATTTTACGGGTAAGCGAACTGTGGCGGGCAGAAAGATCACCCGACGCGGTAAGGCTAAATATCTTGGCGGCGTGGGCAGGAAAATTACCGGCAGCACCAAAAGGAAATTCAAGCCTAATATACAAAAGGTACGGGCTGTTGTTGACGGCAGGGTTATCAGAGTCAAGGTCTCGGCTAAAGCCATCCGTATCGGACTTGTTCAGAAACCGGCCAAGCGGAATTACAGGCCCGCTGAAAAGCCAACTGACTGATAAAGACCTTTTGTAAAAGCATTTCTTCCAGCGAGGTGGGGTTTGCCTCGCTTTTTGATTTACCAGCGATTGAAAAAGATGACAAAAAAAATTGATCAGAACCAGGTCAGAAAGGTAGCCAGGTTAGCGCGTCTGGAGCTGACAAATGAGGAGGTTGAGGAATTTACAGGCCAGCTAGGCGCAATACTCGATTACGTGGAAAAGATGAATGAGTTGGACACCGACAATGTTGAGCCTCTGGCACATTGTCTGGCAATTACGAACGTTTTGCGAGAAGACCGGATCAAAGAGTCGCTCGGGAACGACAAGACGTTGGCAAACGCCCCGCAACGGGATGGAGAATTTTTCAAAGTGCCGAAAATCCTGGATGATAGCTCGGGCGCATAATGGGAAGTCTCAGTATCAGTTTGAGAGTGAGATACGGATGAGTGATCCTGAGGAAACAAAGGATAAGCAGCCAGATGGCAAGGGACAATCTCCCACGGCTAGCTTTAGTGGCTCGGCGAAAGAGCCGGGCAGCCAGATTGGTCCGTTCAGGATCGAGCAGGAAGTAAGCCGCGGACCTATGGGGATGGTTTACCTGGCCCACGATACTAAGCTCGACCGTCCCGTCGCCATCAAGAGTCTGCCGGCTGAGGTGATGAGTAATCCTCTGGTGCGGGCACGCTTTCAGCGTGAGGCCCGCCTTTTGGCCTCGTTGAATCACCCGAACATCGCCACGATATACGAAGAAATCGAAGAGGCGGACGGCGTGGACTATCTGGTCCTCGAGTACGTCCCCGGCGAGACGTTGGCGGAACGAATCGACCGTGGCGGCATTGCATTAGAAGAGACGTTGTCGATCGCGTTGCAGATCGCCGAGGCTGTTTCGGCGGCACACAACAAAGGGGTGATCCACCGGGATCTAAAACCCGCCAACATCAAGATCAAACCAGAAGGCAAGGTCAAGGTGCTGGACTTCGGCATAGCTAAGATGGTCGGTGGGCATGCCCCTGACCGGCAAGTCACCATGATCACCGAGCCGGGCCAGGTAATCGGCACACCGGGCTATATGAGCCCAGAACAAGCCCGTGGCAAGGCGACCGATCAACGCAGTGACATCTGGGCATTCGGTTGTATTCTCTACGAGATGCTAACGAGCAAGTGCCCCTTCCCAGGCCAAACCACATCGGACATGCTGGCATCGGTCCTGACGGGTGAACCAGAATGGGAAGCAATACCCGTGGAAGTTCCGCTGGTTTTACGCGATCTTATTCGCAAATGCCTGCAGAAAGAACCCGAGCGACGCTATCAGTCGGCAGCTGAACTTCATCAAGACCTCGTGGACTATCAAGAGACGCTGACATTGCCTGTTCCGAAAGCTGTGGACCTGAAAGCGTTCCTGCGATTGTTCCGAAAACCTCGTGTCGCCGTTTGCGGTGTGCTCATCTTTCTGGTGCTCTGCATCACCCCTTTCTGGCTAATCAATCGAAGCACCAAAGTGCGGTGGGCCAGAGTCGAAGCATTACCGGAAATTGAACGCCTTATCGAACAAGATAAATATTTAGCTGCCTTTTCCCTCGCCCAGAAGGCCGGGAAGTATATCCCCAAAGACCCCATGCTAATCAAGCTATGGCCTCGCATGCTCAGGGATATTTCGATCACAACAACTCCCCCCGGCGCGGACATCTCGTACAAGGAATATTCGGCCATCGACAGCGATTGGGCTTATCTTGGGCGGTCTCCACTTGAGAACATCAGGTTTCCAATTGGGGTTTATCGGTGGGTAATAAGAAAGGAAGGATTTGAAACTGTAGAAACAGTTCGATCAGAAGGCACATTTGCTATCAACTTGGACGAAAAAGGCGGTCTTCCGCTCGGAATGGTATCGATTCGACAGAGGGATTTACGAGTCTATTTAGCCTATTTCCATTATGGTGAAGCTGCCGTGCAAGCCCCGCCGTATCTAATTGATAAATACGAAGTCACGAACAAGCAGTTCAAGGAGTTTGTCGACCATGGTCCCTATGAGAAGCAGGAGTATTGGAAGCACAAATTTATCAAAGATGGCCAGGAACTGTCTTGGCAGGAGGCCATGAACGAGTTCCGCGATAAGACAGGCCGCCCCGGACCATCGACCTGGGAAGGAGGCACTTACCCGAAGGGACAAGAGAACTATCCAGTCTCTGGCGTAAGTTGGTATGAAACTGCAGCATATGCGGAGTTCGCGGGGAAAAGCCTCCCGACGATCTATCATTGGTCGACTGCAGCGTGCACCTGGCAGGCTGCAGTCATCATTCCTTTCAGCAACATTGTAACCGAAGGGCCAGCTCCTGTAGGTAGTTATCAGGGCATGGGTTGGTCAGGTCTGTATGACATGGCCGGGAACGTCAAGGAGTGGTGCTTCAATGCGGTGGATGATACGGAAAGTCTTCGGTACATCCTGGGTGGGGCGTGGACGGAACAAGACTACATGTTCACTACTGCTGATATGAGGTCGCCTTGGGACCGGCCCTCCACGAATGGTTTCCGCTGTGTGAAGTATCCCGATGGAAGGGACTCTGTGCCAGATAACCTATTTGCTCCCATCAGCCCGTCCTTCAGGGATTATACCAACTTCCACCCGGTTTCCGATGAGATCTTTCAGGTTATTCTTGCTCAATATTCATATGATCGAATGGATCCAAGTGCGGTTGTCGAGTTAGTTGACGACAGTGATCGATACTGGCGAAAAGAAAAGGTCACGTTTGATGCCGCTTATGGCAGCGAGCGGGTGATTGCGTACTTGTTCCTACCTAAGGGGATTAAGCCACCGTATCAGACGGTCGTCTATTTTCCTGGCTCCGGCGCCATTCGTCAACGTTCAAGTGAAAATCTACAGATAGGCCAGATTGATTTTATCATACAGAGCGGCCGGGCAGTTCTGTATCCCGTCTATAAGGGAACCTACGAGCGTAATGACGGTCGCACCTCGGACGTTCCTGATGAGACAATTTCCTATAAAGATTGGGTCATCCAATTGGCGAAGGACTTGAGAAGGTCTATTGATTATTTAGCGGCCCGTAATGATATCGACATTGAAAAACTCGCTTACTATGGATTTAGCTGGGGAGGAGAGTTGGGGCCAATTATGCTTGCAGTGGAAGATCGCCTCAAGCTGGGCGTGCTTATGTGCGGGGGTGCACACGGTTGCCGGAAGCTTCCCGAGGTTGAAGAGTTCAATTTCGCCCCTCACGTGAAGGTTCCTGTCCTGATGATCAACGGGAGGCACGATTCGATATTCCCAGTTCAGTTCTCTCAGAAACCGTTCTTTGAGTCTTTCGGCACGCCTCAAGCCGACAAAAAGCACGTTCTCTATCCGGGAGGACACGGCTTTATGGGCTTATTTGCCAAGCAGATAACAGGTGATGTCCTCGGCTGGCTGGACCGTTATCTGGGACCTGTTGATTGAAAGTCGTCCGGTTTTGATATATCTAATCTACGTTGGAATTGTATATGCTCTGTGAGAGTAAGGAAAAAGTAAATGAAACGTTACTTGGTAGTGGTTGTGTTTAATTGCTTGGTTTTGATTGGTTGTGCCCACATGGAGAAAAACGCAGCGATCTCGAACCCATCTCTGCCGCCCGGCCAGCATGCCCAGGCGTTTGAAAAGACGATAACTAAGACTTTGAGCTGTCGGTATTTGCTGTTTTTGCCGCAAGGTTACGGGCAGAAAAATCATCGCTGGCCGCTGATTCTTTTCCTGCACGGCGCCGGCGAACGCGGCGATGATCTGGAACTGGTGAAAAAGCACGGCCCGCCCAAAATCGTCGAGCAAAGAGAAGATTTTCCATTTATTGTTGTTTCTCCGCAGTGTCCCGGCGGCTCCTGGTGGACAGACGAAATTGAGGTCTTGACAAACCTGCTGGATGATATTGTGGCCCGATATGAGGTGGACGCCACAAGGATTTATCTGACCGGTCTCAGCATGGGTGGGTACGGCACCTGGTCGCTGGCTGCTGCGCACCCAGAGCGTTTTGCTGCCATTGCGCCGATTTGCGGCGGCGGCAAGCGGTTTATGGCCGGCAGCCTTAAAAACGTGCCCGTCTGGGCTTTTCATGGCGCCAAAGACAACCTCGTTCCCGCAAAAGAATCTGAAGAAATGGTGCAGGCCATCAAAGCCGCCGGCGGCGACGCAAAGCTGACCGTTTATCCTGATGCCGGCCATGATTCGTGGACAGCCACATATAATAACCAGGAGCTTTACGATTGGCTTCTTCAGCATCACAAAAGCAATAAGACAAAATAGTACGTGATCTTCTGCAATGGAGCACTTAACCGCGATAGAATTGCGCGAAAGCATATCTGCCCGCCAGATAAGCTGCGTGAACGTGACGGAGGAGGTTTTCCAACAGATACACAAGCTCGATCCTATCATCGGTGCCTATATCAGCACATATCACGACATGGCGCTGGAAAGAGCCGCAGATATTGATAGGCGGATAGCATCCGGTCAAGCCGTCGGGCCGCTGGCGGGCATTCCAGTCGCAATAAAAGACATTATGTGCACCACTTTTGGAACGACAACCTGTGCTTCCAGGATATTGGAGAATTTCCACGCACCTTACAACGCCACCGTGGTCGAGAAACTGCTTGCTGCTGATGCGGTGATAGTGGGCAAGGCGAATATGGACGAGTTTGCCATGGGCTCGAGCACGGAAAATTCCGCCCTGAAAAGAACGCTCAATCCCTGGGATACGACCCGAGTGCCGGGCGGAAGCAGCGGTGGTCCGGCAGCGGCTGTGACTGCGGGTTTGTGTTATGCTGCTCTGGGTTCAGATACCGGTGGCTCAATTCGCCTGCCGGCAAGTTTCTGCTCGGTAGTTGGTCTAAAGCCGACGTATGGAAGGGTCTCACGATATGGACTGGTCGCCTATGGTTCGAGTCTGGATCAGATCGGGCCTATAACCCGCACGGTCGCTGATTCGGCGCTGATGCTGAATGTCATAGCCGGCTACGATCCGGACGACAGCACTAGTGTCGATGAAAAGCATGCACCTTTGTGCGATTATCTTGAACAGCTTGATGAGCCGATAGAAAGACTTAAGATAGCGGTTGTGCCGCAGTTTAACGCAGGCGCTGACCAGCAGGTACAAAACGCCCTATATGAGGCGATAGAAGTATATAAAAAGCTGGGCGCCCAAGTGATAGAAGTAGATATGCCTTATCTTGATTATGCCATTGCTGCTTACTACGTAATAGCTACTGCTGAAGCGTCGAGCAACCTGGCGCGCTATGATGGCGTCCATTATGGTTATCGCAGCAACAGAGCGAGAGACTATATCGAGGTTTATTCTAAGTCGCGGGCTGAGGGATTCGGCAAAGAAGTCAAAAGGCGGATAATGCTTGGCACTTACGCTCTCTCGAGCGGCTATTATGATGCGTATTATCTAAAAGCGCTCAAGGTCAGGAATTTGATACGCGGCGACTTTGACAGGGTCTTCCAAGAGTGCGACTGCATTATGATGCCGGTTTCACCGACGACTGCTTTCAAGATGGGCGAAAAAATTGACGACCCTCTTACCATGTATCTGTCGGACATTTACACGATCGGGGCTAACTTAGCGGGCATCCCGGCCATCAGCGTCCCGTGCGGCTTCGACCACAACAATTTGCCGATCGGCCTTCAAATACTTACACCGGCCTTTACCGAGGATAAACTTTTGCGGATAGCGAGAATGTATGAAGCCCAAACGGATTGGCACCGAGCAAAACCGGATATAAAAGACAATTAATTACGAATAGACACGAATGGACACTAATTAGTTTCGTTTTGAACCGGAATGAATGAGATTGAAAATATAATTTATAAAAACCTCTCCTACAAAATCATAGAGTTGGCACTTGAAGTACATAATGAGCTTGGATGCGGTTTCCTGGAAAAAGTGTATGAAAACGCTCTGATGTTGCTGCTCGACAGAGAAAAAATACGTGCTCGGCAACAAGCTCCAGCAGATGTTTATTTTCAGGGCAAAGTTGTTGGACAATATTTTGCTGATATTCTGGTTGACAATAAGTTAATACTTGAATTGAAAACTGTAGATGTCATTGCAAATATTCATACGGCCCAGGTATTAAATTATCTCCGAGCTACAGGGCTTAAACTGGGACTAATTCTGAATTTCGGTAAACCAAAGTTTGAATACAAAAGATTGGTTTTGTAATTAACCACGAATGAACACGAATAAACACAAATATTCTGTTTCAATGGCGCGACCCGTCAAAGGGTTGAAGGAGAAATTCGAAGAGTGGAAAAATATGCTTTTGGGAGAAGATAAACACTCAATTCGCAACCAAATCTATGACATAATATGGGATTCCGCCGTTTTTCAGTGCATAAATGAATCAAGAAAATATGCCGCAAAAGATGATAATCGCGACATCAGACAGAACAAGATGATACATCACTTTATAAATCAGTCTTTTTTCAAAACTCAAATGTTGTCAATAAGAAAACTGGTAGATAAAGACTTCAATAGAGTACAACAAGATAAACCATATACAGTTTATTCTTTGTACAACCTAATTGAAGATATGAAAAAGAATAGTGCGCTATTGACCAGAAAAAATATTCTTGCCGTTCATAATTTACCGTATGATTACGAAAAAGCGATGGCAGACTTTGATAGGAACGCAGATTATACAAGAGGGCTTGTTATTGTACCTCCAGAAATACCACTTTCTCGAGATATTCATAAACAGATAGATTCTATGGCAGGGATAGCGGCTAACAAAAGAAGTCCTGATGATTTGGTCCCGGATAATATTCTTAAACACTTTGATGACAAATTAACAAGCATTGCGGAATTATGTAAATATGTAGACAAGTTCATTGCACATTCCGCCACACCTGACAGCAGGAAGACAATTCCCGACGAAATCAAGGAGGCATTAGGCAAAATTTTGAATGCTCATAGAATTATATGTGAGATGGCAAGTTTTATAGGAACTAATTTATTATTTTACGGTTTCGGCGATTTTTTACCTATTCCTCAATTCGACCAATTTGAATGCCTTGATGAGCCTATAGCCTCAAAAGAAACTATAGAGAAATTAAGAGAATTTTGGCAAAACTATAGAACAGAAACGAAACGGTGGTACCAATGGTGGTATAGATGATAAATATAAATTCGTGTTTATTCGTGTCCATTCGTGGTTATTAAAGTGGCTCAGATAGATTATAAGATTATTGTTGGTCTTGAGATTCACGTACAACTGTGCACCAAGAGTAAGATGTTCTGCAGCTGTGCGGTGGAGTTTGGCCAGCCGCCCAATAGCAGGGTTTGTCCGGTCTGTCTGGGTATGCCTGGCGTCCTGCCGGTGATGAACAAGCAGGCAGTGGAGTACGCTGTCCTGGTAGGCCTGGCCCTTAACTGCAAAATAGCAACGTTGACCAAGTGGGACAGGAAAAGCTATTACTATCCGGATCTGCCGAAAAATTACCAGATAAGCCAGTATGATTTGCCCCTTAGTACCGGCGGGTACATCGAAATACCGCTTGAGTCCGGCAAGACCAAAACGATAAGGATAATAAGAGCACACCTCGAGGAAGACGCCGGCAAGAATCTGCACACAGCCGGCAATTTTTCACAGGTCGATTTGAACCGGGCGGGCACGCCTCTGCTCGAGATCGTGACCGAGCCTGATATGAATAGCGCTGCCGAAGTGCGGGCCTTAGCCGTCGAATTGCAGCGAATGGTCAGATACCTCGGCGTCTCAGAGGCTGACATGCAGAAAGGTCACATGCGTTTTGAGCCGAACGTCAACCTAATTATTACTAAAGACGGCATCGAATACAAAACGCCGATAGTCGAAATCAAAAACCTCAACAGCTTCCGAGCGTTGGAAAAGAGCATCGATTATGAAGTAAGCCGGCAAATTGACGAATTTTTGGAAACCGGCAAAACGCTGGAAACGGGCACAAAATCCACGCGCGGCTGGGATGATGTCAATGAAGTGACAGTGCTGCAAAGAGAAAAAGAGGATGCCCCCGATTACCGATATTTTCCTGATCCCGACCTTGTGCCGGTTCAGTTGTCAGAGGAATGGCTCGAAGAAATCAAGTCGCGGCTGTCGGAGTTGCCCATCAGCAAGCAGTTGCGTTTTGTCAACGAGTATAACTTGACTGACTATGATGCCGGGGTATTGACTGCCGAACGCTCGACCGCCGAATTTTTCGAGCAGGCTGTTGCCCCCGGAGGCGACCCCAAACGAGTATGTAATCTCATAACGCAGACGGGCCTTAAAATAGCCAATGAAAAAGGATGTAGCGTAGCTGGTTTGGGCATAAAACCAGAACATGTGGCGCAGTTGGCAGGAATGATTCAAGCAGGTACTGTAAGTGTTAGCTCCGCTGCACCTATATTTCAAACGATGGTGGAAACTGGTAAATGCCCGGAAGTCATAGCAAAGGAGCTTAACCTGATTCAAAAAAGTGACGCGGGTGAGCTGGAGGCGGTAGTTGACCGGGTGCTTGCCGAAAATGCCAGGGCGGTTGAAGATGTAACCGCCGGCGGCAGAAAGAGCGATAAGGCTCGAAGCTTTCTGCTTGGCCAGGTCATGCAGAAAACCAAGGGGCGGGCAAATCCTAAAGTCGTTTCGGAAATACTTGCCAGGAAGTTGGGCTAAGCCCACGCGCCGTGGATAGAAGGGACACAAAATGAAGATAGAAAAGAGCGGTAATATACGCAAAACTCCAGTAGAGGCTGAAGGGGCAAAAGATGTGGCCATAAGGTGGCTGATTTCTAAAGATGATGGCGCCGAGAATTTTGCCATGCGGATGTTTGAACTGCAGCCGGGCGGCCACACGCCGCTCCATACCCACCCTCACGAGCATGAGGTATTTGTTATTGAAGGAGAGGGGTCATTTGTATACGAGGGTCAGGAACATCACTTTGAAGGTGACTACGCGATATTTGTGCCGGGGGGCAAAGAGCACCAATTCAAGAATACGGGAAAGTCGATTCTGAGAATGCTCTGCATTATTCCGGCATAAGCATTTTCCCGATATTCCAGCAAAAAAAGGATTGACTTTCGGCGTTGAGTTCCGATACTGGAATAAACAGAGCATCTCAGTTGTATTCGGGAGGAGTGAAGGTGTGAGCGAATCCGGTCTGTCGCAAGCCACCTGGGGGCTCATCGGCCTCGCTCAGCGTAAGGAAACGGACTCATGCCAGGTTCCAGACATGGCAAACATAAGCAGATCCAGCAAGTGCATCCGGTGCACTCGGGCAAGGCGAAGCTGCAAGCCCTTACCAAGCAGGCCAACCAGCGCAGCAAGGAAGATTGGGAAAACACGTTCAATGCCATATCTGACTGGGTTGCGATCACGGACCTTAAAGGCCGTATACTGCGTAGCAATACTACAGCGGAGAAGTTTACCGGCGTAGCGATGTCCGAGATAGTTGGGCAGTCCTGCTGTAAGTTAGTTCACGGCTCAGAGAAACCTATCCCCTGCTGCCCCCTGCAAAAGATGCTCCACACTCGTCAGCGCGAGACCGCAGAACTTCAAGTGCCGGGCGGCGACCGCTGGTTGATGGTCAGCGTTGACCCGGTGGTGGACGAGAGAGGAAATCTCATAGGTGTAGTGCATATCACGCGCGACATCACCGAGCGCAAAAAGGCACAGGAGGCGTTACGGCATAGCCAAGAGTATTTTAGGGCACTTACTGAGAACTCTTCAGATATCATTATTGTTGTGGATAAAAAGGGAAATATGACTTATGTAAGTCTTTCTGTTGAGCGTTTCAGCGGATATAAACCAGAAGATTTAATCGGCAAGAGTGCTTTTGAGTTTATTCATCCGGATGATCTTCCGCGCGCCATCAATAATTTCAGTAAAGCAATTCAAACCAGAGAAGTTGCTATCGCTAATTCCTTCCGTGTGAGACATAAAGACGGCTCGGAGCGCGTTCTTGAGGGGTTGGGTAAGAATCTTTTAGATAATCCGCTAATCGCTGCCTTTGTGATGAATGTTCGCGACGTTACCGAGCGCAAAAGGACGGAGGAGGCGCTGCGAGAGAGTCAGAATAAATACCGAACTATTCTGGAGAATCTGCCGCAGAAAATATTCCTTAAAGACAGGAATTCTGTCTATATATCCTGCAACGAAAACTACGCCCGTGACTTAAAGATAACCCCAGAGCAGATCGTCGGAAAAACAGATTATGATTTTTACGCCAAAGAACTGGCCGAAAAATATAGAGCAGATGATAAAAGAATCATCAGCTCAGGACAAACTGTAGAAATCGAAGAAAAATACATCCAGGATGGACGAGAGGTCACCGTGCACACAGTTAAAACCCCGGTACGAGACGGCCAAGGCAATATAACCGGCGTACTGGGCATCTTCTGGGATATCACCGAGAGCAAGAAGATGGAAGATGCGCTCAGAGATAGCGAAGAAAAACATAGAGACCTTTTTGAAAATGCACGAGACACCATAATTACGACAGATGTGGAGGCAAGAATTACAGGCGTGAATAAACTCGTTGAGGAATACGGTTTCAAGAAAGAACAGTTACTCGGCAAAAGCATATTTGACTTTATCGTTGAACAGCACAAAGAAAGAGGACTTAAGGATTTTAAGGCCGCGATTAGTGGCAATCCAGTAAGAGGCGAGATGGACGTAATAACTCGCCGGGGAATCTTCACAGCAGAATACATAGACAATCCTATAAAACGAGCGGGAGAAATCATCGGTATCCAGGCAGTCTTGAGGGACGTCACTGAGCGCAGAAGGGCCGAGCAATTGCTGCGAAAAGAAAGGGATAGAGCGCAAAAATATCTTGATGTTGCGGGCGTTATGTTAGTAGCTATCGACTCTGAGCAAAGAGTCGGACTTATAAACAAAAAAGGCTGTGAGATTTTAGGGTACAAGGAAGAAGAAATCCTCGGCAAGAATTGGTTCAACAATTTTCTCCCGGAACGTGTGCAAAGAGAAGTGCAAGCGATTTTTCAGAGGCTGATGTGCCAGCAGGAGCGGACCGTACCCGAACGCCACGAGAATCCGATCTTGACTAAGAGCGGAGACGAAAGACTGATGGCCTGGCACAATTCAGTGCTGCGAGACGATGCCGACGAAGTTATTGCTGCTTTGAGCTCCGGAGAAGACATAACTGAGCAAAGAAAGGCCGAACAAAAATCTCTCCAGTACCAGTCGCAACTTAGATCAGTGGCTTCGCAGTTGACGGTTGCCGAAGAGCGGGAAAGACACCGGATCGCAACTGAGCTGCACGACCAAATCGGCCAATTGCTCGCTATTTCCAAGATCAAGCTGGATGCACTGCGGCACTGCATGCGCCGCGGCGATCCCGTCAAGGTTTTGGAGGATGTCTGCAACGCATTGGGCCAGGCCATCGCTCAAACCCGGTCGTTGACGTTTGACCTGAGCTCTCCTATATTGGACCAGTTAGGTTTTGAGGCGGCAGTAGCTTCCTGGCTGGCTGAGCAGATCGAGTCAAAGCACCATATCGGCACGGAGTTTAACGACGATGCGAAGCGCAAGCCTTTGGATGATGATGTTCGCACGATCTTGTTCCGGAATGTACGAGAATTGCTCGTGAACGTCATCAAGCACGCAAAAGCCAACAAAGTGGTTGTCTCTGTTCGGAAAATCGGCAACGAGATACAGGTTACTGTGGCGGATGACGGTATTGGATTTGAGCCTGCTGAAGCGCTGGCAAAGGCCGCCAGAGAAGGTAAATTCGGGCTTTTCAGCGTTCGTGAACGGCTGGAACATTTAGGCGGTCGTCTTGAAATTGAATCCAAACCTGCCCACGGGTGCCGGGCGATGATGACGGCACCGCTAAAACAGGCAGGATCCGCCGAAGTTGAGGGTTCCTGAAAGCACAATGCTCGTGCCGCTAATGGACTAATGGAGGTATTAGCCGTGACGCAAGAAAAAAATACCGGGCAAGTAAGCAGAAAGACAGGAATAAGTGCATTAGGTAGTGTTGCCTGGGGCACACACGTTTGCCTGTTTTACAAAAGCAAACAGGACCTAATTACCGTGCTGGTACCTTACTTCAAGGCAGGATTGGAGAATAATGAATTCTGTATGTGGGTTACATCAGAAGCACTTACCGCGGAAGAGGCGGCAAACGCAATGAGAAAAGGCACGCCCGATTTTGACGAATATCTAAAACGAGGACAGATGGAAATCAGGCCATATACGCAGTGGTATCTTGAAGATGGCACCTTCGATGGCGAAAGGGTCTTACAAGGACAGATGGATAAACTCAACAAAGCTCTGGCCGATGGTTACGCTGGTATAAGGGTAGCGGGCGATACGACGTGGGTAGATGAGAGAATTTGGAGAAATTTCGTCGACTACGAGAACCAAATAAATGCAAAAATTGACAGGTACAACATGATTGCTGTTTGCACGTATAACCTCGATCAATGTGAAGCGGCTGAGATAGTAGATGTGGCCAATGCGCATCAATTGGCTCTTGTTGGCGAGCGAAGGGAGTGGCGGCTGGTGAAAAACGCAGAGCGCAAACGGGCACAACAAAGGGCTCGCGAGTACCAAGCCCAACTGAAGTCTCTTGCTTTGCAATCGTCACTGGCCGAAGAGCGTGAAAGGCGTCGCATCGCTACAGAATTGCACGATCGGATCGGCCAATCTCTGGCTGTTTCCAAGGTCAAATTAGACGCGCTGCGTCATTCTGTGTTGTCCGCCGAGCCTGGCGAAGTTCTCGAAGAAGTCTGCAACTCTCTGGGCCAGGCCATTACGGACGTGCGGTCGTTGACATCTGACCTGAGTTCTCCCATATTGCATGAGTTAGGCTTCGAATCGGCTGTGGCCGCCTGGCTCGCCGAGCAAATCGAGGCAAAGCATGATATTGCGACGGAGTTTGAAGACGACGGGCAGCCCAAGCTTTTGGCAGATGATGTCCGGGGGCTTTTGTTCCGGAATGTGCGAGAATTGCTTATCAACATTGTCAGACATGCCAACGCCCGCAAGGTAAAGGTTTCTGTCCGCAAGGTGGACAACCAGATACAGATTAGTGTGCAGGATGACGGCATTGGATTTGAGCCTGCTGAAGCGCTGGCAAGGGCAGCCAAAGCAGGTGGATTTGGGCTGTTCAGCATTAAGGAGCGACTCGAACAAATAGGCGGTCATCTTGAAATTGAATCCAGGCCCGGCCACGGGTGTCAAGTTACGATGACAGCACCGCTAAAACAGGGCTAAAATTAGAATGGGGGATAAAATGAGTACACGAATTCTATTGGTTGACGATCATGGAGTCGTGCGCGAGGGTCTGCGCAGCCTTATTGAGAAGCAGCCGGATATGGAAGTGGTTGGCGAAGCCGAAAACGGGCGAAAGGCAGTTGAGCTTGTGCGGGAGCTTTTGCCGGATGTAGTGATTACCGACATAACCATGCCGAATCTGAACGGGGTCGATGCCACCCGGCAGATTGTCCGCGAGTTTCCTAAAGTCAAGGTGCTTGCTTTGTCAATTCATTCCAATAGGGCATTTGTCGCAGATATGCTCAAGGCGGGCGCATCCGGCTATGTTCTAAAAGAGTGTACGTTTGACGACCTCGTTGAGGCTGTACACGCGGTCGCCAGCGGCAGCACGTATCTTAGTTCGAAGGTTGCCGGCGTGGTGGTCAGCGATTACGTGAAGCGCTTATCTCAGACGCCTGCGTCGCCTCTGGATGCCCTAACAGGAAGGGAGCGTGAAGTGCTTCAGCTCGTGGGCGAGGGAAGGAATACCAAACTAATAGCGCGGGTACTACACATAAGCAGCAAGACCGTCGAGGCGAACCGGCGCAAGATAATGGAGAAGCTGGATGCTCACAGCGTGGCTGACCTGGTGAGGATTGCCATCCTCGGTGGGTTGGCTTCTCTTGAACGGTGAGCTTATCGCGCCGCACACAAAAGACTTGCTGGCGTCTAAAAAACGCCTTATCCGTACTAATATGAAGCCCGGCAGGCACGCACACGGTCAGTATCAGAGTTTTCAGTGCAGAAAAGTTAAAGAAAACCAGGTCACTGTGCCGAAATGAACATTAGAAGATTGTGCTCGACTCAGAAAATGGGGGTTTTGGTACGTCGAAGTAGCGTTTTCCTGGGCTGATAGCAGGGATTCTCTATTTGTTTTATAGTCTTTGGCAGGCTCAAATTCAGGGATTTCCTGTCTGTACACTTTCTGCCATTCGGCCAATAATAATAGCAGCATCAGGTTTGTTAGCAGGGCTTGACAGTTCTTTTGGGGGGATGGAGGGCGAGAAGAGGTAAGAAGCACCGGTGGCCAGTTGTAATTGGGGGGTGCCAGTCCCGACAGGTCGGGATTGGCAGGCTGCCTCGCCGAGGTCTATTTAGGGGCGCATATTACGGTCAGACCATCGCAATCTCGGTGTTGCCTTGGGACTGGTTACCCCCTAACGTTGCTGCACGCCGGCCATTTAATCCGAGGCTGCACTTTTTCCCCGCCGACTTTTTCGCATTTCTTGAAATGAGCTGGATATTACTGGCAATTTTAGCACATGTGGCTTATGATATTGGCGTCGAGTTGCCGTATGCCAGTGCAGCGGTGATTGTTTAGCCTCTTTGGTTGTGGCCGCTGTTCAACGGCGTGATTTTGCCGGTCTAAGAAGGAGGTAAGCAATGGAAAACCAGAGACTTTCAAGAAGGTCTTTTATCCGCGATACTTCTGTGCTGGCAGCGGGAACAATCGCCGGCGTGCTGGCCAGCCAAAGGCCAGTTTTGGGCAAGAGTGGCAGTTCAACCGACACGTCGAAGATACTGAATTACAACCCCCAAATGCGATACCGCAGGCTGGGCAAAACGCAGCTTATCATCTCTGAGATCGGTCTGGGGGGACATTGGCAGGCCCCCTGGAGAGACCAAAGTGGCGGCTGGTGGTGGGGCAAATTCGTAAAAGAGGAAGTCCCTGACGATGTTGCCAAGAACCGTACCGAGGTGGTCTCCAAAGCGATAGACTATGGGATGAACTATCTGGACATCACGGGCGCTGAGGAGTGTCTTTGCTATGGTGCGGCACTAAAAGGCCGGCGCGAAAAAATGATTGTCGGCGCGGACGACTCCAAGCTCTGCCCGCGGCACGACCAATACTGCAATGTTAAGGCCCAACTCTACAATGTGGAAGAATGCCTGCGGCATATCGGGACGGATCACCTGGATATATGGCGTGTTCAAGCCAAGATGGATGGCACCAATACGGACGCCGACGTGGAGGTGATGATTGAGGCATTCCAAAAACTGCATAAGGAAGGAAAGGTGCGGCATTTCGGCATCTCCAGCCACAGTCGGCCATGGGCACAGCACGTAATTGAGAAATACCCCCAGGTCGAGATGTTTATCTTCCCCTGCACGGCCAAGACAAAGGAAAAGGGCAACTCGCCAACCAAGGATAATATCGAGGAGGTCAACGCCGGTTATGGGCCTGAACATAAGAGCATTTTTCAATCGCTTCGGCAGCAAGATGTGGGACTTATAACCATAAAGCCGTTCTTCGGCGGCAGCGTTTTCAAGACCCACGGCAAAGCACGGTTAGGCGTGGGCAATAAGGAGGACAACGACCTCGCCTTGTTGACGCTTCAGTGCATTCTTAATCTAAATGATGCCGTTACGGCCGTGATACCAGGGCTTTCGACGGTGTATGAGGTTGAGAACGCTGCGCGAGCTTCGTACACGCGCTCGCTAGCCATGATGCCTGCAGACAAGCAGTGGCTTACGCGGATTATTGACGAGCGCTGGGCGGCGCTGCCCAAAGAATACGCCTGGCTGCGCGACTGGGAACTGGTTTAGGGCAGGGCGGCATTGTGCTGCGACTGCGACCTCGCCGTTCTCCACCGTGAGAAATACACCTTATCCATCTTAATATTGGCTTTGGCCCCAAATTGGCTTTGTTTGGGTTTGTTTTCACCAAATGTCCAATACGATATTTCTCTCATAAGCCCTTGTAACAATTCGGCTTACACTCATTTGACTTTTTCGCAAATTGGCTTTGTTTTGCATAATTTAGTAAAAATGATCGTTATCTTCTTAGCATAAACGACGGATTCCGCGGATTTCACGGATTTGGTGAATTTGTTTGTGTGATTTCTCATTTACCCATTTTCTCATCTACTCATAAGCCCTTGGCTTATTTGTTAGATATATATTATACCTGACAGCCGGTTTTTTCTCAAGCAAATTCCGGACAAATCTCCGTGAGTGTATTGCATGAAGCGCATCTGCTGAAGCGTACGTTCCCCCCCAGGCTGCCCGTTCTGGCGTCTTGTGCTTTCTTGGTTTCCTGACGGGTTATTTCTGCTTATGCTCGGTTACCGCTTAGAGGACCCTACGTCTGCGCAGTAAACTGACCAGACTCACGCCAATTGTGCCCAGCAAAATAGCAGCCGGAGCAGGAATAACCTGCACATTGTCAACGCCCAGAATCGACTCAAATGTCCCGTCGAAGTCCTCGGTGCGGAACTGTAGCGTATACACGTCCGTAGCTGGCAAGCCATACGAAATCGTCGTCCAGCCAATGTTCTCATCGTCGCCAAGTTCATGGCCCGCCGTGTTGTGTTCAAAGAGTGTCACGCTGCCGGTCGACCAGGTCAAGGTAGCCATGGCCGTGTCGGGGTACAGAGCAATGTCGCCGAAGTCAAAGAAATAGTCGAACTCCAATCTCAGGCCGGGGTGGGCGCTGAAGGTCTGGCTGAGGCTCGAAAAGTCCGTGCCCGCGTTGTCCGTGCTCCAGAGCGAGGCAAAGTAGTTCCCTTCTGTTGCAGTCCAATCGGGAGCAGGGGCAATCCAATCGCGTGACAGCTCGAAATCAACAGCAGCAGGACCTCCAACGAAATAGGGATCCGCCCCTGTGGCAGTCCATCCTGCCAGATCGAGGATACCAACACCAAGTGGTGAACCCTCCTCAAAACCTCCATTGGTGATGTTACTCCGTCCCGCCGAGCACACACACAGTACTACGCCCAAAATGATTGGGATGCATTTGTTACACTTCATAAGACCTCCTCTGATATTCACTTGTTTGCTAAAATCCTTCTCCAAAAATTATTATACAGTAATTAGTGCCTCCTGTCAAGGCGAAACCAACACAGAATCCCGGCCTATAACATCTATTCCGGCTGTTGTCTTTCCGGTTAAGACACCTTCCGTATCACCAAGCTGGAAGCCGCAGTTAAAGGTCATAAATCCGTACATAGCGTCTATAAATCCATCTGCGTTCAAGTCTCGCATAGTGGGTGCACGCACCGGGCTGGCCTCGGTGCCGGTTTGGCCGAATTTGACCGTTGATGAGTCGACCGTACTCACATCGAAATTCGCGCTTCCCAGGATAGCCACATACAGTGTATAGTTCCTGCTAAGATACACCTGGTTCGGCGTGCGGTTTGGATAGATGTCGATATCGACCTTGCCGACCACTTTGCTCTCACCGGGGGCAAGGATAATTTCGCCACCGTTGACAATGACCACGACATTATCCACATTGGTCGCCGGCGCGGTGATGGTACAGGTCTCCGGTTCAAAGGCAATGCCACTGCCTTTGTTCAGGCTTGTTACCACCTGTGTCCCATTGGTGGCAGTAAAGACAATCTCTACTGTCCCTTGCGCGACTGTTATCTCGACGCTGCCACAGGTGACAAACGCCCCATCACCGGCGTCGAACCAGATGTCAGCGTCGCCACAGACGCTAACCTGCGCTGGCGTAGGGCCGCCGGAGGCGCTGGCTTCGATCCATACACCATGCGGGGCCGGTGCGTCCGCGATGACCAAGAGTTGATCTGCCCGGTCGATTATCGTGCCTGTTGTTGACCCGTCAGCAAAATCATTGGAGTAAACAAGAGGCGCCGTGTCGACGGAGTCTTTGATCCCGTCGGCGTCGGCATCGACGGACACATACTCGTAGGCCCCCATATCGACGACAAGAACACCATCAAGGTTTCCGTCCGTTATGCGCGGCTTCCCATCGAGGTCGGTCGCAACACCAGAAACCGCCGCATTGTTGCCCGCGTCGATGCAGGGCGAGGTCGGTGCGAGTCGCCCGGCGCCGTCGGCAAACAGCGGATTGGCATTCTTGTTGCCCGTCCCGGCCCAGCCTCCTTGAACATCACTGTACGTGACGGTGGCCAAACCGCGTATCTCAGGTGACGAGTCACCCCACAGGATGCAGTTGGTCAACGTGGCGCTGCCGCTTTGGTTGTGAATCCCACCGCCGCCTAAGTATCCCAAGTTCCCGGTGAAGGTGCAGTTGGTGAGTTTCGAGATGCCATCCAAGTTGCCCATCGCGCCGCCGGTGCTTCCGGAGGGCACCGAGTTCCCGGTGAAGGTGCAGTTTGTCAAAATCGCCTCGCTTTGCATCGACCAGTTGTAAATACCACCGCCCACCATTTGCGCAGAGTTGCCTGTGAAGGTACAGTTGGTCAAAAAAGCCTTGCTTCCATAGTAGTTGTCCATGCCGCCGCCACGTTGGGCGGCAGAGTTGCTGCTAAATGTGCAGTTGGTCAGGCCCACCGTGCTGTAAAGCTCATTATGCATACCCCCGCCGAAGAGCGCATTCGCCCGGTTGCCGTTGAAAGTGCAGTTGGTTAGCTGATAGTTGCTGTATTCATTCCACACCCCACCGCCGGACACACTTGCGGTGTTGGACTCGAATCGGCAGTTGGTCATCTTCCCACCGTAGTTCTCGCTGTTGGCTATCCCGCCGCCCGCATTGCTCGCGGAGTTGCTTTTGAAGATGCAGCCAGTTATCAACGGCCAGCTAAAGTTATCATTTGACATACCACCACCATACGTGGCGGTATTGCCGGTAAATATGCAGTTAGTGACGGTCGGGGCGGTGCCATCATTGTACATCCCCCCGCCTCGGTTGTGGGGCGCACTGCCATTGGCATTGCCGCCGGTGATGGTAAAGCCCTCTAAGATCGTACTGGTGCGTTCGTGAGTTACGCACTGGACGACGTGATCGGCCCCGTTGCCGTTGATGGTGGTCACCTGCGGGCCACCTTTGCTGTACAGACGGATGGCCTTGCCTTTGAAATCGATGGCCTCATTGTACGTCCCCGGCGCGACCTCGATTTGCGAGTAGTAGGATATAGCTGAGTCAATAGCCTGCTGGATAGTAGCAGCATCGCCCGGGACGTGGATGATATTCAGCATTTCGTATGCTTCATAGGCCCCCATATCGACGCGTGGATTGCCATCGAAGTCGCCGTCCACTATGCGGCTGTTCCCGTCGAGGTCGGTCGTGACAGTCACTGCGTCATTGTTGCCCGCATCGATGCAAGGCGAGTCGGCCGAGAGCCGCCCGTCGGCGTCGGCAAACTTTGGATCGCTATAGATGTTGCCCGTCCCAGGGTAGTAATATCCCCAGTCTGGTTGCACATCACAGTAGGTGACAGATGTCCAGGTAGCGTGCTCCCCGATCTCAACCAGCGTATTGTTCCACAGGATGCAGTTGGTTATTTTCGGCCCGCATATTGTGTTATCTATCCCGATATAGTTGCCGGTGAAGGTACAGTTGGTTACCTTCGGGCCGCTGAACATATTCTCTATCCCGTACCAGTTGTTCATGAAGACGCAGTTGGTCACGGTCGGGTTGCAACTCCAGTTTTCCATACCAGCATGCTGGTTTTGCGTGAAGGTGCAGTTGGTTACGGTCGAGCTGGTCAAAAGTTCGTTCCATATACCTTGGTTGTTGCTGGTGAAGGTGCAGTGGGTCACGGTCGAACTGCTGGAAGCTTTGTTCCATATCCCCGCCGTAACGTTCCCGCTGAAGGTGCAGTCGGTCACGGTCGAGCTGCTCAAGTATTCGTTTTGCATCCCTGCCCAATTCCCGCTGAAGGTGCAGTCGGTTACTTTCGGGTTGCTGGAAGATTGGTTCCATATCCCCGCCGTATGGTTTCCGCTGAAGGTGCAGTTCGTCACGGTCGGACTGCTCGACGCTCCGATTAACATCCCATCTGTCTTGCCGCTGAAGGAGCAGCCGGTCACGGTCGGACTGCTCCAAAGTTCGTTAAACATCCCGCTGTCAGTGTTGTCGCTGAAGGTGCAGTTGGTGACCTTCGGGCTGCTGCCTTCTCCGTTGTACATGCCCCCGCCGGCCCCTAACTTTTCACCAAACGAAAACGGGCCTGCTATGTTTGCGCTGAAGGTGCAGTTGTTCAGGGTGGGACTGCTGTTGCTGTTGTGCATCCCACCGCCCTGCCCAGCGAGGAGAGTCGAGCCTGAGCAGGATGCCGTGTTTGCGTTGAAGCTGCAGGCGGTCAGGGTGGGGTTGCTCCGGTAGTTGTACATCCCGCCGCCTTTACCGGGCTCCACCAACGCACCTGCACTCGTGTTTCCGCTGAAGGTGCAGTTGGTCAGGGTGGGACTGCTGTTGTCGTTGTGCATCCCTCCACCTTGCCCAGTCGCCAAGAGCGTTGCAGTCGTTTGATTGTTACTGAAGGTGCAGTCGGTCACTGTGGGGTTGCTGAAGTAGTTGTACATCCCGCCGCCGAAGCTGGCGGCCGAGTTGCCCGTGAAGGTGCACCTGGTGACAGTGGGGCTGCTCGCCTCATTATAAATCCCGCCACCTTGCCCAGTGGTCCCCGAGACCCTGGCTTCATTGTTACTGAAAGTGCAGTCGGTCACTGTGGCACTGCCGGCATAGTTGTACATGCCGCCGCCGAAGCTAGCAGCCGAGTTGGCTGTGAAGGTGCAGCTTTTGACAGTGGGGCTGGTGCCGTTATTATACATTCCGCCCCCGCAGTTGTTGGGGAACGTGCCGGCGTTTCCGCCGGTGATGGTAAAGCCCTCCAGGATCGTGCCGGGGCCTTCGCCGC
Source organism: uncultured Pirellulales bacterium (assembly GCA_964567045.1). Taxonomy (GTDB): domain Bacteria; phylum Planctomycetota; class Phycisphaerae; order Sedimentisphaerales; family Anaerobacaceae; genus JAFNGF01. The sequence continues at coordinate 34,693 of CAZMLE010000007.1, read as the reverse complement.
TTACGCACTGGATGACGTGGTAGTTCCCGGTCCCGTTGATGGTGGTTGCCGCCGCTCCGCCGCTGCTATACAGGCGGACGGCCTTGCCTAAGAAATTGATGGCCTCATTATAGGTCCCCGAGGCCACCTCGATTTGGTCGCCGTCGTTGGCTGCAATGATCGCGGCCTGAATTATGCTGTAGTCGCCCGGGACGTGGAGCGTCCCTCCTGCGGCGGTGCTGACCAGTGCCAGTAAAAACGAGCACATCGTCAGCCACATCTTAAGGTTTCTTGTACCGGTCATACTTTGATCCTCCTACAAAGATGTTGATATTATCACGATCCCGTGGCACAAACACCGCCGCGGTCGCTAAAAACGAGAATCTCCTCAGCGGGGAAAGCCGTTAATCCGGCTGAGGGAGATGATAATCCCTGTTTCCTCCCGCTGCTGCATACACCAGTGCGAAGGTGGATCTGAATCTTTCCCTTAACCAGCGGAATAAAAAGCAGAGCAAGTAAGTCTACAGCGATGTGACATGCTCGTCAAGGAAAAACCTACATCTTTACAGAAAATTTGAGATATTTACGGACTTCGGCAATTTACGGATAGTCCGTAGCAGAAAAGTGCAATGATTTGTCCATCCGGCAGGCTAATTGTCAGTGGGCCCATCGAGGCCGTGCTTACACAAAAACCACGGCAATATCATGAAATATCCGGATTAATCCGCTTTAGGCCTGTCCTTCCAGATTTTGTCTTCGGCTCCCGCCAGTAGCCTTTTTATGTTTTCGCGGTGGCGAATGATGACCATCAGCGGTATCGCGATCGCGGCGATAAGCAGCGGCCAGAGATGACTGAAATTCCACGCCTGGATCAGGCTTACAGCTAAAATCAAAACGATAGGAAACGCGACAGATGCTGTGATGGAGGCAAGCGAGACATACCGCCATATCAAAACCATCGGCACCCATACTGCAAGCGCGCCGGCGGCACAAATTGTGAAATAAGGCCAAAGACCCAATGCCACGCCCAGGCTTGTGGCGACGCCTTTGCCGCCCTTGAATCTCAGATACACAGGGAAGATGTGACCCAGGATTGCAGCGCAGCCGACCGCCAGCCACAGCCAGAGTAGAACAACGCTTTCTGTTTGCGACTGAGGGGACAGGGCTTTGCTAAGACCCATCGCTGCCAGCATCGGCAGCATGCCTTTGAGCATGTCGAGCACAAAACAAAGGTACGCCCATTTTTTGCCGAGGGCCCGCGCGACGTTTGTTGCGCCGATATTGCCAGAGCCTATGGAGCGTAAATCTTTGCCGTGTGCTCTGGCAATGACCACGCCAAACGGTATCGAGCCAAGCAAATATGCTGCCACAATGGCTATTATGAAAGTTGCGTACATCATCTGGCACTCTTTTTTCGGGATATACGGTCATAGACAGATAGCAGCTCTGTTGCAACCCGGTCGACGGAGATTTTTTCTCTTAGATTGTCCGCGGCGATTGCCTGTGAGGCTTTTTCGATGTTGTTTGTATCTGTGAAATAGCTGATGGCGTCTGCTAATTGAGAGATGTTTTCAGGGCTATCGATAACTTTGCCGTGACGATCATTAACGAATAGATCGGTCGCACCATTGAATCTGGTGGTAATTACCGGCTTGCCGGCAGCCAACGCCTCCAGAATAAACCGCGAACACGGGTCATAGAAGGTAGGCAAGACGCCGACATCGCTTATTGACAGAAGATCGTTGATGTGTTTGACGGGCCCCAAAGAGATAATTTTTTTGTGCACATTGAGTTTTTCGGCAAGCCGATAGTATTTTCGCATTTTGCCGCTGCCGGCGACAATTACAAAAGCGGCATTGGCTGTTTGCCGGCGCGTTGCCAGGTGCATTGCTCTTATCAGAGCAGCTAATCCTTTCAGCCTAAAATTATTAGCGACGAATAAGAAAAAAACAGGCTTCTCGGTTTCTTTTATGCCCACGCGGGCCAGTATTTGCCAGCGGAGTCTGTCTGTCTTGGTTGCGTTGAGTTTGGCATTTATCCTTATGCCGTTCGGTATGACCACGATGCGCTCTTGAGCGACGGCATAATGTTGCTTGAACTGCCCGGCAACGTACTGCGAGATTGCTATGATTGTTGGTCCGTTGGGCTGCCGGCACAGCCTTCGCTCGGCCCGCATAAGCACCGTGCGGCGGAGGTTGGCAAAAGCCGTGAGCTTTTTGTAGGATTCTATCAGCGGGTTTTGGTAGCTGGCGGCATTACGGAGAATAGACTCCGCATACGTGCCTCCGCGCGGCTGATAAACCTCGGCAAAGTCAAAAGGTAAAACGCTGTGAATTACATCATAGTGGTTTTCCGACAGGTGTTTAGCCAATGCTCTTGCGAAAGTAACGTGACAAGTTCGCTTTCCGGATTTATTGCCGCACAAAATGTGAAGATTTTCCGTCTGCCTTTGGCCTTTTGCGGCAAGTACCGTCACTTCGGCGCCGAGTGCAGATAGGGCTGCTGACAGCTCCAGGACAGAGCGTTCAGCCCCGCCGAGGGCTGTATCTATGCGCTCTATTATAATGGCGATCTTTTTGCCCATCGTAGCATAGCACCTCAAGTTTGGTTAGCTCGCAAATGGTGCGCTGCTGCCGTGCCTGGCGTTACGGCGCGCCATCTGTTGTGCTTTGCTCACCACTTTTTGGATGAATGATTTGTCCTTGCCGGTGAGCTTATCAGTCTGAGCATATCCCAGGTAGAAACGCAGCCGGTCCGTCCCGGAGAAGTACCTGCCTGGAGCTGAGTAATATAACTGGGCGATGTCTTTTATTCGAAACCGCTCACCCAAAAGGACGGGCTTAAAGGCTCGCGCCAGGTCTATCAGATAAAATTTACCTGAATCATCGTAAAATATGTGCGAAAAGTAAAGGTCCCGATGGCGATAATCTGTCTGGTGGAATTTTCTTATAAAAGCCGCCAGCCCGGCAATGAAATTTCGCCGCAGCTTCAGTTTTTCTGCCGTCGCCGGGCCGATGAAAAAGGCCGGCAGTTTTCGCTCCAGCGATTCGGCACTCGGTATTCTCTCGGTTATTATGAAGCTTCTTTTCTCGAAGAAAACGCCCAGTTGCTCGCCGTAGGCGACAGTCTTTGGCGTATTTACGCCTGCTGCCGACAGTTGGCTTGCCGAGGCAAATTCTGCCAATCCAAGGCTCCTGCGGCTGCGATGCGACAGCCAGCTCTTGAGCTGGACAAAGACCGGTGGCTTGTCATATCGCTTCAAAAACAGAGTCGCCGGCGGCGAACTTGTTTGGAACTGCAGACGACTGCGAAAGTTTGCCAAATTTTTTTTGGAAAGATTTTTGCCAGCGTTGAAAGAAAAGACGGCCTCGATGGAGGTTAAGCCGAGTTCCGCAAGTGTAGTCTTATAATTTATGTCCACGAAAAGTGACCTCGAGATTTCTGTCAATTCCTGTCTGCTCATATATTGTCGCTCGTGACCTGTGGCTATGTCGCGCTTAGTTGAGACTATTTGCTGAGCAGTTCCGCTGCAGCGTTACACACCATCTCCACGCTGATTGACTGCATACAGAAATGTTCGGGTTTCTTGCATATCGGCTTATGGCAGGGAGCGCACGGTGCCTGGCCCACTATCTTGATTTCATTTTCATAACCGGTTTCGGTCCATGTTGGATTGTTTGGCCCGAAAATGGTGACAACCTTACGCTTCAGCGCTATGGCTATGTGCCGCGGACCGGTATCGTTCGATATTATCAATTCCGCCCTGGAAAAAAGCACTTTCAACTCGCTGATGCTGATAGCCCTGTCTGCGAGGTTTATAAGTCCGCACCTGCTCGAATCGCAAATTTCTGCAGCAACCTTCTTCTCAACCGGGTCAGGCGAGACGGATATTACCACTATTGCGTTGTAATTGGCGGCCAGCCAATCAGCCGTTTGAGCGAACTTTTTGCCTGACCAGCACTTGCTGGGTCCAAATGCACCGCCAGGAACAAAAATGACAATCGGTCCGGCGGCGCTGACAAGCTCGGGCAATTTAGCTCTGAGGCTTTCGCTCGCCTGCACATCGATGGGCAAGTCGAGGGTTCTATCTGATGTAATGCTGCCCAGCACCGAGGGGATTGCCAGATAGTAGTCGATCATGGAAAGCGGTTTGAATCTGCCGTCCGGGAGCTTCGGAGGCACAAGTCTGTCGGTCAGTAGAAGTCCGCGTGCCTCGCGGGCATAGCCGATCCGTGACGGTATCCCGGCTAAGAACACCACCAGTGCCGAGGCAAACGAATTCTTGAAAAGAATTGCGTGTGTGAATCTATACTTTTTGACCTTGCTTGCCATCGCAAGCGGACTCTTTCCATACTGCTGCAGCCACCCGTCATTAAACCTGCCGGGGGACAGAAGCTCACGAACAAGGCTGTTTGCAGAGAAAGTAATTCTGCAGGAATCAAATTTCTCGCGAAGGGATCTCAGAGCCGGAGTACAAAGGATAGCGTCACCCATCGGAGAAGGAAGCCAGGCCAAAATCTCACATCTTCCCTTGTTTGACACTACTTTCGCCCCTGCATCACGTAGAAAGTCAGTGACATCAACTGCAGAACCGCCGCGAATCCAAGCGCTATGGAGACAGCATTGCCTCGGCCGGTCGGGCTGGTCAAAAACCATATCGCCATCAACAGGCAGAATAGAACGAGGATTTGCACAATTCCAGCCAGCAGCCTCATTATGGAAAATTCGCCGAACATCTCGGCTCTTTCCATTCTTCTTAGCTGTTCGAGAATGCTGCCCAGCAACTGCTCGCTCTTTTCACCGGTGATTTGCTGCTCGGCAGCCGCTACGCTGGCCTGTGGTGGAGGTGTCTGTGGCTTTGGCTTTTCCGGCGCCGATGGCTTTTCTTCAACTTCTATAGACTGCTGAGTCTGGTTTTCGAGAGCTAATTGATTCTGGTTTTTGATGTCAACACGTAAACGGTGGCATTTTTTTATGATGTTTACAGCTTCTTTGATATTTACGCAGGCGTAATCGGGCTTTGACCCTGCCGACAAAGATTGCAGGTCGGCTTGTCTGGGATGCGAAGATGGGCTTAGTAGTATAGTCCTGCATCCGGCTCTGGAGCCGGCTTCGATGTCACTATTGCTGTTGCCGATCATCCACGATTGGCCAAGGTCGATATCCATCTGCTCTGCGGCGGCCAGCAGCATTCCCGGGCTTGGTTTTCTCCAGTCGCTTTCCTTGCGGTATTTGGCGATAACAGCGTCCGGATGGTAAGGGCAATAATAAACTCTATCTAAAGTTGCCCCTTTTTCCGCCAGCAGTTCCTGTAAGCGGTCGTGAATCTCATCGAGAGCTTCCTCCGTGACGATGCCCCGTGCGACGGCTGATTGATTGGATACGACCACCAGCTTATATCCGAGAGCCTTAAGTTCGACCAGGGCTTCAGGGACGCCGTCCAGCAGCTTCACCTGGTCCGGGTCCTTGATATAGCCGGGGTCCTCAATCAAAGTGTTGTCACGATCTAAGAATACCGCTTTCTCAGCCATACCAAGATAGCTCTATTTCTGGTCTAACTATCCGCAAAACTTTGTTCCACGAGGTCGCAAATTATATGGTACGCAAGCTGGTGCATCTCCTGGCTACGGGCTGTCGAGATGTCATTAGCGCAAAAACAAATGTCGGCGATTTGTTCGAGCTTACTGCCGGCCCGCCCCGTAAAACCCAATACACAAGCCCCTTTTTTCTTTGCCACCTTCGCAGCGGCAATAATATTCGGCGAAGTACCGCTGGTCGAAAATGCCCACAGAACATCACCTTTTCTGACCAGCGCTTCTGCCTGCCGGGCGAAGACCTGCTCGTAAGAATAATCATTGGCAATAGAGGTTAGGATAGAAGTATCGGTTGACAGCGATACGGCAGCCAGAGCCTTTCGCTGCCTGTTGAATCTGCCGACCAATTCGCCGGCTATATGTTGAGCATCCGCTGCTGAGCCTCCGTTGCCGCATAGATAAATAGTGCCGTTCCGCTTTAATGCTTTTATTATTGCCTGGGTGGCGGCAGCAATCGTTTTAAGGGCGTGCGCTTCAAATTCAGCGAGCATTTTTTTATGCGTTTCAATCGCGGCTGTAACCTGCTTTTTTACAGTGTTCTTCATAATGGCTGCTTCTGCAACGCCTTTATTTTCTCGATGGTTGCCGTTGAGCTTTGGCCTTGAACAAGCGGCGCGAGAACAACTTTGCCGCCGTATGATTCGACGAACTCGCGGCCAACGACGCCCTTTTTAGCCCAATCCTGACCTTTCACTAATACGTCGGGTTTGACTTTCTTGACTAAGTTGAGCACGCTGGGCTCATCGAAGATTGTGACGTAGTCCACAGACTCAAGGGCAGCAAGAACAGCAGCTCTGTCATACTGATTATTTATAGGCCGCTGTGGACCTTTAATGGCCTTAACAGAACTGTCGCTATTCAATCCGACGACAACTATGTCGCCTTGCTGCTTGCAGAGCTTAAGAAGCTCAATGTGCCCTTTGTGCACGATATCAAAACACCCATTTGTAAAGACTGTTATCTCCTTTTGCTTTCGGTGCCGGGACAGCTCCTCGAGCAGCGAGTCGATTGGGCGTAACTTGCCTGCCGTACCCGGTTTCATACTCGAGCTTGTCTTTATAGACTTGTAAGACTTCTTGCTACGGTTCATCGCGTAACGCCTCGGTGGACTCTTTGTCTATTCTGAGTAATTGCTGCTTTTTGTATCGTAACACAACCCCGCAGTAAACTGCGGGGCTAAATATTATTTAGCTCCCCAATTTATTGGGGGGTTCATCCCACACGCGTTTTACGTGGGGTCTTTCCTGTTTGTAGGAATTTTACCCGCCAGCGTGCACTCAATCAAGCCTTTTAGCTTGTCCTCTCCACTTATGAATTTAAGCTCAATAGCCAGATACGCAAGAGGCATCTTTTTTCCTAAGGCGCCCAGCCGGGCGATTCTGGTCCAATCCTTGTGCGTTGTAAGGATTAGCTCTGCCTTGCCGCACATCGCCTGTTCATAAATGCCGGCAACATCGTCAGAATTATAATAGTGATGGTCATCATAGACTCTGGAGCTAATGACATCGCAGCCGAGCATGTTGATCGTGTTCAAAAATGCCTGTGGATTGCCTATCCCACAAAACGCAAATACCTTCCTGCCCTTTAGACTTGCCAGGCTGATTTTTTTGCTTTCCGCAGATTTTGCGCAGATAGGAGCATGGATCGACCGGGCGATTATCATATTAGGGTTAATCTGCTGCAGCTTCCGTTCAAGCTCAGCCAAGTCAGATTCTTTGATCTGGTCGCACCTGGTAATAACGACTGCGTCGGCTCGGCCAAGTGCGGTGACAGGCTCTCGAAGCAGCCCTGCCGGAAGCAGCTTGCCATAGCCAAAAGGCTGTGTTGCGTCAATTGTCACGATATCCAGGTCTCGTGCCAGCCGCAAATGCTGAAAGCCGTCGTCCATAATGAGCACTTGTGCACCGAATTTGTTCACCGCTTCAGCCGCACCTGCGACTCGATCTGGATTTACAATTACTTTGGCTTGTGGACAGCTTTCAGAAAGAATTGCTGGCTCATCAGGGTAGTTTTGAGTTTTGAGTTTTGAGTTATGAGTCGCCCTGTAGCCGCGAGTAAGTATGCCACAGCGGATTCCTTTTTCCTGTAGGAACTTACACAGCCAGATTACAAGTGGAGTTTTGCCCGTTCCGCCGACTGTTATGTTGCCGATACTTATGACTTTTGCGTCGGCACGATGAGTCTTCAAAAGTCCTTTAGAGTACAAAAATGTTCGCAACCAAAACGCGATTGAGTAAGATATCGCGGCGCCGCCCAAGAAGGAGCGCAGAATCGCAGCGCTCAGTCCGTTTTTCCGACCTGAAATAAGTTTTAGATAACTTTGCTGATTCAAACGAGGAATCTTCCGAATCTGCGGTGAAATCATTACAAAACCACGAAATATTTAGCCCCGCAATTCATTGCGGGGTCATGCCTCGACTTTTTTGATGATGGCGTCGGCCATTTCTTTTGTTCCGACGGCGGTTGGGTCGTCGCGGTCTTCCTTTAAGTCGTAGGTCACATTTTTGCCCTCGGCGATTACAGCGGCTACCGCTGCTTCGAGCTTATCGGCCTCGGCATTCTTCCCGATATGCCGCAGCATCATCACACCGCTGAGTATCAGGGCGGTGGGATTAACCTTGTTTTGGCCTGTGTATTTTGGAGCGCTGCCGTGTGTTGCTTCAAAAATGGCTGCCTTTTCGCCGATATTTGCGCCAGGGGCCACGCCCAGACCGCCGACTAATCCTGCGCACAAATCGCTAACTATGTCACCATAAAGATTAGGCAAAACAATCACATCATAAAGTTCAGGCTTTTGAATCAACTGCATGCACATATTGTCGACGATGCGGTCTTCAAATTCGATGTCCGGATACTGTTTTGCGACCTCGCGGCTCACCTCAAGCCACAAGCCATCCGAGAATTTCATAATGTTAGCTTTGTGAACGCTCGTCACCTTTTTGCGTCCCATTTTGCAGGCATAGTCGAACGCGAAGCGCACGATACGCTCGGTCGCCCTGACCGAGATGGGCTTAATGCTTATGCCGGAGTCGTTGGTTATCTTTCGTGGGCTGCGTTTATTTAGCCAGTTGATAATTTCAGCCGTGTCGTCTTTGCCCTTTTGGAACTCGATGCCTGCGTAAAGGTCCTCGGTGTTTTCGCGCACCACAACAAGGTCGATGTTGGAGTATCTACTTCGCACGCCCTTATAGCTTTTGCACGGGCGCAGGCACGCGTAGAGGTCCAGCGACTGCCGAAGGTGCACGTTTATGCTTCTGTAGCCAGTTCCGACAGGTGTGGTGATAGGTGCCTTCAGCGCCACGCCATTTTTCTTGACGGATTCCACTGTTGACTCCGGCAGAGGGGTGCCCAGCCGTTCCATCACCTCGATTCCGGCTTCGGCTATTTCCCAGTTGATGCCCGCACCGGTTGCATCGATGCACCTGCGCGCGGCCTCGCCAATTTCCGGCCCAATTCCGTCGCCCGTAATTAAGGTCACAGTAGGCATTTGCTGATGCTCCGAAAGTCCCAACGAGACTATGTTACCGGTCAACTGCGGGTATGTCAATTGTGCGATCGCCGGTCTGTTTCTCCGCCAGCCTGGGATCAGGACTTAAACAAAGTGCATAGTGTGTTGCCGAATAGAGGCTATATGATACAATGGCGGCAAACGAATCGTATCAAAAGCAGGTCAGTTTTATCGCGGCCAAAGTTTTTATCGAAGGAGACAAATCCAATGAGAAAAGACGTCAACCTCGGAACAAGTGGAAGTACCATGAACTCACGCAGTCTAAAAGTGCATCCGCAGCGAGTTGTTGTTACGGTTTTTCTAACTGACATCGCGTTGCTATTTGGATTTTGCCTGGCAGCACAGCCCGGCGAGCCGATCAATGTTGTGCCGTTCGGCCAACTGAAAATCTGGGACAGCCAGCAAAAAGACTATGGCGTGCTCTGGGAAGACCCCAGGGTCATCTTTCGTGTGATGGTCAAATTTGCGGACGGTAAAGCTGTGCCCAATCCGAAGGCCATACGGCTGGAATACTGGCAGTCATCGTGGCCCAGACATCGGATACCTCGTGACAGTCCGTCGGGGGCCGGCAGCTCCGGCTGGCTTAACGTGGGCGACTGGTTCCAGGGCAAATGGCTAAAAGCCGATGCCAATCTCGATGCCAAGGGCGTGACATATACGTTTACCTTTAATCCGCTAAATTCCAAGGAATTCCCGGATATAAAGGATTTTTCAGTCCGCTATCGTTCAACTTTGAAACTACGGGTGATTGCTGATGGGCCGCTGCCGGCAATTGAAACCCTGCAGGCTTACACCGATTCTGTCTGGCATAGGCTTGAGTTTGAGGTGCAGTGGGGCGGAACCGCCGGGCAAAGCGAGCAAAACTGGGACGGGCATCTGGAGGCTTTCAATGGTGTCGTCGAGCGGATTGAGCCGATTTCCTCCGCCAGCAAAGCGAGAGTCGGCCTCGACCGTAAGTGGACGTCAAAAGTGCACGGCGGAATGGATGGCATCTGCGGCAGCATCCTCTACGCCAAGCCCGTTGGCTACAATTCCTTCGATGAAACGGTGGTGACTGTACGGACTGCCTGCGAGACATTTTCTTTTGCCGCGTCAGACCTTCTGAAGTACGGCCATATATTCCTGCCCGATTTCGGCGTGATTGTTCGCAAAGTGGGGGATGAAACGACATACGCCGAAGCAGAGCGCGCATGGAAGGAAAATCGCCTCAAGAATATTTACGCCCGGGTGAATGAAGTGCCGGAGCAGACGCTGCCTGGGGCGTGGAAGGGTGTCCCCCAGAAAGAGCCTCATTATATTCCGCTGGGCTTTGAGGGCGGCCGGCAGTACTTCGGCCTGGAAGCTGACGGCAGTGTGTTCTGTCGCCACAACTGGCTGACCCGCATACCCGGCAAAGACACAAAACGCTGCCTGTATGACGGAGATTCGATCCGGTACGCGTTCGGCTTGTCCGGCGCAAAGTTAGTCCAGCGGCACACCATCGATGGCTGCCTGCCGATGATGGTCGCACAGTGGCAGCGCAACGGGATTCGGTATCGCCAGACCGCCTTTGTGATTCCGTTGGACGGCGTGCCGAAGCCGGGCGAGCGAATCTATGCTGACGATACGCTTGTATTGATGACGCGATTTGAAATGGAACGCGCCAGCGACCAGGAGGCTCAAGCAAGACTCGATGTAGAAGTTGCCGCCAGAGCGGCTGAGCCATTGGAGCTGGATGGTGGGCTGATATTCGTTCAAGGCACTAAGCCCAGGCGATTGCGGATGCTTGTTAGCTCGCCCGATGCGGCAGCGGACTATCGCCTGGAGCAAGCGGACAAAAAAGTGGTCTATAGCGCGGACCTGGACGGGAATAAGGGGAAGCGGATAGTCGATGTCGCCATTCCGTTTATCACGCTGACGGAAGAAAAAGAGTGGGCGAAGCTGCGCGGGCTGCGCTTTGAGCAGTGCTTCTACGGCGTGCGGAACTACTGGCGGCAGCGCGTCGCGCAAGGGGCAAAGATATTTACGCCTGAGCCGATGATAAATGATTTCTATGCCGCTCACGTTTCGCATTTATTGCTCAATACCGACCGCCAAGTGGGCGAAAGCACCCGATACGTCGCGCGGGTGGGGACATTCTCGTATGGGGCGTTCAGTAACGAATCGTGCATGATGGTCAGCGACCTCGATCGGCGCGGCTATCATAAACGGGCGGAAGAAGCCCTGGAAACCTGGCTGCACTACCAGGGTACGGTTGGTTTGCCGGGCGACTTCTCAAGCAAGGAAGGCCAGTTCTATGGCGCAGGAGGGTATGAAGACGGTGAATACAACCAGCACCATGGTTTTGTGCTCTGGTGCCTGGGCGAGCATTACTGGTATACACGCGATGTCGACTGGCTCAGGCGAGCGGCGCCTAATATCGTAAAGGGCTGCGAATGGATTATCCGTGAACGGCAGCGGACCATCGCGGAGGCTGAAAAGTCACCGATCCGGGCGATTGAGCACGGATTATTGCCGCCCGGCGTTTTGGAAGACATCAAAGACTGGCGCTGCTGGCTCTCGACAAACGTGTATTCTTGGTTTGGGATGCAAAACGCCGCCGCAGTACTGGCAGATGCGGGATTACCGGACGGTAAGCGCTTGCTGGCAGAAGCCCAGGCTTACCGCAAAGATATTCTGGCCGCATTTACTGAGGCGATGCAGCGCTCACCGGTCGTGCGTTTGCGGGACGGCAGTTGGATTCCGCATTTGCCATCGGAAGTCCACCGCCGTGGGCGGGGGTTCGGCTGGATTACGGAGACCCTCGAAGGGCCGATCCATCTCATTCGCACCGGCTTGCTCGATCCGTCGGAACGAATGTCCACCTGGATAATCAAAGACTTCGAGGACAATCTGTATATCTCTGAGCAGTACGGCTATAACCTGACCGGCGAAGATTTCGAGCGCTACTGGTTCGGTAGGGGCGGCATATCCATGCAGGCGAATTTGCTCTGTAATCCCATTCCCTATTTGCTGCGCGATGAGCCGAAGCATTTCCTTCGGGCCTATTTCAACGCGTTCGCGGTCAGTTATTGGCCGGATACGCGAATGATGACGGAGCATGCACTTCCCAATATTGGCGATTGGCGAGGCGACCATTATAAATCATCGGACGAAGCGAATTCGACCTTTTGGCTGCGAATGATGTTCATCCAGGAGCGCGGCGACGAATTGTGGCTCGGTGCAGCCATCCCGCGCTACTGGCTCGCTGATGGCAAAACCTGTGGCATTGAAAACGCCGCGACCTATTTTGGCCCGATGTCGGTCAAATACGAATCCCACGTGGCATCCGGCCGAATCGAGGTAGTTTTCGACCCGCCGAAGAGAAATCCGCCGAAGAGAATCTTCATTCGTTTCCGCCACCCGGACGGCAAAAAAATCGCCCGCTGCGAACTCAACGGCAAAGCCTACACCAACTTCGAGCCCGAAAAAGAATGGGTTGTGCTACGCGAATGCCCGAAGGAACTGACCCATCTTACTGCATATTTCGATTGAGGCTGTTGCTCTTTGTTAGAATAGCAGCAAGGGTTTTCATTCCTCCGCAGGCAGAAGCGGATTGTGAACCCTCTATGTGTTACGTTTGCGGTCTGCTGTGCCTTATACTATATGAGAACCAACCGTGTATGATTGAGAAGAAACGGATAGTGAAAACCAGCGGATTCTGCTTACTTCTGGCGGCCATCCTTCTTGCCGGCGGATGCAAAAAGGAGCCAACTGACACCAGAAGGACACTGCACGAGGCCGCCAGGGATGGCGACATCGAGAAGGCGCACACCCTTATCGAACGGGGCGCCGACGTCAACGCGAAGGACTGGAACACTCTGACACCTCTGCACTATGCAGCCATGTATGGCCATAAGAATGTAGCCAAACTCCTCATGGCCGCCGGCGCCAATATCGACGCAAGGGACCAATCTGACTGTACACCCTTGTTACTGGCGGCCGGAAATGGCCACAAAGACATAGTGGAACTGCTCTTGGCTAGTGGTGCCGAGGTCAATGCAAAGAACAAGGCCGGTAGGACACCCTTGCACTCGGCGGCGTGGGAGGGCTACAAAGACGTCGCGGAACTGCTTATCGCCAAAGGTGCCGATGCCAATGCAAAGGACGAAGATGGCGGTACGCCGCTCCACGAAGCCGCCGAATTGGGTCACAAAGACATGATCGAGCTATTACTGACCAACGGTGCTGACGCCAATGGAAAAGCCCCCCCAAACGGCGTAACGCCTTTACACTCTGCAGTCGGTCGCGGCTATAAGGATGCGGTGGAATTGCTCTTGGCCAGCGGCGCCGACATCAACACAAAAGACAAGGAAGACCGGACCCCCTTGGAGCGCGCGGCTGAATGGGGCTTTGGAGATGTGGTGGAGGTGCTTCTCGCCGAGGGCGCTGGCAGGGATATCCCGGACGATGCAAAGACGAGACTGCTATTTTTAGCAGCCTCTCATGACCTCAAAACTCTGGCCGAACAGCTCATTGCCAGCAGCGCCGATGTTAATGCGAGAAGCTCTGGAAGAATTCCTTATTGGATCAAGGTGAGAGGAGGAGATACGCCGCTGCTCTGTGCGCTCCGCTGGGGATCCATCGATGTGGCCAGATTGCTCATTGCCCAAGGTGCTGACGTAAATGCACAAAATGATGCTGGCGAGGTTCCTCTATTACTTGCGATCCGCGGGGTCCGGTTTGATCTGCACCAACAGATTATTCTCAGACGGAGGGCCTCCTACATGCAGAACGGACCCGACACAATGAGACAGAACGCTGTTCTTTGCGAAGGCTACCGCGATGTGGCAAAGCGGCTTGTGCTCCGCGGTGCCGATCCCAGAGTGAAGGATCAAGAAGGCAATACAGCTCTGCACAATGCAGCCAGGAATGGCGACAAGGAACTGATCGAACTTCTCATTGCCCGCGGTGCTGACGTCAACGAAAAGACGCCCCGCGGTGCGACACCGCTACACTACGCGGCTCGTGAGCACAAAGATGTGGTAGGACTGCTCTTGGAGCATGGCGCAAACGTCAATGCAAAGGACAAGGATGGTGATACACCTCTCCACGACGCGGCCTTTCGGGGCCACAAGGAGATAGTGGAACTGCTGCTGGCCAATGGTGCCGATGTGATGGCAAGGGACAACAGTGGTCTTACGCCGCTGCATGAGGCGGCCCGCCGGGGACACAAGGAAGTCGTTGAACTGCTCCGCAAGCACACGGCAAAGAAGTAACCAGCACCGTCTCTTGCGGGGTATTGCGGGCGCCTATGAGGTTGGCGGAGGCAGGTCAAGCTGGTTCGGCAGGGCCAATAGACAGTTGTGTAAAAGCGCCCGGATTGAACTGTTTTGTCAGCGCACCAATATCATCGCTGCTAACCACCTTAACTGCCGTAATGTCCTCCTCGACTGTGCGATACTGCTGTAAATACGTCCAGTTAAAACCCAGGTCAACCAGCCGACCCATAGGCAGCTCATTTTTGATAACCAACGCACTCAAGACCTTGTTTTTGGCCTTGCTCAGTTCCTCTTCGGTTACGCCGGTCCTGGAAAGACTATCAAAAATGTCCCTCACAAAATCGAGCACCTTTGTGACATCGCCGGGGCTGCACCTGATATAAGTACAAAACACGCCTGTGCCATCCATTGGCCCAAACTGCATCTCTGCGGTTTCAGCAAGTGCCGTGTCAACCAGCTCCCAGTAAAATCGCGACCCGACACTGTCTCCGACGATAATTGCCAGAAGATCGGCGGCAAATCGCCGTCGGTCCTGAGCGGACACGCTCGGGCTCATCAGGCATATATGCTCACGAGTCAGATTGGGTTTCTGGATTCTCTGCTTCTGCTTGCTGCCCTGGCAGGTATCCAGTTCTCTTGCGACCTTTTGCTCTTGCCAGTTACCACAGCCTGCTGCCACAGTTGAACAAATGTGGCCCCAGTCGAAATTTCCTGCGCAGGCGAAGACCATGTTGTTGGGCGCATAACGCCCTGTAAAATAGTCCCACATCTGCTGCGCTGTCAGACTGTCTATGCTCTCCTCGCTGCCGAGAACGCTATTTCCGCAGGGGTGCTGCCCGAAGTGCAGCTTTCTACACCTATCCATGACATCGAAGCTGGGCGTATCCTTATACATTGCAATTTCCTGCTTGATTACGTCCTTTTCGAGGCTGAAATCTTCCTCCCTAAGAGCAGGTCGCATAAGCTCTATCCAGAGTTTAGTCACCTCCGCCAGATATTCCGGCAGAACGGCTGCGTGAAAAACGGTGCTCTCCCAACTGGTGCCGGCATTGAAATCGGCTCCCGTTCTGTCGAAGGCCTCGTTGACTTCAAATGCGCTTAGTCTTTCGGTGCCTTTGAACAGCATGTGCTCTAAGAAGTGTGACACCCCGCTAACTTGCTCGGCCTCGTCACGCGAGCCGGTCTTTACGAAGAATCCAACCGCAGCCGACTTGGCAGATTTGTTAACCTCCCCGATTATATCCATGCCGTTGGCTAATCTCTCGCTCTTGAATTCCATACTGCACTCACCTAACCACAGATTTCACAGACGCCGTTCTGAGCGGAGCGAAGAATCCGGCTGGATGCCAGATGTTTCGGCTGCGCCTCAACAGTGGAATCCGTGTAATCCGTGGTTAAATATCCACTTCCTTTGGGCCAATTGTCACCACCGTAAAATCGCCGAATTTTTGCCCCCTCAAAAAGTCCAGAACCGAGTCAACGGTGGTTTGCTCAATCCTATTCTTGATTTCGTCCAGGCTGCGAACCCTGCCCAGCATATAGTAGTCGGTCGCGATTCCGCCGGCTCGGCTGCTGGACGATTCACTGTGCAGAATCAAGGAACTTTTCAGCCCGGCTTTGGCTCGGTCAAGCTCTTCCTGACTTATCCCTTCGCTGAGGCGATTAAACTCGCCTACGATCACATCCAGTGTCTGCTGGGCTTTTTCCGGCGTTGTGCCCGCGTAGCACATTATACCGGCAGCCTCTTTCAGAGCATGGTAGTGAGCTCCGACTGCGTAGCAAAGGCCGCGTTTTTCCCTTACCTCGGTGAACAATCTGGCGCTCATTCCTCCTGAGAGAACCGACACCGCCACGCGGGCGTTGTAATAGTTCTTGTCGCCCGGCCTGATAGTCTCGGTCATCAGGCCGATATGCACCTGCGCAGAATCGTTGTCTATATGTGTATATCTTGCCGCTCTGGCGCCCAACACCACCGACTGGAGGGTTTTCTGCCCATCGGTATCGAACAGACTCTCCATTTGCCTACAAATAGCATCGAAGTCGTATTTGCCCGCAACTGCAAAAATTGTGCGCGAGAGATTGAAGTGACCCCTTACTATCTGACGAGCCTTGGCGGCAGTCAAAGCCTGCAACTCTTCAATGGTTCCGATCGTACTGCGGCCTAAAGGCCGCGGATAGAACTGTTGCTGGAGTCTGAGCATAACCTTTTGCCGGGGCTCGTCATCCAGAGCGCGGACCCTGTCGGCCGCTAATTGCCTGGCAAACTCAAAGTGCTCGTCTTTCAAGTGTGCCGTAAGTGTAATGTCGGCATACAACGGCAATGCCTTGGCTAAGTTTGTGGCCTCCAAAGCTGCACCAATAGTTATATGTGAGCTGCTGACCGCCTCGGCCCGGTGCAGGCCGAGCCCATCAAGGGCGTCACCGAGCTGCCTGTTGTCTTTATCTGCGGCGCCTCTGAAAATCCAATCGGCGATAACATTTGCAGCCCCGCAGCAGCCTTCCGGAAGCCGTGCCGCCCCAGCCGGCAGCATGAAGCCGAACGCTACCGACTCGACCGCCTCCATCTGCTCGCCCAGAAGAACCATCCCATTCTTCAATATGTGCTTATCTAATTTTTCTGCCATTTTCGGCCCATTACCGAGAATTCAGAATTCAGAATTCTGTTTTCTGTATTCTGTCTCCTGTGTTCTCTACTGAAACGAGGCCGGATTGTAACAGCAAGTGGAATTGCTTTCAATGGTGAATTTCAAGCCCGATTTCCAGCCCTGAGGCTGTCACATCCTGACCACAAGGGTATAGGCATTTTTATTGTGATAGTCACAGTAGCCGAACTGCGACATAAGAAACGTGTCGATGTGAATAGCATCAAAAACCGCTGCGTGCCCGTCCGATGTACGACGGGCGTGCTTCTGGAATAAAGCCTTTGTTCTGGCCAGGCTCAGCTTGTTCCAGTGGTAGTTGCCGACGCTTTTGACGCTATGCTCATCAGTTTCGTGCATGTTGAAGAATCCGATACAGATGTCTTGCCGGGTGACGCGGCAAATCTCTGTGATTGCCAGTTCCATTGCCTCGACCGATAGATGTTCAAACAAATCATGCACGAAACAATAATCGAACGTCTTGTCCGGCGCAGCGATTTCAAGCACATTGCCCATTGCGAAGCACGCCTGCGGAAACATCCCTTGGGCGTTGCGAATGTTCTTCTCACACAGGTCGAAGCCATGATAGTCCAGCAGCCGAGAAATGCCATAGGTGTCAATGAATCGATAATCGTTGGCTGAGCCGCAAGCGGGTTCTAACACAGAAATGTGTCCAGGCTGTTCGCGCTGCAGCAGTTCTCGCCAGATGGCTCCAAATGTGTTCATAAGATACTCAGTGATGGGTACGTCAGTAGTCTCAACTGGGGCCCAGCTAAGCAAATCGCAGATGTAGTTTGGCAGTGACAGGCTGGCGAATATCTGCGAAAGAAACGCTGGTATCTCCAACCCTTCGGCTTCTCGCTGCCCCTCGAGCAGGCCATCTAGAAGCTCATGCAGTTGCCAGGGACTAACCGATGCTTTGATCAACTTCAAAAGCCAGTTCACCACTAAGGCGAAACGCAGCTCCTGGTTCATTACCTCGCCGAACCTCTTACCGAACAAGCGCTCGATAAGAAAATGGCGTGTGAGGATGCTCTGTACGTTGATGCGAGGGTCTTCGACGCCCTGCACGAGATAGTCGCGCAGGGTCCTCTGGTCGTGCCGCATCCAGGAGCGGGCCAGCCCATCGGTTTCTATTTTGAAGCGCTCTTTCATTAGTATCTCTCCACTCAGTAGTAGGACGGCCGAAGGGCGTAATTTGGTATTGCACACCTTCAGCGGCGGCAGAAGAATTCTATTATTGCAGCGCGAGGCGCCTCTGCCGAGAGTCTGTCTTCTGACTTGCTCAAGGGCTCGTTCTAAGAAGCTGAAATTCCCGCCCGCGACTAGCGGCAAAGTTCGTCCACCCAACCTCGCTTGAAAAAAAATCTCGAGACCGCCGTTTTTCGGCTAAAAATGAACGTTGAACCCTCAAAAATACGTAGTTTTACAATTGACAACATTTGCCTGGCGCTGTAAAATAGTACTGTTGATAACTGAGTGAGGAGTGGTGAGAAAGCACGGTGGAGTACCATTCCCAGCTTTCCGCCACAAAGAACACTTGCTGAGAGATGGCACCTAATAACGGCGTAACCATACAGCGGTTTGTCAGTGCGCCAGTGGAGGGTGTCGTACAATAGTGCTTCTTGGCTTTGTGTTGGGCCATGATGCACTGAGAAGTCAGTCTGGAAAGAATTGGAAGGAGGAGTGAAATGAAAAAGAAGACGTTTCTGATTATCTGTAGTTTCATCTGCTTGCTCGGTACACCTCACGTAGCGCAGTGTGCTCCGACGTACAACGCGGCGACGGGGCACTGGTATGACATTGTGTCCTCCGGGGCTAATGGGTCGTGGACCAATGCGGAGAATAACGCTATTGCACTGGGCGGGCATTTGGTGACAATCAATGATGCTGCAGAAGAAGCATGGCTGAGGACAACGTTCGGAACCAATACGCTCTATTGGATAGGTTTCACAGATGCAGCCCTGGAGGGGGTTTGGGTATGGTCGAGTGGTGAGCCTGTAACCTACACTAACTGGGACGAATTGGAGCCCAACGACAGTATGCCTCCGCCTATCGGTGAGGATTATGCCGTCCTGAACTGGGACCCGGCAACGGGTCAATGGAACGATTGGGACCACCAAAGACCAGATTATCACAATATCAATGGTATTGCAGAAGTGATCCCCGCCCCCGGCGCGTTTCTACTTGTCAGCATCGGCGTCGGCCTGGTCGGCTGGCTCAGAAGACGCGGAACAGTATAGCTGTCTCTGCGCGAAGGCACATAGATGAGGCTGTGAGTCCAGGGTTTAATCGGGACTTGGAGCCCTATTTTGACCGGTATAGAAACAAACCCGGCAGGAACCGCTTCCTGCCGGGTCGTTTTTACACCGGTAGAGATAATGCGGTTATCGTATACCATCATACCAAATTACATACGAGCCAAATATGAGCACTTGCCGCTCCCTCACGGTCGCGGCTCTGCTTCGACCAGACTCACATATCAAGGCACTACGCGACGGCGGCGGTTTCGGGCTCTACCTCATATTGGTCGAAACGGACGCTTATTTTCTTGCTCACGCCTTGCGTCTGCATTGTTATGCCGAACAGCTCTTCTGCGATGCTCATGGTTCGCTTGGCATGAGTAATTATGATGAACTGCGAATCCTTCACAAACTCTCGCAGCAGCAGATTGAATCGCTCATTATTTGCTTCGTCCAACGCCGCGTCAATCTCGTCAAGAAAGCAGAACGGCGAGGGCTTTGTCTTAAAGATGGCAAAAAGTAGTGCGATTGCCGTCATCGACTTTTCGCCGCCGCTGAGCAGAGAGATGCTTCTGGTTTCTTTGCCGGGCGGCCGGGCTATCACTTCTATACCAGCCTCGAGGATATCCTCCGAGTCTTCAAGCACGATGTCCGCCCTGCCGCCGCCGAACAGCTTGCGGAAAATCTGCTGGAAATGAACGCGGATTTGCTCAAAAGTCTCACTGAATTTTTCTCTGCTATTTTTATTGAGCCGGCTTATCAGTTGTTGCAGTTGAGCTTTGCTCTTATTGAGGTCTTCGACCTGGCTGCTTAGAAATTCATGGCGTTTCTCAAGGCCTTCCTGCTCTGCGATTGCGTCAACGTTGACGTTGCCCAGCCGCTCGATTTTGCCGCGGAGGTCGGCTATTTCTTCCCTTATCCTGTCCCAATCCACTTGCTGGCCCGTATAGTTCTTATAGGCCTCGGCTAAATCAATCTGCAGCTCTTGCTGCACTTTCTCGACCAGGTTCTGTCTCTTCAGCTCCAACTGGCTCAACTCTATCTTAAGCTCGCCGATTTGCTGCTCAATCTGAGTTTTCTCGGCGCCCTTGAGCCGAACAAGCTCTTCGATTCGCGTTTGTTCTTCGGCCAGCCTTTCTATTTCTTCGTACAGCAGTTTGCTGCTTTTTTGATTCTCTTCTTTCTGGACAAATAGCTCGGACACCGCCGCTTCGCAATTAAGAATATCCCTTTCTGCTTGTGCCAAATGCTGACCGCAGGTTTGTATCTCCGCCTGCGCGGTCTCGGCAGCTATTCGGTTTGCCTGCATCTGGCTCTCCAGACTCACGATTACCTGCTTCAGTGCTTTGGCTTGCTCGGTGGTTTGGCCTATGGCAACCTTCAAATCGGTAAGCAGATCCATCTGCGACTGCTGCTGCGTTTTTCCTTCAGCGTATTTTGTCTCAAGCTCCTTTATTCGTGCCGAGCGTTGCTCATTTACCGCCTCTAATTCCTGCAGTTTCTGCTTGGAGTCGTACTCTTTCTGTACGGACTCAGCTATCTGCTCTTCCAATAGATCGATTTCGCCCACTATCAGAGGCTGCTCCTGGCTGAGCTGCCTTACGCCCTGTTCGATGACGGCGAGCTTCGAGGCTGCCTGCATTTTTTCAGTGTTGGCTTCGTAAACCGCCGTTCGCAAGTCCCTGCACAATTTTTCCAGGTGCGCTTTTGCCTGATTGTTCCGCTCAATCTCGTGTTCGAGCGATCCGACCTCGAAGGTGATGTTGTCGATGGTTTCCTGCAACTGGCGCAGTCTGCTTTTACGCGATATTAAGCCGGTTGCCTTGCACAACGGACCGAGGATGATGGTCCCGTCCTCGCTGACGAGTTCGCCTTTTAAGGTGACAAACCGGTAACCGGGAGGCGTATTCTTGGCCAGAGCCACTGCCGCATCAATCGAGTCAACGACGATTGTCTTACCCAGCAATTTCCAGACAAGCGGCGCATACTTGCTGTCGTATCTGACGAGGTCGATGATCCTGCCCTTGACGCAAGGCAGGTTCGAGAAGTCTTTCACCTCTTCAAACGGCTCGACCACATTATAGCTGCATACAAAAGTCACTCGGCCATCAAGCTCGGAAGTCAGCCTGGAGTCAGCCAGCAGTTTTGTGGCACTACTGATTACGACCGCATCGGTCTTGCCTTCGAGGGCCGCTTCAACCGCACCGGCATACTCACAATCTGTTGCGATGATGTCTGCCAGTATTCCTTCGATGTAACTGGGGTCGCCGCTTTCCATCAACCGCTTCTGCAGGATGGCTTTAGCCCCAGTACTTAAGCCCTCGTATCTTTTTTCCATGTCAGCCAAGATCGTCAGCTCGCCGGTCAGTGTGCTTCGTGTCTCCTTACTCTGGCCCAGCCGGCTGCCATCTGCCGCAAGGACGGTGTCGAAGTCCTCTATTTGCCTCCGCTTTGAATCGAGGCTCTGATGCAATTCACCCAGCACTTTTTCGATATCATCCAGACGCGCTTTGTACTGTGCCTTTTCGGTGAGTTGTTTTTCAAGCTCTGCCTTAGCATTCTCAGCTCGGCCGGCAAGACGATCCTTCTGTGTGGCTAAATTGTTCCGGTAAATAGATATGCTCTGGATCTCATTGTGCAGTTGCGCAGTTCTTCTGACTATGTCAATAATGCCGGATTTGTTATCTTCCAATTCCGCTTCGAGCGACAGGCACCTCGCACTTATCTGCCGTAAAGCCTCCTGCACCTCGTCAGCAGCTCGGCTTTTCTCTTTCAGTACGCCTTCACAATTCTCCAGTTCAGACTTCTTCGCAGACAAATCTTCGGCCAAGGCGTTTTCTTGCCCTTGCAGGTCTTCGATACGCTGGCCGGCGGTTGCTTTTCTCTGCCGCAGCTCCTCGATTCTTGCTCGCAAGAACTCGATCCGCTGCAACTGCTGGTCAATCTTACTCTGGATGGAAACCAGCGAATTATCGATGCGGCCTAACTTGTGCTCTGCCTCGATCCTATCTTCGCCCAGCTTACTCATCAAGGTATCGTTCCTGGTCAGCTCCGCAGTAACCTGCGCCAGTTGCTCCTGCAGCTTCGCAAGAGCACTGTTTTTCTCTTTCAGCTCGGCATCATTCTTGGCGTATTCAACCAGCGAATAAGTGACCTGCAGCTCCTTGAGCCTCTGAACGTATTGCAGATAACTTCTTGCTTTGCCCGCCTGGAGTTTGACGCTTCGCAACTGCTTTTGGACCTCACCCAATATATCTGCCAGACGCAGCAGATTCTGTTCCGTACGTTCCAGCTTGCGGAGGGCTTCTTTCTTGTGCACTTTGTACTTGCTTATGCCGGCTGCTTCCTCAAAGACCATCCTTCTATCTGTTTTCGATGCGCTCACCAGTTGTTCAATCTGCCCTTGTTCAATAATCGAGTAGGCTTTGGTGCCTACTCCGGTGTCCATAAACAGCTCTCGAATATCTTTCAGCCGGCATATTTTGCCGTTTATCCGATAGTCGCTTTCTCCACTTTTGTAGACTCTGCGCGATATCTGCACCTGCTCGGCATCGATCGGCAGCCGTCCCGTTCCACTTCCGTCGCGGTTGGAGATTAACAGGCTCACTTCAGCCGTGCCCATAGGTTTTCTGCTGCCGCTTCCGCTAAATATCACATCAGCCATCTGGTCGCTTCGCAGGCTTTTAAGGCTCTGTTCTCCGAGGACCCACTTTACCGCATCGACAATATTGCTCTTGCCGCAGCCGTTGGGTCCCACAATACCGGTTATGGACGAATCGAAGGCAAATTCTGTTTTGTCCGCAAAACTTTTGAATCCATCAAGAACGATTTTTTCCAGTCTCATTTTTCACCCTATGCTGGGCGTGGTAATTTGCAGATCACCGCCGCCGTACACTGACCACAGACAACGTGCACTATTATTGTCGGCCAATGATTTGCGATTTCTTGACAATTACCCGATTTTCGGCAAGGGTCCGGGGCGAAACTCGGCCCCTACGGCGCCTTTCTCGCACATCTGCTTCAAAAGGGCTATGACCTCGGCGTATGAAATCCCTAAACCACGGGGCGCCTCCTCAGCTTTGCTTGAGGGCTCCTCGCAGAGTGTTCGAATAATATCAGCAAGCTCAAACGAGCTTTTCAACTGTGCTATTGCGCTGGGTCGTTTTGGATGCTTGCGTATTAGTGAAACATATTTTTGCCCAGCCGGAGCGTTCAGTATTATATCGCCGTCAGCTGATTGCACAAAAATATTGTCGTGACACGATATTGGAGCACCAAATAGCACGATTCGCGGCTGCCCGCTGCGAGAGACAAAGATCACTTTCTCTCTGCTCTGTGCGATCTGTTCCAGAAAGAAGCTACGCCCGATGAGCTCCCGCGTCAAAGCGGGGTCGTCCAGTTCCCGCAATTGCTCGTACGCAGCTAACTTGATGTTAGAATCGCTGTCAAGTAGCAGCCTGCGTGATACGGTTGCTGCATCGTCGCGCCCCGCCGGCACAGCCATCGCCCGCAACGCCTCGAGCCGATATGCAGAGTTTTTATCCATAGCAATTTGCCTGAGCGTCTCTATGCCCCGCTCACTGCCCAGGTTGACCACACATCTGGCTGCTCGGAACCTCACCTCTTCGTTGGACGAGCTCAGCAAAACGCCCACTTTATCAAGGCTTGCACTGCCTATGGTCTCAAGAGCGATCTCACTGGTCTGCTTATCCTGAGAAACTGCAAGCTCTTTAACAAACGTCATTATTCTTCCTTTAATGATTTCTGGCGTCTGATCAAGGTACATCGCTCTGACCATCGCGATGAATCTTTGCTCTTGTCCTCTGTACTTAGCCGGCACCGTCAACTCAATCCGAGCAGGCGAAACTGCCTCGGCTGTGCCAAAGCCAAAACGCTCGTTCAAACGATTACGGATACGGCTTGCGGTTCGATAGTCCGGCTGGTGAGGTTGCAGACTTATCCTCTGATCTTCAAGCATCTTTCCGCCGGCCAAAACATATCCGACCCTCTTATCAGTGTTGCCAACGCCGATTTTGTCTATAAAGACCGGTCCTTCCGCGTTTGCCAGAACTCTTGTAGCTATGCCGAACGTACCTCTTGCCTTGAGCTCTGCGGTGTACAGCCAGCCGTGTTCCAGTGAGGTTATTCGCGTGCCTGGCAAGGCAGTTATTTTTACATCGAAGTACTGGTTCTTCCAGGCCGCCGCCGGCATTACTGCCTCTATCTGTACAACCGCCGTATCAGTACTGCTAATTAGCTTTTCAACGTTTACGCCGCTCTTAGGCAATTGCGTTTGAATGTATCGCACAAGATAAGCTCTAATCTGGGGCGGACATTCAGCCGAACCTGTCCCACTGAGTCCAGCTACCAGTCCAAACCCTTCGACCGGGATCGATTCGGGCGTCACGATTTCTGCCAGTGACCCTATAGTAGTGCCGAGGTCTTTCGCAGGTGCAAGCCCTTTTGATTTATCGACGCCGGCTCTGCCACAGCCGGCTATCAGGCAAGAGCCGGCCAGGATCGCCAGGACGAACGCAATTTTCCGCCCGCTAATATTCATATAGATAACAATACTACGCTTTTCCGCCCCGCGCGTCAAGCCCCGCCCGGGCTGCATCTGTTTACCAAGTGTAATGCACCTTATAAGTAACGACTTTTTCCTCTCCCGCAGGGACCTGAATGCGAAATTCAATCGTCTGACTGTCGGTCTTAAGGAAGGCATCCGACTTCTCCACAATCTGCCAATTGATCCATCGATACAGATGTTCAACCACTCTGACCTCCACCGGGTCTTTCTCCTTGCGATTGCGCACCTTTATTTCAAACGACTCGTCGAGCCAGTGCTGGGATGTGTCAATCTTGTAATCCGTTCTGCGTCTTTCTCCCACCAGGTCGAAGGCGTTGCCCGTATAAACGCGGACAGTCTCATCGCGCGGGGTGTGGTCGATGAAGTTCTCGCCGGTGAACTCTAATTGCCCATCTTCATCCTGCCTGTAGAAGCGCACAAGCCCTCGCGGCAAAGGGATGCCCAGATGGTTCTCTTGCGAATTCTTGAATTCCCTCATGACCCATACCTTGGGATTGCACTGTGTACCGTAGTCCCGTTCCTGCCGGATGTATTCCGTCTGATAGCCGCGGTAGCGGGCATAATCGATCTTGACGCCATCGTAGACATACAGCCGTTCGGTTTTCACCCCTTCCGCCCGTAGAAACTCAACCTGCTTGGTTTCACGATCGTGGAGCGTAGTCGCGCGGTTGAGCGTGTAGAGATGATAATCCTCAAACGCCTTTTCCGTCACAGGAGGTTGCCACGGTGCGCTTGTGGGGGCCATCTCCATGCCGCCATAACCTCCATAACGCGAGCGGTCTGGCTGCTGGATTTTGCTGACGTCGCCGGCCATAAGTTTAATGCGTGCGTTGTTGAATGTTTTGCCGCTTTGATTGTCGATGGTCACCCAGCCAATGACCTGGATTGTATCGCCCTTCTCTTGAGCGAGCATACTGTAGTCGGCCTCCCAGCTCATGCCGCCGGTTATGTAGGATAGTTCCGCATCGAACTTTGCCTTCTTCTCGGCTTGGAGCAGCCAGTGAATCGTAGGCTTCAAGATCGTATCATCCGCAAGTGATGGGAAAAGTGGCCTGCCCGGCAGGCTGAAGCGCAGCCTTCTATCTACCTCCATGATGGGTTGGCCAGTAGCACCTGCTGTGTACGCCATTTGGCGCGCGGCATACTCCTGCCCGTATCGGCGTATGCCCAACTGATGTGGGACGTAACCGCTTCGAATAATCTTGCCGCGGACGATTTTCTCGTCGCCTTGCGCAGTGGTGACCAGGAATTCAATTTCCTTTCCTTCGTACAGCGACAGGAGCAATCCTTCGGAGACAGGGTCGGCCCGATAGTTTTGTTCAAGAATCTGTATGGCGTGTTTGCCTTTGGGATCGCGCAGAATCACGGAGTCCGGCTCAAGATGCGCCGTGATGTCTGTGACGCGGACCTCATTGGTTCCCTGCACGAGATTGAGATTCAGGCTATCACGTACAACTGCAAAATCCTGATTGTAGATCGTTAAAGATGGTTCCGCCAGCGCAGAGCAGGCCGCAAACAGAAAAACGATAGCTGCGATTTTTAGGTACTTCATACAGTCCATGATATTTTCCTTTCATTCGCATTTAGGTTACGCATTTACCAGTATAGACGTCCGTCATAGCTCATCGGTTGACAGAAAAATCTTCTGGGATCCGCAGCCTAATATCAGGCACTTTCAATTACTTAAACTTGACTGGTTATGATACCAAGGCGCCCTCGCGAACGCCAGGGCTTCCTTGTTTTCCTAATTGAGGGTGCCTCGTATGGCAGAAAAGAATTTAGCAGACCTCGAAGCTGTCGGCGAACGATACTGTCTCTATGGCAGACGGAACCGCACACAAGAAAACGTATATGGGCTTGTGGTGCACAAAATCATCTTTTTCTTGAATGAAAGGCCGTGAGATTCCGCTGTGACGTACCTAATCCCACAATTGCGACCTGAGCATAAACTCTACGTGTGCCAAAATATCTGTGTTAAACGAAGACTGTAGGAAGTTCTCGTTTCGCAGGAGCCGCAGATTGTGCCTGCGACCCTCGCTCAGCCCCACCAATCGTGGGGGTCCCTCGCACACGCGGCCGAGATTCTGCGCCGAAATGTGGTGTGCCTTAGCCACGCGCCAGAAGTCATCGGTCCGGGCCGCCGGAACTGATACGACGACCTGCCAGTCGCCCCAGAAAAACATGAGGTTCCATGGATTGTATCCAAATTCCGATGCTACCTCCGCAACGCGCTTGGGAAGTGCTTCCCGGGACATGTCAAGCTCAACAGCACATCCAGACGCTTCTGCAATGTTCCAGAGGGCACCCAGCAGACCATCGGAGTTGTCGCTTGCTGCACTCACTAAGCCGCGGCCATGCAGAATTTGCATCTCGTTGACACGTGCGCGTGGCCGACACAGTTGCGTTTGTTCCTCGCAAGAGAGCGCACCAAAACCGTATTCCTTTGCCCGCACATAAGCGGTGGCAAATCGTCCGCACTCTCCCACAGCAACAAGGAGATCACTTGGGCGTGCGCCACCTCGACGCAATTGAGCGCCTGTCGGCACTACACCTATCGCGGTTCCATGGCAGGCAAACTTAGATGCCTGTCGCACGTTTCCTCCCCCGTTGGCAATACCATGTTCTCGGGATGCTTCCGCCATTCCCTGAAAGAATTCCTTGAAGTCATCTACGGCCATATCGCCTGGGGCCTCGATAGATGTGGTGATAGCCAGCGGCGTAGCGCCTGCGGCCGCTAAATCACTTACATTAATCATGACCGCATACCAGCCCCACGTACGGTAAGATTGATGGCCCACGTGCCACACGAGCGGACGAGGTCCCACATCCGTTGTCACAACGAGGTCATGGTGTCCCGAGGGCAAGCGGACGAACGCGCAGTCGTCACCAAGCGGCGATACCCCATCGTCCCCGCCAACTATCGGCAGTACGACCTGGCGCACGAGGGCGAATTCACCTAAATCTTTTAGGGTCTGGAGCGATTGCGGACGTGAGTGTTCCATAGGTCGCACTCTTTCACATGTTCACCACTTCTTTGTCCACCAAGTACCGTGCCAACCTAAGCACGGTGTACCGCGCCGCCCACGTACAGTCTGCACTGTGACAATGCTTCAGCAATCCGAGAGACACAAGGAACAGGGGCACGATATACTCAATGTCCCAATTCGAGGAGTTCCCAACATGCTTCTTCGCTACTCCTCGCAGGTCCTTAATCAAATCTATACGCAGGTTGCACTCAGGATCTTTTACAGGCCGCGGTTCCTCGTCCATCTCAATCCACTCAGCAAATTCTTTCACCTGATCATAGGGAAGGAATGGTGGTAGCGTCATAAAACGCAGATTAGCTTCAAGCAAAACAAAGTCCTTCACGATGTGCTGAAGCTCCCCCGGCTTGCCGGGGTCATCCGGACACAGCGGCCGTGCCCAACCAAAATCGATCACACGCACCGTTTTTTTGTGAGCGAACACAATGTTGCGGGGGTGAAGATCTCCGTGTACAAAACCCGTTCTCAGTGAATGCGGACCCAATTTACGTAATGCCTCACAGACCAAGAACGGGTTGGGCCAACCACTTTCCCCAAAATCTGATACTGGGGTAGCGTTCCCCCAAAGCCTTCGCCATGGCTGAGCCCACAAAGAGTCCAGGTTGTGCACATCGCGCAGATAGTCCGCATAGTGATCCACCAGGTTTATAGAATCACGGTGATTGATCCCCTTCACCAAATGGGCCTCTTTGAGGAAATCGACGGCGTCCAGTATCTTATTTAACTGTTGCTCACGCTCATGCTGATTTTCGTGAAGGGCCGGTGGTATGGGGCTCAAGTACTTGGCCATTTCTTCAACCTTAACTCGCACTTCTGGCTCTTCAGGAAGTGGCAAGGGATAGTCCCATTCGGACTCGAATGGTGCCCAAAGAACGGCCGGCTTACCTCGTTCGTCAAATAAATATAGTGGACATGCGAAGCGGCAACGATTTGAAAACTGAGGGGCGAGAAATTCTGCCGCCTTCCATTCAATAACCAGTTTATCGCGCT
Source organism: uncultured Pirellulales bacterium (assembly GCA_964567045.1). Classification (GTDB taxonomy): domain Bacteria; phylum Planctomycetota; class Phycisphaerae; order Sedimentisphaerales; family Anaerobacaceae; genus JAFNGF01. The sequence continues at coordinate 5,869 of CAZMLE010000007.1, read as the reverse complement.
TCTCGTTCGCTAGGCTCGCGTCCGCTTCAGGGTCTGGACTTATCTTGATGATCATTGGATTCGAGGGCAATTCATCGTGGGTTAGGAAGAATCGTCCTGCAAGGACCGCGTTTCCACTCTTGCCTGGCTCTCCACCTACGCGATCCATTGGTGCCAAGACGAGAGTCGGATCCACAGCTTTATCGGCCTGCTTCAAGTTGGGCCAGATCTCGTTGACGAGGTAGACTCCAGAGGGTGCTTGTTTATTTGACAGCATATCTTCAAAAAGCTTATCTGCAGCATCCTTCACGGCCAACCTTTGCTTGCTCGGCAGTAGTTCCGCCACCAGTTTAACATTTGTTTGTCTCGACATGGTAAACTTCCTGACGTTATTGATACAACTACCCCGAGGGCAGGACTATAAAATACCGGAGGAACAATTTGTCACGATCATCAGTGGCCATCCGTCGTGCTCCCCAGCCCAAGTCTTCGTGTATCCCATTCCTCAGCGAGCAACGGACCTGCCGGCGCCTCTCGTCCTTCGTAAATGCTTCGATCCAGTGGACGTGAATTGCGTCCCGGCGTCACTCTCATGAAAGCAAGATGGCAGATGGGAAGACCTGCACGCAACTTCAGAGCCGATGGATTATGTGTAACCAACTCCAGGGTTAAGCTCGTTGGAGTAGTCGCGCCAAATCCAGGGGAAACTATGAACGAGCCGAGACCAACGCTCAAACCAAACCGGGTAACATGGGACAGCGGCATAACAATACCAACCAAGTGCGGCGGCATTGACAATCTCTCTATCGTAGCACCCAAACAAAACTCCCCATTCGACAAAATGTGGTATTCCGATGTGACAATCGAGGAAAGGAGTTTATCATTATCAATCGGGACCGTGAGATCTATCGGTTCGCTCGACGGGAACCATTTGCGCCATCGATTCGAGAGTCTAAGAACGTACGAAGCCGGCTTCAAATTTTCAGGCGAAAACGGCGCAATTAATAATTCTCCTGAGGTCACCAACTCTTGTATTTCACTTGCAGAGAGAAACATTTGCATTCCTAAACATATTAATCGTGTCAAACAAGTATTGCTCCGGTCCTTGATACCTTCGCCAGTCCCAAGGATGATCGAGTTTGAAAAACTCGGTTAAGACCCTCCGGAAATACTGCGACGGGTATCGCTTGCCGGATGACAATGAAATATCAACGAACCTGATGAGGTAGTTACTGTCTCGGACAATCAAATACTCTGGAGAAGACCGCAAATCACGAAGCCCGGCGATGAACGAAGATGCTGACCTATATGAACGCGAGTCCATCTCTGGTGGCAACAAGTCATCAACTGAAACATGAGCCGGAACAGCAACTAGGTGAACGTGTGCATGATAAATACCGCAACCGCCTCCGGTGGTACAACGAGCGCCGTGTTCAAAGGCTACGACCGGCCTATTTTGGCCAATTACCTTTTCCAAAGCGGTGAGGAAGGTGGTCAGATCCGACAATTCACTCGCAGGCAGTGATGCCATAGTTTCAACGTGTGACGCTGGTAGAACTAAGAGACTGTTCGGGAACAACTGGCCCATTGTGGGCATCGCCACAAAAATCCCATGTCGAGCCACGACTCGATCCTTAACAAATGGAGCGTAAATCTGAGCAAATCGGGAACGGCATCGGTGGTGGAATTCCTCACAAAATTCGCAAAGCATTTTTACTCTCCTAACGGTTTTTGAACAGCGTGTCCGGCTATATCGCTCGTTGCTTCAGCGGTTATCGAGGCCAAGCCGTCAAGACACAACTGCGACCAGGTCTCCATTGTATCCCGAACTTTCTGCAATTCAAGGATACTCATAAAGGCTATCTGGCTAATCATCTGCTCGCGCTTGGCAACCTGCGATGAGTCCAGAATCCAATAGTGCACGATTCCAAGATGCACACGCCCAACGTCGTTGGAGTCGTCATTGAGCAGGGCAACAATATGGTCGCTGTGGTGCGCGTTCACAGACACTTCCTCCGCCACTTCGCGTTCGACGGCAGTAATGTAGGTATGATAAAAGTCGGCGTTGAATAAGGGCATGTCATCACGGGGATTTATATGGCCCCCTATGCCGATAGACCTGTTGCCGACAAGCCGAGCCTCCCCCGCTCGCCTTCCCCTGACATAACTAAGGTACTTTCCTCCGTAAGCCATGATCACGTACGGAATGATCTGCTTATAAGCCGGGTCTTTTTCCGCCTGCGACCTGGGCATAAAACGCGGAACGCCCTGAACAAATATCTTGCGGAGATACCGCTCCACATCAAACGTCAGCCCCTGAAACATCCCTGTCTGTTCGAGGACTTTTCGCTCGACAACCAGTATTTGTTCTTCTTGCGCCATGCGGTCGCCCGTCTTTTGTCTCTTCGCCAGCAGTATTATGGAGGCGATTACAGCAAAGACAAGGAAAAACTGAAAAGGACCATCAGGGAATAAGACGGTGAAATTCGGACATCGAACGGCGGGCAGCGCCGCAGGCTCGCCCAAAAGTGCTGATAGCGCCGAACAAAAATCATAATTCGCTAAAAATTTTTTTACTGCCAGCCATACAACTACTTACGCTCAACTGATGCTCCTCAAAAAAGGCCAAATTTCGCCCAATTCGCGCAGGTTCGCCCCATTATGGAGGCACCGCGTAGTGTGCCGCCGCCGGAGAAGGCATCTTGACTCTGGTGATCCGAATCAGAATCCCAGCCTGGCTGGCAGGCGTTGCCGTCTGGCTCGCTCTGGGCTACCGGCGCCTGCGCTTCGGCTATGCCTTCCGACGGATCCCCCTCACGCAGGGCCGATACGCCATCGTGGACCCCGATGACTACCCACGCCTGGCCAAATACAAATGGCACGCCACCAAGGGAAGAAGCACCTACTACGCCCAGCGAAAGGTCTGGAACGGCAAAAAAGACTTCACCATCAGGATGCACCGCCAGGTCCTCAATGTGCCGGAGACCCTTTTGGTTGACCATATCAATCGCAACGGCCTGGACAATCGTAAAGCCAACCTTCGGCCCGCTGCGCATTGGCAAAACGTCTGCAATAGTCCCAAATCCGAGCGCACAAAGAGCCGCTCAAAATACAGAGGCCTGACCTGGCACAAAAGAAAAAACAAATGGTATGCGCGGATAAGAGTAAAAGGACAGACCAAATCGCTCGGCTATTTCGATGATGAGGTTGCTGCCGCCGCCGCTTATGACGAGGCAGCCAGGCAGCATCATGGCTGGTTTGCAGTCCTTAATTTCCCTGACTAATGCGCGGCTCGCGAGCCGGTTTTTCGCCCCCTCTTGTCAAAATAGCATCCGTCGCCGCTGTTAATTAGCGCTGGTCTGACTCACGGGAAGGGGTGCCCGGGACCGCGATGGTAAGGCCCTGGTACGGGCCGGCCAGGGTGGTGATGAGGCGCGGGGGCCGACCAAACGACTATATCTGGTGGGTGAGCCACAATTACTTCGTGGCTCACGTACCCATGATGGCGGCCCGAGATGGCGATACAGCCGGTAAGGCCGATCGTTAGCATCAGAAGTATAGTGGTCAGTATAAGCGTTTTCATGGTCGATACTCCTTTTTGCGCTTTTTTGTTGATTTGACGCTGTCGGTACTTGCTTCTCTATACATTTAAGGCACTCAGAGCGAAGGAAGTAACGGATTTTTGGCTACGAGGTTTTGTGTTGGGAGGCCGTTGACGGATGAGCTTTAGAGACTATTGCCCTGCCCACAGGTGGCCCCACCCACAGCCATTCGACCTTGCTCAGGCCATGGGTGGTGGGGCTAATCAGAAAGTGGTTGCCTGCCAGCGTATAAATTTATACCATCTCAAATACGGTACAAAATCACCGCGCTTAGCCCCCGGACCTGTGCCGGGGAGCTCTTTTGTATACCCATTTGCGGCTGGGGCCTTTTTGGGGACCCGTACCCCTGCCGGGGCTTATATTCGCACCGCTCGAGTTGCCCCTAACAAAGTAGCCACCGCCACCCTACCCTGCCAAGCCCTGCCGGAGGGTTTTTTTATTTGCATAAAGGCTGCCCAACAGCTATGATGGTAATCAGCGTATGCCTTTCGAGAGAACCATAAGAGTATATGCCGACACGTCCGTTTTCGGTGGCGTGTTCGATGAGGAATTTGCAGAGGCGAGCAAAGCCTTTTTTGATGCTGTCAAAAAGGCTAAATTTGTCCTGGTGACCTCCGAACTCGTCAGGCAAGAAATCCAGGCTGGGCCCAAAAGCGTCAAAGAGCTATTTCTCGACATTTTGCCGGTTGCAGATATTGCCGAGATCACAGGCGAAGCCCTTAAGCTACAACAGGCTTATACAGACGCGGCGATTATATCCGAGAAGTATTCTACAGATGCTTTGCACGTAGCGCTGGCAACTATCTCACAGGCCTCGCTGATTGTCAGTTGGAATTTCAAGCATATTGTGAATTTTCAGAAGATTCCTATGTAGAATGCCGTCAACACGCTGCGTGGTTACAGCGAAATCGCCATCTATTCACCGCTGGAGGTGATCGAATATGAAGACTAAGACGTTCGACTGTGTCCGGATGAAAAGACGGGGCGCAGAATTGGTTCGCAAGCAGCTTGAAGGAAAGTCATTTGGGCAGCAGTTAGAATACTGGCAAGAAGGAACTGACGAACTGAAGAAACTTCAGAAACGAACAAAAGGCAAGAAGTAATTCTTGAGCCTTTCGCTGCAAGGTCATTGTTCGACAGGCCGGTGCTGGCTCTGAGCTTGCCCATCCCAGGCAACGCATTTCCGCATCTACGCATTGCCCATCCATCTGACGAAGGACTTCACGAGATACGGGGCCTACCCCGTTCTGTCAACCCGCTTTGCGCCTGAGTCATCCCGCTAACCTGCCGTTATTATTATTTTTGATTTATTTTTATTGACCGCCGGTCAGTTGTCATGGTAGAATAATTTTGAGTGGGGCATATTCTCAGGTCTCTCAAGAATATTCTCTTCAAAAAATCCGAGAGACACAATTCACGGCCATTGACAGGCCGAAGGAGCACAGAAGTGAGTACAGGTACAGTAAAATGGTTTAACGAGAAAAAAGGCTTTGGGTTTATCACGCCCGATGAGGCCGGCGATGACTTGTTCGTTCATCACTCGGAGATCAAGATGAGCGGCTATACGAGTCTCGCGGAAGGCCAGAAGGTCCAGTTCGAGATCGGACAGGGCAAAAAAGGCCCTTGTGCGACCAACGTAATCCCTGGTTAGTTCAAAGCAACACGCTCGAAAAACCAACGGGCTCCGCTCAAGGCGGAGCCCGTTTGATTTCCATACTTATGCCCCAATCTTTCAGCACTACTGGTCGTTAGTACCGACCTCCGCCCCGGCTTCTACCAAAACCACCTCCTCCGCCACCGCCACCGCCACGGCCACCACCAAAACCTTCTCGTCTTCCTCCACCACCACCACGATCGGTCTTCGGCCGCGCTTCGTTCACATTCAAAGCTCGTCCCATAAACTCCTTGCCGTTCATTGCTCCGATGGCCTTTTCTGCTTCATCTTTAGAGGGCATTTCAACGAATCCGAATCCCTTGGATTCGCCGCTAAACTTATCCACTATTAGACGAACCTCTGTGACCTGCCCAAATTCTGCAAAAGCCTGACGAACCTCATCCTCGGTTACCTTATGCGGCAAATTTCCTACATAAATATTCATTGTGTTTATTCCCTTTCTTTTAAGAAAAATCTTGCCGGAACTGCCGGCGTTCAATAGTTACGTGCTGTTATGTTATTCGCTCCCCTGGAAAGAATCAAGCATTAATTATAATAAATCCCGCCCCGCCGGGACCTCAACCCGCAATTCCTCACCAATAATCAATAATCAATTCGAACGTGTCCGCCGCAG
>CAZMLE010000006.1:0-105436 GCA_964567045.1 uncultured Pirellulales bacterium | reverse complement strand
TACCTATGTTCCCGGTTTAAAGTGTTACCCATGTACCAGTTGACACATATTTAGCGGGGTTTGCGAGGACGAAAAATGGCTGAAAAGTTTATGTCGGAAGATTTCCTTTTGCAGAATAAGACCGCTCGGATTCTTTACCACGAACACGCCGAGAAAATGCCAATCTATGATTACCACTGTCACCTGCCGGCTAAGCAGATAGCTGACGACCATCGCTTCGACAATATTACCCAGGCCTGGCTCTACGGCGACCACTACAAATGGCGGGCGATGCGAACAAACGCCGTGCCGGAAAGATACATAACCGGCTGTGCAGGCGATTACGAAAAGTTTGAGAAATGGGCCCAGACCGTTCCTTCCTGTCTGCGTAATCCGCTTTATCACTGGACACATTTAGAGCTAAAAAGATACTTCGGCATAAAAGATAAACTCTTGGGCCCAGATACCGCCAAAGAAATCTACAAGGCGTGCAGCGAAATGCTCAGAACGCCCGACTTTAGCGTCCGCAATCTCCTGCGCAAGATGAACGTTAAGCTAATTTGCACCACCGAGGACCCGCTCGACAGTCTGGAGCATCATAAAAAGCTCAGGCAGGATAGCTTCCAGATAAAGGTGCACACCGCCTGGCGTCCGGATAGAGCGATGGGCGTCGAGGAGGTTGGCGCTCTGAACAAGTGGATTGATGCACTGGAAAAAGTCTGCGATACGCAAATCAGGGATTATAACTCTTATCTTGAAGCCCTGAGAAAACGCCACGACTATTTTCACGACAATGGCTGCCGGCTGTCTGATCATGGCTTGGAGACCGCGTACGCCGAGGATTATACCGAAAGAGAAATCGAAAATATCTTCAGCAAAATAAGGGCGGCAAAGGAACTTGACGCTGCCGAACGGCTTAAGTTCAAGTCAGCGATGATGATTGAATTTGCCCAGATGGACTACGAATCAGGCTGGGTTCAGCAGCTTCATCTTGGCGCCCTGAGGAATAATAACACGCGACTATTCGAAGCCCTTGGCCCTGATGTAGGATGCGATTCGATCGGTGATTTCCAGATAGCCAAACCGCTTGCAAAGTTTCTTGACCGTTTGGATTTTATAAACAAGTTGCCAAAAACAATTCTCTATAATCTCAACCCCCGGGACAACGCGGTTTTTGCTGCCATGATCGGTAGCTTTCAGGCCCCCGCACTAATTGAGCCGGAGACAGTGCGTTGCACTTGTTGTAAGCCAAATCTCTCGTCGGCGGATAATTGGTGCGGGGCAGGCAAAATGCAGTATGGTTCAGCGTGGTGGTTCCTCGACCAAAAAAATGGGATTGAAGAGCAAATTAAGGTGCTTTCGGATATGGGACTACTTAGCCGGTTCGTAGGTATGCTGACCGATTCGCGAAGCTTTCTGTCATATCCGAGGCATGAATATTTCCGCCGAATACTCTGCAATATGCTCGGCAGCGATGTCGAAGCCGGACTCTTGCCCAATGACCTGAACCTGCTCGGAAGAATTGTTGAGGACGTCAGCTTTAATAACGCCAAGAATTACTTCGCAATGGAACTGGGCTAAATTATTGACAATTGATGGTTTTTCGGCAACAATAGTAAAACGTGATACGAGCCACGAGCGACGAAATACGAGTTGTTGGGTCGGTGCCCGAGTGGTCAAAGGGGATGGGCTGTAAACCCATTGGCGTAAGCCTACGTTGGTTCGACTCCAACCCGGCCCATTTTCCTCTTGCCGCGCTGTCGGCCTGAATTGCGCATCGTAGGGTGGGATTTAGGCCACCGATACAGGCTATAGCAACTGCAAAACTAACCGGCGAACTTTCTCGGCCATCTGGATTGCTTGTTGAGCATCGCTACTGGTCACATTAGGGAAATCGCCCGGATAGCGGACATCTACACCATAATTTGTAAGCACAATGACATCGCGCAAAGATTCGGACAGTTTGCTGTCTGTCGGGGCAATCAGGTCAAGAAGTTCATCAATATCGTGCGTTTTCGGAAACTCGACCTGATGATAAGTCAAAAATGCCTTCAGATATTTCTCTGCGGCCTGCTGTGAATGAAAACAAACCGTAGAGAGAAAAGACGCCCCATAGGTGATAAGAGACTTGGCGGCACTAAAATCTTCTTCCGCTTTCGACAGCCATTGATGCACAAATTCATCTCTTATTTTATCAGGCGGCTTCATATATTACCTTGCCATACTTGTTGGCTGGATAAGCAATACCGCCAACAACATTCTTAGTCTCCTCAAACCGTTCTGTAGTCATAACGATAATATCGAAAGGATAGCCCAGCCCGCGCACTGCCTGGCGGACACGAACGCTTTCTTTACGGGTATCACTCGGAGAAGATTGGAGTACCAGCAGGTCAATATCGCTGTCTTTGTTTATCTCTCTCGTTGCGGCGGAACCGAACAGAATTATTCGCTTCGGCTCGACTACGCTCAAAATGCGTTTGACGATTTCACAAACCAGCGTTTGACTTATTCCCATAGATACCTCACAACCTGCCCTGAGCGAAAAAAGCCTGCCCTGAACCCAGTTGAAGGGTCAAAGGGACATCCCAGGCTGCCGAATATTATCCGAATACTATTGTTTCTTGTCAAATATTTATCTGCCCGCGTACCCGCGTAGCTCGTGACTCGTCCCTTGTCATTGCGCTGAATTGTTTAGCTCTGCCATTTATGGGAGGGTCCTTATGTACGTGGTAGGGTGTCCCTGCACGCCGATAGAATACTTTTTCCTTGATTTGCAGCCAAAATGAGTGCATAATCATATTGTTTCAAGTGGCCTTGAAAAGATGAAAGGAGGAGCAAAATGAAACGACAATCAATTGTAGCATTTGGGATGGTGATAATGTCCTTATTCGCTAGTGTTTGCAGTGCTGATCCAACGGAGTGGTCAATCGCCGTTGGCGGTAATGGGCACTTTTATGAGCCGGTTCTCGTTACGTCAGGCATTGATTGGGAGAGTGCCCAAGGTGCCTGCGCTGCAGCAGGAGGGTACCTTGCTACAATCACATCTTCCGCCGAGAACGAGTTTGTGTTCGACCTCATCAACGATGATTTAGATTTCTGGATACCAGTGCCTCATTCCAGCAATCCTAACATCACGTATTGGGAAGGACCCTGGTTGGGTGGATACCGCACCAGCGATGGTGTATGGCATTGGGTGACAGGTGAATCATTTAGCTATTCTAATTGGGCGCCAGGAGAGCCTACCTCTTACCCATTTAATGACCAACTGCAGTTCTTCGGTATTAATGCAATAAGTTCAAAGTGGGACAATCAGTCGCATGGCGACCCTGCAAACGGGTACATCACAGAATATCCTTGCGACCCCAGCGTGATCCCCACTCCCAGCGCTGTTGTACTTGGCACGATCGGCTTAGGTTGTAGCGCCTGGCGGCTACGCAGACGCAGATCACTGTAAATTGCCTGGTCAGCTTGCTCCGCTGTCATAGGTGATAATTTCGACTCGGCCGCGCATACCGCTGTCGGTACAAAAAAGACTATTCTGAAAAAAAATTAAAAAAATTTTATGATTGCAAGTTCTTTTTTAGAAATATGTTAGGGTCTTTTATTCAGTCTGGCCCTGTCATGATATTCGTGAAAAGCGCTTACAGTTGTATATATAGGAAACGAAGTACTATTTTGGAGAATTGGTCATGAGTTGGGAATGGCTTGATCTAAAGAATTGGAGGCGTTTTCCAGAGTGTATACAGGAGCGTTGCAGGTTAATAACGGATAGCGCCGCGGAGAAAATTAGAGTTTTCGCTATGGTTAAGAAGTACAACGCCAGCTATAGTTTTAAATTTCTTCTCAATAGCGCCAAGACTAAAACCGTAGCGAAAGTTATACCGCATCACTCATACTCCGGTCCGGTAATCTTAGCCGCATTTTCTACGACCGAGCCCGAATCAAGGAGCTATGCGAGTAAATTCGAGACGCGTGTACATGAGTTTGTGATAATGCATCAACCGTTTTTTGTAAGTAAGGTTCCTGACGATTGGAACACTCATAGAGTTGCTGAGGCGGTCACTGAGTTCATGCGTGGGGGACAAACACGTAAGCGACTCGAATTATGAAGAGCGAAATCGCTGCATTTTGTTACTCAGGTTACGCCTGGCATCGACAAAGCGAAGCGAAAGACGGAAAAAGGGAGACCGATGGGCCAAGAATGTAGGTTTTGTAGATTCTGGCGACCGGCGCGTGAGGTAGATGAGTTCGATGCCCATATGTTTTCGGACCTGTCGGCTGGAGTTTGCAGAAGATCTGCGCCGCCTTGGCCTGAGACCTATTTAGATGACACCTGCGGCGAATTTGAACCTGGGCAGGAATACTCAGATTCCGTCTTTGAACCATCTGAGGCGCACTGGGAAGGGCCCGCGATGAGTAGCTTTGAGATTCCTCCCCTGGCTGCTCCCACCAGAAGGAGTTGTTCGCGGAAACGGTATTCTTGGGTAATAGTGGTTTCGCTTACTGGGATTGTCATCTGGATTTGTACACGCGCACCTGGCTACTGGTTGGTGGCGGTTGTAATACTTGCGATTGTGGTCGGGATTTGCATCCTTTCTGTTAGACGTTGAAAGAAACCTAGAACTCATCTCTTACGAACTGCCCTATGAAGGGGCAAAACAATGACGCATAAAGAAATTGAGGCCTACAGGAAAAAACTGAGCGAAATCATAGATAGCCCGCCAGAACCTGACGGAAACCCAGCAAAGGGTACAAAGAAGGCTTTACGAGAATTGGCAAGAAAAGTCGGAGCAAACACTCGTGCTATGTACATTAACCCAACAACGGAAGCACCTGTAGGGTACGACGCAGGTATATCAGACCTTATTGACAATATTCACCAAGGGCTACAAACTCTAACGATGATAGATGCCTGTAAGACCGCAAATCGAAATTTTGTCATAGCACTGATAGCCACAATAATAGCAGTTGGCAGTGCTATTGCCCTGTGGATTGCTGTTCTTAAATAGGCCAAAACTATCTAGCTTTTTATGCTCCGGTCGCTGCAAAGCGTACACAAATGAAGCGGGAAGTTGAATTAAATAAGGCAAAATGGCTGGTTGAGCCGGGCTGCGTGGTGCTGGTGACCTCCGGCACAATGCAAAAGGCCAACGTTATGACCTTTAGCTGGCAAACGCCCGTCAATAGCGCTGAGCCCTGTCTGATACTGCTGGCTATAAGTCACCTGCGATACAGCTACGACTTGATAAGGCAGAACCGACAGCTCGTTATAAACGTGCCCGGCCGGGAGCTGCTGGAACGAGTCCATTTTGTAGGGCAGGTGTCGGGCAGAAATAACGATAAGTTCAAAGAAACTGGGCTGACGCCGGTGCCTGCCAAAACGGTCGAGCCGCCCCTGATAAAAGAGTGTGCCGGGCATCTGGAATGTCGAGTGGTCGAGATATTTAAGATGCAGACGCATGATCTGCTGATTTGCCAGGTCGTCAGGGCAGAAGCTGAGGCAGACTTCTTTGACGGCAGATGGATCCCGGAAAAGTTTCACACATTGCACTATCTTGGCGGAAACAAATATGGTCTGATGCAGCGCACAGCCGCCGCTAAAGGCAGCACGTAGATACGCGCGTGCGCGCAGCAATTATATTGCCAGCGCGGTGGAGTTTTATCAAACGTCCTTAAAAGTGTTTGTAGACAAATATAGTCAACAAAAGTAAAGGAGTGGAAGATTATGGCAGCAGCATTATCACATCAACTAACGGAATCGCCCAAGCAGTACGCAAAGCCCGCGGACGAACATATTTCACTGGGCCGCGCTCTGCGGGGTATGTTGACTTCGGTGCCTCTGGCTATTTTTGTGCTGCTGATGTACTGGGCGGTGTTCACCAAAGTACGGGATGAGAAAACGGCTATAGTTATTGTTGTCATTGTAGCCATTGTAGGGGTTCTCTGGGGCATCTTCGTTAGCGGCGTGCGAGTTGCCGCTCAGTGGGAGCGCGGTGTGGTGCTGCGGCTGGGGAATTTCCAGGCCGTGCGCGGCCCGGGGCTTCTCTACGTTATCCCCATCATTGAGTATGTGCGATTCATCGACACCCGCATACTGGTAGTTAACATCCCGCACCAGAAGGTAATCACTCGCGACAACGTGCCCGCAGAAATCGACGGGGCACTATTTTTCATGGTTAAAGACTCGGAAAAAGCGGTGATTCGCATTCAGGACTTTCGTTTCGCTATTGCGCAGTATTCTCAGGCGGCGCTGCGAGATGTAGTAGGCGGGCTAACTCTGGATGATCTGCTCTCCGAGCGCCAGCAAATCCAGGCACGTATAGGAGAAAACGTCGAAGAACGAATCAAAGACTGGGGGTTGCACGTCGATTCGATCCGATTGCAGGATATCGAGCTGCCGGAGGACCTTAAGCGTGTGATGTCCCGCCAGGCTTCTGCCGAGCGGGAGAAACGCGCCACGATAACCAAGGCGGAAGGTGACAAGCTGGCCGCAGTAAATCTGGCAGCGGCGGCTGGCATTATGAAGGAAAATACCTTGGCGATACAATTGCGCACACTCCAGACTATCGATGGACTTGGAGCCAGCCCTTCGAACACGGTTGTGCTTTTCCCGGTCGAGGTTGGAAGTCTCATGAAGCTGCTTATCCCACCGGCTGAAAGCAAATGACCCAACAAAGCCATCTGGCAGGCTAACAGCAGAGGATAATTCCATACCGCAGCGAGCAAAATAGGCTGGTATCTGAAAGGGACTATAATGGAACCGATAGCGATGAAACCGGAGAAAGAGCTGAAAACTTTGTGGTTTACCTGCTGGTCAATATGGTTTGTGATCGACATTGTAGCGTGGCTGCTGCTTATGCTCGTCCAGCCGATTGTGTTCGGCCTTTTGCTGGTGGGATCGGCAATAGTCGTAGTGCTTATCCTTATATGGATACCGGCCTTCTACGCGAATTTGGAGTACGTCATAAACAACGAGTGTATTAAGGGAAAGAGCGGTGTATTCTGGAAGAAGTATATTACCATTCCCTTCACCAAAGTCACGAATCTTGATATTACCCAAGGGCCGCTCCAGCGGATTTTCGACATCGGGACAATTCACATCCAAACGGCAGGCGCCAGCGGGCAGCAGACCGCAAAGGCAGAGCTCAGCCTGCTGGGGGTGAGAAACCTCGAAGAGGTCAAGGAAAGTATCATGGAAAAAATTAGAGCCTACACGCTCTCGGGCCTCTCCCAGCCCAGACAGCCCATCACCGACCAGGATAAAACGCAGGTGTTCGATCGCATGTTGAACGAGCTTGTGGCTATCCGCAAAGCACTGGAAAGCAAAAACTATTGATCGAAGCGAGGTACGTTATGTCCGCAGATTTGAACCGCAGAACCTTCTTAGAGCGTTTCATTGTCGGGTCCACAGCCGGCCTGTTGGGTCTGAGCCTGGAGGAAAAGGCGTTATTGGCAGAATTGGCAAAAAAACCGGCTGAGCCGACGCCGAGAGAGTCTACCGAAGGTCTGCCAATGGGCAAAATTGGCAAGGTGAAGATTAGCCGGCTTATCTGTGGCGGCAATCTGATCAGCGGCTTTGCCCACAGTAGAGACCTGGATTATGTATCGTCGCTGTTGCAGCATTATTTTACAGATGAGAAGGTCATCGAGACTCTTGCTATATGTGAAGAGACCGGCATCAATACCGCTATATTAAGACTTGACGACCATTGCATTAGAATTCTGGACAAATACTGGAATGAACGAGGCGGCCAAATACAATGGATTGCGCAAATCAAGCCGGGCAAAGAAGACCTCCAACACTTCAAAGATGACATAAAAAGAGCCGTCGATAATGGAGCCGTTGGCGCGTACATACAGGGCGGCGTCGCAGATACTCTGGTCGAAAAAGGGCGTGTTGATCTGCTGGGTGAATCGCTTCGGTGTATTAAAGAAAATGGCGTGCTTGCAGGTGTGGGGGGACATAACTTAGCTGTGCCCGTTGCGTGCGAGAAGGCAGGTTTAGAGCCTGACTTTTATATGAAGACCTTGCATAGCCACAATTATTGGTCGGCCCAAAGGCAGCCGGAGCACGACAATATCTGGTGCACCAATCCCGAGAAGACCGTTGAGTTTATGAAAAGCGTAAAAAGGCCGTGGATCGCCTTTAAGGTTTTAGCTGCCGGAGCCATCCATCCGCAGGAGGGCTTTGAGTTTGCCTACCAGAACGGCGCTGATTTTATCTGCGCCGGAATGTTTGATTTTCAGGTTAGAGAGGACGTAATAATCGCCAGGAATATACTATCCGGCAAGGTCGACAGGCAGCGTCCTTGGCGGGGATAGGTGAATATCAAATATCGGATGAAAAATGCTTGCGGATGATGGAAAACCGCCGCTTCCGTGCGCAGTGTCTAAATATCCCCGGCTGCTATGCGTTGCATTGTGTCGTTCCAGGTAACCTTAAGTACCTTTGGTATGTCCACATTATCGAGATAGTCAGCCAGCCGGTTCAAGAAGACAGACCGCCCATGAGACCCAAGAATTGACAGCATGCTTACCATCCAGTTCTTGATTTCCAGGAAATTCACTTCGTGGCCCTGTGCAAAGTATTTCTTTGCCTGTTCAAGCACGGCCGGGTCTTGTGACTTTTCCAACACCAGGAATAGATAGTCTTCGATTGATTTGGGTGCGATCTTTGTATCGAATGTGGCAACAACCCTTTCTCGGTCAACTATTCGCTCAGTGATTTCAGAAGCCAAGAAAATGTTTCCTTTTGACCGTATGGTTACGTCTCCACTCGCACCGGAGGCTTTATCAGCAACATTTATGCCATGAAATTCAATCTCCCAATCGAGACAATACACATCTTTGATTGCCTGGAATGCCGACACAATCAAGAATACCGGGAAACGCCCGCCGCTGGGCATTTTCAGCAATTGTCCGATCAGATACTCGCACTGAACAAGACTGATGCGCTTCAGACGCTGTATCTCGATATGAGAAGATTCCCTCAATTGTATGAAGCGATGCAAATGGTACTTGAGGGTTTCAGCAAGGCCGTTAGGGCTGGCCATTTCAATGAATTCGACTACTCTGAGAAAAGCATCATATCCAGCTTTATCTCGTAAACCTGTTCGGGTAGAGTAATCAAACCGGACAGATCTTCGAAAGACACTCAAGAAAGGTCCTTTAGAGCAGGGCACTTTCTTACGCCTGAGAAAAGGGTTAATTACGCTTTCATCTAATGCCCGTCCGCTATAGGCGCGGTCGCCCAGTTTGGCATAAGGCAGACGGACGTTAACCGAAGCGTCGAGCAAGCGTACAATTATGCAGCCGAGCAGCACCTCCCGATAGGCCTGGGTTGCGGAAGCAAATAGCACATCGTACGACTTAGCCAAACGCTCATCAATTGATGGCCTGCTCCAAGCGATGAAGCGCTCTTCACATTCTCTAAAAGTATCCTCAAGAAGTCGCTCAGCCTGCGAGTGATCGATACTTGCCATGCTACCTTTCCGGTCAGTAGTTCATCCAAAGTGCTTCCTGCCGGGGTTTCTTGATCGAATGACAATTCTTTGTTCGAGCATCATACCGTCGCCAGCCCCTATACAGGGTATCCATCAGGTCGCACCGATAACCTGAAACGGCTGCCTTGCCCCTAATAGATTTGAGATTTCTCGCAAGGCCAACATGGTCGGCATTGCTCATCTCGAATCCATACGCCTTGGTGTCGCCTCTGACCTGATGTGGATACGGGGGGTCACAGTAAAACAGCGTATCTGGCGCATCGTAGAGCGATATAACCTCCAGGGCCGGTCGGTTTTCTATCTGTACTCTCAACAAACGCTCAGCGACTTGCGACAAACCCTCTATGCTTCCAAGCCATCTGGAAACGACGCCTGACATGCCACGGCGGCTGGTTGTTTTGCAGTTGGCCCAGCGTCCCAAGGATGCTGTTTGGGCCAAACCTGTTCGAGCTTGTCTTGCCCTGACAAAAAAACGCCTTGCACGCTCCAGCGGGGAAAGTCCTGCTGTTGGTTCGCAGACAGCGATGTAAAACTCCTCTCGAGAGAACGGCGTTAAAGCTATTGCGCGCATAAGGTCCTCCGGTTGGTCGCGGAGGACTCTAAAAAAGTTTGCGACCTCTCCATCAATGTCATTGTATGTTTCTACGGGAGACGGCTGGCGGTTTAGCAGAACGGCGGCAGATCCCGCAAAAGACTCACAATAATGGTGGCAGTCTGGCAAAAGAGGAAGCAACCAATCTAAATGGTTGAACTTTCCGCCGTACCACCCGAATACGATAAGCTTTCTTCTTGCTCTGGGCCCGAACCCAACATCCAAAAGCCACTTTTCCTTTTGATCCGTTCCGTTCACGAAGATTCGAGAAACCGCACGTCCCATGTGCAACTCCTGGTATGCTACGTTGTTTCAATACACCACCGCCGGCCTTTCTTGCCGTAATTCAATGCAAAAATAACCGTAATCGGCTTAAAAGCAAGCACTATGCTTGTTCCCTCGTGATTTTTGCTCCGACCGGATTGAGTCTCTCTTCGATTCTTTCATAACCGCGGTCGATGTGATAAACCCTGTTGACGGTGGTGGTTCCTTCGGCGGCCAGGCCGGCCAAAACCAACGCAGCCGATGCCCGTAAATCCGACGCCATAACGGGGGCGGCTATCAACTTCTTTACGCCCGCAACGACGACGGCGGGGCCTTCCTTGCGCAGGTCGGCAGCCATTCGATTCAGCTCAGCAACGTGCATAAATCTGTCCGGGAAGATCTTCTCAACAATAATGCTATTACCCTCGGCAAGAGCCAAAAGGGCCATGAATTGAGCCTGCAAGTCGGTTGGAAAACCCGGATAAGGCTGGGTAGTAACGTCGGCAGGCTTAATCGGCCCGTTGCCGGCAACGACATAACCATTGGTTGTCGGCTCGACGGTTACGCCGATACCTCTCAACCTGTCAATGACCGCCATCAGATGGTCTCCCCTGCAATGCCGCAGTTGCAGCTCGCCTTGCGTTATGGCGGCAGCAACCATGAAAGTTCCCGCCTCGATTCTATCTGGGATTATCTGGAATTCAGCCGGGTGCAACTGCTTGACCCCTTCAATGGTTAGTCGAGGCGAGCCAATCCCACTTATCCTGGCGCCCATTTTATTAAGACTATCTGCCAAATTAGCAATTTCCGGCTCGCAGGCGGCGGATTCGATGGTAGTTCGCCCCTTTGCGAGTGTGGCTGCCATCAGGACATTTGCGGTTCCCAGGACGGTCGAGCCGAAGGGGCCGCCCAGGAAGATGTCGCTGCCGGATAAACCCTTTGGTGCTTCGGCGACGATGTACCCGTTTTTAAGATGGATCTTTGCACCGAGCTGGCACAGGCCTAATAAATGAAGGTTGACGGGCCTGTCGCCGATTGCGCAGCCGCCCGGCATCGAAACCTCCGCCCGACCGCAACGGGCAAGCAGCGGGCCGAGTATGCAAATACTGGCTCGCATCTTGCGCACAATTTCATAATCGCCTACCGGATTGTCGACCACCGTGGCATCTATGCTCAAACGCTCATCCGGACCGTGCTTGACCTGGCAGCCTAACTGGTCCAGCAACAGGCTGAAAAGCGAAATGTCGGAAAGATTGGGCGCCGGATGAAGTGTAGATTCGCCGCCGGCTAATATCGCGGCAGCCATTATCGGCAGGCAGGCGTTCTTTGCGGCTTTTATGCTGACTTCGCCGGAAAGCCGAACAGGTCCTTCAATGCGAAATACGTCCATAAACTGATTTACTATTTACAATTTACAATTTACTATTGTCAACTCTGGTTATTTTAGACGGGATTAACAGGATTAACAGGATTTGTTTGTTTTAATCTGGCTTTATCCTGTAAATCCTGTCCGATTTCAACTGAAGAAATCGTAAATAGTCAATAGCAAATAGTCAATGCTGAACGACTACATAACAGTGGAAAATCTTGCCTGTGGGGCCGGGATATTATTGTTTGGTGCCTGGCTGCTGCGAACATCTTTGGGCAGAAATGCTTTAAGCGATTGTCCGTCTCGTCGCAATAATATGCCTTTTTATCTGCCCTTTGTGCCGCTATTTGTCTGGTTTGTGGGGGTCTCGCTGGCAGTATCGCTGAGCAGAACGCTGCTGGACGCTCCGCAGGGCTGGCAGGGTGCTTTTGCGGATAATTTGGTCCTCGGCATCGGTGCGGTGGTAACAATAGTAGTGATTGTCTTTTTGGCCAGGGCAAGTTTTGCCCGCCGATTGAAGGGCTTCGGCCTGAGCCTAAGAAGAATCCACAGAGATTTTTTCGCCGCACCGGCGTTGCTGTTGGCCGTTTGGCCGCTGCTGCTGGCGGCGATAATACTCACCACGTATCTTGGCCGACTTATATGGGGGCCGCAATACCAGATCGAACAGCATACCCAGCTTGAGCTAATACAAGGCTATTCGCAATTGCCATTGCGGATTCTGGTTATTGTCGTTGCCACGGTCTGTGCGCCGCTGCTGGAAGAAACGTTGTTTCGAGGGCTGTTTCAAACAATGGTGCGCTCGTATCTGGCGGGTTTAACATTTCGAGTCCCCGTTTTCGCGGGGATCAGCCCAGCGTGGCAGGCA
Source organism: uncultured Pirellulales bacterium (assembly GCA_964567045.1). Taxonomy (GTDB): domain Bacteria; phylum Planctomycetota; class Phycisphaerae; order Sedimentisphaerales; family Anaerobacaceae; genus JAFNGF01. The sequence goes on along the minus strand of CAZMLE010000006.1, from coordinate 92,861 downwards.
ATCGCGATAAGTTCTATCATATTCGCGATGGCACACGAGAATCCCGCACATTGGCCGGCACTACTATTATTGGGAGCATGTTTGGGCTATGCGTATGAAAAGACCGGCTCTTTGTTTCGCCCAATCTTCATCCACGCACTTTTCAACGCCCTTACCATAACGGCAGTTCTGAGTCAGTGACACCAATCTTAGCTACTGACTTGTAAGTTTGATCTCGGCCCAGTAGCCTGCCTCATAAGCCCAGCCGCTTGGCTGGTTAATCAGTTCCAGCTTTACCTCTTTGCCCGCATAAGGCGTCAAGTCAACCGATGCCGGTATCCAGCCGTCCCTGGCCGTTTCTTTGCCGACAGGTGTGTTCAGAAGCTCTTTGCTATCGGCTTTGACAATCAAATTCCAGTCGCCATCCGGGTGATGGCCGATGACCAATTCGAGCTTTGTCGTTTTGCCTTCGGGGATTTTGACCGTTTTCGAAAGCACGCAGCCGGTATTGCGGTCCAGCGGATGCGTCACCAGGACATTGCTTTTGCCGCGAACCTCATCGTAAAGTCCTGGGTCCATATCCTGGCCGCATTTTGTCACTTTCCAGCCCGGCGCGAATTTGGCGACCGCCTCGGAAAGGTCCTTCCCAGCTATGGCGGTAATCTTAGCCATCTCCTCTTGCGTGAATCGGCTGTTGGCAATTGGGCCAGGCTCCCAACACGGTTCGAGCTTACTTGGACGAGCCGGAACAACCGGGATAGCGAAGACTTCTTGGCCGCTGGCGTCCTTTTCTATGCGGCCGCCGGCGCGTTTGACAGCCTCGCGGACAAGTTTTTCGCAGACTTTCACCAATGCCGGGAAATTGTATGGTGTGTGGCTGAATTTGCCCTCCGGATTCAGGGCGGATTTGAATCTATCCGGCAGCTTTTGGTAACCGATGGTTGTAAAAAGTATGCCGCCTGAGTTCGCCGGGTTGCAGTCGGAGTCCTGACCGCAGCGGGTCGAGATGATGATTGTTTTATCCGGATCGCCCTTGCCGTAGAGCAGGCCCAGCACAATGTATGCGCCGTTGAGCTTCGCGTCGATGCTGCCGGCATCCTTTCCGCCCGGACCGCTGCACAGGCCGTGCGTGTACTTGGGGTCCTGGTGGTATTTCTGTTCCACGAGGTTCCAGGTTTTTTGCCAGTCGTCAGGATTCTGTTTGTACCAGGCCAGCAGGTCGCGGATACATTCGGCGTATTGACTTTTTGCCGGGATGCACTGAAGTCCGGCACGGACAATTTCTTCCATGTCATCGGTAAAGAAAGCCTCGGCGTACATTCCGCCCACGAACTGGCCGCCGTAGAGGCCGTCGCCGTAGTTCATCAGGCGGCCGAATTTTTCGCCGAGTTCTATGGCGATATTGGGCAGGCCCGGAGCGATCAAGCCTGCGTAATCCGCCTCGATTTGGTAATCAATGTCGTCGGCGTGTTTGTTAAATTCGGGATGGCCTGAATCGGGCGGAGCGATACCGGCTCGCAGATTAGTGCGACCGGCGTTGTTGGCGTGCCAGAGCGGATAGCCGCTATTGGCAAAATCTATGCCCGCCTGGCGGATCGAGCAATCAAGGCCGTATTGCTCTAACGTGTGCAAAAACGTCATCTCCACGTAGATATCATCCTGGTTGAACTGGTTGATCATCTCCGGCCGCCATTTCGGCATGTTTGGTTCGGGTATGATTTGACCCGTCCAGCGGAATTCAGTTGGCCCACCCCAGCCTACGCCGGCCATTTGCCCGATCCATCCGGCCTTCATCTTGTCAACGTATTCTTTTACCGGCAGCCGCCGATACTCCGGCGCGGCTTGCGCGGCTGAAACGTGCACGGGAACAATTAGACTCACCGTCAGTAATAGGATCGACCTGCGCATACTGCTGCTCCTTTCCCGTACTTATCAGATTTTCACCATGTCACCGGTTCCATTGCTCAATCATCTGTTGAATTTTTTCCCGATTCCAATTATCCGGTCTCGGGTAATCCTGGTTGGCTTCAAGCTCTTCCAGAGACGGCGTTCTTGAGGGCACGCCGTTAGGCGGAACTTCATCGCCGGCAATCCACACCAGGGCGTTAAGCACAAGTTTGCGAAAATCATCGTGCGCCCAGCTCCAGTGCCAGTGTCCGCCGGTAAAGCCAAAGCCCCGCCCACCCCCGCTCTTGTCTTCGACAAGAAGACGCGGGGGTCTTTCATACGCCCAGGCCACGTGTTCCGGCATGCCCATCCTGGCACGAACATAAGGATTGCCGCCGTGAGGATCGTCTTTTCCCTTGCGCGTGCTGTCGGGCGGGACAGCGGTAAGAATCGGCGTTACATTCTGCATGTTTTCCCGAAAACGCATGTGGTAGTACCACTCGTCATCTATGGCGAAAGGCTTGACGCCGCGAGTGATTGGGTGATCCGGCAATTCCTTGAACTCGGCTTTCCAAATTGGATTGACCGACCAGTACGTCTCGTAGTATCCGCCGATCCAGTCAAGTAGGTAATTGCCGGGCTTACCTTTGGGCACCTCTACCGCGTAGTGAAGACAAGCGATGCCCACGTCTTTTTTTGCCAGCTCGTCAACTTCTTCAAGGTGCGCTGAGGCAACGTGTCCGCCGCCCCCGTCGCAGAAAAATACGATCGCGTCTGCGTTGTCAAAGGCGGTTGGGTCTTTGGGCCAGCCGTTCGTGTACACCGTCGCGTACATATTCGGCATGCTTTCGTTGAGCAGCTTTGCCAGCAGCAAACAGCCGGCGTTGTGCTCGTGGCTGCCGTAGTCGTGACTGGCAGGGCCGGCGACGAGGACTACTTTCTTTCTATTTTCCATTTTCAGCCGCTTGAGCTGGATGTCCTTAAATTGAACCTTCATGGGCGGCCCGGCGTGCAACTGCAAAGCCAGCACGCCCGACAAATCCTGGTTGGCCTTGTCATTATCAATGACCTCGGCGGTGACTTTGCCGTTGATCTTCAGGATAATGTGTGGGCCGCGGGCGATTATGTGATAATCGTTCCAGCCGTCCTTCTTGATGTTTGCAAATAGCTCGGAAGAGTCCCTCAGGGAGGTGCTGCTCTTTTTGCCGTCGGCGCCGATGAGGGATATCTCTCCGCGCTCGGCGAGCATCCCTCGGCCTTGCTCGTCATAGAGGGCGCCGGTGTACGTGCCGCCCCTGTCGATGTCTGCCTGGTAGCCGGCGACATGGCCGTCGGGCGGAACGCGGCTGCGAATCTGGATGCCGGAGTTCGCCGCGGGCGTTCCGTCGATACGGTACTTGAGCTTCAGCTCAAAGTCGTCTAATTCGCCCAATTGCCAGGCCAGGAACTGATTCGATTTTACGGGATTTTCCTGCGTGGATTGAGCGGTGATTGCGCCGTCTTCGACCGACCAGTAGCTCATCTCGGGTGCCTTCCAGCCGCTGAGTGTTTTGCCATCGAAGATCGGCTTTAACCCGCCAGACGAACGGCGGGTAAAGCCCGCCTCCTCGGCCAGGCACAGGCCTGCGCCAAAAAATAAAAATCCAATTGACGTAAGAACAAAGCTTTTTATTTGCATTGGCCTGCCGCTTTCCATTGTTTCCTTACAAATTTTAGCCCTTGTTTGTAGACGTCTTCTTGTCTGGCGAAGAAGTCCCGCCAAACCTTGGTGGCGGCGGCGAGGTCCGGCAGGGCCCGCCCGAAGGCTTCGATCACCAGCCAATCATCGTAACCGCCGCTGCGCAACGCCTTGAATGTACCCGGCCAGTCAATGTGTCCTTTGCCGGGCGTGCCGCGGTCGTTCTCGCTTATATGCACGTGCTTGATTGCCTTAATGTGCTTGCTGATACAGCCGACCGGGTCTTTCTCTTCAATGTTGGCGTGGAATGTGTCAAACAAAACGCCGACGTTCGGATGATTGACGCGCTTGACGTAAGCTGCCGCGTCAGCCATCGTATTTAGCAGATAACATTCGAAGCGGTTGAGAAATTCTACCGCCAAAATTAGATTCGCTTTAGCTGCATATTCAGCCGCTTTGCGATGTACATCAGCCGCACGTTTCTTTTCCTGTTCGGTAGGAGGTTTCCCGCTGAACATCCCAAGAGGCTGATAAATAGGCCCGCACAGCACCTCTGAGCACATCGCCTGCGAGCAGTCAATCGCCCACTTTAGATACTCCACCGCCTGCTTGCGGCACTTGGCATCGGCGCTAATCGGATTGCGCTGTTCGTCGGGGATGACCGTCACGGAGGTGCAGGCAAGCCCATTATCCTTTATTGCTTTGCCAATTTTTTCAAAGTGTGCGGCATCCCCGCCAAATACAGGTATCTCGACCCCGTCGTAGCCGACCTTCTTGAGAGTTTTCAGCAGCGGCAGGTGCTCCTTGGTTACGTGCGTTGTCCACAACAACATGTCAAATCCGACTTTCATTGGACTCACTCCTTCATTTACTTGTTGCCATTTTTTGTGTCCGAGTTTCTGCCACGGCGGCAAGACCTGCCGCCCACGCGCAGCCTCGCCTGAATAGTTCAGCAACATTCGAGTTGCTAATAGCCTTGGCGTCGTGACCCAGTGCGCTATGAAAGACCCGGCCTTTACCGTATTTCAAGACAAACGCCATTGGGTATTCCTTGTTGTCTACTTTTGAGCGCGCGGTTGCCAGCATGTCCACCGGTCGATCACCTGCCAGGCAAGTGTACAGCTCATCCTCGGTCTCGAACGATTTCATCCCTTGCGTTATCGGGTGGTCTGTGGCGGTGATGTTAACGCGGAATGGTCCCTGGGGGTCATGTGCCCTTGCCTTGGGGTCCCAGACTCGGCCGGCCAGGTTGACGAACTCCGGCCAGTCCTGGAATGCGCCGCAGCCAAAATGCACAATAAATAGACCTTTGCCGCCGCGAACAAATTCGCGGAGATTAGTCCGTGCCGCATCTGCCGGCGCCGGCTGCTCCCAGTTCATAAAGTGCAGCACTATGACGTCATACCGTTGCAGTGCCGACGAATCCAGAAAGTGCGGGTCTTCGATAGTCCGCACCTGCAGTCTGGGGTCTTTGCCCAGCACCTCGGCCAGCACCGGAGCGGTCTGACGCCAGTTGTGAGCAGGATGGTCGATGCCGGTGACGATCAACACCTGGGCGGCTTGTTTCTGGTCCGAGCCGGCCGGCGAACTTGCTCCTGCCAGAATTACCGCCATGAAGCCCAACGCGACAAAGCTAACAGTAATCTTGCTGAAACTGAGCATGGCTCTGAGTCCTTATGGTTTGGAATTGACTATTTGTTATTTACCATTTACTATTCTGAATCACTGTCTACCCGATTGTCAATTTCTCAATTGTCAATCTTGGATGTTCAATTGTCAAGAGCAGAAAGGCGGCAACTATGAACTTGGTAAATACAAAAGCACTTGCGGCATTGATGGCGAGCAGTCTGCTGGTCAGTCCGCCGGCGCGGAGCCAACTGCTCAAGATTCCCGATGTGCCCAGAGACCAGGTTATTTGCTTTGCGCTATATACTGCGCACAACAACATCCTCAAAATGACCGCCCAGCTTTATCCGCCAGACGTAAGGCGGATTAATCCGCTAAAAGAAGATGAGGAAAGAAAAGTGCGTCTGGAGATAAAAGAAGGTGGAAAGTGGAAACAAGTAGCCGATGCCCAGGTAATTGAGGAAGGTTGGACGGCACACTTTCGGGTTGAGAATTGGGACTGCACAAAAGACATCGAATATCGTGTTGCTCATGGAAAAAATGCCTATTACACGGGCACGATTCGCAAAGACCCGGTTGATAAAGATGTCATCGTGGTGGCAGCTTTTACCGGCAACTCGATCTATCCTGCGCACGGCGGAGATATACCGAAAACCGACATCGTCGAAAACGTCAAGAAGGTCAAGCCTGACCTTCTGTTCTTCTCCGGCGACCAGGTGTACGATCACTTCAACCATTACGCATACTGGCTCAAGTTCGGCAGAGATTTCGGCGAAATCATTCGCAACACGCCCACCGTGACAATTCCTGACGATCATGATGTGGGTCACGCCAACCTATGGGGTGCGGCAGGCAAGCTCTCGCAAACTCGTGCCGGCCACGATGGCGGATACGCTGCACCGGTGGAGTATGTGAAAATGGTCGAGCGGGCACAGACCAGTCATCTGCCCGACCCTTATGATCCAACGCCGGTACTGAGGGGTATCGGCGTATATTATACCGCCCTGACGGTGGGCCGAATTAGTTTTGCTATCATCGAGGACCGCAAGTTCAAGTCAGGTCCGCAAGGGCTTGTTCCGCAACTGGGAACACGCCCCGATCATGTCATCGAACCCAATTATGATCCGAAAAGCCTGGACGTGCCCGGCGCTCAATTACTCGGGGAGTGTCAGCTCAAATTCCTGAGAGAATGGGCAGCAGACTGGCGCGACTGCGATATGAAATGCGTGCTCTCGCAAACGCTGTTTGCCGGAGCAGCGCATCTGCACGGCAGCCGCAACTACCGTGTGTATGCTGACCTGGATTGCAACGGCTGGCCTCAGACCGGGCGGAACAAAGCCCTCAGCGAAATCCGCAAGGCATTTGCGTTTATGATATGCGGCGACCAGCATCTGGGCACTTTCATTCACCACGGCATCGACGACTGGAACGACGCCGGCTATTCTCTTTGCGTGCCATCCATCGCCAACCTTTACTTGCGCTGGTGGGCGCCACTGGAGCCGGGCAAGAACCGCAAAGAAGGGATGCCAGAACACTTAGGTGAATTCCTTGATGGTCTGGGAAATAGAATTACTATGCTGGCGGTCGCCAATCCCAGCCCGGAGGAAAATAACGACAAACTGACCACTCGCGCTGCCGGCTTCGGCCTGGTCAAACTCAACAAAAAGACCAGGCAGATTACCGTCGAATGCTGGCCCCGAAATGTGGATGTTGCCGAGCCGGGCGCCGAGTCCCGTAAGGGATCCCCAAGCGGACAATATCCGGGCTGGCCTGCGACCATCAGTCAGCAGGATAACTACGGTCGCAAGGGAGCGGCCTATCTGCCAACAATCGAAGTCAGTGGCATGACCAATCCTGTGGTGCAAGTTATCGATGAATCAGACAATGAAATCGTCTACACGCTTCGCATCAATGGCTCATCGTACAGACCCAAGGTCTTCAAGCAGGGAAAGTATACAGTCAGAGTCGGAGAGCCGGGAACCGATAGAATGAAAACTCTCATGAACATTGCATCCTTACCACCAGAGACAACTGAGATGATGAAAGTAAACCCGCCATACGTCTGGCGGGTAAAATTCTGACAAGAGAATGAAAAGGATTTTGAGAAAAACGCTGGGGATTATTTTCGTTATGTTGGGGTTTCTGGCTTTAATCACTCCTTTCACGCCCGGCTCATGGCTGTTGTTGGTCGGGCTTGAAATCTTGGGCCTGAGAATGTTATTAGAAAAAAAGTTGTCTTCTTTTTTGAGCGATAGCCAGCGAAAAAAACTTCGGAGTGCCAGTAATAAGATTAAGAAGATGCTCGGACTAAAACCTGCGCCAACTGATCCTCACGACAATGAGGATAACTCGGCCAAATAGGATTTCCCACGTATAATTACCGACCCTGTCATCCATCCTGCCATCCGTGAGGCGAGCCACGGACGACGAGCGACTAATATAGAACCTGGAAGGTGCGGACTATCGTTTTTTTGCCCGACTTGCTCTGGGCCTCAATCACAATCGTATTTTCCTTTGAGAGCACGGTGCTCTCCATAAATAGACCGTCGTCACAAACAGGCGTCTCTTTGCCGTTGATGACTATTTTGGTTTCTGTCTCGGCATATCCGTACACATCCACAGCACAATCGTTGGCTATTGTCGAATGCTCAAGCGGGTTGGTCTGAACGATTAGCTTCGGCGACTTATCCAGGTCCAGCAACTCATCAATAATCTGTCTTTTTGCGGCATACAGGACGGCCGGGTTTTTACTATACTGATGTATCGTCTTGACGATCTGCGAAGCTATCTCTGCCGGTCTGCGCGAGGGTTCTATCATTGTTGACAATGGTGGCACGGCCATCTTGGCCGTGTTTTCACGGGCTGGAAGCCCGTGCCACGTATCTCTGACCTGTTTTATTTTGTTTTCGAGCATCCAGAGGTATTCGTAGTCCTGAATCCCATTCCGCATTTGCTCCCAGCGCAGGGAATTAATCAGCCCGCCTTTTTTGGGTTCCCGCCTGGCTCGGCCATCCCTGATCGGGAGGGCGGGGTCCCTCGGATATACATGCCAGCCGTCGCCGCGGTGCTCCCCTGGAGCGTTATAGGGGTCATCCGTCCAGGAATTGAACCCCCAGTGCAGATAGCCTTTTAAGCCAAAGCGGTAGTTCAGCCAGTGCAGGATGCGCGACTCTATGAGAGGGACATCGACGGTCTTATTTGGATAAGAGCCTTTTTGAAATATCCCGACGGTATAAAACCACAGTTCGCAGCCTTGCTGTCGGGCCTTTTCGTAAGTGTCATACCAGGTAGCCAGATAGTCCAATTTTGGAACCCAGATTTCCAATCTATCGAAGCAGTGAGTAGTCTCAATCGCATCTATCCTTCTAAGGGCCGGGGCATGCTCATGCACGAACTGCGAGGCCTCTCGCCAGCTCATCACGTTATGGTTTGAAGGCTCATCGGCGATGTGAAACACAGTTTTTTCCAGCCAGCCTTTTTCTCTCAAGTGGTTTTCCAGTGCCGGCAGAAATTGTGGCAAAAATTCTTTGCCGGGAACCGTTATCATCCGGCTTGTGGATTCTTTTTCAACGCGAAAATCTCTCAGCACAATCTCGCGGCTGGACCAGCCGCCCTGGCCAAATCTTGCCACAAAGCCTGTTTCCAGCAGATTCATCCTGCCCGTGTCCCAGAAAATTTGTGCCCATTTGTCGAACCGTGAAAAATCGAATTTGAGTTTGCCGTCCTCGCTCAGCTTGCTGCTAATCAAGTCAAGGCTGACCCTGAACACGTTCTGCCTGTGCTCGGCCATGTTTGAGGCATAAACCCCCAGCATCTGGTAAAATTGCTCTGGGTCCGATGAATCTATGCCATGAAATTTCTGAAATCTGCCGGTCGTATACCATTCGGTGACCATTAAATGACGTTCATCGGGCAGCGTCAGCGGATAAACCGTAAGACGTAGAGGCAAAGACCTATCGCCGGCGTCCGTTTTGGCGATAATACTGCCGGTGTAAGTGCCGGCATCGGCATCCCGCGGTATCTTTATGGTCAGAAAAACAGCTTTGTATGTATCTTTCTCAACGGAGGTTTCTTTTTCTTCAGCCAGGTAATCAGGAAACCGCGCAGGGGCGGGACGAATCAAATCGGCTTTTCTATACTTTGGTGTGTTTTGCTCGATTGGAATTGAGCCGACAAAATTCAACTTTATCCGCCAGACGTAAGGCGGATTAATGCTATTTTCGGGCAGTAGAACGGAACTCTCAGCGTGCCTTAGGGGACTTGCACAAACAGTGACTCGCTCCAAATCTTTACCGGCTTTGATTACGCACTGGGCACAGACATACTCATTTCTTATGCCGAATATCTCTATCGCACTTTGCAGCTCGGGGCGGTTGTAGCCATCTTCAAAAACCCTTTCCAGGTCGCTTACCGCAAAAAAATCAAAAGGAGCTTTTTGTTCTGCGTCCCGTAAGGGATCCCCAAGCGGATTGGTGGCTGCCACGCCGCCCTCCCCAGGACGCCCTCCGGCGGACAGAACGGTTGCGAAGAAAAGGAGTTGTAAGCCTACCATATTAATCCGCCTTCTTTTTTTTGACAGGATTTACAGGATAATCCTGTTATCCCGTCTAAATATTTTTTTGTATCACGCACAAAAAGGATTTACAATTTGCGCCAATAAACAAGGCGTCGCCAGCCCTCGGCCTGAGCTCGGGCCGAAGGCTTAATCCGCCGTACGTCTGGCGGATAAATATATCTCGATCCGGCGTAATTGCCAACGCTTTTGGAAAAACACAGGGGAATTTTCTATGCCGAAACGCCAGGACATAAGGAAAGTGATGATTATCGGCTCCGGCCCCATCATTATTGGCCAGGCTTGTGAATTTGACTACTCCGGCACTCAGGCGTGCAAGGCCCTTCGCAAATTAGGCTACCAGATCGTCCTGGTCAACTCCAACCCGGCAACTATTATGACCGACCCAGGCATGGCGGATGTAACCTATATTGAGCCGCTCGACCTGGAAACTATGACAAAAATCATCGAGAAAGAGCGACCTGATGCACTGCTACCCAATCTTGGCGGCCAGACGGGGCTGAATCTGTCCTCGGAGCTGGCCCGCGCAGGCGTGCTTGAAAAATATGGCGTCAAAGTCATTGGCGTTGAGGTGGACGCTATCGAGCGCGGCGAAGACCGCGTCGTGTTCAAGGAGACGATGAACAAGCTCAGTATCGATATGCCCAAAAGCGCCCCGGCCTACAGCGTGGAAGAGGCTGAGAAGATTGCTGACGAACTTGGTTATCCGGTCGTCATTCGCCCGGCTTACTGCTTAGGTGGGACTGGCGGTGGTGCTGTATTTAATGTCGAGGAGCTACGCACGGTCGCCGCTCGCGGCCTTTCAGCAAGTATCGTTCATCAAATCCTGGTCGAAGAGTCTGTCCTTGGATGGGAAGAGCTGGAGCTTGAGGTCGTACGCGACGCCAAAGGGCAGAAAATCACTGTTTGTTTCATTGAAAATGTCGACCCGATGGGCGTGCACACCGGAGATTCGTACTGCACAGCTCCGATGCTCACAATCGACCCGGAGCTGCAAAAGCAACTGCAGAAACATTCTTACGACATTGTCGACGCTATCGAGGTCATAGGCGGCACAAACATCCAGTTTGCCCACGATCCTGATACGGGCCGAGTAGTCGTTATCGAGATAAACCCCAGGACTTCGCGTTCGTCGGCCCTTGCCTCCAAAGCGACCGGCTTTCCGATCGCCTTTGTTTCTTCGCTGCTGGCTGGAGGTCTCACGCTCGATGAGATACCCTACTGGAGGGAGGGAACGCTGGAAAAATATACACCGTCGGGGGACTATGTGGTCGTCAAATTTGCCCGCTGGGCGTTTGAAAAATTCAAGGGCGTTGAAGATAAGCTCGGCACGCAAATGCGGGCGGTCGGCGAGGTGATGAGTATCGGCAAGAACTACAAAGAGGCATTCCAAAAGGCTATTCGCTCGCTGGAGATTGGCCGATATGGCCTGGGCTTTGCAAAGAATTTCAACAAGCTGTCCCTCGATGAGCTTCTCAAACTTCTGACATTTCCGACAAGCGAGCGGCAATTCGTTATGTACGAAGCCCTGCGCAAAGGCGCCAGTCTACAAGCTCTCTATGAGAAAACACGCATCAAGCATTATTTCATCGAGCAAATGGCGCAGCTCGTTGCGCTGGAGGAAAAGATTCTCAAATATAAGGGCAAAAAATTGCCTGACAAGCTTCTGGCCCAGGCAAAAAAGGATGGCTTTGCCGATAAGTATCTTTCAAAGTTGCTGGGTGTGCCGGAAAGTGACGTACGTCGGCAGCGCACCGGTCTGGGCGTGGTCGAAGGCTGGGACGCTGTGCCCGTCAGCGGCGTGGAAAATGCAGCGTATTACTACTCTACCTACAACGGACCAGACAGGGTCAGCACCAGCAAGAGACGCAAGATAATGGTCCTGGGCGGCGGTCCCAACCGAATTGGCCAGGGAATCGAGTTTGACTACTGCTGTGTGCACGCGGCTTTTACCCTGCGCGATGAGGGATACGAGTCTATTATGATCAACTGCAACCCTGAAACGGTCTCAACCGACTACGATACCTCCGACAAGCTTTATTTTGAGCCGCTTACCGTCGAAGATGTTCTGAGCATCTATGAAAAAGAAAAACCCGAAGGTGTCATCGTCCAGTTTGGAGGCCAGACGCCGCTAAATATCGCCGGCGAGCTGGCTCAGGCAGGGGTGCGCATAATCGGGACATCGCCGGAGACAATAGACTTGGCTGAAGACCGCGACCGTTTCCGCAAGGTCTGCGCAAAGATGGGCATTCCGCAGCCCGAATCTGACATGGCCGGCAGCCCGGAAGAGGCGCTGGCCATCGCGCAGCGGATTGGTTATCCGCTTATGGTTCGGCCATCCTACGTCTTGGGCGGGCGGGCTATGGAAGTAGTGCACGATGAAGAGATGCTCCGGCATTATGTCGCCGCCGCGGTAGAAGTATCGCCCGAAAGACCAATTCTAATTGATAAGTTCTTAGAGAACGCGATAGAGACCGAAGCCGACGCCATCTCCGACGGCACCGATGCTTTTGTCCCGGCTGTCATGGAGCACATCGAGCTGGCAGGCATCCACTCCGGAGATTCAGCTTGTGTCATTCCGCCGGTCAGCATACCCCAAAAGCACATTGATACTATCTGCAAATACACCAAAAAAATCGCAACGGAGCTCAACGTTGTCGGCCTGATGAACATTCAGTACGCCATAGCAAAGGACATTGTCTACATTCTTGAGGCTAATCCCCGCGCATCTCGTACCGTGCCGCTGGTCTCAAAGGTCTGCAATATCAATATGGTTCGGCTCGCTGTTCAGCTTATGCTGGGCAAAAAACTGACGGACTTAAACCTAAGGCAACCTTCCATCCCGTACTTTGGCGTAAAAGAAGCTGTGTTTCCGTTCAACATGTTTCCGGAAGTCGATCCGGTGTTGGGACCGGAGATGCGCTCAACCGGAGAGGTGCTGGGACTGGCCGACTCATTTGGCCTGGCCTTTTTCAAATCTCAGCAGGCCGCAAAGCCAAACCTGCCTGATAGTGGCGCCGTCCTGATGACTGTTACTGACCCCGACAAGGTCGCCGCTGCCAGAGTCGCCCAGGGATTTGAAAAGCTCGGCTTCAAGATTAAAGCAACCGACGGAACCTACAAATGCCTGACCAGTAATGGCGTAAAGGCCGAGCGTATCTTGAAAATGCACGAGGGCAGACCTAACATTGTGGACGCCATCAAAAACGGCGAGATCCAACTAATCATCAATACGCCTGCCGGCAGGAAAGCTTTGTACGACGATTCTTATATTCGCAAGGCCGCCATAAGGTACAAGATCCCTTATATTACCACCACAGCGGCGGCGGCGGCGGCAGTTGTGGGCATTGCCGAGAGCGTCCAATCCGCCGCCGGCGGAGCATCCGTGCGTTCACTGCAAAGCTATCACGGCGTCATTGTACCCCGCCATAGTGATGGCGGGGTTAACCGGTTAGCCCCGCCATAGTGATGGCGGGGTTAGCCCTTAGCGAGGATTGCAGCGTGAAGAAATCCCGCATAGTTGTCCTCACGGTCGTCGTCACTTTGGCGGTTGTTTCAACAATCGGCGTGCTAATTTGGAGGAAAATTAGCGTGCGCGCCAAGGCTCTGGTGGTTCAGGTCGAAAATGCTCGGCGTGGTGAATTGACAGAATTTGTCAGTGCTCCCGGCGAGATTGCACCCAAGACATGGGTGCAGATAAGGGCAAGAGTCAGTGCACGTATTGAAGAGTTGCCCTTTGAAGAGGCAGACCGGGTAACTTGTGGCGACCCCAATGCCAATCCGAAGGTAGAGGCATCGGTGCTGGTACGGCTGGACGCAAAGGATGTCCAGAGCCAGTTGCGGCAAGCCGAGGCGAGTCGCGCGGCTAGCCAAGCCCAAATCGATGTTGAGAAGGCAAGAATCGCCGGTCAGCAAGCAAGCCTGGCAGGCCTTGCGGCCTCGTGCCTGCAAGCCGAGCAGGATCTGCAGCGGCAAGCAGCACTACTGGCGTCCCAGGACATAAGTCAGGCCAGTTACGACCAAACAAAGCTCAAGCTCGATGACGACAGATCTAAGTATGAGGCCGCCGAGCATGGTTTAGAGGCGGCCAAACTGAATTTGGTGGTGCTTAGCCACAATTTAGAGGCGGCTGACGCCAAGATCACCCAGGCCCGTGATGCTCTTAGCTACACGACCATTACCTCCCCTATCGACGGTGTGGTGATGCGGATTAGGACAAAAGTCGGGGAACTGGTGATTCCTGGAATAATGAATAATCCGGGGACGCTGATTATGGAAGTGGCGGATTTGTCTGCCATGCTGGTCGTGACGCAGGTTGACGAGGCAGACGTTGGCAAATTAGAAGTGGGCCAGAAGGCTACAGTTCATGTAGACGCGCTGCCCGACCGGGAATTTGCCGGTGTCGTTGATTCAATTGCTTTGGCACATGATGTGACGAACTTCATGACAAAATACTATAGAACTGAAATCTTGCTTGATGACACTAAAGAGAATTTACATTCAGGCTTGACTGCTCACGTGGATATTGAGACGCGCAAACACACGGGCGTCCTTAAGGTGCCCAGTCAGGCGGTGCTGGGGCGGGAGGTTGACAGTCTGCCTTTAGATATTCGCGAAAACTCTGCCGAGGTAGATACCCGCAAGACATACGCAACGGTGGTTTACCGTTACATCAATGGCAAAGCGGTGGCAACGCCGGTTAAGATTGGCCAGAGCGACTTGACCCATACCATAATCCTGTCGGGCCTCACAGAACAAGACAGGATAGTCGTCGGGCCTTATAAGGTGCTGGAGGCGCTTAAGCACGGACAAAGAATACGGGATGAGCGTGAGTTGAAAACTTAGACGGGATAACAGGATTATCCTGTAAATCCTGTGAAAAAAAATATTCAGACGGGATAACAGGATTAGTTTTTGGACAGGATAACAGGATTTCCAGGATTTATTTTGTTGAATCTTGTTATCCTGTAATCCTGTCTGGTCTTTTATCCTGTAAATCCTGTCGAAAAAAAGTTGAAGCAGTGACTCTCGAAAGAAAGGGAAATGCAAAAATCAAAGTTCAAAATGCCCCCCTGCTTTCTTGCGAAGCAAGAAGGGGGGAGGAAGTCAGCCCGGCTTGGACAATTTTAATTTTTGATTTTTTACCCGCCAGACGTATGGCGGGCAAGTGGCGGGTTAATCCGCCAGACGTAAGGCGGATTAATCTTTGATTTTTCTTCTCTTAGCACAACTGACAAGAGGATGGACAAAGCCGAAAAGTTGATAATTCGTCTTCAGGATGTCACACGGATTTACAAAGTCGGAGTGGAGCGTATCCGTGCGCTCGACGGGATTAATCTACAGCTATGGGAAAACGAATACGTTGCGGTCATGGGCCCCTCTGGTTCGGGCAAGAGTACGCTGATGAATATCCTCGGGTGCCTGGACCGCGCCACCTCAGGCCGCTATGAGCTGGATGGTCTCGACATGATGGAAATGAGTGACGCAGCGTTAGCTCGCATTCGTAATGAACGAATCGGCTTTGTTTTTCAGACATTTGAGCTGCTCGGACGGCTGACTGCCCTGAAGAATGTTGAGATGCCGTTGATTTATTCGAGAAACGGCTGGTGGTCCCGACGAAAGCGAGCTATCGCCGTGCTCGAGCGAGTCGGACTGGCAGACCGGATAAAGCACAAGCCCAATCAGCTTTCAGGCGGTGAAAGACAACGCGTGGCCATCGCCCGGGCCCTGGTCTGTAATCCTACTATTCTGCTGGCCGACGAGCCGACCGGCAATCTCGACAGCAAAACAAGCGAGGATATCTTGCGGTTGTTTGACCAGCTTCATCGCCAAGGGCAGACGATTATTATAGTAACGCACGAAGAAAGCGTGGCACGTCACGCGAACCGAACAATCCGCATGAGAGACGGCAGGATTTGTGGTGATCTGACAAAGGAGGTGGCATGAAGGCTGTGATATTGGCGCCAGCAGCGTTCTCGCGGCTCTTGTATCAAAGTGTATATCTTGCGCTGGGGCAAATCTGGACAAATTTGACCCGCTCGATACTGACAACTATCGGCATTGTAATTGGTGTCGCCTCGGTCACTGCCGTTATCGCAGCTCTTACGGGGCTAAAGGCCAAAGTGCTCAGTCAGGTGGAAACTTTTGGCACTAACACTATTTTCATTCTACCCAAACAGCCGGAAACAGGATCGTTGCGTCACGCATCATGGTGGACCATTCGGTTTTTGCCCGAACACTTTGATGGTTTGCTTGAACATTGCCCTTCGGTGGCCTGCCTCAGCCGGATAGCTTGGGTACAGCCGCGTCCCGCGCGACACGGTGAGAGGTCGGCCGAAACTGTCCTTATCCTCGGTATCGAGCCCACCTACCACCAGATCGAGTCTCGGCCGGTCGTCCTCGGACGAACGTTCTCTATTGTTGATGACGCGCAGGCACCCTATGTGTGTTTGATTGACACTAAGTTACGCAACAAACTCCGCCTGGACCGAGATTGTGTTGGGCAGTCCATACTTTTAGGTCACAATAGATTCACCATTGTCGGCGTTGTGGAATGGCGACCTCCGTTGGATCCTGCACAAGGTCCTGAAGAGTACTACCAGGTGTTTATTCCATTTAGGACCGCTTTCAAGCTGGCAGAGCCGGGAATTGCGGCCTTGGCGGCGAGCAAGTCAGCCGAAGTCTTGGAAGAAGCCGAAGCCGAGATAAGTTTTTTCCTTCGCCAGACGCGCAATATCAGGCCTACCGAACCCGACACATTTCAAGTTGCATCACTAAAAAGTGCGCTGGAGACGTTCAACAAAATAGCACTCATAGTAACACTCGTGGCCGGGGGCATCGTGGGAATTTCGCTTTTGGTGGGGGGCGTAGGCATTATGAATATCATGCTGGTCTCGGTGTCGGAGCGGACCAGAGAGATTGGGCTTCGCAAAGCGGTCGGGGCAAAAAAATCCGCCATTCTAAGTCAGTTCCTAATTGAGTCGGTGGTCCTATGCTTTATTGGAGGGCTTGCCGGAATTGGCTTTGGCCAGCTCTTGACCATGGGTATAGCCAACATCCCCAAGGTTGAACTTGATAGGGCATATATTCCCCTGTGGGCAATAGCAATGTCGTTCGCTTTTGCCGGTTGTGTAGGTATCCTTTTTGGAATGTTTCCGGCTATTAAGGCTGCGAGACTTGATCCTATTGAGGCACTTAGACATGAGTAAGACGGCCAAATCAAAGATTAACCCGCCATACGTCTGGCGGGTAAAAAATCAAAAATCAAAAATGTGGAATTGCCAGCTTTTATCCCGTCTGAATATTTTTTTTGACAGGATTCACAGGATAAAAGACCAGACAGGATTACAGGATAACAAGATTCAACAAAATAAATCCTGGAAATCCTGTTATCCTGTCCAAAAACTAATCCTGTTATCCCATCTGAATATTATTTTGCATTTTGCATTTTGCATTTTGATTTTTTCAGCCGGCTGCGACATGGTCCGTCACCCGTCACCCGTCACCCGTGACCCGAGCGACGAGCGACGAGCGATGAGAGACGAGCTACGACGGATAGAGACACTTGATTTGGAGCACGAAACTCGTGACCCGTCGCCCGTGACTCGTGACCCGAGCGACCCTTCACTTCGTTCAGGGCAAGCTTGCCCTGAGGCTTCCGAAGCGACGACCACCCCAGAGCAACTTGAGCTGTCTTTGGAGCAGTGCCGGGCGTGGGCACTGCAGAATAACCTCGACCTCAAGGTGCAGCTTATCAGTCCCACCATTGCTGCCGAGCGAGTCTCGCAGGAACAGGCTAAGTTTGAGGCTGCTTTTTTCTCAAATGTCTCCTTCAATAAGTCTGACACGCCCATAGTCTCGTATCTGGACATAATTTCCGGCTCAAAGATAGACTATTTCCGCACGGATCTCGGTGTGCAGGTGCCGTTGCAAACGGGCGGCATCGTGACCTTCGACTTGGCGAACAGCCGGGTCAAAACGGACGCCGAGCTAACTACCTTCAACCCCTACTATGATTCGGACCTGTCGTTTTCGATTAGTCAGCCGCTTTTGCGAAACGCCGGCAGGCGGGTTAATACCTATTCAATTCGGATTGCAGAATATGAGCGGCAGATTACCGATGCCAGGACGAAACTTGAGGTGATTCGAGTTATTGCCGCTTTGGATCGGGTGTATTGGCGGCTGTACGCGGCCCGGCGCGAGCTGCAAGTGCGGCAAAGGCAGTATGAATTGGCAGAAGCTCAGCTCGAGCAGGCTCGTCGATTTGTTGAGTCTGGCCAGAGGGCGCCGGTAGAAATTATCCGCGCCGAGGCTGGCGCGGCGCAGCAGCTTGAGGCCATTATTGTAGCCCAGAACAACCTGCGGGACCGAGAACGCGAGTTAAAGCGAGTAATTAACGAGGCAGAGCTACAGATGCAAACACCTACGGTGCTGATACCTCTGACTGAGCCGGACCCTGTCCGTTATAGGCTCCAAGTGCAACAATTGGTGCAAAAGGCTGTAGAGAACCGCATGGAAATGCTCGAGCTGGAGCTGCAGATTGCTCAGGATACGGGCACGCTCGATTATATGCGCAGTCAGGCACTTCCTCTGGTTACTCTGGATTACAGGTACAATATTAACGGTCTGGGCGCAACAGAGAACGATTCATTTGATTTGCTCTTCAATAAGAAATTTGAGGATCACCGTCTCGGGCTGCAACTTGTGGTACCGTTAGGCAATTCTGCCGCTGAAAGTCGGCTGCGTCAGGCATTTTATCAGCGAGTGCAGCGATTGGCCAGTCGTGACAGTCGCCGGGCGATTATTGAATTAGAAGTGCTGAATGCAATCGACCAGGTGGAAGCGAACTGGCAGCGCATCTTAGCAAGCCGTCAGCGAGCGATTTTGGACGGCCGACTGTTTGAGGCTGAAAGGCGGCAGTTCGAGCTTGGGCTGCGTACCTCCACCGACGTACTCCAGGCGCAAACCAGTTTTGCCGATGCTCAAAGCGCCGAAATCAGGGCACTGGCCGAGTATCAGATTGCACTGGTCGACCTGGCATACGCTACCGGAATGCTGCTCGGCGCCGCGAAGGTGCAGTGGGAGCCGATTGTGCCGGCAATTAGTGCAAAGTGAAACAGAGCCACTTTGTGCCTTTGCGAGGAGTGAATAAACTGTGGAGTGACTAAAGTACGAAGTGCCTAAAGTGTCTAAAATTATAACTTGCAGCTTTAGCTCACTTTAGGCACTTTAGCTCACTTTAGGCACTTTAGCTCTTGGCCTCCGCCGAGACGAGTTGACTTCTTGCTTCTGCGATCAGCCTGAGCATCTGATCGGCCTGAGCTTGAATTTCCGGGTCGGCGTTCGTTACTCTCGAATTCCACTGGCGGTATTGTTTATTTAGCTGCCGGCGAGTCCTCTCCTTACCCATATCTGAACTGAGCCCGAGAACGAGTTTTGCATCCTTTACCTGATGTATATTAACCGGCAGGCGTTTCTCCATCATGGCGCGAAATCTGTCCATGTCAACTTCGAGCCAGGTCGCTATGTATTTCAGGACCACCAATTCTTCAGCGGCTACTGTTCCCTTAGCCCGTGCCACCTGCAGACAGAGGTCCAGAATGTCATAGCGGTCGCAGACCGGGGCAATTTCAACAACTTCTTTGCAGACTTTGTGGATATCCAGTTGATTGCCTTTCTGGAAGAAGCAGACGGCGTGCTCCATCGCTCTATCGAGCTTATCGCGGGAACCCCGCCATAGTGATGGCGGGGTTACCGGTGGCCGATCAGAGCAAATGTTGGTTTTGGCCCAGTTTTTTATAAGTTGAACTTCGCTGTGGTACATCTTGCTATCCGCGGCACTGACTGCAAATGCTAATGCTACTGCTAAGCTCTTTGCACGGCAAATATTCTCGTGCAAATCGACATATCCAAAAGCAACTGTTTCGTAGGCAAAAAGGCATTCGGCGTGCGCGAGCTCTTGACCACTCTGGCTAGATAGTACAGATGTACTGAATTGCAGGGCCCTTTTGCCTTTGTGAGGAAACAACAGCCAGTCGATATTCAGATGTGCGACCGTCGTCCAATCTGATAGCGTGGTGACTTTGTGGGGAAGCCTGCCCAGGTCGGCTCGGTAACAAAACACTGGCGGAGCACTCGCCCCCGCGTCTCCCGACGCGAGTCGGGGCGGCGGGTCCTGTATTTGCCACTGTTTGCTCTGGCTGTGCACTGGTTTGGCTCTGTCCGTTCCCTCGGTTGCATCCGTTATTAGGATCTGCACAGTCGCATAGTCACTCTCACTGGCAGCGCGGATCGAGCCGCCTAATTCAATAGTAAAAGCGTCAGCGATCGAATTATCGGTTTTCTGCTTGGTGAGCTGGACGCGGCAATTAAGGATGCTCAGGTCAGGCAAAGTCGTCGTGCGTGATGCGTCCCCTCGACTGCGCTCGGGGCAGGCGTGCGTCGCGCGTTGTGCGTGGAGCAAACCTAATATGCAATACGCAGTACGCAATACGGAACTCCGGATATTGCTATTGAACTGTGACATGCTCCAGTTGGCTCGTTTTTTCTTGAATTCCGACCTGTCGGGATTGCCCATCGTGGTCTAAACAAAAATCGACTTCCAGCGTTCTGCCGGACGCCACGTCCTGGAACTGGCAGTGCATTCTCTGGTTTACGTCATAACGGTAGGTAACTTTAATGGGACACTCCGCAGGGCGTCCCGGCGGTAGTTCAAACTTATGCGTTGCAATCTTATTTACATACTCTGGGTCGGCGTCCTCACCCTGGGTTATGGTTATCTCTAACGCAGTCTGTCCCTGCGACATGGTGTAGAACATCTGTGATGCTTCACAGGGCAGCGGCGTATTTTTCTTCAGAATGATGCGATTCTGGATCACGCGTCGGCCGGTTTCCTTGTCGAGCGGAGCACAAATAGTACCGTAACTATGATTGCAGACATCCCTGAGAATGATGTCTCTTAATCCGCTGGCGATTCCAGCCGGCACCGCTTCAGGTTTGTCTCGCAGCGTGGTCAAGCCCGCGTGCAGAGCTGCGCCGAGCGCGACACATTCATCTACATTAACCGTTTTATCCGGCGCAAAGCCGAACATTTTTTCCAGACGCTGCTGGACAAGTGGTATACGAGTGCTGCCGCCCACCAAGAGCACCTTGTTGATTCCTGCCGGCTCGAGGCCTGCCTCCTCCAGCGCCACTTCTACCAAGATATCCGCGCGAGCGATCAGCGAACCGATGGACTCTTCGAACATTTCGCGCGTGATCTCGACCTTCATGCTGCCTGCCGGGCCGTAGAGCATTTTCTTAGCCACCGGACGCCGCGACAGCGTCTTTTTGATATCTTCTGCCTCGTCCTCGTACTTTGCTCTATCCTCATCGGAATTGATCAGATCGGCGTCAAATTTCTGTCGGTAGCTTTCTTCCAGCATCTGGAGTATTTTCTGGTCAAAATCCATGCCGCCCAGCGCGTGGTCACCCTGTGAACAAATGATTTCTATCTGAGGTCCTCTGACATCGAGTATGGTTACATCGAACGTCCCTCCGCCCAGGTCGTACACCAGAACTTTTCCAAAAACTTCACGGGTGGTGGCATAGTACAACGCCGCAGCCACCGGCTCGTTGACGATTCCTATTACGTTTAGGCCGGCGCTGGCTCCCCCATCCATAGTGGCTTTTCTGCGGACCTCATCAAAATGAGCCGGAACAGAAATAACCGCATCACGGATTTCACCGTGTTCGACTGAGCATTCCTGCTTGAGCTTTTTCAAAATCAGGGCGGATAATTCCACCGGCGTCCAGATTTTTCCATCGATTTCTTTGCGATAATTGGCGTCTCCCATGTGCCGCTTTATCCAGCGAACCGAGCGTTCAGCGTTCAGGTGCCGGGCGTTAAGCGCTTCAATGCCTACACGGATTACACCCGGACTATCTTCATCGAAGAAAATCGCCGACGGTGTGAGTCTCTCGCCATCGGCGTTCGGAATTATTTCCGGCTTGCCGATAGCGTTAAGAATCGCTAATTCTGAGAAGGTTGTCCCGAGGTCTATACCTACTATGTTGGACATTTTATGCCTAAAAAATACTTAGACGGGATAACAGGATTATCCTGTCAATCCTGTCAAAAAAAATACTTAACCAAACAGCATAACCATAGCCGGACGTACTATCTTTACGTGCTTGTCATCAACGAAATATTGGTAACCGGGCCTGATGACCCTGGCGATTTTGCCGGTCAGATCAGGGTCATCGGCAGATTGGCGTTCTTTGACGGCCTCTATGTGTTTTTCCTGTCCACGATAATCGCTGTTTATTTCAGGCTCAAATTGCTCGATGCCGCTGGACTCAATCGCAAAGAGCAGCTCATCTCTTATTTCACGCAGATGCACTGCCTCTCCATTTTTTCCGGCTCGTTCCCTAATACGGTTTTCGACATTATCGATACAGCGAATGACTCGCAGACAGAAATTTCTGATGATATTCCAATCATATCCCTCCTGCAGCTTTTGGACTCTGTCCTGTTGAGTCGAGGCGTATTCACGGATTGCCGCCACCTGCTGGGTGAGCTCTATGAGCGTATTGTTAAGTGGATCTGGACCCTCAAGGCTCAGAGGCGGTTTCTTCTCTCCGGCTTCCGAAGGTTCCTCGGACTCGTAGGGTATGCAGGTTTCTGCATACCTATCTACCCCCATCTTCTTCGCAGTTGTGGCACGGCCATCCTGGCCGTGTTCCCACGGGCTGGAAGCCCGTGCCACGTTTCTGTTTACGTTAGAGAGGCTTTTTAGGGGCTTTTTAGACTGAGACTTCTTGGGGTTCCCGCCCGGCGGGGTCCCTAGATCGATATCCTGTAATTGCGAGGCGACTTGAACTTCGCCCGCTTGAGCTTGGATGCCGGACGACTCGTCCATCCTCTCTCGTCCATCATCCTGTGGCACGGCCATCCTGGCCGTGATTTCATGGGCTGGAAGCCCATGCCACGGGACGCGGCGGCCAGCGCAGCGAGCTGCCAGAGCATCGGCTAAAAGCTTGCCTAAACCGGATGAGACTTTAATAACGAGTCGGATCGTATACAGCAGCAGACACCCAGTAAAAATTGCCCCCCCTATGGACACGCATACTATAGAACCGTTAAGGATGAGTTCTTTCCGCTCTTTTTGTCCTTTGTATTTATTCAATTCCTCCTGCCAGTTCTCGCCGTACAAAAAGTCGGCTAATGCTCGGGCATCTGATTCGCCGCCGGCAAGTTTATCCAGATCTGCTTTGAGTCGCCCCTGCTGCTCTTGTAGCAGTTGGGCTTTTGTTTTGATTCTACCTTGCTCATCGAGTACCGGCGGCAAGGCGGTTCGTTTCTCCGCAGGTAAGCGCAGCCATTCATCGTATTGCTCCATCTCTTTGCCCAGTTCTGAGCCGTACTTCGACTGATAGTGGGCAGCTTGTTGTTGTTCCTTTCTCTTCTCAGTTAGGACCCAGGCCAGCGCGGCTGAACCGGCAAGTAGTAGAACCAACCCCAGGATAACAAATCTCTTAAGCATGATCTCAAATCTTAATCACTAATCATTTACTCAAGTCCGCCAAAAGCGGAGTGCGCGTTATGCGACTGTCTTTGTTTTCCCGACCTCTAACGCGCAAGGGAGCGGCTGATTCCGAGCGCATTAAACGTCTGTAGAAGCTGTCAACTAAAATATAAATAATAATTTCAAGCCAACAAAGCCGTAGGACGCCGCCAAGAGCGGGTTGCCGATGCGTGTAAGTCCCGATTTGAGCGGTGATTCCATGTGCTGGGTTCAGCCGTCGCCGGCACAATCTTTCTGACAGGATTTACAGGATTTACATGATTATCCTGTTATCCCGTCTAAAAAAACCGGCGACTGGTAAATCCGCCAGATTTACCCGCCAGACGTATGGCGGGCAGGTGGCGGATAAACTTCGTTTGTCCCATAAACTATTGGGGCCCATCCCGCCCGCCGGGATAGGCCCCAAACTGTTGCGAAAATAGGCCCCGTGCCTGGAACATGCTATGGCTACGGCCATAGTTGCTGCACAAGCCACTGATCCGCTAGAATAGCAAGGTCCTTGAAGTTAACCTTCTTCTGGTTTTGCGGTTCTTTGTCGTACAGATTGGCAACCGATTGCAGCGGGAAGTACAATCCGCTGGCGCCCTTGGTAGCCAGATACCCCGCTTCGGGGTCCGACAGGGCATAATTGTAGATACGCAGGTCGTCGATGATCCCGCTGTAGAACTTTTCCAGCGTATTGCCGGTCGCGTCCGTGTGGTCTGTTATGGCTCCCACGTAGGCATTGTGCTGAGATGTTCCGGAAAGGTCGTAGCCGGCAGGAAGCACATTGGTTGCAGCTAATCTCCCATCCACATACACGCGCAAGGTAAGCCCATTTCGCAGCGCAACGACATGATGCCACTGGTTATCGTTAACCGTGGTGGTGGTCGTCGCCTGTACCTTTGTTACATCATCGTCCGTCGTAACTGTAGCTGCGCCGGCTGCAATTTCGCCTACACACACTGTGTATCTGATGCCACCGGTCTCATCGCCTCCGTTGGCAAAAACGGTGCCTTTGTCGGTCTGAGCTGTTTTTACCCACGCGCAGATAGACCAATTTCCCAGCCCGAAATTGAGCAAAGATGGATTGCCACAATTGATGTAATTGCTGCCGTTCAGGCTAATTGCCTGGCCAAATACGCCTGATGCGTAGCCTGGGCTGCCGGTTGCTGTGCCGTTAATGCCTTTGCCGGAACTATCGACGGCATTATTCTCAAATTTGTAGTACAGCACAAGGTTCGCGTCCTTGGGAGCTGCGGTCGCAACCGTATAATCAGCACTTCCCCATTCATCGGCTACTATCTCAAGGTCTGCGACGTCAACCGTACAATCCTTGGTAAAGTCGGCTTCCAGTCCGGTCAGCTTATCGAGAATACATCTCGGCGGATACAGCCGGATATCATCAAAGTACATCGTGCCCGTGCCGCCGGACTTCGGGTTGGCTTTATTGCCAAAGCCGATGAACATCTTATCGATATTGGTCAGGTTCACCCCTTGATCGCTGAACTTCTTCAGATCGATATTCCAGTCTGTCCAAGTACTTATAAGCGTCGCGTTAGGATCATCGTGGTAAACGATGCCTGTCTTGCCGTTACCGCTGGAGATAGCCACATACATCGGCTCAGCTTTATTGCTGATTATTCCGACGTCCTGGTCGCTCCATTGTGGACCTACACTGGTATCGGGGAAGCTCACATTGGAAAATTGTGCCACGCACTTTTGGCTGATGTTATGGCTGGTCACCGCCAGACCCACGTACACAGGTACATTCATGGTAACAGTAGCAACCACCGTACCGATCTGTGTCCACGTTGTCCCGTCGGCCGAGTAGTAGCCTCTGATGAGGCCGCCTAATGCACGCTCTATTTTCACCCATTGAGGGGCAGTAATTCCGCTTACCTGTCCCACCGCGGCACTGCTAGCACCTGCGCTGTCACGGTATCCCAGCGCAATCGCCCCGCCGGGCGTAATGTAAACCATCGCACCTGCTGAATCCGCGTCAAGTGAATCCCGAATCATCACGCCGGCCTTGGCATCGGTGTGCGTGTTGCTGACACTGAGCACCCTGGCAACAACC
Source organism: uncultured Pirellulales bacterium (assembly GCA_964567045.1). Lineage (GTDB taxonomy): Bacteria > Planctomycetota > Phycisphaerae > Sedimentisphaerales > Anaerobacaceae > JAFNGF01. The sequence continues at coordinate 67,494 of CAZMLE010000006.1, read as the reverse complement.
GAGCTGGCGCCGGAAACTTCCTTGAAGGCGAAGTGGCACTGGTCGGAGGCGCCCCCAATATCCGCGCCGCCGGCGGTCATTGTATAAGTGCCGGCAGGAGCCTCGACAAAGCTGCCAAAATATGGCGGATAGCCCCTGAACCACAGCGAAAGCGCCATAACTGCGTGTGTCGTCCAATCTCGGCCGCTCTTTAAGTCGTCAATCTTGGCTATGGCTTCGGACAATTTCGCCGTGCCGGAGTTATCGTAGCTGAACGGCATCGCTTGCTTGCCATCGTGAACGATGGTCTGCTCGGCAAAAGGAGGCTCGAGATGACCGACAACAGAGCCGTTTGCCGGGTCCTCATATCCATCTGGCCAGGTGTCAAATATCCGGTCAGGTGGGAAGTCGTTGTAATCCTCGAAGTCGTCCACAATCAGATGGTCCCTGATGGTAAAGCTCCAGACATCGCCCTTGTGTATCGTAGTAAGGTTGGCCTCGACCTCATCGATCCGCCAGTAGTAAGTCTTGCCAAGCTCAACACCCTCCGGGGGACTATAGCTGGCGGCACCTTGCCGGCCTCGATACACGCCTGTTGTATCAGATATATCAGCGTTGTTGACGTCGGCTTTATCTATCCCAAAGTAAACATCGTGGAACCGCGTGCTCTTTCCCGGCAACCAGCTAAGGGGGATTGCCTCGAGCGAAGTCACGGTTGTATCGGGCAGCGGATTCACGGCACGCGCTTTCTCTGGATCAGCGGCCCCAGGCGGGATCAGGCCAGGTTTGTAAGCAAAGAAGTCCGCGTCGAACGCACCATACTGAGCTGTAGAGCCGCAGCCCATCTCTAAGTAGCTGTACTCCTCGTCGTTGCCGTTACCTGCCGTGACGTGGAAAGTACCGTCAGGGGCAACTGTATTTCCATCCATCCAAATGGTAACCTTGTGTGTGCCGCCGCCTGAGGTATCGGCCACAATTTGAATCCAGAACTCGTGCCACTGTGTGGGGTCTGCAATTTCCAGCAGGTTGAGTGTCCCCGCGTCGTTTCCCTCGATGTCCACGTCGGCGCTAGGCGAGGTTCCGTTGAGGTTGTTCATGCACAATCCCATTCGGCCAGCCGGTATCTTTGGGGCATGCGCATCACCAGCCAGAACTAAACAGAACGAGATAAGCGCGTCGCCGGTGTTCTGGCGGATGCCAAAGTTACCCTTGCCCTCGTGGGAGACGGCGTACCCGTTGCCTCCTGCCGGCCAGGGACCTGTGGGACTGCCACCATCGCCCTTAAGCTCATCCAGCGGTCCGGTGGTAGCTACACGGGCACGGAACGATAAGGTTACTCCGCTGCTAAGGATGGTTGCAGCGGGGTCGATACCATCCCGAGCAAGCTCGTGAGTGAACATCAACTTTCGGTTGCTGGGGTCGCCCGGGTTCGGGGCGTGGTCCCTAGGGTCACCGGTATCCTGTATCCGCAGGAATGTCACATTACCCTCGGTAATTGACATAACGCCACCGAAGTTGCCAGAGCCGATGGGCGAACCATCCCAGGCATCAGAATCACCACCAGCTAAGTCATTGTGACCCCACCTGCCGTCCAAAGATTCATTAGTGGGTACGGTGTTATCATAAGTAGCTTGGTCACCGGTATAGATGTACACCCATCCCCCGACCGGGTCGAGATAACTGACGCCACCAGCAGCGATGGACCCGGTCAGGCCTATCGCAAGGCCGAAGCAAACTATACCAAGAAGCTTTCTACACATGATATTATTCCTCCATCAAAGAAAGTGAAAATAACCGCGCTTTTGCAACACACCAAAACCTTCGTCATTCGTCGCCGTGCCGGCGACGGCTGAATACATCCCTCGTCGCCCTGTAGGTGGCAAACGTTCTTTTAGAGTCTGCTCTGACGCGCTTACGCAGTAGCTTCCTTGAAAAACCCTGAAAACCCAGCCCGCCCAGCCGTATGGCGGGCAAGCACCTCAAAAAGAGAAAAATCGCAGACCCGAACCTTCCTATTTATACCAAATTGGCTGCCTTTATTTCAAGAGAATTTTTTCGATAGATGTGGCCAGAAACGAAGCCGGGCAAAAATGCCTTGACGCATCCAGGCTTTTGCGGAATAATCAGAGGTGTGTTTCAGCGTAAGTTAATAATGTTTCGTATCTGCAAAAGGAAAAATTATGAGATTCTATGTGCCACAATTCAAAGGTAAGTACAGAAGGAGTAAAAAGCAGCACTTTTTGCTGTTTGGTTGTTACGTTGCGGTTCTCTTTGTTGTCTGTAGTTTGGCCTGTAAGCCCAAGGCTCCTGCTCGAACGGATGTCAACTTGCCCCGGCCAACCACTACTGCTGAGACGGTGGCCGACAGTGTCGTCGTCACCGTAAATGGTGTCGATATTACCGAAAGTAAGGTTCAGGCACTGATTGCGCCGGAGCTTGAGAAGATGGCTGCCAAAGACTGGTCGAAGTTGCCGCCGGCGTTTGCCGAACAATACAAAAAGCAGATCAGACAGCAGGCTCTGGAAAACCTGATTGTCGAGCAGTTGCTGGATGCAAAAGTAAAGCAGGCCAAGATAGAGGTTGCCGAAGAAGAAGTGATGGGGCAGATCGGTAAGATCGCTTCCGGGCAGACTCCGCCGCTATCGCTGGACGATTTCAAGAAAAAGATAGAGGAATATGGCAGAAGTTATGACGAATTAAAGCAGCAAATCCGTAAGGGACTTGGTTATCAGAAACTTATGGAATCCCAATTGGAAGGCAAGATAAAAGTCACAGAAGAGGATGCCAAAAAGCATTATTCTGAAAACCAGAAGGAGTTCGAGACGCCCGACCAGGTCAGGGCAAGCCATATTCTCATTGACCTTAAGCCAACTGCTGCCAATGTTGATCCAAATGAGGCTAAGGCCCAGGCCCAAGCGAAGGCTCAGAATCTGCTTGAACAGATAAAAGGCGGGGCTGATTTTGCGGAATTAGCCAAAACTCATTCAAGCTGTCCCTCAAGTGCCAAGGGAGGTGATCTGGGCTTCTTCGGCAGAGGTGATATGGTGGAACCTTTTGAAAAGGCCGCCTTCAGCCTGGAACCGGGACAAATAAGTGACGTCGTGGAAACCAAATTCGGATATCACATAATAAAGCTCACCGACCGCAAAAACGCCGGCATTACGACCTTTGAGCAGGCTAAGGAGACAATAGTAAATCAACTGACGCAGAAGAAGCGGTTTGAGCTTGCCAGAGAGTTCGTGGAATCGCTCAAAGCGAAAGCCAAAATAGTCTATGCGCCAGGCCAAGAACCGAAGTCGGCTGAACCAACTATTCCTGGTGGCCCAGGCGGCAAATAAGGGAGCGTAAAACTGGCAGGTGAAAATGCAAAACTATGGAGCTGGAATTCAAAAGTTTTTAGCTTCGTGATTTCCGTTTTAAGTTCCTGCTTTACTACTAGCCTCGCCCAGCAGAACTACGATAGATGGAGCAACATTGAGTTTGTGGGCTATTATTCCTTCCAGGGCGATGTTTTAGAAGAGCAAAATCTGAGTGCCATAGCGTGTGTATCCCCGACGCGGTGCCTGGTCGGTGCGGATGAAGGAAGAAAAGTGCAGGTGCTGGAGTTATCCAGGCAGGGCAAATGGCTTAAGGTTCTCGCAGATGTGGCGCTTCTGAATTCTGGAACGGAAATTGACATTGAAGCTATTGCTGTCGAGGGCGATTGTTATTACATAACCGGATCGCACGGAGTATCCAAAGAAGGTGGCAGAATCCAGGAGAATCGGTACAAGATATTCCGGCTGAAAGTTGATCCCGCCAGCGGGCTACCGGCAGCCGGCGTTCTTCCTAAAACCAGCCTGCCCGTTGGCCTGGAGGTAAGCAGCCTTTCGGATATTTTGAAGACCGATGCCGTCTTGGGCCCTTATTTCCAAAAACCACTTCAGCACAACGGCGTCAATATCGAAGGTCTGGCCGCCAAGCATGGTCAACTGTTTTTTGGCTTTCGCAGCCCGAATCTTGGTGGAAAAGCTTACGTGATGGAAATTGCCGCAGACGAGATATTCGCCGACTGGAAAGCTCGGCATTACAAGCTGTACAGCCTTTCGCTGGGCGAAGGTTACGGAATACGTGAGATAGTTGCTGCACGATCTTGTTTTCTGATCATCGCCGGCAATTCTGGGTCTGAACCTTCCGACAAATTCCCCAAGAGCGAAAATTATCGAGAGGATCGAGGCTACCTAATCTATAGTTGGGACGGCAAAGGCTCAAAAGTCCATCGAATCGGCCCGATAGAGAATCCGCCGGGTAAAGCCGAGGCTATGACAGTTTTGAGCGAGTCAGAGCAGCAGATAGAAGTCTTGATTCTCTTTGATGGAGCTGATAAAGGACGCCCATCCGTTTATCGGATATACTGATATAATCACACCTTATATAGCCTTGCTATTTTAGTAGACTCGCTGGGTCGAGATTGGCGGACTCCACGTCCTTAAAGTATTTTACGGTGCCGACTCGTAGCTCGACCGTAGCCTGCTCATCGCAGACAATGATACCTTTTGGGTGCATCTGCAGAGCACTGACTGTCCATATATGATTTACGCCTTCTTCGATGGCGTGCCGCAGGGCCCGTGCCTTATTATGACCATTGACGATGATAAGCACTTCTTGGGCATCCATAACCGTTCCCACACCCACCGTCAAAGCAGTTTTGGGCACTTTATTCACATCGCCATTGAAGAACCGCGAGTTGGCTACGATAGTGTCGTATGTCAGCCTCATAACGCGGGTCCTCGATGCCAGCGAAGAGCCCGGCTCATTGAACGCGATATGGCCGTCGGGTCCGATTCCGCCCACAAAAAGACCGACGCCCCCCACACTCTTCATCTTCTCTTCGTAGCTGGCACACTCCGCTTCCAGGTCCGGTGCATTTCCATTAAGGATATTGACATTTTCTTTGCGGATGTCGATATGGCCGAAGAAGTTGTTCCACATAAACGAATGGTAGCTTTCAGCATGGTCCTCGGGAAGGTTCACATATTCATCCATATTGAAGGTGACAACATTCTTGAACGAGACCAGTTTTTGCCCGTTAAGTTTTATTAGCTCTCTGTACATTCCCAGCGGCGAAGAGCCTGTAGGAAGGCCCAGCACGAATGGTCTTGACTCGTTTGGGCTAAAATCATTTATTCTTCTGGCAGCATAATTGGCAGCCCACTTGGAGACAAGCTCATAATTCGGTTCAATTATCAACCGCATACGTTACCTATCCTTTCTTATCACTTACTCTTTTGAGCCGGCTGGACTAACAAATATTCGAGCGGGCCGGACCCGGGCACAGTAAACGTTGGCCAAACGGCCGCCGAGCGGCCTCATAGTTCCTCCTCTTCGATCCCCGCCAGCTTCATGATGGCTGCCTGCAGCCCAATCTTGAGGTCTCGGTTGCCGTGGACCGGCACGGAGATCCGGACATTCTTGCCGGGGGTCACAAAGATGCGGTGACTTCCGGTAACGCGAGCAAGCTCCCAGCCTTTCGCCTGCAAGAGTTTACACATCTGCTTACCGCTGATAGCTTTCATCTCAGACGGCAAGCTCCATGACCGTATCGTTCTGCTTGAGATGAATCTTATCCATGTCGATGCTCAGGCAGCCTTCCACCGCATCATACAAGTTTTCGATTAACTCTTGCATGGTTTGCCCTTGGGTCATACAGCCGGGTATGGCCGGCACCTCTGCCCAATAGCCGCCTTCTTCCGCCTCGTGGATGACGACTTTTAACTTCATAATGTATCTCTCCGTGTCATGGACCAACACGTATTTGACAGCAATGCCACGGTCCATCCAACTGGCAGCATACTGAAACTGCTGCTTGCCGTCAAGCACGACGCTGAAAACGCAGTGTGCAACGCCTTGTGCCTCACCCGTGCCGATTTCTCGTGTCGGCTGCAGGCGATTGGCTAGACATCGGAATTCCCTGCACGTGCAGTGGGCGTAAAGAGCAAGCGGAAGGCCTCTTCTACCTTGTCATAGTTGAGGGCCGGCTTGGGCTTATCACCCAAGAGATTTTCGATGATGCTCGCGAAGCAATTGGCACGCTCCTTCTCTGCCTCAAGCATGTCTCGGGTGAAGGTTTTTGCTGTTGCAGCAACACCACCGTCTGCGCCAAGCCGTACGTACAGTGCGTCCTGCTTTCGCTTGTCGTGCCTCCCTTCGGCGATGGCAACGCTATCTCGATTGTACTCGGGATCCTCGCCCCAAACCCACGACCTTGAGATCCAACGGCTGATCTTCTCGTAACGCAAGATATTGATCGCATCGGCAACCTTAGGGGGGAGTTTTGGCGGCTCGCGCCGTAAGACCACAGCATTACACCGTTCGATGAACTCGTCAAGATCCGGATTGAGGTAATCCATTACGATGCACAGAAGTTGCTTGCACTTGTGATCTCTGCTTGCCCGCAGGATGTGTTGATCCCACGGGACAACCCCGCGATGCACCAAGGCTAGCAAGAAAGCCTTGGCAAACTCCTCTTGCGCAATGAGCGAGAGGAAGTAAGCCGTGGCGGGAGGGTCGTTGAATTCAAGGAACTCACTGTCGTCGAGCAGGCGTCGCCCGTTTTGCAGAGTCGCCCTTATTGACTTTTCAATCCGTCTGTTCATGTTGCCTCGATTCACTTTAGCGGAGGTCCAACTTATGGTTAGACACTTTCTCTATAAATCCTTAGCTCCCCGAAGTGCTGCGGCACAAGTTTGACTACCCGACTAAGCCACCACTAATGGAGCCAGATCGGCCCGCTTTAAGGGCGCAAAGCCAAGCTCCCGAAGCACTCGATTGAACACAGCCAAAGTGAGCTTGTCCGGCGCCACAATCTCAATCCCGATAGGCTTTCCATCGCGGGTAAAATCAATCACAAGCCCCGGTTCAACTCGCCTTGTTCGACGGCTCTTGTCGTTCGGATGGCGCGGCAAATAATAGTACGCAGCCAACGGCCGGCCATGTCGGAACGTTACTTCCAAATATGACTCATTCATCTCAAGCATACGCTTGAATAAATGTGGGCTGAGTTCCAGTTCCCAGTCCCACCATTCTGGCCACCGACTGCGTATCATAGCACTGCAAGCATTTTATCACAAAATCAGAAATATTCGAAGAGTTTGTCGCACAATTTGGATTCCTATAAAATCTCAAACGTGCAAATTTGCGGGCATAACATGCACCACTGAATAAGATCGGATGTTTGGTAGCATGCCGCCTGCGCAGAGTACTATAGCAGAACAGGCCAAGCGAAGTTTTTGCCTTTTTATACCTGCGATTGCTGCCCACGCATTTTTTCCATTCGACTGATAAGCTCGTCGCCCAGCGTTGCTTTACTGGCGATATGCTCCTGGATTTCGGAAGCGAATCTATTATCTTCAAATGTCCCTCTAACCGCGGCGAAGTCCAAATGCTTAATCTCTTCGTCGCCGTCAAGGCCGAAGCCGATTTGAGCAATAGCAGCAAATTCCTTCCTGGCATCGGCGTAAAGGCGGTGGTCAAGCTCTACAACAGCGTTCTTCCATTTTGTGGTCAGTGCGATAATGTCATCGGCTGTTATTTCGGCTATCTTTTTGCCAAGAACTTGCCGGATGACATCTGCTGCCCAGGCCCACTCGTATGCAGGGTAATTATCGTGCATCGCCCCAAATGCTTCGGACAGTTGCTCCAGCGTATTTATGGTGCCGTTTTCAATATCGCAGAGTATTTTCTGCACGGCTTGTTCTGGGGCGAACAAACCGGCCAAGTCCACCCATTTGCCGGGTCCGAGGTCGGTTTCCGGCTGCAGCGCCTCTCGCAACTCGTCAACACTTTTGAAGATTCTATTCTCCAATCGGTGAATCAGGCAATTGCCCAGGAATTTATCAATACCCATCTGGTAGAATTGGATTCCTCTATCCAGTGACTCGTTTTTGATTTTGACGCTATGGTAGGTGAAGTATTCCGATGTCTCGCCGGAGGTTGCCTTGAGGTTTTTCAGCAGTTGTTTTCCGTTGAGCATCTTTTGAATCGTGTACGGGCTTAGGAGTTTGAAGTTGATCAAGTCAAGTTTCTTCGGGCTTTTTCGCCGGTCCCTGCTCGGCCATTTTCGGGCATCTCTGACGGTGCCCACGCTGCGTAGGTTTACGCCTGGGACAAGAATACTTTCGTCTTCGTGCTCAATTAGATATGAGAAAGGTAGATCTGAGGTATCTGAGTTTCGGTAGTGTCTGCCCATTACGACGGTGAACGGCCCGACTTTTGCCGGCCAGAGGATGTACGAATCGCTGGCGGTTTTAGAGCCGCGTTCTACTACGCCCTGATGCACCGGCCCTAATTTGTACATGTGGTTGCTCTGGTTGGTTCCGCTGCCGGCGTTAAGAAACGAGAATAGGCCGGCGATCAGCAGCGTCGATTTGTGATGTGTTACCGTATAAGGGCCGGCAAAAACTGCGCACGCCTCACCGTGAAACCCCCCGCAGTTGGCGAAGAACACCGAGTTTTCCGCTGAATACTGCTTAGACAGTACCGTGCCCTGGCCGACGAAGCACTTGCCTATAATAGTGCCGTCGGTAATGCTCGAGCCGCTACAGGCAATAAAATCTTCTGCAAAGACTCCTGCTCCGATATAAACGGGGTCTTCCGGACAGCTATTGATCGAGCCGTTCTCCAGCCGGCTGACTCCTTCGATTACACTTGCCGGCCCGACTCTAACATTTTTAATAATCCGGCAGTTTATAAGTTTGGCGCCTTTTGCGACCAGGCCCACGGAAGAGGTAACAGAGGCTGTATAATTGGCTATCATTCTTCGCAGCTTTTCGATTACTTTCGGGCGGTGACGATAAAACGCTATGATGTAGGCGGTATGGGCGGAAAGATGGTCGTAGATCGGTATTTCTCTGCCGCCGGCCTCATTCACTACGGCAACTTCTGTCCCATTTCCGAATGAGCTTTCACCCTCGACCGCCAGCAGGTCGATGTTGTCTATCACCACGTCGTCTTCGATAACGTAGTTGGCGATACAGTTTCTCACCTGACTTATGTAGACGTTGTTGCCGATGGTGCAGTTGTGGATTACCGCATTGCTGATGCCCGTCGGCTTGGTAACGCCGCCGAAAAAGGACACTCGCTTTTCAAACACACCTAACTTTACTTCTCCGCAGAACTGGCTTGTTCTGACTCGCTCGGCGTTGAAGCCTTCAGCGACCTGGACCCTTGACCAATCAGAGCAACTGCAGCCCTGGTCGGTTACCTTAGCGATTTCCTGCGAAGATAAGGAACGGAATTGTGCTTCCATTTCTTTTCTCCCTTCCTTAGGAACATGCCCCCGCGTCAAAGGCGGGCGTCAAAACCCCGCAATAAACCGGTCCCCTCGGCCTTGCTCGGGGCGGGCCTGAGCCGGGTCGACGGATTGCGGGGCTCAATACTTGGGCTCTGCACGACGGCGAAGTAAATATACCGACAGGAGTCCCATAAATCAATATAGGGCATGGAGCAGAATTTTGCGCAAAATTCTACAGTAATCTACCGGCATGTGCCGATGTTATAGGCAAGCAAAAATTGAAAATTCTAAACCTGTCCTGAGCGTGGGCGAAGGATTCGGAATTCTAAATTCATCTGGGCGGAATTATGTCGGATCAGTCAAGGGTAGCGAAAGTCTTAGCTGCATTATTGGTTTCAATGACGACGGGGGCGGCTGTTCTTATGGCTCTGGGCAATAATCCGCCCTCCGCTGGTGCATTCTGTCTTTCAAGCTATTATAGTCTTGACCCTGTTAAAGAGGCGATTCCCTCGCGGGCCTGTCAATTGCCTGATCGCTGGAACAGGATTGAAATCTACTATAGCGGCACCGAAGCTGGCAATATCGAATATCTGGCTTCATTGCAGGGCCTGGCCAGCCCCGAAGACCTTAACTACCATTATGTTATATGCAACGGGTTCGGCGATCTCGATGGCCAGGTCCAGCCCACCGAAAGATGGCAGAAGCAGTGGTCGAGCGTGCCCGACCGAAGCTGGTACGGCGGCCTTGCGACTATTCGCATCTGCGTTATAGCCGACGGCAAAAACACCCATCCAACCAACTGCCAGGTCAAAAGGACAGAGGCACTAATAGAGGGGCTGTGCAGAGTATTCAATGTTCGTCCTCAATCCATCTTCTATCCCGGCAATTGGCTGTAAACAATGCGCTAAACAGTCATGTAGCGCAGTTTCACACCCGCAATTTTGTTTCCATACAAAAACAAACCCCCGGTGAGGGTTCCCGCTTTGCGGGGTCCCAAACCGGGGGCTAAATATTTAGCCCCCACGTTTTATCCGCCAGATTTACCCGCCAGAAGTATGGCGGGCGAGCGGCGGATTTACGTGGGGTTTTACTTGTTTGCGTTTTTTGCCGCAGGTTCAAACTAATCCTGTCTTGGCTCGACAGGCTCAGGCCTCGGCTCTATGCCGCCCGGTGCTGGATTCATCGGTAGTGGAGGTGCCCAACCACGTCTGGCTGGACCTCTGGGCGGCTGGAGCGGCGCTGAGGCAACTGGCTTGTCCATAACCGGAGGTAGCGGCCCCTCTGGACGGAATCGGCCAAAACCTCTTTGCTGAAAGCCCTTACCTTGTCCGGCCATAGCGCCGCATAGAGGACACCGACCACACCACGGGCATACGCCCCATCCGGCCTGGCCGCCGGGGAACCCGCCTTGCTGGTCTTTCCAAACCTGAGGAGGTTTTTTTGCCGGCTGCGGGGTTTTTTCTGCCGGCTTGGGAGCCTTTTTCTCCACGCCGGCACGCCCCTTTTCTACTTTAGGGCCTTGGTCGAAATCTTGCCCGCGCTGGCCGAAAACCTTGCCGGGCATCTGCTGCTGCCGGAGCTGCTGCATCTGGCGGATTATTTCACCCATCTTTTCCCTGTCGTTTGCGCGATAGGCCCTTGTAAGCTCATCCAGCCACTCGCCGAGGTCCTCTCGCACGGGCCCAGTTTTGGCAGGGGCCATAGGCGGAGCTGGCCGGCGTCTGCCTTCCACGGCCACGGGAGGTCCCGGCTCGGGCTGGTCGCCGCGCTCGGCCCTTTCTCTTCTGCCGCGCTCCATGTCGCCTCCTTCAACTGGTTCGCGCATTACTGGCTGTCTTTCAGCAGGTCTGGCTGGGTCGCGCAGTCCGCTTTCGCGGGGTCTGTCCGCGTCTCTTTCTTGGGCGATTAGGCTTTGTACACCTATCAGCAGAGCTACCACCGCGATAATCAGAGTGATTTTTTTGCACATCTTTTGTCCTCCTATTCAAAAATATGGGTTATTTGTCTCAATACATCAGCCTCTGTTAAGTTAGACGAATTCAAGGCAAAGGTTTATTGCGGCATTAGGAGGGAATTTGCCATAATGTAGCGGGACGTTCATCGACTGAGCCTTTTTATGGCCGCAGGATTCAGCAGGCCAAAGTTTTCTTTAGCTGTTAGAACTACCCACGCCCGCCAGTCTTTCTTGCTTATTTGCCGGGGCTCAATCGTCTCTACATTTTCCAAGCAGACCAAAAATCCAAATCTACAGTCCGCCTTGCTTTGCCAATACTGCTCGTCTGCCTGGATATAGTGGTTGTACCGGCGTTTTATGTCGCCTATTTGCTCCGGTGTCAAATTCTCAAAGTACTCAACTGCGGCGACAGTTGCTACTGCACATACCGGTCCGGAACTTACCTTCAAGAACAATTTATCGCCGGCCTGGACCTGCCCGAAAAAGTAGTGCCTGGTCCTTGTAAAACGCGACTCGATGGTTTTTCGGCCCGCCAATATTGCATCCAGATAAGGCTTTTTCAGGATTACCAGGTGGTAGTTTGCCATGATTTTATGTCACTCCCGATCCAACATCGCAGCGACCGCCCGAATGTGCTCGGGCGTTGTTCCACAGCAGCCGCCTACAATGCGCGCCCCGGCATGCAGGCATTCGGCAATTCCGCCGGCAAAAGGCTCAGGCGTCATTTCGAACACCGTCTTTTCGCCAACCAGCTTTGGCTTGCCGGCGTTGGGCTGTGCCAGAATCGGCAGGGTTGTGGCCGACCGAAATAGGGATACCACCGCTGCCATTTGAGCCGGGTCAAGCTCGCCGCAGTTGGCGCCGATAACATCTGCCCCCGCGTCGGTAAGGCTTTGGGCACACTGCTGGGCGGAGTTGCCCATTATTGTTCGTGCCCCTTTTGTTTCTGTTGCAAAAGCTATCGAGACAATGACAGGCAGCGACAAATTACCCTTGCATGCTTGGAGGGCGCACAGCGCCTCGCGAAGGTCAAACATCGTCTCGATGATGAAGCCATCCACGCCTGATTCTGCCAGGATTTCAGCTTGCTCTTTGAAGGCGTCATAGAGCTGCGACTCTTTGTAAGTCCCGTAAGGCTCAAGCAGTTGGCCGGTCGAGCTGATATCGCCCAGCACGTACTGATGCTTGTTAGCCGCCTGCCGGGCTAGTTCGGCTCCTGCCCGATTCACCTCTCGCACGCAGACGCCGACATTGTGCGTCTCGACGTAGATGCGGTTCATGGTCAGCGTATTGGTGGTCAGAGCATGGCAGCCGCACCGGGCGTATTCCTGATGGATTTCGAGCACCACCTCGTGGGCATCGAGATTGTTTCTGCCGCGCGACATTAAGCCGCGTTTATCCAATTGTGTTCCCATAGCCCCATCGAGCAGAATTGTCTTTTGCTCATGCAGGAATGTTAAGAAGTCCATCGGCAGCCTCAATTGTGGTTTGCTCAAGAATTATTTCACTCTGAGCGCAGCTAAATCACTTTTAACCTGTTCGAGATTCGCAAAGAGAATTCCCTTGAGTCCCGCTTGTTGCGCCCCTTTTATGAACTGCGGCTTGTCGTCTACGAGCACTGCTTGCTCCGGCAGTGAGCGGAGTTTCTCCACTGTCACTTCGTAGATTTTCTTTTCCGGCTTTTGTGCCCCTTCTGCACAGGAAAAGACAAGCACATCGAACATATCGTAGCGCAACTGACGAAAGAACTCCATTGCGGGCACTTCGGTATTGGATAAAAGCGCCGTTTTGTAGCCCTTGTTGTGTAGTGCCGATGCCAGAGCAAAAACCTCTGCCCGCGGCGAATAGGCCGAGCGAAAGGCATCGCCCCACAGGGAGTTCTGGCTGCCTGCCAGACGGGCGGCGGGCTGCGGCTCTGGCCTATTCAACTCTTTGCAGACCCTCTGCCAGAACGTCCGTTCGATGACCAAACCTTTTTGGAAATCTTCCAGGAACTTATCGTGTACTTGGGTGTAGACCTCGACCGGCACGTTAAAGGCGTGGGCGCAGTACCGCATCAGCCCCGGCCTTGGGTCGTCTATTAGCACACCTCCCCAGTCGAATATGACAGCTTTTACTTTTCGCATTGGACAAGTTTAGCCCCCAAATTTATTTGGGGGTTTCTACCCCGTCACCTATAATCAAGCTGATTTTTTAAGGATACAAATATGGAACCATTCCTCATCACTATCGTTATCGTTCTAATTGTATTTGTCCTGGGCCTTTTGATTTGGCTGATTACCGCGAACTTTGCCGGCAGAAAAGAGATTGCTGGTCAGGCAACCGGCATCGGCCAGCTTCAGCAGCGGCTCGAAACACTTCAGGCAGTCCAGGACAACATTCGCATCGAGCTTAACAAATCGTTACTGGACGGGCAAGCCAATATCAGCCGGGGTATGCAGTCCAGCCAGCAGGTGCTCAGCCAGCTAAACACTCAAATTGGCGAGCTTCAGGGTGCCAACAAACAGATGCTGCAACTTGGAACCGAAGTCAGACGCCTACAGGATATTTTGAGCAGCCCCAAGCTGCGAGGCCAGATGGGCGAATGGTCGCTGGAGAACCTGCTTGCGCAGATTCTGCCGAAGGGTAGTTACCGATTGCAGTATGCTTTCAAGGATGGCAAAGTGGTTGATGCGGTGGTGCAGATGACCGATTTTTCCGTGTCGATAGACGCCAAGTTTCCGCTACCGAGTTTTGAAAAAATCGCAAAGGCCGAAGCAGAAGATGAAAAAGCCAAGGCCCGCAGACAGTTTATAAAAGATTGCATCAACCATATTGATAAGATCGCCGGCGACTATATCAGGCCTGCGGAGGGCACGCTTGACTTTGCGATGATGTATATACCTGCTGAGAACGTTTACTACGAGACCATCGTCAAGTATGTAAGCGATACGCAAGACCTTCTGCAATATTGCCTGGATAAGAAGGTAGTGCCGGTTTCGCCGAATTTGTTGTACGCGTACTTGATGACGGTGGCGATGGGCCTGCACGGCCTGCAGATAGAAAAACAGGCAGCGGAAATCCGCCAGAACTTAAAAAGGCTGAACGCCTCGTTCGCCGGTTTTCTTGAAAATTGGGATGTTCTCGGCAAGCATTTGCGAAACGCTCAGAGCCAATACGATGAAGGCCAAACAAAGCTCAATCGCTTCGGTATGCAACTTGAGCAGATACAAGGCGAGACCATACCAGAAGAACGAACGTAATTGACAATAAGACCTGCCAAGATAGAATCATGACAAGCTGTAGCCGCGTGAAGCGATGGAGACCGATATCTTAGGTTTTATTAAATCTTGTATCAGCCGCCGCAGAATACGCTGGACGTACCACGTCAATATGCGATTGAAAGGCCGCTTCATACCGAGGGAGGCAATTTTGGCTTCGGCGGATAGCTACGAGATCGTAGAGCAATACCTGAAAAACAAGTACTTGCCAAGCTATCTTCTATACGCAGAATACCGGGGGCAGGTCATTCATATTCAGGTAGCAACAGAGGTAGAAAGCGATAGCGTGACGATTATTACAGCGTACAGACCGACCCTGGACAAATGGGAAAAAGATTTCAGAACGAGGAGAAAACAATGATTTGTCATAACTGTGGAGGAAAATTAGAGAAGCTGGTTACAAATTTGCCGTTTAAGATTGGCCGTGACTCCATCGTCATCATCAAGGGGCTGCCTGTTTTGCAGTGCCGGAACTGTAACGAGTATGTACTCGAAGATGAGGTTATGCAAAAGGTGGACCGTATCCTGAGTCAGATAGACAAGACTGCCGAACTCGAAGTCCTCAGCTACGCCGTGTAGAAAAGCTCGACCGCTTCGGCCTGCAACCGGACCAAATATAGGGCGAAAATGGGGGCAAAACCGCCGGTCAAACAGGAGGTAGGTTGAACCCACGTGAAACGTGAAAATAGATATAACCCCTGGTGAAACCGGAACCCCCAGTGAAACTGGGGGCTAAATAAAAAAATCGAAAAACATTTAGCCCCACGTTTTATCCGCCAGATTTACCCGCCAGAAGTATGGCGGGCGTACGGCGGATTTACGTGGGGTTTTTTCTTCGCGGTTTTGCCGTAGTTTCACGCCCAAATCGAAAAACGAGCAATCCTAATTGACACAGACCATTTTGCATCTTAGTATCTGGCTTTGACCTTACGTCTTGGTTTTTTGCAACAAGGAGCATGAAAATGGCAGACGGTAAGCCGATTAATGTCGACGATGCAACTTTTGAGAGCGAAGTATTGCAATCCGCCACGCCGGTGCTGGTGGATTTCTGGGCCCAGTGGTGTGGCCCCTGCCGAATGGCTGGGCCGGTGATCGAAAAAATAGCCCGAGACTATGCCGGAAAGCTAAAGGTCTGCAAGTTGAATGTTGACGACGCACGTCAGACAGCCACCGAACGCGGCATTATGAGCATACCAACTTTACATCTGTACAAATCCGGCAAATTTGTAGGCCAAATCACGAGCGTTACGCCGAATTTTGAGTCCGACATCAAGAAAAAAATAGAGCCGCACTTGCAGCAGGCGGGAATAGGTTCGGAATGACCGATAGCGTATATGACGTTATTATCGTTGGGGCGGGGCCAGCCGGCCTGGCGGCAGCGCTTTATACCTCCCGCGACAGACTGACGACCTTGGTGCTCGAGAAACTCGTGCCCGGCGGACAGATCGCTACGACAAACAGAATTGAGAACTATCCCGGCATAATCCAAATTGATGGTCCGGGCCTAATTGAACAGATGCAAAAGCAGGCTAAAAGCTTCGGGGCCGAGATAAAAACCAGTTGCGAGGCAGCCAAGCTGGAGAAACTGCCAGACCGCAGCATCGCTGTTTACTGTGATGAAGATAAATTTGCCGCCAGGACCGTAATTCTCGCCCCGGGCAGCAACTATCGCAAGCTCGGAATTCCCGGTGAAGAAGATTTCCGCGGTGCGGGCGTAAGCTATTGTGGAACATGCGATGCGCCGTTTTTCAAGGGCAAGAATGTAGTCGCGGTGGGCGGCGGCAACACGGCGCTTGAAGAGACGCTCCATCTGACAAAATACGCCCGTAAGGTCACGGTTATCCATCGCAGAGACGAATTCAGAGCTACCAAGGTCCTGGTTGAAGAGCTTAAGCAAAAGGCCGGTCAGCCTGATTCTAATTTGATTATCAGGTATAGCACGGTTGCAACCGCTGTACAGGGTAAAGGCCAAGTTCAGTCGGTCAGATTGAAGGACCTCAAGACCAGCCGGGAGCAAGACTACTCCTGCGATGGTGTATTTATATTTGTCGGCGCGGAGCCAAACACCGGCTTTCTTAAGGGCTTTACTGAGCTGACCGAAAAGGGCTTTGTCAAGTGCGACTGTGCATATCTTAGAACGAGTGTGCCCGGCGTCTTCGTGGCAGGTGATTGCAGAATAGGGGCAGCCATGCAACTGGCGACCGCTATCGGAGACGGTGTTGTTGCTGCTATGATGCTAAAAGAGCACTTGCGAGATCCGAAGTGGTGGCACGAGCCTGTCAGCGATCTACTTCAACTGGCCGGATGGTAGATTCAATAGTATTGCACAAAATGTGCGCAAAAACGGGCTGGATTTACGTGCCCGATTATTCTATTATGACGGCTAATAGACCCAGTAAAACGCTGGCGGAGGTTCTCAGCAGAATCTCGGCTGAAAGGATAGAGCAATGGCTGGTAACGTGATTGAGCTTACGGATGCCACTTTTGACCAGGTTGTTCACAGCGCCGACGTGCCGGTACTGGTCGACTTCTGGGCGCCGTGGTGCGGACCCTGTAGGATGATGGCTCCCATGATTGAGGAAATTGCAGACAAGTACGCAGGCCGGGCCAAAGTCTGCAAGCTCAATACCGATGAAGCTCGTGACAGCGCAATGGAATTCGGCATAAGTGCGATACCAACCAGTATCTTATTCAAAAACGGCCAAGTTCAGAAAAAATGGGTAGGCTTGACCAGCAAGAAAGAGCTTACCGCAGCAATTGACCAACTGCTCTTGCAGGAACCTAAATGACCTACCAAGACCTCAAGGGCAAAAAGGTTTTAGTTACCGGTTCAAGCAGCGGAATCGGCGCGGCAACGGCTGTGATGTTCAGCCGGCAATGCTGCTTTGTCGGGGTTCATTACTTCAAAACAAGACGTGGGGGCGAAAAAACGCTCGCCCAGGTTAAGGAAAACGCCGACGGCATTTTGCTTTGCGCGGATGTGTGGGACAAAAAGCAGGTGACTGTGATGGTTAAACAATTTGCGAAAAAGGCTGGCGGCATCGACATCTTGGTTAATAACGCCGGCTCACTCATTGGAAGACAGCCCTTTGACATCGCTACAATCAAGTATCACGATGACGTATTTGCCACCAATGTTCGCAGCGTGTTTCTCGTGACTCAAGCGGCCGTGCCATATCTGAAAAATAGTAGCGGAAGTATCGTAAATATCGGCTCGGTTGCCGGCCATACCGGCGGAGGCGAGGGCGCTGGGCTTTATGCCGCGGCGAAAGCAGCGGTCGCTACAGAGACTATCGCAATGGCGAGGGAATTTGCGCGATATGGTATCCGCGTAAATAGTGTTCTTCCAGGCTTTATCGAGACACGTTTTCATCAGCGGTTCAGTTCCGCCAAGCAGAGGGAAATTGCCGCCCAACAAACCCCGCTTGGTAGAAATGGCACCGCCGAGGACGTGGCAAAAGCCATACTATTTCTGGCCAGCGAAGCTGCCAGCTTTATTACCGGCGAATATATCGCCGTTAACGGCGGATTGTATATGAGAGCATGAGTATGACAGAATATTCTGAATTAGTAAGTAAGTACAAGGGATTTCGACAGATAAACCGGAAACTGCAGAATACGTTGGTTGAGCAGTTATCCAGAAAAGCGCTGGATGAATCCGGGCGAAAATTGGGTATCGCTAAGGGTGACATCTTTGTGTTCGGAAATGAGGACGAGATGTCCATCCTAATGGACTATTGCATTTATAACTATCGCGAGAACGGCCAAAACGCTGTATCTCGATATCTGGCAGAGTCTCCGCCTGCCGGCGATACCGACGAGTATAGGGTTCTCAAGGCAATGTCCGAATCGTTTTATACACTCGTAGAGGTCGCGGAGGTTCTGCCAGGGGTCGGGGTGCTGGCCGACGACTTGTTCAGCGACAGAAGGTATCCGATTATTGACATGGGGCTTGGCTCCAGCGCGGTCGAAGGTTTTGTGCTTGCGACAAGGCTGATTCCTTTTGCAGATTTCACGATGACTTCTGGAGCATCGCTTCCTGTCAGCCCGGAGACGCTCGCGAAAATTTTTGATTCGGTACTGCCGCGCTTCGGCAATAAGGCCGCTAGGTACATAGAAATAGATGCCCGGCGAAAAGGCGATCTTGATGCGGCTATAATTCGTGTATGTCTGGAAAATGAGATGTCGCAGCACATTAAATATCAGGATGTCGATACACAACCTGTTACTGCACCTTTGCGAGCTGGACCCTGTGTTGGCCGCAACGAGCCTTGCCCCTGCGGCAGCGGCAAAAAATACAAACATTGCTGCGGGATAGGATGAATTTTTGATGCAAGTTTCCGCACGGATGCAAAAAAAACGATGGGTAATCTGTCCACCAGACAAGTGCTCGGAGCAACTTGCCAGGACCCTGAAGGTTTCTCCGCTTTTGGCACAGGTCTTGATCAACCGGAAAGTCTGCGATGCCCGGGCAGGTGCTGTCTTTTTGAGTCCCAAACTGACCGAGCTTATCGCCCCCGGACAAATGCCGGGAATCAAGGCGGCGGTTGACCGCCTCAAGCAGGCAATCAAAAACAAAGAAAAAATCACAGTCTACGGTGATTATGATGTGGACGGCATCACCGGCGTGTCGATTCTCTGGCAGATTCTAACGCTACTCGGAGCCAATGTTGATTATTACATCCCTCACCGAATCGACGAAGGCTACGGCCTGAATGCCGAAGCCGTCCGGTCATTGGCCCAGTCCGGCAGCAAAGTCCTTGTCACCGTGGACTGTGGGATAACCGCCTTTAGCTCCGCCGAGCTTGCCCGGCAGTTGGGCGTGGAACTGATAATAACCGACCACCACCAGCCCGAAGAACGGCTGCCCGAAGCTGTCGCCATCGTGCACCCAGCGCTGGAGGAATCTTACCCCAACCAGGATTCAGCCGGGGCAATGGTGGCCTTTAAGTTAGCCTGGGCGATTGCTGATGAATTTAGCTCCGGCCAAAAACTTCAGACGCCGCTGCGCGAATTCATGCTGAATGCAACCAGCCTGGCAGCGATGGGAACGGTCGCGGACATCGTCGATTTGCGAGGTGAGAACAGGGTCCTGACCAGTTACGGACTCAAGGCGCTACCCGCCTGCAGACTGTGCGGAATACAGGCCTTGATTGACTCGGCTGGACTGACAGGGCAAGGGCTGGATAGCTTTCATATTGGCTTTCGCCTGGCGCCGATGCTCAACGCGGCAGGGCGGATGGGACATGCGCGATTAGCCGTGGAGCTTTTGACCAGCGAAAATCCTGCGCGGGCACAACAGATAGCTGAGTACCTTAAAGGGCAAAATACGCAGCGGCAGCTTTGCGAGCGAAAAATCTTCAAGCAGGCCTGCGAAATGATAGTTGAGCGGGGCCTGGATCAGCCCGATCGAAGGAGCATTGTGCTGGCGAAGGAAAACTGGCACGGCGGCGTCTTAGGAATTGTGGCCTCCAGAATAGTGGAGACATTTTATCGCCCCACGATCCTGATTAGCACCCCCCCGAAAGCGGGGCCTGGACCTGTCCAAGGTTCGGCACGCTCGATTGCGGGCTTCTGTCTGCTGAGTGCTATCCAGGCGTGCAGCCGGCATCTCGTCAAATTTGGGGGCCACAAAATGGCAGCCGGCATAACTATCGAGCCTGCAAAGATAGACCAATTCGCAGCAGAATTCGAGGCCTACGCCAGGGGCAATCTGACGCAGGATGATGTCATTGCCAAGCTTCACATCGATGCAGCAGCCCCATTGGCCGAGATAAGTTATGACCTGGTCGGCCAATTACAGATGCTGGGGCCTTTTGGCCCCGGCAACCCCGAGCCAATCTTTGCCACGAAAGGTGTTCGCCTGGCTAGTCCGCCGAGAGTGGTCGGCGCAAGGGGCGACCATCTGCAACTTGCCATAACCGACAACAGCGGCTCGGTTCGCTGTATCGGCTTTTCAATGGCCCAGTTGGAGAAGAAACTGCTTGATCGCGAGTTCTTCAACGTTGCTTATCATCCCCACATCAACACCTACAATGGCAGTAGCAACGTCGAATTCATCCTGGCCGACATCCAGTTTGATTAAGCTTGTCTGGACAACAGCAGCTTATCAGTCAAGCTCACAATAGGAAAATAACCATGAGATTTCTTAACTCCATCGTTGGCAAGTCAAAGGCGAAATTAGGCCCTGCTATTGTCGCGGTTACTTTGGCAATTGCTTTGGCCGGCTGCGCCGGCAGTGAGCTGAAGATTCAGCGATCCGGACAGGTCAATCCCTGGACTCATTTGAATTTGTACAATGACAGGCATAATTTCCAGTTTGCCATCGTGGCCGACCGCACCGGCGGGCATCGGCCAGGCGTCTTTGCTGACGCCGTAGCAAAGCTGAACCTGTTAAAACCTGAGTTTGTTATCTGCATCGGCGACCTGATCGAGGGCTACACCGATGATATCGCTAAACTGGACCGCCAATGGCAGGAGTTTGATGGCTTGGCAAGTAAATTGCAGATGCCGTTCTTTTACCTGCCGGGCAATCATGATATCAGCAATCAGGTGATGGCCGAAAAATGGCGGGAGCGTCTCGGCGCCAGCTATTACCACTTCGTCTACCGCGATGTCCTATTTCTCTGCCTGAATACCGAAGACACCGGCAACCGTTATATTAGTGACCGGCAGATAGATTACTTTAGCAACGTGCTGGCAGATAATCCGCCGGAGCGGGTCCGCTGGACGCTCGTATTTATGCATGAACCTATGTGGTTGGGTGCGAGCTACGAAAACTGGCAAGAGCTCGAGTACCTGTTGCAGGACAGGGACCATACCGTTTTTGCGGGACATGCGCACAGGTATGGCAAGTCTATCCGCGATGGCAAGCGGTATTATATTCTGGCCACCACCGGCGGCTCTGGCGCAGACGGCACACACAAACCCGCCGGACTTAGCCAGTGCCAGTTTGACCACATCGTGTGGGTAACTATGACCGATGATGGCCCCGTGATGGCAAATCTCTTACTTGAAGGCATCCTTAGCGATGAGCCTTGTCCGCAGTGAGCCGAGCATCGGGTATCGAGCATCCGGTATCGGGCATTATTTGTCTTTATTGACTGTCACTTTGTTTATCTTGAACTGCCCCAGTGTGCTGACCAGGTCGAAGAATCCTTCTGGGTTGCCGTTTCCCACTGCCAGGGTGATATGTCCTGGGCCGTAGCCGCCCCGGCGGACGCTCCTGAAGGCCGCATCCAGCCCAACCCATTTGCCGGGTTTGCCGCCTATGTACGCCTGTACCCAGGCGTGACCGCCGAAGCAGCCGTTGGGGCCGCCGAAATCCTTCACATACGCAAGACCCGTAGCGACCTGCGCGGGAATGCCCACCGCTCGGCACATCGCTGTTGTTAATACCGCAAACTCGCTGCAGTCACCCTGCCTACTAACTACGACCTCCGCCGCCGATGCGTAGCCGACCGAGAGGCTCCTATTCTCAATGTACCTGGCTACGAAAGATTCAATCCTTCTGGCAGCTTCGGCAGCATCTTTGGTATCGCCGACAGCGCGGCGGGCAAGATCAACGATCTCCTTGCGATCGCTCTGCAGAAACCTTGTGGGCTTCATTGCCTCCAGAATGGCCTCATCCGTACCCTTGTAAGGGAACTTTGCCCCTTGTGGCGCGTCAACCGGCGCAACTGTTACCAGAATAGTGCCGTCTTTGAGTCGCTGCACTTTTTGATTGTCATTGGAGGGTATCGGTAAATCTGCGCCTTGCGTCGGCACGAGGTGGTAAACAATAGACTTAGCTGAGCTGACATCAGCCAGCGGCTGTGGGCTTGGCACAAACAGCTTCTCAATTACTTCCAGCACATCGTTTTTGCCCAGAGCGAATTCCTTCGTGCAGGCAACCATCTCAACTTGCATCCCGGCAACCGGCGTGACAGTTTTCTGTACGTGAAGCTCGTCATCGACGTAAGTGGTGCTGACGATTGTGCCTGCCCCCGGAAGGTTCATCGTGGTGGTAACCTCTGTCAGAGCAACAATCCGTCCCAGCAGGTCAACATTTCGCTTTGAGCCTACTTCTATCTGCGCCTCTACCACTTGCATCATCGACGGCTCGAATATCTTAACTGTATATTTTGAACCTTCTTTTAATCCTTTCTGCAGGTGCAGCAGGCGCAGACCTTCAGCCATTACCGCGCCCTCCGGCCACTGGATGCTACTCTTCTGCTCGGCGCCCATCGAGGTAGCAGTCAGGTTCACCGTTCCGCTTTTATCTATTGTGCCGGCTACTTTCACCGTCATCGCGCTAAGTTCCTGAACGGATTCAAAGCTGAGCGGCTTTCCGTCCGCGGTCTCGACACAGGTTTCCAGGATATTCATGGTTATGGGCGTATTAAGTCTGCTTATGGTGATACTAGTTTTTGCGGTAGTAGTTATGGTTGTCTGCTCGGCAAGGCGAGTTTGTACCGAGTGCCCGACCTTTTTGCCTTCCAGAAATACGGCAAAATATTCCGTTTCGGCTTTGTTGTCCGATGCAAGGCCCAGCGAACCAGCGGCAACCAGCGTTAGCAGGGCGCAAAGTAAATAACGAATTCTCATAGGCTGATTTCCTTTCTAATTGTCAATTTCTCAGCGTCCATTACTTATACTTTTCCAGCAATCCGGTGCTCGAACAATTATAAACACTAATCCTGAATTTTCATCATAATTCATAGAATGACCCACAGCCGATATATACAATGTAGGACAGAAAGTATGACCTTTGACGCACTATTAAATTTGGTTTCTTCGGGCAAAGCGCCCCGAGTTTGCGTGGATTCACGCCTGGTTCAAGACGGCGATGTATTCGTAGCTGTCGCAGGTACAGTTTACAATGGCCACGACTTCGTTGCCCAGGCTGTTGCCAGAGGGGCCAAATACGTTGTCACTGAGAAACATGACCTGAACATTGGGCATTGGGCATCGAGCATTGAGGTCGTTACCGTTGAAGATTCGGCGTCCGCTATAGGCGGATTAGCTCAGGCAAGTAGGGGAAATCCCGCTTCCCACTTAACCAATCTGGCTGTTACCGGTACGAACGGCAAAACAACAACGGCATATCTGGTTCGCTCGGTAATACAGACTGCCGGCCACAAGTGCGGCCTAATCGGCACAATCATTTACGATACCGCCTCAAGTACCTGCCAGGCAAGCCTCACCACGCCGGAGAGTATAGCCATCGCCGAGGCACAGCAGCAAATGGTAAGGGCAGGGGCAAAATATATGGTTATTGAGGCCAGCAGCCATGCCCTTTCCCAGAATCGTTTGGCTGGCATAGAATTCAAGGCCGCGGCATTCACTAACCTGACCGGCGACCATCTCGACTATCACAAAACCAAAGAATCTTACCTGGCCGCCAAGACTAGACTTTTTTCTGCTCTATCGGGCGATGCCACAGCGGTATTAAACAAGCAATCCCCTGAAGCACAACACATCGCTGAAAAGACGAAGGCAAAAATTTTATGGTACGCTGTCGACGAACCGGCAGACATTAGTGCCCACATCGAATCTATGGACATGAACGGAACTCGATTCTCGATGCTGGATACTAGATACCCGTCGAGCATCGAGCATCGGGCATCGAGGATCAAGGTAAAGACTCCGTTGTTGGGTCGGCACAATGTCAGCAACCACCTGGCAGCGGCGGGTTTGTGCCTGGCAGCCGGGGTGGATTTGCAGACAATAGCAGCCGGGCTGTCAGCTTTGCAGGGCGTGCCAGGCCGACTGGAAAAAGTCGATTATACGAGTCACGAGTCACGAGCCACGAGCCACATCCTAATCGATTATGCCCATACAGACGATGCTTTGAAGAACGTGCTTTCTACGTTGAAGCCTTTGTGTAAAGGCAGGCTGATAGTTGTTTTCGGCTGCGGCGGCGACAGGGACAGAACCAAGCGCCCGCGTATGGCCAGAGTCGTGGAGCAATTAGGTGACGTTGTCATTGTCACCAGTGACAATCCTCGAACTGAGAAGCCGCAAGCGATCATAGATGAGATTGTCGCCGGCTTTGAAAAAGGGCCTGCGATACCGCACGCAGAATTACGAGATACGAGCGATGAGCGGCGAGCGACGAAAATAATTGAGCCGGATAGAAGAAAGGCCATTGAATTGGCTATAAAAACCGCCGGCAGAGATGATATTGTACTTATCGCCGGCAAAGGCCACGAAACATACCAAATCATCGGCACCCAAAAATTCGCCTTCAGTGACAAGGAGATTGCCGAAGATTATTTAAGAAACCTACGATGAAAGAGTTCTCAATTTTAGCGCTGGCTGAAATAATGAAAGCGTATGTGGAGCAAGATACGAGCCACGAGCTACGAGTTGCGAGTCACTGTCTCAGTGGCGTAAGCACTGACTCGCGAACGATAAAACCCGGCGACTGCTTTTTTGCCATACGCGGCGAAAATTTTGACGGCCACGATTATGTTGCCGATGCCTTTGCCAAAGGTGCCGTGTGCGCGGTGGTCAGCAAAGAAATCAAAGACGGCGAATTTGCTGACAAAGCTATACTCAGGGTCGATGACACGGTAAAGGCCCTCGGCGATTTTGCCCGAGCGTACCGCCGGCAGTGCGGCTTTAAGATAGTCGCGATAACCGGCTCGGTTGGCAAAACAATGACAAGACAAATCGCTTACCACGTCCTCAGTCGGCATTACCGCGTGGCTCAGTCGCCAAAGAACTACAATAATAATATCGGCCTGCCCTTGACACTGCTTGCTGCTGACCCAGAGGACCAAATCGTCGTAGCCGAGCTGGGCACCAACCATCCCGGCGAGATAGCTTACTTAACCGGTATCGCTCTGCCCGATGTCGCGGTGGTAACTAATGTTCAGCCGGCCCATCTGGAAGGATTCGGCGGTCTGGAAGCGATCAGGGAAGAAAAGCTATCCATATCCGAAGGTCTTAAACCTAATGGCGTCCTGATAATCAACGCTGATACCGTGCCCCGGCCGGCAAACGCCAGGTATCGAGTTGTTACTTTTGGCAGATCGGCGGGTTCTGATTACCAGGCTCACGACATCACTTTTGCCGGCGCCAAGAGTAGCTTTAGCATCGACGGCACCCGGATTTGCCTGCCGGTGCCGGGCCCCGGTAATGTTGAGAACGCGCTTGCCGCCTGGGCGATTTGCAGCCAGTTTGGCCTGACCGCCGCCGATTTTGCCGGCGCCATTAGAACCCTGACGAATCTTCCGATGCGTGCTGAGGTGCTGCAGATCGGGCGACTGACGGTAGTAAATGATTGCTATAACGCAAATCCTGCCTCGATGAAAAATGCCCTGCAGATATTGGCCGGTCTTGACCAGGCAGGAAAACGCCGGCGAGTCTTTATCTGCGGTGACATGGCCGAATTGGGCGACTATGCACAGGCCTTGCACGCCGAGTTGGGTGACTCCATCGCGCAGGCGAAGGTACAAGTCCTGTTGGCGGTGGGCAAATTTGCGGATACTACTGCCCAAGGTGCGAAAAAAGCTGCCAAGTACAACTTGCAGACAGAATGTTTCCAGGATGCGTTCGAGGTTTGCAATAGGCTGCACGAATTCGTGGAAGATGACGATATAATATTAGTGAAAGGTTCGCGCGTAGCGAAGTTGGAAGCCGTGGCCGAGAAATTGAAAAAGCTTTTTTCGTAACTCGATACTGGATACTCGAAACTCGTAACGAGCATCAAGTATCGAGGATCAAGATGCGGGATGATATACCACTTATTACGGTACTTTAGCGAGTTCTTTACCGAACGCCTTGGCTTTTACGCCTATCAGAACGTAATGTTTCGCTCTGTGGCAGCGGTCTTGACCAGCTTTGCCATCGCCATTTTCTTAGGTCCTTCCATTATTCGCTGGCTAATGCGCAAGAAGATCGGCGACCGCCCGGAGTTTCATCACGCCACCCTCAACGAGCTGACCAAAGAAAAGGCCAACACGCCGACGATGGGCGGCTTGATTATTATCCTGGCGGTGCTGGTAACTACCTTAGTGTGGGCAAATTTGTCCATCGGCTTTGTCCAGAAGGCAATCTTTGTGATGATCTGGTTTGGTGTGCTGGGCGGTATTGACGACTGGCTAAAACTTACCGCGGTCTCTCGCCAGCGAAGCAGAAATGGCCTGAATCCCTGGGAAAAGCTCATCTTTCAAGTCGGCGGAGCCGTCCTGATTGCATTGTTTTTGTACCGCGATTTTGCTCACATTGACGATGGGCAAAAACTCTGGCTGCCATTCTACAAGCACGGCCTGCCGCTGGCCAATTGGATGTTCGTTTTGATTGCGATTTTCTATTTATCCGCCACCAGCAATGCCGTGAACCTGACCGACGGTATGGACGGATTGGCAGCCGGGTGCGTCGGGATGGTTTCTTTAGTGCTGGCGGTGCTCTGCTATGTGGCCTCTGAGACTATGGGGCCCGTTACCTCGGATAGGTTGTGGGCTGGTTATCTCCTGCTGCCGCATATACCCAAGGCCGGTGAGCTAAGCATCTTTTATTCGGCAATCTTGGGCGCGGTGCTGGGCTTTCTGTGGTACAACTGCCATCCTGCCCAGGCCTTTATGGGCGATGTCGGCTCACTGGCGTTAGGAGCTGCGATGGGTTACGGGGCGCTGGTGACCAGAAGTGAGGTTCTGCTTTTGATTATCGGCGGCGTGTTCGTAATAGAATTATTGAGCGTTGTGTTGCAGGTCGGCTACTTCAAATACACTGGCGGGAAACGGCTTTTTAGATGTGCGCCTCTGCACCATCATTTTCACCTGGCAGGCTGGAGCGAGCCGCAGGTGGTAGTTCGCTTCTGGCTCTTAGCTGCTGCCTTTGCCGCCCTTGCTTTGGCCACGCTGAAAATCCGATAGTCGCCGGGCCTGTGCGTATGTCAATCGCGGCCATCTTGCAGAATCGGGATGGCAGGCTCTTGGCTACAACCGTTGTCCGATAGTCCAATCGTACTTGCGGTGGGCTCAAACTGTCGGGCGTACAAATCCCGGTAGACGCCTGCTTTGAGCAGCAGCTCACTGTGAGTTCCGGATTCGACAATTGAGCCATCACAAACAACAAAGATCCGCTCGACATTCTGTACCGTCGAACCGCGGTGTGCTATGATAAACGTGGTTCTGCCGGCGATCAGCCGGCTCATCGCATCCTGAATCAGGCGTTCTGACTCCGAATCCAGAGAGGAAGTAGCCTCATCGAGAATCAGGATTTTCGGATTTTTCAGAAACGCTCGGGCGATTGTGATGCGTTGTCTTTGGCCGCCGGACAAAAAGCTGCCCCTCTCGCCCACCTCCGTGTCGAAACCATTCGGTGAAGACAGAATGAAATCGTAGGCGTTGGCTGCCTTGGCCGCAGCTACAACTTCTGCGTCGCTGGCGCCGGGGTTGCCGTAGAGGATGTTCTCCCGAATTGTTCCGCTAAATAGGACCGGGTCCTGCAGCACCATCCCGATGTGACGCCGCAAGGACTTTACTTTTATTCGCCGAACATCATGCTCATCAATTCTGACCTGGCCGGCATTGCAATCATAGAATCTGGGAATCAAACTCACGATGGTGCTTTTGCCTGAGCCGCTGGGGCCTACCAATGCAACTCTTTGCCCGGCCCGAACAGTGAACGTAACACCATTCAGAACCAGACAGCCTTTATTATAGGAGAAGCTGACGTGGTCGAACGTGACGTGCCCTTTAACCTCTGTTAGATCAATAGCTCCTGGCTGGTCGACTATTTCCGGCTGCTGGTCCATTATTTCGTAGATACGGTCTAAAGAAGCCATCGAATTGGCAAAAACCACATTCAGCTCGGAAAATCGCTGCAGTGGTAGATAAAGCGGCCCAAGATACATAGTCAACGCGATTAATTCTCCGACCGTCATATCGCCGGAAATAACGCGGTAGCCGCCGAAGCAGGTTACTATTAAAGGCGACAGACTAACCAGAGTTCCGGTAACAGCCTGATTCAGGCTCTGGATGAAAACACGACGCATGTTCGTAGAAAATAAGCTTTCTGATTCGCTGCGGAACCTCTCGGTTTCGTTGACTTCCTGAGTAAAAGCATGGACTACCATTCTGCCCGAAATTCGTTCGTGGGCATTGCTGGTCATTAAAGAAAGCTTGTCCTGCACCTTACGCGTGGTGTCTCTGATTTCATCGCCGAACCTTCGGAATAGCAGCAGATACAGCGGAAAACTCAAAAGAGCTACCAGCGTCGTTGTCACATCGATTCTGAGCATAAAATATAGTATCACTAAGACCGCAATTGTATCCATCCACACATTGGTCAGGGCGGTGCCGACCAGATTCTGGGCAAGTTGGATATCGCTGATTAGTCGGGAGATAATTTCGCCGCTCTTATTGCGGTTGAAGAACGAAGCCGACATCCGCAGAATCCGATAGTAAAGCTCGCATCGCAGGTCAAAGATTGCCCGATGGCTGGCCTTGTCGGTGTACAAGTGCCGTATATACACGCAAGGGGCATAGACAAATATGAATATGGCCATCATGCCGCCTGCGTACAAAAATAGGGCGTGAAGTTTCTGCTCACTGCTCAACGTCTCGTTTAGAAAAACATTATCCAGCAGATGCCGGGTGACCTGAGGCAATAGCAGAGGAACAGTGAATTTGGCCACGCCCCCAATCGTTCCCAGGAGCAGAAGCCCTTTATATGGCCGAACGTAGCCCAAAAAACGCACAAAATTATGGGATCTTGCAAGCATAAGCGGAACCTGATTCTTTGGGTGCCCGCGGAGCGGGGTCCCTCGTGGTTCATCCGGGCGCAGAAAGCGCAATCCGGGGCGCTTCTGTTGAAGTCAAGTAATCGCGGTATTATAACCGAAGTGGCCGACAAATTTCAATATGTCTGTGCTAAACCCGGCAATAAACCTGTCCTGAGCTGGGTCGAAGGATTGCGGGGCTAAATCCGCCCAGCGTCTGGCGGATAAATATTTAGTCCCGTGTTTTTCACGGGATTCAAATCTCGTCGAATGGATGCTCCTCCATGCGGATTTGAACATTACGCCGGTAGGCCTGCGAGTCATCGGGGGTGAGCTTGCCAAACTGTCTCTGTGCCCAAAAAATCTTCGCAGCCGTGATTGCACAGCCGATGCCGGCGATGAAAAATATCATAGCCGCAAGAAATGCGAATATCGCAGGGGCCGCCAGAATAACAACTCCAAAGCCGATCAGAAACAGCCCCACGATGAGTATTGTCGCGGCAATACTTCGAGAGGCTTGAGAGATCGCATCTCTGTAGAAACGAAAGATCATGACTACAGTTCCTTGTTTTGATTGCGCAAAATAGAAGACAGAATTCAGAAGACAGAAGTCGGAAGTCTGTCCTCTGTCTTCTGTTGTCTGTCCTCTGTCATCTTAGTACATTCCGCCGCCCGGCGGGCCTTGTGGCATTCTTTCCTTTTTCTCCGGGATCTCGCTGACTATGGCATCTGTCATCAGCAGCAGTGAAGCTATTGAAGCGCCGTTTTGCAGGGCAACTCTTTCGACTTTCGTCGGCACGATGACGCCGAACTTCACCAAATCTCCGTACTCCTTCCGGAGCGCATCGTACCCGAAGTTCTTATCTTTGCTCTCCATTACCTTTTGGGCCACGATTGACCCATCCAGGCCGGCGTTCTGAGCAATTTGCTTTATCGGGGCAACTATCGCTCTTCGAACAATATCAACACCGATTTTTTCGTCGCCGTTGGCTTTAATTTTATCCAGCGCGGGCAGCGTCCTGAGCATCGGCACTCCGCCTCCGGGCAAGATACCTTCTTCCACCGCTGCTCTGCAGGCATGTAATGCGTCCTCCACCCGTGCCTTCTTTTCCTTCATTTCCGCTTCAGTTGCCGCTCCGACATTGATCTGGGCTACACCGCCAGCTAACTTTGCCAATCTTTCCTGGAGTTTTTCTATATCGTAGTCGCTGGTGGACTTTTCAATCTCGGCTTTTATCTGCTCGATTCTGCCCTTGATAGCTTCGGTGCTGCCGGCCCCTTCGATAATAGTTGTGGTATCTTTGTCGATGGTAACTCGTTTTGCCCTGCCAAGCTGTTTCAGATCGATGTTCTCCAGCTCCAGGCCCAGGTCTTCAAAGATAGGCTCGGCCCCGGTCAGTACCGCAATGTCACTGAGCAGGGCTTTTCGCCGGTCGCCAAAACCCGGCGCCTTGACGGCGGCGCACTGCAGCACGCCCCGGAGCTTATTGACAACCAGTGTGGCAAGAGCCTCGCCTTCAACCTCTTCGGCGATAACCAGAAGGGGCTTTGCTTGCTTGGCTACTTTCTCCAACAAGGGAATCAGCGATTTTACGGAGCTGATTTTTTTCTCGTGCACGAGGATATACGGCTTTTCCAGGACAACCGACATATTCTCTAAGTTGTTGATAAAGTGCGGGCTAAGGTATCCTTTGTCGAATTGCATACCTTCGAGCAGGTCAACCGTTGTCTCCAAAGACTGGCCTTCCTCAACGGTGATGACGCCGTCTTTGCCCACCTTGTCCATAGCCTCAGCCAGCTTTTTGCCGATCTCAGCGTCCTGGTTGGCGGAACAGATTGCCACCTGTTCGATCTGCTTGGTGGACTCGACGGACGTGCTCATCTTTTGCAGCTCCTCGACGATGGCATTGACAGCCATATCTATGCCGCGTTTTACCTGCATTGGGTTTGCGCCGGCGGTGATGTTTTTGAGTCCTTCGTTGAATATGCTCTCAGCCAGGATGGTTGCGGTTGTTGTTCCGTCTCCGGCGACGGTGGATGTCTTGGAGGCTACTTCCTTTACCATTTGGGCGCCCATATTCTCGTAGGAATCCTCAAGCTCGATTTCTTTAGCCACCGTGACGCCGTCTTTAGTAACCGTGGGCGAGCCGAATGATTTTTCCAGAACTACATTTTTGCCGCAAGGCCCAAGCGTGATCTTGACCGCATAAGCGAGTTTTTTCACGCCTTCTTGAATAGCCGCGCGTGCATCAGTGCCAAAAAGTATTTTTTTAGCTGCCATATTTTTCCTTCTCCTTTTTCAATTCGCAGTTCGATCCCGACACAAAGGTGGGCGAGAGGCCCATCTTTTTGTCGGGACTTGTCATTTTTCGATTACAGCCATGATGTCTGATTCATCCATAATCAGGTGTTCTTTGCCGTCAATCTTTACCTCAGTGCCGGCGTAACTTGTAAACAAGACCAGATCGCCCTTTTTCACCTGCATCTTTTTGCGCGTCCCGTCGT
Source organism: uncultured Pirellulales bacterium (assembly GCA_964567045.1). Classification (GTDB taxonomy): domain Bacteria; phylum Planctomycetota; class Phycisphaerae; order Sedimentisphaerales; family Anaerobacaceae; genus JAFNGF01. The sequence goes on along the minus strand of CAZMLE010000006.1, from coordinate 35,812 downwards.
CGAGTATTTTGCCTTCTCCGACGCTGACGATCTTGCCCCTTTGTGGCTTTTCTTTGGCGGTGTCCGGCAGGACTATTCCGCCGGACGTCTTGTTTTCCGCCTCGACACGCTCAACAAGCACCTTGTCTGCCAATGGTCGAATCTTCATCTGTTCTTACTCCTTTCAAAAAACTGCCGAACTACTCTGAGAAAATATCACTGTTATACTTTTTCAAGAACACTCTATTTAGGACTTCTCGAAGAACGCGCATATCGACGGGCTTATCGATCACACCGAATACGTCAAGCTCCAGAGCCCTGCCGAGCACGACTTCGCTTGCTTGACTTGCCAGGAGGATACATGGCAGCAGCGGGTAATCCATCCGGATAATCCTGATCATTGCCAGTCCGTTTGATTTTTCGCAGTCCAGGTCCACGATTGTGGTATGGATTCGCCGCCGCTCTATAATGTGAACGAACTCATCTACGCCATCAGCTACCAGCAGATTGACTCCTCTTGGCCGCAGTATGCTGCGCACCGCCTCCGGCCAGGCCCAGTTTGCGCCGCTGGCCAAGAGGTTTACTTCTTCTAATTTTGACAAGTTCGAAACCATAAACGTAAATTCCCCTGTGAGTTGGAGCAAATGCCGTGCCAAAGGCTTCTCCGCAAAGCATCTATATATAAGTGCTTGTTAGTAATGTTGTTATATTGAGAGCCTGCGCCCTATCTAATCTGGCAAAATTGCAGGCGCCGGCGGCCGCCCTGCCAGCCTGGCAGGGAAACCGTCGCGAAAACCCCGCAATGAATTGCGGGGCTAAATATTTAGCCTGCGGTTTTACCGCAGGTTTGGATTACTTTGCAGGGACCCAAATTTGTGGTTAAAATTCAGGTTATGACGACCGGTTTTGGGCGTTCCAGATTGGTGGTTCTTTTCCTTGCTACCCGGCCAAAGTTTCTTGTTGCCAGCGTCGCGCCGGTGCTGGTGGGCAGCGCTGCCGGCTTTGCTGTTACCGGGACTTTTCAGCCGGCACTTTTCTTGCTGGCGCTACTTGCAATAATGGCTCTGCACGCAGGCGCCAACGTCACCAATGACTATTACGACCACCTTTCCGGCAACGATTGGCTCAATAAGAATCCTACGCCCTTTTCCGGAGGCCGGCGTTTTATCCAGCAAGGAATTCTGTCACCCAGGGCGACTTTGCTTACCGCGATAGGTTGCCTGGCAATAGGCGCCGGGATAGGACTGGTGATTATCTTATTGACACGAAGCATTTTCATCCTTGCTCTCGGTCTTATCGGATTACTTGGCGGTTATTTTTACACCGCCCGTCCGATCCAGCTCGGCTACAAGTGCATTGGCGAATTCGTTATAGCGATGCTTTTCGGCCTGCTTCCGGTATATGGCTCATACTATTTGCAGACGGAAACCATTGACGCCGTTCCGCTTACCCCTGCTGTGATCGTTAGCATATTGATTTTTCTGGTGATTTTGGTGAATGAATTCCCTGATTCTGTCGCCGATGCGGCGGTGAACAAACGAACGCTCATAGTTCGTTTTGGAGTACCTGTCGGCGTTTGGATTTACAGAATTGCCCTCATTGTAAGTTTCATTGTAGCAGTAGTTATGCTGATGCGCCGACCGACGTTCTTCGCAGGCCTATTCTACTTATTTATGCTTCCGATCGCCGTGCCGGCGATAAAATCAGCAAACAAACAGGACCTGGCAAAGATCGGCCAATACCGCGCCAGCCAAATCACCGTCCTTCTGCACACCCTTGGCAGCGCGGCTATCACCGCCGGTTTTATCATCTCTGCTCTGCGCAACCCGCCAGCGTAATTCGTAAATCGTTCTATTGTATTAGCTTGATAATCTCATCGAGGTCGTTAGGGGCTTCGACGGGCGGATTGCTGAATTTTCCGCGCCTTTGCTTGTGGTAGTCAACCGTTACGTTCGGGTCTTTCAACGGATGGCCGGTCAAAACGCAGACAACTCGCTCGTCCGGGCCAATGATGCCTTCGGCCCTAAGCTGTCTCAGACCCGCTACTGTCGCCGCCGAAGCCGGCTCACAGCCCAGGCCGTATCTACCCACAACCGCCTTTGCATCGCAAATCTCTTCGTCCGTTACGGCTCGAACGACTCCGTTGCAAACGTCAATCGCACGCAGGCATTTTTTCAGATTGACCGGACGGGCAATTTCTATCGCCGATGCACAGGTATGCGGCGAAAAGTTGCGAGCGGTCAAATCAGCATAATATTGGTCGATAATTGCCTGGTTAACCCTGCCGCCGTTCCAATTCAGCTTCTTGGTGTTGACCAGGTGGTTTAATGTGTCGGCGCCGGCGGCGTTTATGATGGCCATTCGCGGAATTTGCCCGATCAGGCCAAGCTGTTTCAGCTCGTAGAAGGCCTTGCCGAAGGCGCTGGAGTTGCCTAAATTTCCGCCAGGCACGACGACCCAGTCGGGCGCCTGCCAGCCGAGGCTCTCAATAATTCGGTACATTATGGTCTTTTGCCCTTCGAGTCGGAAGGGATTTAGCGAATTGAGTAGATACAGCCCCAGCTTTGTGCACACGGCCTGAACCTGGCGCATACAGTCATCAAAATCACCGCGTATTTGAATGGTTTGGGCACCGTAATCCATGCCCTGGCTGAGCTTTCCGAAGGCGATTCGACCTGAACCGATAAAAACCGTGCATTTGAGTCCGCAGCTATGCGCGTATAAAGCTACCGATGCCGAGGTGTTGCCGGTCGAGGCGCAGGCACATGATTTTGCGCCGACCATCATCGCGTGGCTGAAAGCTGCCGCCATGCCGTTGTCTTTGAACGAGCCGGACGGATTCAGCCCTTCATATTGCAGATATAAGCGCCCCGGCTGCATGTCAACATATTTGGCCACCGCGTCGTTCTGCTGCAGGATTGTTTGGCCTTCGCCTATGGTGACTTTGTATCGGTCCTGGCAGAAATTCAGCAGCTCTCTGAAGCGCCATACGCCCGAGAAATCCAGTGGATTGTTCCTGTCCGCCCAGCGGTCGGCAAATTCGTTTAGCTTGCCGGGAACTTGAATCTTATCCCAGTTATACCAGATATCCAGCAGGTCGCCGCACGCCGGGCACTTAAAGAGCGTCTGGGCACAATCGAAATTGCCTCCACAATCAGGATTAATGCACTTGGTGTAAGCAGAATCAGCAAACTCTGATAAATGCATCCTTCGGCTCCGCTCAGGACAAGCGAGAGAGAAATCTCACAAATAATACATACAGGCTATGCCAGTAATTCGACTCCAACAACAGCGGACTTTATCCCTAATAGCAAAGGATTATATAATAAAACTAAACCCCTTCCTACGTAAATCACGTGTGGTTGAATCATAGGGCAGCGACCAGTCAGAGTAATATCGAGTCACTAACCGTCCTATAAAAAAGCGCTGGGCTCGTGACCGCCGGAAGTTCTCTGGTGACACCATTTATTATCCATCTGTCGCGAATTCCGGGCATGGCAAAACCCGGCGACCTTAAATCGGTAAGGGCTTTTTGGCTCTCACCGGTTTTTGCCGTATATTTTATATAGTATAGGCAGAGGAAGGAGAACTCCCATGCCGACCTGTTGAATGGTGATTGATTAAATCCCAGGACGCCGGGACCAATCACTACTCACCAATATCAGTTACCGATTACCAATGTAGATGTGGGAGCTTATTGATGGTATCAGTAGAAACCATCTCGGACACGCCAAAGACCAAAGCTGGAGTTCTTTTCGGTGAATTTCTCGTCTCCAAGAATTTGCTCAGCCGCAGCGAATTGGTCGAAGCGCTGAACAAGCAGCGTGAGCAGGGCGGCCGGCTCGGCGAGGTATTGCTTCAACTAAAACTGCTAAGTGATGAGGATGTTATTTATGCTCTGGCTGAATATCTGGCCATAGAATATATTCGCCTGGATGACATCAGCAGACTAGATGCAAGGCTGGCTCGAATCCTGCCCGAGAACGTCGCCAAGAGATTCTGCCTGGTAGTTGTCGGCGAAAGAGACAATAAGCTTGTTGTGGCGATGGCCGACCCGCTCAACGTTATCGCCATTGATACTATCACTTTGAAATTGGAGCGTCAGATCAAGCCGGTGATTAGTTCGCCCCAAGAAATTCGCCAGGCGATTGAGTTGATTTATCATGGCTCCGATGTCGAGGAACAGGGGCTTCGTGATCTGGTGCAACTGGAAATCGGGTCAGAAGAGACACAAGCACAGGCGCTTGCAGAAGATGCCGAAGAAGGCGAAACCAATAGCGAGGCGGCTGCAACGAAGGCGCCGGTGATCCGTTTTGTTGACTTATTGCTCAGGCAGGCGGTCAAGGGTAGAGCAAGTGACGTTCACATCGAGCCTCAGGAACATTCAATGGTGATCCGCATGCGGGTTGATGGTCGGCTTCAAGAGATGGTTCCGCCGGCCAAAAAAATGAAGGCCGCCATAGTTACCAGAATAAAGATCCTCGCGGAAATGGATATTGCCGAGCGAAGACTGCCGCAGGATGGTCGATTCAGAATTAAAGCCTCAGGCCGTGATGTGGACGTCCGCGTATCGGTCATTCCCACCATCTACGGCGAAAAAGTGGTGATGCGAATCCTGGATGCAGCCGCTGCAAGCCACAACCTGGATCAGCTTGGGTTTGAGCCAGGACTTCTGGAAGAATTCAAGACGATGCTGTCACTGCCGCACGGCATCATCGTTGTCACGGGCCCCACCGGCAGTGGTAAAAGCACCACCTTATACTCGGCGCTAAATTACTTAAGGGACCCGACAGAAAATATTACCACCGTTGAGGACCCTGTGGAATATCGCCTGGCCGGCATTAACCAAATCCAGGTCAAGCCGGAAATTGACCTTGACTTTGCAAGATGCCTGCGGGCGATTCTAAGGCAGGACCCGGACATAATCCTGATAGGTGAAATCCGCGACAAAGAAACGGTCGAAATCGCGATAAAGGCATCTTTGACCGGCCATCTGGTCTTAAGCACGTTTCATACCAACGATGCGCCCAGCGCCATAAGCAGATTCCTATATATGGGAATCGAGCCTTATTTGCTGGCTTCTACGCTGAATCTGGTGGTTGCTCAGCGATTGGTAAGAAAAATATGCGATCACTGCAAAGAGCCTATACAGTTAAGCGAGCAGGTTCTTAAGCGGCTGTCCATTGACCCTGAGAAGGCCAAAACCGCCGTGTTTTATCACGGTCGCGGCTGTAACAACTGCGGCGGCACGGGTTATCGCGGCAGATTACCCATATTTGAGTATTTGCCGATAGACCACGAGCTATCCGAGAAGATAATTGCCGGCGAAAGCGAGAGCCAGATAAGAGCAGCGGCACGCCAGAAAGGCTACGGCGGGTTGCTGGAAAGCGGCGTGAGCAAGATGTGGCAGGGCCTAACCACCGCCGAAGAGGTTCTTAGCGTGGCATCTTCACGGGGATAGAAACCTGGAGCGTACAGCCTGGAGCGGATAGAAAAAAGCTGAACGCTATACGCTAAACGCTGTACGCTCCGTGCGAGCAACAATCCTTTTTTTCTAAACTTACCGTTTGCGGGTGCCGATTGTTTCTGTTGTGCGATTGTAACGTGCTGTCGCTGATAAAAGCACTTTGACATTATAGGCGGCAAAATCAGGTCTGATAAATGAAAAGCTACAAATATATAGCTCGCGATTCTTTAGCGACGCGAAGGGAAGGGTTAACACAGGCTGCTTGCGCCAATGACGTACTGAGCTGGCTCCGCCAGCAGGGTTTCACCCCCGTCTCGGTTAACGAAATCAGTGCCCGTGTGAAAGAAGGGCGTGCTGCATCCAGGCGAAAGCGTGTCAAAGCTGCTGAGCTGGCAGCACTTTGCTCGCAACTGACAACAATGTTGGAGGGGGGCATTCCAATCACCTCGGCCTTGAGTATTGTCGCCGAAGACATCGAAAATTCGCAGCTTCAGCAAGTGCTGCAGCAGGTCGCGGAAAGAATGCAGAAAGGCGAGCCTTTCTCTGAAAGTATGGCGAAGTTTCCCAGGGTCTTCAATCAGCTTGCTTGCGCGATAGTCTTAGCAGGCGAGATAGGCGGTAATCTGCCCGGAGCCCTGCAAAGGCTGGCGGACTATTTTGAGAATCGCGATAAGCTCATCAGTAAGGTTCGCAGTGCCATCAGCTATCCTATCTTCATGTTTACGTTTATTGTCATATTAGTGATATTCATAATGACTTTTATTATTCCGCGGTTCCGCTCCATATTCGATGAGCTCGGCAGCGATTTGCCTGGCTTTACAAAGGCATTCATGATGTTTTATGATGGGCTGCGGGATAATGTACTCTATATTATCGGCATATTTATTCTTCTGATAATTTCAGTGGTAATTATCTCAAAAACCAAGAAAGGTCATTCGGCGTTTTGCAGAATTGCTCTTTCCTTGCCTTTGCTGGGCAAGGTGCTAAGCCAGGCATTTGTAGTGATGTTTTGCAGGACGATGGCTACGCTGTTGGCTGCCGGTGTTTCAGTTCTGGAGGTGTTTGATATCCTCTCTACTATGACGCGCAACGACATCATAAAATCGGCGATAATACGAACTAAGGAGCACATTGTCGGAGGCTGCGACGTTTCTTTAAGTATGTCTGCGGCTGGATTCTTTCCCAACATGGTGGTCAAAATGGTGCAAGTGGGAGAAGAAAGTGGCTCGCTTTCCACGGTACTGGAAAAGACCGCCCATTATTACGAGCGCAAAGTCGATGCCACCATTACGCTCGTGATGAGCCTGCTTGAGCCTGTGATGATTGTGACGGTTGGCGCGATTGTAATGGTGATAGTGCTGGCACTATATCTTCCGATATTCTCGATGTCGAATATGAAAGGAGGATAAAAAAATTGTCAGTTTACAATTGTCAATTGCTATAGTCACCGGGGGATTTTGCCGATTGACCCTTCGAAGTGTTGCGTGCCTGGAGCAGGAGCAGCACGATTTTCAAACCTTATTTTTAGGAGAGGTTGAACATGATAAGTAGAAAAGGTTTTACACTGATTGAGCTGATGGTCGTTATTCTGATTGTCGGCATCCTGGCAGCGGTGGCGATCCCGATCATGCGAGGCCGTATCGACCAGGCAAAGTGGTCGGAAGGCAACTCGGCAGCCGGCTCCATCAGAACCGCAGTCCGGGCCTACATCGCCGAAAAAGGTCCCACCTACGACTACAGCGGACTTGTCGGCACCACCCTTGCTACGCAGGCAACCTATAAGGCGTTGGGATTCTCCAGCAGCGATCTTGCCGGCAAGTATTTCAACCAGGCAGACTATTCGATCACCGCTGTCACTGCTGATCCGCCAAGCTGTGCCATCTCAGTTACCACGACAAAGGCCGGCGGACCGCCGGGCACGGGTACACTGGATGCGGCCGGCGATTGGGCGGTTAACTAGCTTAGACGAATCCGGGTTTGTCTAAATTCCTTAACAGTAACGTCAGGACAGAGCCGCAAGTGTGCTTCACAAGCGGCTCAAGTCCGCTGCGCAGGTTGGTCTGAGGCAATTGCGGGTATGGCTGTTGCGGCCATACCCGCTTTGACTAAGAACACGTTGGCTATTTGATCACACAGGTTTTCTGTTCCAGCTATGTTGGCATTTGGCTTTGATGGTTTCTGGAGTATACTTTAAGTAGAAAGCTTCGGAGAGGATTCAATTGTCGATTTTCAATTTTCAATTTTCAATTTTCAATTTTCGCAAGGTGGCCAGACGACGAAGATGGGCGGCAGTCCCGATCAGGGATGGCCGAGCCATTTGCCTGGCTGAAGTGGTAGCAGCTATGGCCGTTCTGAGTATAGCCGCCGTGGGAGCTCTGGGCTATCAGTACCATGCGAATAAGCAGGCCCGTGTCGCGCACGGCCAGATCACAGCCACCAGAATTGGACTATTGCTTCTTGAAGACTGGAAAAGCACCGGCGGCTCGACAGAGTACGACCCGACCACTTTGGAGTTCGGTTTCGAATCTGTCTTTATACCAGGGTATTTCAGCCAGGGTCAGGGGGTCGGAGTAGGCGAACCACTGCACAACGAGGCATATACCATTACGGTCGATAACGTCCCGCTGGTTATGCTGCTGAGATGGCAGGACGTTGAGACCGACACCATAGCCGAAATGACGCTGCGGCAATTATCCGCCGTCGTTAAATTCGACGAGCCGGAAGATCTGTCGGGAAGTCTGGCACTATACAATCCGGCAATCATCCTTACCACATACGTTAGGCTCGATGCATCTGGCGGCTAAAACCATGATTGGCATAAAATTCAAAATTCAAAATTCAAGATTCAAAATTCCCGCCGGAGGCGGGCGCGGTCTGACCATGGTGGAACTGATGATTGCCATGACTATCAGCACGGTGCTAATATTAGTGGTGGGGGTGCTGCTGGAGGCCGGCCAGCGCTGCTGGAGGCAGACATACGATCTGGTCAACCAGCAGATAAAACAAGATGCTCTGGCCACTACGGCGACGTTTGGCAGTGTTGGAAGGAAAGCCAATCGTAACAATTACTTTCTGTATGCTGTTAATGGCGGCGCGTTTAGTCCGGTCGAGCCACAGACTTCAGACCGAGAAGTCGTTTACGGCGACGCGGTCGAATTCCGGTATTGGGACGTCGAGCTCGATGAAAGTGACAGTCATCAACTGATGGATATCACCAAACAGGCGACTGCGTATGCCCTTTTTTATCTCGAGGATGGTACATTGAAGGTGGACTATGGTCCGTATCCGCCGGGAGCTGTGCCTGCTGGGGGCGGCAGCAGAAACACTGATGGCGTAACCACAATCACTCTGGCAGAGAATGTCGCCGCCGATCCTAACACCGGCGCTTTCGGCCACACAACTATAAGTCGGATAGGCCAGGGTTGCGTCAGGATAAATGTCACACTTACCGATCCGGCCGATGGTGACAGTGTCTCAGTAAAAACCGCCACATTGATGCGAAACATCTGGCCACGGTAGAAAGGCAGCGGAAAAAATTCTAAATTCTAAATTCCAAACCTGTCCTGAGCGAAGCCGAAGGATTCAAAACTCCGAGCACGGCTTGGTCCTGGTACTGGTGACTATCTCGCTGGTTATTTTGGCTGCTCTGGGAGTAGGTCTATTGATGGTCGGCTACGGGGCCAGGCTCCACGCCATTCGGATTAAAACTGAAGCGGTGGCAATGCTCGCTGCCGAGGCCGGCTATGAAAAGGCAGTCTTCTGGATGGGTCAGCAGGAGGATATGTTAAGCACACTGCAACAGAGTATCGAAGGAACCAGCGGCACCATAGACTTTGAATCTGGCAGTTGTGATTACCAGATGGAATTTCATACTTTCATTGGTTCGCGTCCGGTTTACAGGATCACATCCAACGGGCATAGCGGCAAATTCAACAGAACAGTGGAAGTTCTTGTCGTGCAGGCGGTAAGCGGCTGGGATATGGGAATGTGCAGGGTCGCAACTGGATCTAACAGCACTTCTCCTGTCTACTTTGCAGACGGCGAAACGATTGATATGCCGCTGCACATCAACAACCTAAAGGATAATCCGGACGAAAGAGACATCAATATAAACGGCGGTCCGCAATTCTTACAGGCTGTGGCTATGGGCGAATCAAGACATACCACTGGCGACGTCGATAAATATACATCCGTGATGAGCCTTTTCGAAGAGGGCATTTATTTTGACCAGCCTGACTCCAGAGTAACGGATCAGGCTTCTATCCAAGCTAAAGTCGACCGTTTTCAACAAAGCACTAAGGCGGAATTCCAGTTCACCCCGGCGGCAGGGGCATCAGTTTCAAAGCCTCAGCCTGCCGTTCAGCTTGAATTCTTTGTCGAGGGTGAAGTAGGAAAAGTCCGCGTCACTAACAATTGCACGGTACGTGGTTTCAGGCAGTCCAACGATAGCAGGACGTACGATTTTAGAATCGAGTCTGGTTCTGTCCCGACCAAATACGAAAGATACGACATTTACGCGTATCACGTAATGCCGGAAGACGCACAAAGATCGATTTATCCTGTTCAGCAAACCTATGTCAGTCAGTCGATTGGCGGTGTGGAATCCGAGCCGGGAGGCCAGATTTTTGTCGACGGCAACGTGGTGGTCGGCGGTGACGGGTCTTTGGACAATGGAGACCAGCGCGTCAAAGGCAAAATTACCGTGGTGGCAACTGGCAATATTTGGGTGGCCGATTCTATAGTCCTTGACGGGTCACATGATGCCGACGGAATGCCGTCAGCGGATAATCCCAACGTACTGGGTCTAATTGCCCAGGGTGTAATCAAAGTTGCTGACCCGGGCATGAGCGACTATACCTATGTTGACGACACTCCCGTGGAACCTTCGGGCTTTAACTATGTCCCTATAGCCCGAGCGGATAACCCGTCTTCCGTGCCAGGTGACGCGGATTATCATAAGAGATATTTGCCTGACCCGATGGTTGTGGAGGCAGCTATGACTGTTGGCGGCGGAGGTTGGGGTGCTGAAAACGTCGCGCGAGGGTCCTATGGCGGCAGAAAGGAAGCCAGCGGCCCACAGGATGATCTGGTGATTCGCGGCTCGCTTACCGAAGTCGTTCGAGGTGTGGTGGGTGTGATCGGCAGCGATGGGTTTTTGAAGCACTATTACATGGATGCAAGATTACTCGAAGGGGTCCTTCCGGGTGACATCTGGTTAAGGGGCAAATACATTCCTGCACCGGCCGGCTGGCACGATTATCGAGCAGCTAACTGAAACTCAGTCTGGGAGTTATTTTAGACGGGATTAACAGGATTTCCTTTCTTTTAATTGTGTTTTATCCTGTAAATCCTGTCCGAAAAATCCGTTTTGGCAATCGTAAATTGAGAATTGAAGATTTATAGGACGCAATTGTAAAAATCACCCCACTCCGTCTACAAAATCACCGTCTTACGATTTCTAAGTTAAACAACCCCTCTTTTGAGCCGATAAACTACTCGTGATGCGCCAAGCGTGATGCGGATTACGTTAGCGCGATACGATACACACAATGCGATTCACGAAAATGAATTGGAAGAGATCGCTTAATTTCGGGCAGGACGAAGTTGTTGGTCTGGACATCGGTTCATCCGCGGTAAAAGTCGTGCGGTTACGCAGAGATAGTGGCGGCTACGCGGTAACTGCAGCCGGCATTGTGCCGATCCAGCCAAACCAAAATGATGGCCATTGTGCCGACGCAAACACTGCCAAAGCTATAAGCCAGTGCCTGCAATCGGCGGGGGTTCAGACCAAACTTGCGGTTTGCAGCGTGTGTGGTCCGGAAGTTGCGATGCGGGATTTTAAGTTTCCTTCTCTACCCCCGGAAGAATTAGAGGGCGCGGTCACGCTCGAAGCCGCACAGATTTGTCCATTTGATACGGCAGATATCGCCATCGATTATCAAATGATGTCCGACGGTGATGGTAGTATCCGCGGCGTGTTAGTAGCCGCGACAAGCGCGGTGATAAAGAAGAAGCTGCAGTTTGCCAAAAAGGCCTCCGTTGACTGCGTCTTGATGGATGTCGACGGACTGGCTCTTTTGAATTGCTTGGGCGAATACGAACCGCGGGAGCCAGGACGTGCAACGGCTATTCTGAACGTAGGCCGCAATTATACAACCTTGGCAGTTATGGGTGACAATGAATTGCCGTTCATTCGCGACATAGCTTGTGCTGGTGACTACATTGTAGAGCAGATTGCAGCCCAGACGGGCCAGACTATAGAGGCAGTCACAGCTATTTTATGCGGGCAGCGGCCGGCTGAATTTGACCTTCGCGGCAATCTGGAAAAGGCCTGTGAGAAACTGATTGTCGATGTTAATGAGACTTTGCGTTTCTACGCAGCCAAGGAAAAGTTAAGTATTGCCGAGAGGATATTTGTTTGCGGCGGTTTTGCACTGGTCAGTGAGTTTGTCGAGGTCCTGAACAGGCGGCTGGCAGTGAAAGCTGTGCTGTGGAACCCGTTTGACAAGATGTCGCTCGGCGGAGGCTGGCATCGCCGCGATCTACCGCAAAAAGATGTCCTGCAAAAGAATGGACCGGCAATGGCGGTGGCTGCGGGTCTGGCGATGAGGTCAATTTAGTATGTTCACAATAGACTTGTTGAAGGGACAGGGCGTTCCGAGAAAGAGCAGGCCTGCTGGGATGGCTGTGGCTGGCGTAGCAGTCGCCGTGCCGGTTATTGCCGCCATAGCAGTATTCGGTTGTTATCTGCGTAACGCAATTGCTATCTCCATAAAAAAGCAGGCCATCGCCGGTTACGAGGCAAAGCTCGATAAACTGTCGGACGCCGTAAAACTGTATAAATCGCGCGAGCAGGACAAAAGCCTGTACATAAACTCCTTGTCCGAGGTTAAATCCTCCATCGTCAACCATACTCAGTGGTCTGATATTCTGACCACCGTCGTAGAAAACCTGCCTGATGCGGTGGTCCTGACCAAGCTTGAGGTGACAGAGCAACACGCAAAAAAGAGAATCCCTAAAAAGGACGATCCCAAGAAAACCATCGATATTAGTGTGCCTGTTAAGACCTTAAAGATAAACGTGGCGGGTAGTCCGGGACCTGCCTGCGACGAGGCAATCAGAGATTTCCGCAATCGTCTTCTCGGTTCGCAGGGCCTGCGGCAGACGCTTGAGAGCGTTAACGTAGCCCAGACCTCCGGTACGCTCGCAGAGCAGGAAGTTGTCTGTTATGAGATAGACTGCATCTTTAAGCCGTCGTTATAGTCGGACACTTATGAAAGAGATTTACAAAAAATATTTGGCAGTAGTGGCTCTTGTCTGGACAGGTTGCTTCGTCTTGCTGTTGCTGGCTTATATGTCGGTGTTGACCCCCCAAAAAAATAGCAAGAAGCAGCTCGAGAAGGAATTCGTCGAGGTAAAGCAGACCTATGACCAGACAGTGACAGCGACGAAAGACGAAACCAAAACGCGGTTGAGTAAAGAGGTCGAGGATTTACAGGACCAATTGAAGCAATTTGTCATTGATTACGAGAATGCGGCAGATTTGACGTTTGATATAAGCCAGATCGCCAGTCAGATATCGGTCGGTTCGTTCAGCATCAATAGCAGAAATGACGCCGGGGCTCCGGCGATGCCTAATTGCGACCACATAAGCCAGAAGCAGATCCATGTCAGTTTTACCGCCGGGTTTAATAAGTTTGCCAGTTTCTTAAATGCTCTGGAGCGGAATCGACCGGTACTCTTTGTGGATAAATTTATGATAACCCGCGCACGCGACGAGAGTTCCGGTCATCAGGTGGATATGGACCTGGCTGTGTTTGTAACAAAACGCCAGGATAGTGAAACGGCCCTATAACTGGTTGTTGACAGGCGTAAGATCCGAATAAAACGCCAGAAATAATCAGTGGATTCAATGCTGTGAGATAGAAATGAGAACGGTAGTAATAGCGAACCAGAAAGGCGGCTGTGGTAAAACAACAACTGCTGTGAACCTCGCTGCAGCCTTTGCTGAAAGAGGCAAGAGGGTGCTAATGGCCGACCTGGACCCGCAGGGCCATGCTACGTTGGGATTTGGTTATGAGCCTGATGCCTTGTCTAAGACCATCTATCATTGTCTTATCAATGCAGAATTTCCGATATCGACAGTTATACTGCCCACCAAAGTCGAAAGCCTAAGTATCGCGCCGAGCAATATCCTGCTTTCTGGTGCCGAGCTTGAACTGGCCGGAATCGTCGGCAGGGAATTTGCCTTGCGTGAGCAGCTCAGGGCGGTAGAACACCAGTACGACATGTGCGTTATTGACTGTCCGCCGTCACTCGGCCTGTTGACCCTGAACGCGCTGATTGCCAGCACGGATGTAATTGTTCCTGTTCAGGTGGGTTATTATGCGATGGAAGGCCTGAAACAACTGCTGGAAACCGCCAACATTATAAGGGTGAATTTCCATCCGTGTGAGGTAAGGTTCCTGGGCTTTCTGTTGACTTTTGTTGAAGATAGGCTCCTTTTCTGCAGACAGATCCAGCAGCAAATGCGGGAGTTCTTCAGCGATCTGGTGTTTCGTACGGTTATTCACCGAACTGTAAGGTTGGCTGAAGCCCCAAGTGCCGGCGAGTCAATTCTGACTTATGCTACCCAAAGCACTGGCGCGGCCGAGTACCGCAGCTTAGCGGATGAAATAATTAATTGCCCGGCTTGGAGTGGCATGGCCGGTCGGCCTTTGGCGGAGCCCGCCGTACCCGCCGTCAGCGGGGCGGGCCAGCCCGTCTCTGCCGGACTGCCCCAGACCTCGCCCAGCGATCCCACTTTGACTTTGACCGGCTCAGTCCAGTCGCCGGAACCTACCCTCGGCGCGCCGGGGCCGCAAGCCGACGGCCACGAAGCTGCCTCCGAGCAAGTAACCACCAACCAGACTCCGGTTGAGCCCGCCACAGGCGGGCACCAGAGTGAGGTTTTACCTGAGCTCGCCCCCGCGTCTCCCGACGCGAGTCGGGGCGGCGGGCAAATAGATGCCCAAAAGGTTCTCTCTGAGCAAATAGCGGCCGGCCAGACCCCCGTTGAGCAGCCAAGTGGTCAGCAGGTTTTGGTCGGGGAGATTAGCGATGCCAAAACGTAGGATAGGCTTGCAGAAAGACGTCTCATCGATCTTCAAGGGCATACCGCTCTCGGCAGATGAGCGTGTTGCGACCTCTCGCCACATGCCCATACTGGAGCCGCCGAAGTGCGCTGCTGCTCCGCAGCCGACCGTCGCTGAGACCTCGGCGAGGGACGCCGCTTTGACTTCGACAAGCTCAGTCGAGTCGGGGCAACCCAGCTCGGTCGAGCCGGCGCCGGTTGTCTCAGAACAGCGGGCTTCTGCAGAGCCGCAACCTCAGCGGCAAAAAGAACCCACCCCAGCCGTGTCGCTTCCGAAGGTCTCTGCTCGCAAAAAACCCAAAATTGCTGTGAGCATAAAAGCTCGCAGGCCTGCCAAAGGTGGGATACATCAAAGTCTGCAGCGGATGAAAGAAAAACTCTTTGCCTCAAAGCCGGGCCTGAGCGGGACCCGCCAGAAGGCGGTGGTCGTGCTTGTGCCTGTTCTGGCAATCGCGTTGGTTTTTGTGCTCACGCAAGTCGTGAGTTCTCCTTCGCGTAGTCTGGCTAAGGGCAAACAAAAGGCCCCGGCAACCACTGTTACCGGTTCCGCTGGCGAGGTCGGCTGGAAGATACCGGTGCCTTATCCGGCCACCCTTCGTGACCCCATGCAGGGCGGCCCGCTTGCGCCGGCAAAGGCCGAGCCGCAGGCGCCGCAAATATCCGAACCTGAGGCTGAAAAGCTGATCGTTAGGAGCATTTTACATAGCGAGAGTAAACCATCTGCGGTGGTTGGCACAGAAATAGTGCACGAGGGTGACACAATATCAGGTGCCATCATAGTAAGGATACTTAAAGATGGAGTCGAGTTTGAAAAAGATGGCAAAAGGTGGACCCAAAAAATTGAAAATTGAGAATTTATAGTTGAGAATTGAAAAGGGACTATTATGAGAAGCTTTGCAGTAAAATTCAGTGGGTTGAAACTTGTGGCGTTCGTTGCAGTCATATTGGCAGTTCCTGCATCCTACCACGGACTGGCTGCCCAGAGCAGCGATCAGAACGCAGCGCAAAAGGAGGTCTTAACCACGCTCGAGCAGCGGATGCAGAAAACCATAAGCATCGAGGCCTCTAACTTGCCCATCGACAAGGTAATAAGACAGTTGGCTGAGCAGGCAGATGTGAACCTCATCATCAGTCCCAAAGTGACCGGACAGGTCAACGTGGGCCCGCTTACCAATGTGCCGCTGGCAGAAGCTCTGAAGAATATCCTTTCCACACATGGCTATGACTATGTGATTGACAAGAACATGGTGCGAGTAGTCCCCGCCAGCGAGGTTGCCCAGGTAACTGAGAAGCTCGTCAGCAAGGTTTATCGCATCACTTACGCCGATGTCACAGAGGTCGAAAAAGCCCTGCAAAAGTTTATGTCAAAGCAGGGTTCGTTGTCCTGTAATCCGGGGACCAGCAATATCATTGTCACCGACGGCGAAAGCAAAATCAAGGCTATGGACACATTCATTGAGGAAATCGACCGCATAACGCCGCAGATATTGGTGGAGGCAAGGATCTACGACATAACCAGCAAAGACCGGCTGGACCTCGGCGTCAAATGGGAGGCCGGCAGGCGAACTAACTATGCTTACGGGGATCCGGTCTCGGACGACATCGAGGTCAAAAGGGGCGGCGCGAGCACCTATTTGGGCAGCAGAGACGACCCTTTCCTCGCTAGCGGCTTTGCCGGCACTACTGACGCAGCAAAAAGTATCACTGCAGGCATCCGCTTTGGCTGGCTAAACAAAAACATTGATGTGGACATGTTGCTGAAAGCCGAACAGGAAAACATCGATGCCAAGCTCCTGGCCAATCCGAGGGTACTGGTACTGGATAATGAAAAGGCCGTTTTCAAGATAATCTCCGAACTACCTTATCAGCAACTGACCGAATCAGCGCTGGGCGGCAGTATAGGGACAACGAGTTTTAAAGAGGTCGGGGTTGAGCTGCACGTCACGCCGCATCTGACCCGCGACGAGATGGTAAGGCTAAAAGTCAGGCCGGTGTTCAGCGTAAAAGTAGGTGACGTCACCTTTGCGAGCGGCACGCTGACGTATCCGCAGCCCATCGTCGATAGGCGTGAGGCCGAGACCACTTTGCTAATCAAGGACGGCCAGACGGTGGTTCTGGGCGGCTTGCGCAAGAAGGAAGTCACCAAGCAGATCAACAAAGTACCTGTGCTCGGCGATTTGCCGCTTGTGGGGCTTCTGTTCAGGTTTACAGGCGAAGATACGGTTACCAGCGAGCTGGTCGTATTCATAACGCCGCGAATTGTTGAACAGGCGGTTATGACCGACACAGAGCAAACGCAGTTTGAAACGACAGAGTTCAGCGGGCCACCGCCGGTCACCACCGGCGCAGAGATGCCCAAAGAATAGTAATTAACCACAGATTCCGCGGATTAACGCGGAAGCAGCGGGTGATCAGGTGATCAGGCTATCAGGCTATCAGGCTATCAGGAAATCAGGGCACGTGATATCCTGTTACCTGGTCGCCTGATGTCCTGGTGTCCTGATATACTGCTACCTGGTCCCCTGATGTCCTGATACCCCGCTACCTGGTTCGCTACGCTGCAGCCTTGTCAAAGCAGCGAATCTGTCCTCAGCTAAGCTGAAAAAACCGTCAAGGCCGACCATGTTAAACAAACCTCTGGTTGGCAGGGCAACATTGCACAGGATAAGCTGGCGGCCCCCCTCACGCAGCAGATTCTGCAGTATCACCAGATTAGAGATGCTTGAAGAGGTTAGGACTTCCACTCTGCCGAAGTCGATTACGACGTCGCAATCACCATTGTTGCTGATGGTCTCGTTAATAGTCTCAAGCTCATGGCGAAGTTGAGGCTCTTTGGGTAAAACAGCAAAGAGGACTTTGTCTGGCAAATATTCAACGCTCATTTCTATTATATCGTCATAGATTTGACCCTGCTTGAAAAATTGACAATTGACAATTGACAATTGTACATTGAAAATTGAGTGCCTAAAGTTTCAAGTGACTAAAGTGCCTAAAATTACAACCTTCAACTTTAGCTCACTTTAGGCACTTTAGACACTCTAAATTGACAATTGGAAGTGGCAGGTGACAGAATGCGACTTATTCTTTTTCAGTACAAATCCATACCACACTGGTTTCTGCTTATGGCCGTCTATCTGCTGCTTATGGCGGTAAGCACGGCGAATGCTCTGGACTATTATAGTAACAAATCCTTGGGCAGACGTCTGGCGTCCATCGCTAAGCAAGACCCCAATCTTATCCACGTAAAAACCATTGCACAGTCACTGGGCAAGAGCAAGGTCTGGCTGGTCGAAATAGGTCAGGGTGCTGAGGCGGACCGTAAGACTCGGAGGGCCTTGCTGTTAGTGGCAGGCATAGAAGGTAACGATTTGATAGGATGCTCGGTGGCAGTCTCCTGGGTCGAGCATTTGATCGAGCAATGCGAAAGCGACAGAAGTATTTTAGACGGGATAACAGGATTATCCTGTAAATCCTGTCCAAAAAATCTCACCGATCTTTTGCAGACGACAACCATTTATGTCATCCCCCGGCTGAATCCCGATGCCGCAAAGCATTTTTTTGATTCCCGCAAAGCGGGGGCCCTTCGCCGGCCCAGATTCGAGACGAGCCTTAACGATAAGCCGGTCGATAACGACCATGATGGGCTGATAGATGAAGATGGCCCTGAAGATCTCAACGGCGATGGTCTTATTACCTGGATGCGCGTCGAAGACCGCGAAGGTGATTATATCCTTGACTCGGCAGACGACAGATTGCTGGTCAAGGCCGACCATCTCAAAGGCGAGGTTGGTAAATGGCGCTACCTTACCGAAGGCATCGACAACGACCACGATGAGCAATGGAATGAAGATGGTCCAGGGGGCGTCAACTTTAATCGCAATTTCCCGTACAATTACGAATTCTTCGCCCCCGATGCTGGTCTGCATCAGGTCAGTGAAGCTGAGACGCGAGTACTTGCCGACTTCGTAATCGAGCATCCGAATATCGGTATCGTTGTCACCTACGGCGCTGCGGATAATCTTCTAAAAACTTCTGAAGCCGCACCCTCTGCCCCCGCTAGTGGCACGGCCATCCTGGCCGTGGGCCACGGGCTGGAAGCCCGTGCCACAGGCAGAAGCAGGGGCCGAAAGCCCACGCCTGCGATTGACCAGAACGATTTGCCCTACTACCGGGTGATGGGCGAGAAATATCGAGAATCGCTCGGATTGAAAAAAGAGATGGAAGGTGCTTCTTGCCCAGGCACGTTCAGTGACTGGATGTACTTCCACCGAGGCCGACTGTCATTAGCGGCGTGCCCCTGGAGTCCAGCGATTGCCATTGAGCTTTCCAAGACCGGCCAAACTGACGAAAAAACCGAAGAGGGCGACTCGTCAGGGGGAGGAAAGCCGGAGCACGGCAAAAAAGTGTCTCCCGATCAGGGATGGCCAAGCCATGACAAATCCCAGACTGGCGAGGAAAAACGCAACGAAAAGCAGCGCAGGGAGCTTAAGTGGTTTGACGAACATGCCCCCGAAGCATTTATCCGGTGGCAGCCGATGGAGCATCCTGATTTTCCAGGGCAGCGGGTCGAGGTCGGCGGGTATCGTCCTTTCTCACAGACCAATCCCCCGCCCGCAATGATCGAGGACATCGCTGCCAGGCACGCGGATTTTCTGACAAAAGTTGCGCAGCAGCTTCCGCGTATCGGCATCCGAAAGGTCGAAGCCAAGCACCTGGGCGAAAATGTGTACGAGGTTAAGATTCAGGTGGGAAATACCGGTTTTCTGCCCACCTCGCTGGCGCACGGTCAGACTACGCGTGAGGTCCATCCAACCCGCATAATCATCGAGATGGATAATAAGTGCTTTCTGTCGGGAAGCAGGATCACGAATCTGCCGACAATCCAGGGCAGTTGCGGGATGGCTGAGGTGCGCTATGTAATACATGCCCCGAATCACAATCGCATCGATTTCAAGGTCGTCTCGATGCTGGCCGGGCAGGCTGAAGGAACTATCGAGGTCGTCAAATAGAAGGTTTTTCTGATGAGCCAACAGATAAAGTCAAAGGCATTTGCCGTTCTTTCGCTTCTTCTGTCCGTCGTGCTGGCATCGACCCGGCTAAGTCTCGCCCAGGTTGGCGAGCGTAAACCAAAGGCCGGTGACCCGGCGGAGCACACCTTTCCTGCGCTGGGCGCCTCAGCAGAGCAGAAGGTACCGGTCGCCTGGAATCGATATTACGACCATGCGGGCTTGGGGGCTGTCCTTGCCCGGCTGAACGAGGCCTTTCCCGAGCTGACCAAACTCTATTCCATCGGCAAGTCATTTCAGAAACGAGACATCTGGTGCCTGGAGGTGACCGCGCACAACGTGGGCGATCCGAATCGCAAGCCCGCTATGTATATCGATGGCAACATTCACGGCAACGAGATCCAGGCAGGAGAAGTCGTGGCTTACACCGGCTGGTATCTCTGCCATCAATATGGTCGGCTGGAAAAAGTCACCGCCCTGCTGGACGACCGGGTCTTTTATCTGGTGCCCACAATCAATCCTGATGGGCGAGACTTCTGGATCCACGGCGGGCAGTTTGCCCGTTCAGGCCTTCAGCCCACAGACAATGATCGAGATGGCCTTATGGACGAAGACGATTGCGAAGACCTCAATGGTGATGGTTTTATTACCATGATGCGTAAAAAAGACCCACAGGGTCGGTTTAAGCTGCATCCTGACTATCCCAAATACTTGATGGTACGGGCGAAGCCTGACGAGCCTGGCCAGTACATGTTGCTCGGCTGGGAAGGGATCGATAATGACGGTGACGGGCGGATCAACGAAGATGGTCCGGGCGGCTACGACCTTAACCGCAACTGGGCGTACGATTGGCAGCCGACCTACATCCAGTATGGAGCCAAGGACTATCCATTTTCGCAGCCGGAGACACGCGCGGTGGCGGAGTTTGTCCTGGCTCATCCCAATATCGCCGCTGCGCAGTCATACCATAATTCCGGCGGTATGATTCTGCGAAGTCCCGGTCGTGAGGGCGGCCCGATGACAGACCAGGACGAGAACGTGCTGAAAGTCATTGCCGAACGCGGCGAAAAAATCCTGCCCTTTTATCGCTCGATGATTACCTGGAAGGACCTTTATACCGTTTGGGGCGGCGAAGACGATTGGTTTTATGCCGGGCGTGGCATCCTGGCATTCACAAACGAACTGTGGACGCCCAAAAACTTGTACAAAACCGCTGACCAGCCTTCGGACGAGAACGAGGCTGAGTTTGTCGAGTACGTGCTTCTGGGTGACGGCGCCATCCCCTGGGGAGAGTATGACCATCCCACTTATGGCAAAATTGAGATTGGCGGCGCGAAAAAGCAATGGGGACATCTGCCGCCGTCGTTCTTGCTTGAGGAGGAGCTGCACCGCAATATGGCGTTCACGTTGTATCACGCGGACATGATGCCGCTGCTGCGAACCAGTGACATCGAGACAGAAAAACTTGCCGATGGCTTATTTAGGATATGGGTGACCGTGGAAAATCAGCGTCTTATACCGACGCGAACGGCTCAGGATGTGGCACATCACATCAGTCCGCCGGATGTTGTTTCGATCCGGGGCGACGAGCTTGAAGTTCTGTCCGCAGGCCGGATTACCGACCGCTTCTTCAAGAAGGCTCAAGCTGTCAAACGCCGTCCGCACCGAGTGGAGCTGGATACTATCGCTGGCATGAGCGCCGCGCACGTGCAATTCGTTGTCCGCCGTAAGGCGTCCCCAAGCGGAAAAGGAAAGGGGAGTTTCACGGTGACGGTCGACTCGGCAAAAGGTGGCGTGCATACCAAGAGCTCAACCCTATCCTGCGCAGTGAGGACGGAATCCATTTCAGCAAAGTTCACAGCATTGCCCGAATTGAAGAAGGAGTAAAAGACCATGTTGAAATTAGGGATGCACGTAGACAATTGGCGGCATTTTGACGTTTCTTATGAAGTCCCCTGTCAATTTGCCAGAGACCACGACATTGATTACGTGGAGTTCGGCACCATCGACGGGGACTACTTCGTCCAGGCTTTGGGCTATAATCCGCACATTCCGCTTCACACGGATCCGCTGAAGCTGGCAAGCTACCTGGACTCGATGGGATTGCAGGTTTCGCAACTGGATGCGGCTTATCCGATGTCGTGCCCCGAAGGTCAGTATCGCGGCATTGGCTACACCATCCGAGCCATCCAATTCGCCAAGGCTCTTGTTTGCCCATGTGTGGACACTACAGATGGTGGCCGAAAGCCCCAAGGGTACACGGATAAGGAAGTCATGGCTCTTATGAAGCAGTACTACCGCGTAGTGCTGGAGTGGGCGGAAAGATACGACATCATCATCAATGTTGAGCCGCACGGACCTTACACCACGAGTCCCGATACTATGGAGCAAATCCTGAGCTTTTTTGACTCGCCCTATCTGAGGATGAACCTTGATACAGGCAATACTTTTATCGCCGGGCAGGACCCCGTGAAGTTCCTGCGAAGATTTCGGGACAAGCTTTCGCATTGCCACATCAAAGATGTTAGCGAATCGCTGGCTAAAGCTGCCCGCGGTGAGCAGACCGGTATTGCCTCATCGGTAGTAGCTATTGGCGAAGGGGTCAACGCGGATAATATCGCAGGCTGCATCGAGCTGCTCAAGCAGACCAAGTGGGATGGAGTTCTGTCGATAGAATGTGAAGCGGCGCCGGGCAATGTGGAAAAGAGTGTCGAATGGCTGCGCAGCCAAATTTCCTGATCTGTCAAAAAAAAATTAGACGGGATAACAGGATTATCCTGTAAATCCTGTCAAAAAAATTCTTAAGGGCTAATTGTTGTTAATAAGCTCCAGAAGATCGCTGGCCAGCTTGGGGTCTAATGTCTCTAATACCCGTTGTTGTTCCAGAGCCAGGGCATGGTCGCCGATCTGAAGATAAGCCTTGCCAAGATTGAAGTATGCTTGTGCATGAGCCTGGCCCGCCCCGAGCGTAGTCGAGGGGTCGGTTAGGATAACATCCCTGAAACACTGTATGGCCTGCTCATAAAGGCCTGCCTGCAGATAAGTCTTGCCCGACAGCAGGTGGACTCCCGCGACATCCGGGTCAAGCTCCTTGGCCTGTCTGAAGGCCTGCATCGCTTCTTCGTAAGAGCCTGAGTTGGAAAAAACCAGGCCGAGAGACAGGTACGCAAAAGCAGAGTCCGGCCTTATCCTTATGGCTTGTTTATAGGACTCTATGGCTTCCGTGTGACGACCTAATCCGGTGTACGCCTCACCAAGCCCTAAGTGGGCAGCGAAACAATTTGGGTCGAGCGCAATAGCCTTCTTGTAGCTTTCAATTGCCTCCTGGGGACGGCCTGCCTCGTAGTAAGCATTTCCCAGCAGGGCATGTGCGGAGGCGTCATCCGGCTTGATTCCGACCAGTCTCTCGCAGGCTTGAACTGCTTCTTTGGACCGGCCGGAAGAGCAGTAGTGTTTGCCGAGCAAGGCATACGCATCGGCCTTATTCAGATAAATTCGTGCAACCTGGCTGATGATTCCTGCCTTGACAGTAGTCACATCGACTAATTCTAACTTGATGGCCCCGATGACTCCTAAGGAGAGCAGCACCGCTATTCCGGCAATTTGCCGGACCCAGGGCCACTGCTTTTTTCGTTTCCCGCTGAGCGGGGTCCCTCGTTTCATAGGCACGTTACTCCGATCAGTCCCACCACAGTCGAAGTCCTAAATTTTCAATTTACCGGGATGCGTATTACCGGACTTGATTTGGATCACGCGCACAATTAGTCAGCAGTTGACCTGAGCCTGCACGCTGACTTCTTGCGGTTGGATCCGGCCTTTCTAACGTAGAGTATACGAAATAATCCGCCCGGAACAAAATCGCCCCCGTGTCCCGATCCATCGGGACAGAAACGGGGGCGATTCAATTGGATTCGACAAGCTCACCACAAGTTTATCCGCCAGACGTAAGGCGAATGAATCATCGGGAAATAGGGGCAGGCTTTTTCTGCTCCACCTTCTTCAGCGGCGCAGTCCACAGATAGACTGTGTGTTCAACTTGCCCGCTGGCAGAAGTAACCTCGACCACCTTGTCTGGTGTCACTCCCTTCATGTCGAAATCGTGCGAGACAATCCGCGAGCCGGGCTTGAGTTTCTCCAACTGCGGGATCAGCTTGACGTTCAGACTGGGAAGCAGGTACAGGGTAATCACGTTTGCCTTGCTCAGGTCGAGCGTAAAGATGTCCTTCTGCTGTATTGTAACTAAGTCACCGACATTATTCTTCTCGACGTTTTCCAGCGATTCTTTAATCCGCTCTGGATCTACGTCGTAACCTACGGCCTTACAGCCGTACTTTTTGGCTGCCGTTACCACGATCCGTCCATCGCCGCAGCCCAGGTCATAGACCAGATCGCTCTTTTTGACTTCTGCCAGCTCCAGCATTTTCTCTACTACATCCTGGGGCGTAGGGACAAATACTACGTCCGGCTCATGGGTTTGGGTGCTTTCCTCTTTTATCTGTTTGCGAGTTTTCGGGGGGCGAATATCCGCTGGCGGACGATTATCCGGCTTGGTCAGCGATATGCCATCCAATGGCGGCGTGAGCTTGCTCACGTCCAGGCCGAACGCCTCCAGAATTGTCGGGGCTACGTCCTGGCGCCGACCGTCACGGTTGACTTTTTTATTGTTGGTGGCAAGAAATACGTACGGCGCAAAGCCGTGCCCGTTTGCATCTTCGTTGAAGCCATGGTCGGCGGTGACATAGAACTGCGTCTTGTCGGCCAAGCCCAGCTCTTTAACCTTGTCCATTATCTTGCCGGTCCACAGGTCGTTGGAGATCAGGGCATCGTTATACTCCTTGGAGTTCTCGCCGAACTTGTGGCCCTGGTGATCGACCTCGGCGAAATGGACGAAGAAAAAGAAGGGTTCGCCTTTGTACTTTTCCAGCAGCTCGATGGCTCTTGTGCCGACCTTCTGATCCTGCATTAGGCCGAACTCCCACGTTTCCAGTGCGGTGTACATGTTGTAGTAGGGTGAGCCCGGAATAACGCGGTACTTCACACCGTTCTCCTCGACTATCTTGCCCTGGGGCTTTTTGCCCGCGCCGGGCTGGGCTTGCTTTTTCTTTGCTTTGGCCTTAGCTTCGGCCTTTTTCTCTTCTTCGTCTAAACGGATCTTCTTGGGCGGGTCAATCTCACCGCAGTGCCTTTGCTTGCCGATCACTGCAACCGTCGCAAATTTGTCAGAACCAAACTGTTTTTCGAGCCTCTCGAATATACTTAGGCCCTTGGGAATCGGCTGATACCGGCCGTTACTATAGACGCCCGTCACTTCAGGGTAATAGCCGGTAAGGATTTGCGACCATCCGGCCTTGGTATCGGTCGTACCCTCGATGTCGATCTTCACGCTTGTGCCCTGGTCGATTAGTCTCTGCAAATTCGGCAGCTCTTTCCGGCTGAGACATTCGTTCACGTGGTCACGCTGCGCCCCGTCCCAGCCGAATAGTATGATGTTTTGTGGTCGCTCGACAGCCGCAATTGTCGGCGTGACAGCAAACATCACAGTCAGAATTAGCAGCAGCGCAATGTGTCTCTTGGTCATTTCATCTTCCTTTCCAAATCGTGTTCTTTATGTTCAGCCATACAGCTTGCCCGCCATACGTCTGGCGGACTGGGTGTAAAAACATATAGGATACCGCACTGGGGGCCTAAAATCAATTCGCTTGATTGTACCTTGTCAGTTGTCAGTAGCAATGCCGTCCTCCGAAAAGAGGTAACTTCTTGCAGCTCAATGATTTGCAACTCTGGACTGAAGTTGCTAGCGCCTTAGAAATACCTAATTTAGACGCAGATGCCGGCTTATTTATTGCACTTGGCAGAAAAGGACAGATATTTGGAATCTTGGCAATGCCTGTTGACATCGGGGCAAGTGGAGGTATGATTACAAATCTTGAGAAGTGGTGGGTGTCTGCCCGAGGATGTGTAGACCCGGCTGCTTTTAGCACCCCAACCAATTCTCTCGTTAAGGACGACTATCGAGGCATCCAGACCTTGATTTGTGTAAGCGAGATCAGGAATTTCTCCTGAAGTAGATAGATCTTGAACCTGTGCCCCTGTTCTTGTCTTGCTATTGTCTCATAAGCGAAGGCTCAGGTTTTTCATACCAGGTGAAATGGTTCTTTGCGTTTGCCGGACCGTGACAGTCAGGTCGAACGCAGGGACCGATTCTTGGCTTACCTATCAACACCACAGTACTGACAGAACAGAATCTCAGATCGGATTATGCGCCGCCACGGTGGCGGTCGCGAACCGATCAGGTGATAGATGCGGCCCATACAAACAGCATCGGCAAGATAAGGAGTATTACAGATGGCAGAGCAACCCAAGAAACCGCAAGCACCACAGAAGCCAGCCGTGGCCCCCAAGCCTGCAGCTCCTAAGCCTGCAGTTCCTAAGCCCGGGGCCCCGGGAAGCGGCTGTGGAGCGCCTGCGCCAAAGCCAGCCAGTCCTCAGACCGGCCAGAAGTAGTATCAGCCAGCGCAGCGGTGGACACAAGTAGCAGGCGGCCACCCCTGGTTTTGCAGGGGCCAACGCGACAAGGCCCACCCGTGGAAGGGTGGGCTTTTTTCATGGCAGATTGGCAATTGACAATTGTAAATTGAGAATTGACACGCGACGGGGTATGTTATGAAAAGAGCATGTCTAATACTGTGGTCTGGGCTTCTGCTGGCGTGTCTGGGCTGCCAAAGCCGGCCCGCCGGGCGTCGGGCTGACCCGTCGCCGCTGGCTGAGACCGAACCTCTAATAGGTATTACCAGTGTCTACAAAATAGATGAGCAGGACAAGATGGCATATACCATTGTGAATTTCGCTTATGTCCAGGCCGTCGCCGAGGCCGGTGGTGTGCCCGTAGTACTGCCGACCATTGATGATGACGGGATTCTGCGGCGGTATCTGCAGAGTCTGGATGGCCTGGTCCTGACGGGCGGCGGAGATGTGCCTCCTTCAGCCTACGGGCAGCAGCCCCACCAGACGGTCAAACCGCTGCCCCCACAGCGATACGATTTCGAGCGCAAGTTAATCGCCCTGTGGCTGGCGAGCGGCAAACCCATCCTCGGCATTTGCCTGGGAATGCAGTTTACAAATGTTGTTGCCGGAGGCACACTCATTCAGGACATCCCTTCTCAGGTAGGCACGCAGGTAAATCACCGCGCATATCATACCGTCAAGATTGTGCCTACCAGTTCTTTAGCCAAGCTCCTTGGTGCCGAACAAGCCCGTGTTTTTTCGAGCCATCACCAGGCTGTCAGCGACCTGGGCACGGGTTTGATAGTTGCAGCCCGCAGCGAAGATGGGGTTATCGAGGCTCTGGAACGGGTCGATGGAGGGTTTGGCTTGTTCGTGCAGTGGCATCCGGAACTGACCAATGATTTCAGACATCGCGACGCAATATTCAGTGCTCTGGTGCGAGCATCGGCATCGCGGAAGTAGTGTTTTTTCGTAACAATAGAAAGTGCCTAAAGTGAGCTAAAGTTTAAAGTTATAATTTTAGGCACTTTAGTCACTCAACACTTTAGACACTTTAACCGGAGGACCTGTACAAAACCCTAGATCAGGCTGTCCTTACGGTCTCGCATCCGTTGGTTCTGTCCAGCGGTTATGATAAAGGTGCTTCTCAAAAAAATATAACAGAGCCGGCAGATCAATTACGTGCCCTTCTTCATGCACATCCAGGACGACATTCTCAGGCCTGTCCAAATCTCTGTATATCGTTCTGATTTCCTCCATCGCCTGACGGGCAAGCGGAACGTAGAACTGGCTGGGAGGTTCCAGCAAGCCGTTCTGGCATTGCAGTGACCTGGGAGCAATCAGAGAATAAATGTCTGCATAATCGACCACCTCCCTGAGCCCTTCAAATTTCCAGCACATACAGTGATTCTGCTCCATATTGTCCATCGTAGTAAGAAAGCCGGAGCTGACGGTCGCGGCGATTCTTTCATCCATAGCCCCTAACCACATGGTCATTTCGCCGCCCAAAGATAGCCCGGCACAACCAATCCTGGAGCCATCCACTTCGGGCATTGATTGCAGGTAATCGACACAACGAATCAGGTCCCACAAACGCTCCGCCATGAGCAGTCGGCCGTCTTCGTATACCGTATGCTGGCTCACAGTGGTCGAGATGGTCACGTATCCTTTCTTAGCCAGAATGGTGCCGAATCCTTTGTAGATACGATCCGCCTTTACCCTGGAACTATCTTTGGCAACAGTCTGTTCGTTATACGGGCTGTATTGATTGCTGCCGTGGCCGCCTATACAAACAACCGCAGGCACAGGCCCTTTGCTCGAACTGGGCACGGTGACGATAATTCGGATGCTCCTGCCTGGCGTGGAGCGAATCTGGAGTTCTTTAACAAGATGCGTACCACTATCGGCAAAAGAGATTTCCTTGGCGTCGAAGGCAAATCCATCCCTCTTGGCGAGGAGATCTTCTATCTTGAGTATTCCAAAAAGCTTAGCTCTGACATCTCTCTGCCAGTTCCTGGCATCGTTTGCCGGTCGCGGTGTATATCTCATCGTGCGGTACTGCGGCGCGGCGCCTTTGCCTGGTTCTGTCTTGGGCTGGGCTAAAGCCACGTGGCTAAAGGTGAATATGGCAGCCAGGATTATCAAGTTGTATGGTCTCACCTGTAATTTATCCTCTCAAAGGGTAGTAGACAATGTCGCCAAACAAAGTTAGTCGTATTAGGCAACGGAACGGTTTCAAATTTTTCACGTAATTCTTGGCAAAACTCTGTTCACACTCAAAAAGCAAAAATAACAGCACAGGCACGGGCAAATCAATCATTTTTTTGAAACCGATTGTAACTGCGGCTCGACTAACTCGGCGAAAAACCAGAAGAATTAAACAGATAAGGGATCGAGTAATACAGGGAGTAAAAAGATGAATGCGAACAAATATCTGCAACCGGCGTGGACACAAAATAACTCCATAAGGATAGACCTGCCTTTGATGGTAGTGCCCAAAGCAGACAGGAAGAAGGTTATGGATATGGTAAACCCAGGACAGCTTGTTTGTATCGGTGACATCTATCTGAAGACCCACAACGGCTTGGTAAGAATCAAGGCAGCTTGAAATCAGCTTTGTACTAACTCTTTGAATTGAAAGGAGAAGAAAAATGCACGTTCAAGAAGGTTTTGCAATACTTTTGGTGCTGGTCGGCCTTGCCTGTCCCATCATAGTCCTCGGTGTAGTGTCCTATATGAAAAAACGTATGGAGCACAAACAGATTATGGCAGCGGTAGAAAAGGGCATGGCATTGTCGGAACTGGTGCACCCCAGGCAAAAAAGTCCGCTATGGATCAAGTCGATCTGCCTTGGAGTGGCAACGCTGGTCATCGCCTTTGGCGTGGTGATGTCACCACAACCGGGCACAATCATAGCATTTGTTCTGGCAGGTGTGGGTGCGGCCTGGATAGTTCGAGGCCTGCTGCTTAGAAGAGAGCACCTCCAGCCTAAGGTTGCTGTGTAGTAAAGGAACGGACGGTGATTCAGGTCTTAGCGATTGTTTAGCCGTAGCCGGCACGGCGACGGGCATACACTATTTCGACAGAGTAAGCATAACTGCGCGGACGTCCATTACCTGTCTGCCCGGCACGATAAGTGCGCGAAGGGTTAACTCGCCCCGGCCCTTTTCCAAACCAAAGACGCCCAGGCGGAGTGGCCGAAAGTCCTTAACATACGACTCGCCAGCGCGCGGCACCCGGTCGAATTCGGCACCAATTAGCGGCGGATCGTGCGGCTCGGTAACTTTGCCTTGAATCCGGCTTTGATTGAAACGTAATTCGATCGTTGAGCCTACATCTTGCTCTGCGCACGTGTAATAAATCACCGCCTCATAGTTGCCGCTGTTTGCCGCCTCTATATCCCAGGTGATCTTGTCGTCGGCAGCCGTCCAATTGGTAAAGAAGGAGCAGTTGGGCGCATTAGCGCTGCGACGGATGTTTCCATGCGGAACGCCGTCTCGGGCAGGCAATATCGTTGTGGGAAACTCGCCATAGCCGACCGGAAATGGCCGGTCATCCTTCGCTGATTTGGGCAGCACTTCCTGCTTCCACCGGGCAACTGCTTCGCTCAGTTTCGCCGCGACTTGGGGCTTGTCACTTGAAATGTCCTGGTCCTGTCCGGGGTCAGCCACCACGTCAAACAGCTTGCCCGTATCATCGAGCCGATACTGCTGCGTGCGGACGCTGACCCGTCCGTTCTGGTGCGAGAAGATCATTCTGTCCGGCCAATCCTGGGCCTTTCCTAAAAGAAAGGACTTCAGACTGATGCCGTCGAGCGGCTTGTCGCCGACGATTGGAATTCCGGCCATGTCCGCCAGAGTGGGCAGAAGGTCGATAGCGCCGGCGATTTGCGGAATCTTTGTGCCCGGCGAAATGTGGCCGGGCCAGCGAATGATACAAGGCACGCGAACGCCTCCCTCGTCGATCGAGCCTTTTTGCCCTTTCATATTGCCGTTCCACCGCCAACTGTTTGGTCCGTTATCGCTGAAATAAAGCACGATGGTCTTTTCCGAGAGCTTTAATCCCTCCAGTTTGTCCAGAATTCGCCCGACGTTCCAATCAATGTTTTCGCACATGGCTAAAACGCAGCGAGTTGTGTCGAGTTGCTCCTTTTGCGCGTCACGGCTGCGCATTTCGATCCGCCGGTCCTTGCACTTATCGTAAAACCGATCGGGCACTTGAAATGGCGAGTGGGGAGTATTGTACGCCAGATAGCAGAAGAACCGCCGCTCCTTACTCCGCTCCATATACGTCAGGGCGCGGTCAGTCAGGTCGTCAACGATGAAGCCCTTGCCCCGCACGATCTTGCCGTTGTGCTCGAGGATCGGGTCGAAATATTGTCCCCAGTGCCCGGAGCAGAAGCCGTAGAACTCGTCGAAGCCGCGTGCGTTTGGATGGTACGGATATTGTGTGCCGTTGTGCCACTTTCCGAAAGCTGCGGTAGCATAGCCGGCGGCCTTGAACGTGTCGGCAATGGTCTTCTCGTCGAGGTTCAATCGTTCTGCGCCAGTCGTCACGCCGTGCACGCCGCCGCGCGGATGGTATCGGCCTGTTAGAAACTCCGCCCGTGTCGGTGCGCAGAGTGCACAGGTGAAAAACCGGTCAAACAAGGCCCCGTCCCGAGCTAAGGAGTCAATGTTCGGCGTCTTCAGGTTGATGTTGCCGTGGATGCTCAGGTCGCCCCAGCCCTGGTCATCAGTCAAAATGACTACGATGTTCGGCGGTTCATCTATCCGTGCAGCTTGCCCGCGTCGAGGAAAAGAGATCGCCAACGTGCCTGCGCAGGCGCCTTTTAGAAAATCGCGCCGGGTCAATTCTGTGGCCCTCATGCCAACTGCCTCCTTTTATTGTCTGACTGTGTTCTCTGCGTTTAATCATAAGAGTTGGGCTGACGCCATTCAATAGCTTTTACAACTCATCTGTTTCTGAAAGGGTGCATAAGGATACCGCCCTGACTGAAACAATTGTGGCTGCGGGCGGTAGAAATTGATGGCAGGACTATGTATTGGCTGCTTGTCTTATTATCGCTGCTGCTGGGGTTCTTCTTCGGGCTGTTCTTGCGGGTCCTTTTCGGCGTGCTGCTGAGCGGATTTCTCCGGCTGACGCCGAGCAGGTTTCTGGGGCTGCTCATCGGCTTTCTTTGCTTCGGCTTTTTCCCGCTGGATCGCGTCGTATATTTCTCTGCGGTGAACCGGAATGCTCTTCGGTGCTGTTATACCCAACCGCACCTTATCCCCACGTACATCGACGATAGTCACCTCGACATCATCGCCAATCATAATTGACTCGTCTCTTTGTCTGCTTAGAACCAACATCGCTAACTCCTTTTGTCGGCTGGTTTTATTTCAATAAGTACGAAATAGTTTAACCAACTGTTCGCCAAGGGCTCGCCAAAATGCTTGATATCCTGCCCCGCCAAAAGGGCTTACCTGAAATACGGCATCCAAGCGACAAACTCTAAACACATTTATATTTCGGCTAATTCCAAGACCGAAAACAACCAATTTTGCTTTTGTGGGTAACACCAGGAGCAGTTATTGGGCGTTTCGCTCATAACCACTTATATTAAAGGCGCTTACGCAAAAGGGAGGAGCAAAAAAGATTATGAAAATTGCATTTCCTATTCGGTCTTGTGCCCCCGCCGGTAGTTATGCCGGACAGCCAGCCAATAACCGGCAATCGAGCCTAACGCCCCAAAGGCTACCATCTGCACGGGCAATATGGAAATGGCGGCGTTGGAAAAGAACATCGCAGGCCACCGCTCGGCAAGATGCTCCAGGACGTCTGCTCTGGCATAAATACTTATCGCAAAGAGAGTTATCAAGCAACCGGCAATTATAGGCCAGATGTAGCTGACATTGAGGTATCTCTTAACAACAAAGGCAGCAAGGCCGAATGAAACCAAGATAGCAAAAACGAGTTGTCCGACGGCTGGCTGGCCCAAAACCATGCGGACTGCGTCATCAGCCATTCCTATGTCCTGGGCCAATATGGTGATACAAAACAGAGCTATCAGAGCTGAGCCTGCCAGACCGATGAGTGGATTTAAGTAATTACTTGGATTGGACTTACGCTCTTGCTCGGACTCAGCAGGATTCTGTGTTGGCAGGAGCCTTTGGCCTAATATAACTCCGGCGAATCCGGCGGCAACAATGGCTATCCAGAAGATGGGCTCCCACCTGAGCGTTGCAAATATCGCCTGGCGCTGCGAAAAACTTGGGTTTAGCTGCATTAGTTCGGCCATGCTGCCTGAGCGAATTGCCCAGACTGCCAAGCCCGAGGGTGCCGCCAGGACGCCGATTTCTCGCCCGTAAGGCCAGCAGACAAAGTAAGCGATAAGGTTAGCTGCAAGTGCCAGAAGCGCCAAAGTTATTGTACCGGCAGGACTTAGGTTGCCAGCCCGCACCGGCCCGAGCGGGTCGTTTGGCGCCGCCAGCGGCCAGGCTAAAATGCCGATCAGGACAACGCCGATGGCCATCGCAGCGGCGATTCTTAATCTCATTAGCCACGTTAGTTCCACGATTTAGCTCCCTAATAAGGTTCGCAATAAGGTAGCATCAAAGTCCGACCAGGTCAATCAAATTGCCCCCGCGCGGTCGGCCCATAGCGTCATATCGTGACATCGAATTGGACACTTGGTTTTTTGGACTTTTGGCGAAAATTTTTATAAGTGCTGAGTCAGGGTTTAACCAAAGGAGAACGTTCGCTGTCCGTTCCTTTTCTTGCCTGTGATCCCGCGTCATAGCTTAGCCGCCAGAGGGTGACGCGAACAGAAAATCAAAATATACAAAGGATGATCCTTTGTTGATATTCGCTCATACTCAAAGTTGGTGTATCCAAGCGATTTAATCTGGCCTACGTATAGTTCTCTCAAACGTTCGGCTAACCGGTCTCGAGGCATTTTATTTATGATAGAACGCCAATTAGCGCCTGATCCCAGGCAATGGTCAAGATTTGAATTCGGATTTCCGAGATAATATTTCTCCCAATTTCTAAGGGCATCCAGATGGTCCGGAAGAAATATGATGAGATCAGCTCGTATATCTGATAAGACCTTCAGAGTTTCGAAATCCAGATGCAAACCATACGGATCAAGAAATGCAAGCGACAATGTTCGTAACGGTATTGCATGAAGAATCTCATTAATCTTCTTATTTGCATCACCGTGGAGGACCTGCGCATCCGGCCTAATTTTTGCCACACGAAAGCTAAGGGCAGAATAGTTGCGCTCATCCTTTTCGCAAAGGTGCAATCCATCGAATCGGCGCGGAGCTTGCGCGGCAATCATTGCTGAACCCCAGTCAAGTTGCTTTGAGTCTTTTAGCCTTTCGATTCCTGTCCCGGCGAAGAGATCAATGTAGTGTAATCCCTGCCATTTCTTTTTCCTCATAGATGTAGTGAAGGCATCGATATACCGCATAAGAAAATAGTGTTTGTCGCGCGACCATTCTCCCACTGTTGGAGTGTACAAACCATCATCCTGGGGCGGCAACAGTTTAAACATAGTTCAGTTTCAACAATTCTGAGCTTTGGGGCATATCATCCCATGTGCGGCCTTCAAGCGAGCGACCGTTTTTTTTCTTGTTAAGTCCACCCCACTGCTTAAAGAAAAAGGGAATACCGGCGTTAAGGCATTTGTCGCGAATCTCAACAGCCCACTGCTGCTTCATCAGCCTTGCACCAGGGCCGGATTCACCGCCGACAATGACCCAATCGATGCCGGCAAGGTCAAGGTCAGGAATGCGGCCAAGAAGCGGCTCAAAGGATATGAACTTCACTGCCGCAGGAGTTTGTCGTAAGTGGTCTATACGGCAAAGATAATCCGCCGTCTCGACAGTGACGCCCATCCAGACATTCTCCGGCCATGTGAGCTTCGAACTTAAGTGCAACAGGCGTTCACTACGCTTTGTCAGCACTTGAAACTGGTGTTGAGACGCCCGACGCATGACATCAAAGATTTGCACCACGAAACCAAAGGGAATATCCTGGTGGAACAGGTCACTCATAGAATTAACAAATATCATGCGCGCCTGCTTCCAGCGAAGTGGCATCTCAAGAAGATGTGGATGTGCCGTGACACGGAAACCATTCGCATAATTCGGACTACCGGCAGCCATCAGCCTCAAGGCCATACGCTCAGCATAGCAGTTACGACAGCCCATACTGATCTTTGTGCAGCCGGTAACCGGATTCCAAGTGGATTGGGTCCATTCTATTTTAGAGTTCTGCGCCATTGCGTCTCTCAAAAGCATTATTTTACACGCCCGAGGTGGTTTTTGAAGCCAAAAAAATCAACATATTCATTGCACGAGAATCTCGAAGCACAGAAATGCGTCTGAGATTGCCACGCCCGCCTGCGACAGGCTCGCAATGACGTGGCTAGGGCAAACCCACAGATGAACACCGGCCAGGTGCGGCCACGGCTAAACAGGTAATGCCGCGCGGGGACTTTTTGGGGCCAATAAAATTGGGGGCAGAGAGACCCCGGCCACAGGGGCCGGGGCTAAAAGAGGGGGCAAAGACTTCCAACAACCCTGGCAGGGTAGAAGAACCCGCAGATAAATCTGCGGGCTAAACAACGGCGCAAAGGTAAACCGCAGGGGCGAATCTGCCGATACATGCAGTGAGGATTTGGATCTGGCAAGAGCCGATAATCTGCAAGGAGAAGGCAAAATCATAACCGAACTTGTCTGACGACAGTCAAGAGTCAAGATTTGCCCTTATGGCCGGCCCGCCGACGGCGGGTCTCGGCTGGGCGGGAGGAAGCTATAATATTTGACGTCACCATAAAAGAATACCTCAAAGAGATCGACGAGGCATCGCTTTTGACCTGGGAAGAAGAGTGCGAGTTAGGCAAACTCGTTGTCGAAAAAAACGATCCCTGGGCCAGAGAGCAATTGGTGCGAAGCAATCTGAGGCTGGTCGTCAGCATCGCAAAGAGATACGCCGGGCGAGGAATGAGCCTGGGTGACTTGATCGAGGAGGGAAATCTCGGGCTGATAAAAGCGGTCGACTACTTTGATCCTGGCCGAGGGACGCGCTTCAGCACCTACGCCGCATGGTGGATCAAACAGAGCATCAAGCGAGCACTGCTAGAGAACATTCAGCCGCTCCACATACCTACCTATATGGTTGCCCTTATAAACCAATGGCGGCACACGGCGGCAGAACTGGAAGCCGGGCTCGGCAGACTGCCGCGCATCGAAGAAATGGCTGACATTATGCAGCTTCCTCTGCGGAAGGCAAAAGTGATACATCGGATCGTCGAGGTGCTCAGCTCAATGGGCGAGACCGGCGCCGGCGACGGATCAGACGAAAACCAGTTGCCTGAATCCACCCTGGAGGATCAGAACGCTGCCAGGCCGGAAGATGCGTTGGTTGAAGATGAGGAAACGGCAAAAGTTCTGTGGCTGCTGGATAAGATTGACCCGCGAGAGGCCAATGTGTTGAGACTGCACTACGGCCTGGACGGAAAGAAGCCGATGTCGCTTAAGGAGATCGGCAAAAAGTTGGGGCTGACGCGGGAGCGGATTCGCCAGATTCGGCGCGATGCGCTCACCAAGCTCTACGAATATATGAACGCAGAATGGCCGGGAACGATAAGTCAATAAGACTTGCCCGCCACACGTACAGGGCAAACGCATCTAAATTCTGAGGACTCTGAGTAGGTACTTCTCGTCCCAG
>CAZMLE010000005.1:0-113880 GCA_964567045.1 uncultured Pirellulales bacterium | reverse complement strand
CCAGGCCGCCCAGGGTCATGATATTGAGGGTGAAATTGCTGAAATACAATAAGGCAAACGTGGCGATAATCGAGATCGGAATAGTAGTAGCAATAATTGTCGTACTCCGCAGGTTGCGTAGAAACACCAGCAGTATGATTACAGCCAGGATTCCTCCATAAATCGCCGACGAGCCGACATTTTTGATGGAACGCTGAATATAGTCGGAGGTGTCCATTGTGGGTATTATTTTTATCTGCGGTATGTCACGATTGATTTGTTCGAGCTCTTTAAGTGCGGCGCGGGCGACCTCCACTGTATTCTTGCCCGATTGCTTATTGACCGATAGTGATATCCCGGGCTCACCGTTGACTCGGACAATCCGAGTGATCTTCAGCCAAGAGTCCTCTACGGTAGCGATTTCTCTCAGCGCAATTGCCACGCCCTGGCGAATTGCGATGACGGTATCTTCAAGCTGTTTTAGGTCCGTGTATTCGCCCGGCGTTCTGATGGTAACCTCAAAGTTTCCCTTTTCAATAGTGCCGGCGGGGATATTTACGTTGCCCTCCCGTATATGCGAAATGATCTGGTCCAGCGGTATGGCCAGGGCGTTTATCTTGGCCGGGTCAAGATTGACGTGTATCTCGCGCGCAAGGCCGCCCCGGATGTCGACGGCAGCCACGCCCGGCACTCGCTCCAAGCGATATTTCACCTGGTCTTCAATAATCTGTCGGGCCTGGACCGGGTCCAGTCTGCTGGAGGCGCCGAGGATCAATATAGGGAAGCTCGCCAGGTCAAATTTTCGAAGCGTGGGTCTGTCGGCCTCCTCAGGCAGACGCTGCATAACGCGGTCCAGGCGGTCACGAATATCATTTGCGGCAGCGTCCAGGTTCGTCCCCCAGGTGAAAGTCACGCGGACCGTGCTCTGGCCTTCGACCGATACAGAGGTTACCTCTTCCACTCCGGGCACGGCACTCATAGCCTCTTCTATCGGACGCGTTATAAGCTCCTCGATTTCCTCCGGACCGGCATTTTCGTAAATACAGGAAACGCTTACGGTCGGGTAAGAAATATCAGGCATAAGGTCGATTGGCAGCCGTAACAGCGAGATAATGCCTAGAAGGATCACTATCAACACGACCATTACTGTAAAGATGGGGCGGTGGACGGCGGCGCGAGAGATTTTCATTGCGGGCCTCCTGACCTTGTGCCGATGGGCCCCGCCTGCGATTTGTCGCCTGCTTCCGGCCTTCGCAGCCGATTCGGCGGAGTAGGCTTTTGAGGAGTCGTTTCTCCGCCAAAGGCGGACTCCTTTTCGGGCAGAATGATATCCGAGCCATCTTCCAGAAGGTGATTACCCATCGTGACCACCAAGCCTGGGCCGGCAAAGGTGGACGGCTCCAACACCTCAACTACTTCGCCACTTATTATCCCTACCGTCACGGGCACAAAACTGACCCGCCACGTATAAGGCGGGCTAACGTTGCGGTTGTTCGGCTCGGTTTCGGGACTCTGCGGGTTCCTGCTTCGAGCAGGCTCGGCAATAAAGACGCCCTGTTTGCCATTTCTTTTGACCAGGGCAGCAAGCGGAACCAGCGTTGCATTATCGTGTCTTGCAAACTCAATCTGGGCCCTTATAAACATTCCGGGCTTAAGCAGGTGGTCGGCATTTGCGATTTCAATCTCCACTCTTGCCTGCCGGGAGGTCTCCTTCAGAAGCGGTGCTATGCGTACAATACCGCCGGTAAAAGTCTTATCGGGATAGGCGTCGGTGCTTACAATCGCCTGCTGACCCACGTGGACTTTTGGGTAGTCCTTTTCAACCACGTAGACCACCGCCGTCAAAGGGTCATTTTGGAGGATGGAAACGATCGGCTGATTTGCCTGCAATAGTGCACCTTCATCTACGAATCTCTCACCAACCACCCTAATCTCTCCGGCGTTTTCCCAGAACGCTTGCACTCTGGTATAGGACAGTCGAAGATTGGCACCTTCCAGTGCGGCTTGCTTTTGGGTCGCTTGAGCCAGCGAGACTTTGAGTTTTGTCTGGCAGGCGTTAAACGTGGCCTCGGCTTCATCCAATTCGGAAGCCGAGGCGATTTGCTTTTCGCGAAGTGTCTTTGCCCTCTCGTATTCTCGCTGGGCAAGGTCAAGATCGGTGGCACAGTTTTCAGCGTTTGCCTTGGCGACCTGTAATTCAGCCTTGGCCTGTTCCACCTGCTGCGTGAATTCCTCATCATCGAGGATTGCTATGACCTGATTCCGGCGAACCGTATCACCGACGTTGACCAGGAGCTGCTTAAGCCAGCCGGTCACTTTTGGCGCAACCACGAACTGGGATTTGGGCAAGAGTGAGCCGGTAAAAACTCCAATGTCTTTGATTACATCTTTACGGATTGGTTGGGTCTCAACCGCCACTGCAACCACCCGGCTTGCGCGGGAGATTTTTTTGGTAGAAGCAGTAATTCGCTTATACGCCAGCCAGCAAGCCAACGCAACGATTGTAAGAACCAGCAGCACTGATAAGGGCTTTTTCATACAAGCATTGTACCACAATTTCTTGTACAATATATAGCCTGTGCGAAAAAGAGAAAAAAGACGGTCCCGGTTCGTGACCCGTCTCCCGTGACCCGTGACCCGAGCGACGAGCGACGACCACAGGCAGTGTTCTTAGACAAGAACTTTGAATGTGTTGCACTGCGAAGGAGATTTTGATATCAGAGCACAATTATAAGACCTGGTTACATGGCCGAGCGTTTGATGCGGGACACCCCCCGATAGTGATCGGGGGGTTAATCGGTTAACCCCGTCATCACCATGGCGGGGTTTACCGGCCAGCAAGTGATCGTCCTATGAAACTCGAAACCAAAAACATATTGATTGGCTGTTTTTTGGCAGTCGCGGTTTTATCGCCCTCTATCTGTGCTGCTGAGTCGGCACAGCCGGCGACAGAAACGAAAGAGCAGCGGGATGCCCGGGTAGCCTGGTGGCGCGAGGCGCGTTTTGGAATGTTCATCCACTGGGGCCCGGTGAGCCTCAAGGGCACGGAAATCAGTTGGTCGCGCGCGAATTCGAATCCTGCGTGTCCCAACCAAGGGCCTATTCCTGTCGAGGTTTATGATAACCTCTATAAAGAGTTTAACCCAGTTGAATTCGACGCCAGAGAGTGGGTCGCCATCGCACAAGCATCAGGCATGAGATATATAGTATTGACGGCGAAGCACTGTGATGGGTTCTGTCTATGGCATTCAAAGGCAACGGAGTACAACATTTCCAAGACTCCCTTCGTGCGTGATGTGTGCGCGGAGTTAGCTAAAGCGGCGCAAACGGCGGGAATCAGGGTCGGATGGTATTACTCACCGATGGATTGGCGTGATCCGGATTGTCGGACAGAGCGCAATGCCAAGTATGTAGTGTCGATGCAGGAGCAATTGCGCGAGTTGCTGAGCAACTACGGGCGAATCGATCTGCTCTGGTTTGATACTGATGGCAGGCCAGCGCCATGGGACCAAGAAAAGACCTACGGCCTAGTCAAGCAACTTCAGCCGCACATCGTAATTAACAATCGCTTGGACATGGGCAGCACGACAAACTACGACGCACAGCAGATTGGGTCCAATGCCGATTACTACACGCCGGAACAGCGGATCGGTGAATTTGATGACCAGCGGCCGTGGGAAACGTGCATGACATTGGGAACGCAGTGGTCGTGGAAACCCAACGACGACATAAAGTCGCTCAAAGAATGCCTACACATCCTTATTAGATGCGCCGGAGGAGACGGCAATCTTCTGCTGAACGTCGGCCCGATGCCTAACGGCAAGATTGAGCCGCGCCAAGTTGAGGTGCTTAAGGGGATTGGTAAATGGCTGGGCGGGTTCGGCGAGAGCATCTATGGCACTTGTGGCGGCCCCTTCAAGCCCGGCAGATCTCTGGCCAGTACCCGCAAGGGAAATGTTGTCTATGTGCATGCGCTGAAATGGAACGGCGACACGATCACGCTGCCGGCGTTGCCACGAAAGATTGTCCAGAGCTGTGTTCTGACCGGTGGTGTCGTGCAGGTGGCGCAAACCGAGATGGCCTTGTATTTGACCGTAGCCAAGCACGATCAGCAGGAGATTGACACCATCATTAAGCTGACGCTTGATGGCCAGGCAGATCAGATTCCGCCTGTAATGATAGAAGAGTGATCCGACGGAGTCGAAGCCTGTTTGATGCCAGGAAAAATTGCCTGATATTGGTTTTTTGCTGCTTATATCGGCACAACGAGAAGAGAGACTCGCTGCTATCAGTGGCACGGCCTTACCAGCAGGAAAATGGGCGACAATGATATGCCGGACGCAAAGACTTTTCTTTCTCATATTGAAGGAGATGTGATTTATGGCTAAGAAATGTCCGCTTATTGTAGTTGTGGCTTTTTTCGCCGCCAGCGCATTTGCCCAGTCCTCTGTGAAGATATGGCAGGAAGAGGTCGAGATTCCTACCTATAGACTCAACACTCCCGACAAG
The DNA here is from genome assembly GCA_964567045.1 of uncultured Pirellulales bacterium. Lineage (GTDB taxonomy): Bacteria > Planctomycetota > Phycisphaerae > Sedimentisphaerales > Anaerobacaceae > JAFNGF01. The sequence goes on along the minus strand of CAZMLE010000005.1, from coordinate 109,392 downwards.
AATCCGATGTTCTACACGCATGAATCCTACCAGGGAGCGGAGAAAAAGATTTATCCGTATCCACTGCTTGACGGGGTGACTGATATCAAAGAGCCGAAAACGTACAAAGCCGTGTATCTTGAGAACGAATACATTCGGCTTTCAATACTGCCTGAGATAGGGGGCAGATTATTTTCGGCTCTGGATAAAACCAACAACTACGAGATTTTTTATCACCAGCACGTCATCAAGCCTGCTCTGATTGGAATGTTGGGCGCCTGGATTTCCGGCGGAATTGAATGGTGCGTCTTTCACCACCACCGAAACACCACGTACATGCCCGTTGATTACACGCTGGCTGAGAATCCGGACGGCAGTAAAACCGTCTGGTTCGGCGAGGTGGAGCGACGCCATCGAATGAAATGGATAATAGGCGTGACGCTGTATCCGGGCAAATCCTATATTGAGGCGACGGTCAAGCTGTTCAATCGCACGCCCTATTCACATTCGATACTGTACTGGGCCAATGTGGCCGTCCATGCCAACGAGGATTACCAGGTCATCTTTCCTCCCAGCGTGCAATTTGCCACTTACCATTCCAAGAACGACTTTGTGCACTGGCCCATTTCTAATGAAGTGTACCGCGGCGTCGATTATAAAGGCGTCGACCTTAGCTGGTGGAAGAACCATCCTGAGCCTGTTTCTTTTTTTGCCTGGGACCTCAAGGAAGATTTCTCCGGCGGCTATGACCACGGCAGAGAAGCCGGCGTTGTTCACGTGGGCAATCACCACATTGTCGGTGGGGCGAAACTGTGGGAGTGGAGTCCGGGCCCAAGCGGCCGAATGTGGGACAAAATCCTGACCGACACAGACGGCCCGTACGCGGAATTGATGGTGGGCGCTTTTTCCGACAATCAGCCGGACTATAGCTGGATAAAACCGTACGAAACTAAAACCTTCAAGCAGTATTGGTATCCGGTCCGCGAAATAGGCGGTTTCAAAAATGCCAATCTTAAGGCGGCTGTGAATCTGGAACTTAAACCCGACAATATCGCCAAGATAGGCTTCAATACGACCTCACAGTACAACCAGGCAACGGTACTCCTAACAGCCGGCGACAAAGTGATTCTCGAGCAAACGATTGACATCGGCCCAGGCAAGCCTTTCGTAAAAGAGGTGCCGGTCCCAGCCGGCACGCAAGAGACAGACTTAAAGGCCTCTTTGCTCTCACCGGCAAAAGATGTATTGATAGCCTATCAAGCGGCTGCGAAGAAATACGACCCGCGGTTACCGCAAGTCGTAAAAGCTCCTCCCGCACCGAGCGAAATCGAGAATATTGAGCAGCTATACTTAACAGGTCTTCGCCTGGAGCAGATTCATAATCCCAGGCTTGACCCTTATGCGTATTATGAGGAAGCCCTGAAAAGAGACCCCGGCGACTGCCGTACAAACACGATCCTGGGCATCAACTATAATAAGCGCGGCATGTTCACAAAGGCTGAGGAACACCTAAAAAAAGCCATCGCGAGAGTCTCTGCTGAATATACAAGACCTGGAAACACCGAAGCCTACTACCATCTTGGCCTTGCCACGGCGGCTCAGGGAAAATTCGACGAGGCTTATGATGTTCTCTACCGAGCAACCTGGGACTACGCTTTCCATTCGGCAGCGTATTATCAGTTGGCGGAACTATCCTGCAGAAAAGGAGAATTCGCTGCCGCGCTCGAGCAAATCGAGCAGTCGCTGTCCACCAATACCTTGTCCACCAAGGCCTTGAACATAAAAGCTGCCATTCTGAGACATTTGGGCAAGCTGAAGCAGGCGAAAGAAATCGCGGCGAGTGTGACTTCCGCCGACCCGCTGGACTTCCTGGCAATGAATGAATTGTATCTGGCCGAATCCGCTTCGCCTTCGCAGGGCAGCGCACAAAGACTGCGGCAAGAGTTAATGACAAAAATGCGGGGTGAAGTCGAGTCATATCTGGAACTGGCCGTTGATTATGGTAATTGCGGCTTATGGGATGAAGCTATCGACGTGCTTGGCCGGGCGATCGAAAACAAGCCTGCCCCTTCGGCAGGCTCAGGGCAAGCTCTGAGCGGAGTCGAAGGGACAACCTTTGCCGGCAAATATCCAATCGTATATTACTACCTGGCATGTTTCTGGACGGAAAAAGGCGATGAGGCTAAGGCTTCTGAGTATCTTTCTTTAGCTGGCAGAATGCCGAGCGATTACTGTTTCCCATTTCGCCTGGAGTCCATCAAAGTCTTAGATTTTGCTATCCAGCGTAATCCCTCTGACGCCCGTGCCCACTATTACCTCGGCAATCTCCTGTACGAGCTTCAGCCTGAAAATGCAGTCGAGCGTTGGGAGATTTCCCGACAGCTTGATGATTCTTTTGCCCCTGTGCATCGCAATCTGGGCTGGGCATATTATCGAACGCAGAAGAATATTGCAGAGGCTATAGGAAGCTATGAAAAGGCAATTGCCTGCGATAAGGAAGACGCCCGTCTTTACGCTGAGCTGGACCATCTGTATGAAATGGGCAATACTCGGCTCCAAAAACGCCTGGCACTGCTGCAGGAGAATCATCAGACCGTGGTTAAGCGAAACGACAGTTTCCTTCGAGAAATCATGGTGCTGGTTTTGGTGGGAAGATACGACGAGGCAATAAGTTTCCTGGCGAACAATAATTTCCATGTCCGCGAGGGCGGCGGCGAAATTCACGATGTATATGTTGATGGACATCTGTTACGGGGACTGCTACATCGCAAAGATAGCAGACTGAAAGAAGCCCTTGACGATTTTCGCGCAGCTTCGGAATATCCTGAAAACCTATCGGTGGGAAGACCTAAGAACGATAGACGAGCACCGCAAGTTGCTTATTATACCGGCACTGTGTACGAAGCATCGGGCGACAGTGAAAGAGCGACAGCGTTCTACAAGAAGGCTGCAAGCCAGAAGGGCACTTCACAATGGCCTGAAACGCGATTTTACCAGGGCCTTGCTCTTGGCAAGCTTGGTCAGGAAGATGCCGCCAACGGGGTATTTGACGAGCTGATCGAGGCTGGAAAGAGCAAACTCTCGCAAAAGATTGAAGTGGACTTATTCGCCAAATTTGGAGAGCAGCAAAGCGCTGAAGCGCAAAAAGTCTCCGCCCACTACATATTGGGCCTGGGGTATCTGGGTAAAGGCCGGCACGGCACAGCCAGGAGTGAATTTGAGAAAACCGTGGAGCTGGATGTCAGTCATGTATGGGCCAAGGCGTTTTTAGCCGAGTTGGACTAAGCTTGCCTCGTGAGAGAAACTGCATCCCCACATGGCGAGGGGACGGTGCCGGCGATTCTTCTCTCACGGGCCTGGGGTCACTCTTTGTCTTTATTCTCGCGCTTACCGCCCAGTAGTCCGCCGAGCCCGTCTATCAGCTCTTTGGGTTTCTTCAAAGCGTCTTTAAGCTCCTTTGGGACTTTATCGCCCAGCTTTTGGTCCAGTTGTTTCCCCAGCCGCTCATCAATTTCCTTGAAAAGTTTCTCTTTGCCCGCCCTAACCAGAGCTGCTTTGAATTCATCGGTCAGGCTTTTGACGTCAAATGCCAGATACGGCTCAGTGACAGGCCCAACAACTCGTACTCTTGTTTTGAGTTCTTTCAGGCCATCGAATACTTCAGAAGTTTTCTCGGAGCCCAGGCCCAAGATGCCTTTTCCGGATCCTTCTGCTTGAAGGTCACGGATTGCAATATCCACGGTCAGGTCCACGTAATCACTCGTGGCTACACCGCTGATTTGGCCCGAAGCAACGCCCGACTGAAAGATAAGGCCTGCGTTGCTGCTAATGCCCGATTGGATTTTTGCCAGGTCGAAACTGCTGAACTTGCCGGACAGTCTTGGGACTCGGTCTTTTGAGCTGTAGTCGATTGTTATGCTTACAGATGCTGATGTATCGTTCGATGTCATTTCGAGCGTGACAGGTAACTTTGCTGACGCCGGCGCATCGCTTAAATTGGTCAGAAGAATTTTGCTATTGCCGAAAATTGGTGACTGTATTTGGACTTTATCAAGTATGGCTCTTTTGGCGATGATCCGAGGCGAGGCCGGCACGGAGGCTCTGGCCTGAAGATAATCGAGATACCTTTGTGGGACATGTTTCGGCCGGCCAGCGACTTTTTTATCTTGGGGCTTAGGCAGCCAGCTACGGAGTTTTTGCAGCCTTTCTTTTAGAGCCTTGGCGTCTTTGATGTATTTATCCAGTTTGGTCACGTCCGCAGGGTGGAGCTTAAACTCGCGCGGGTCAAATATGCCGGGGGCTTGCTCGGTGTCAGGTACTACTATTTTGCCAGGCGTCGATCGCTTTTGGTCGAACTTGACATCGCAGATCTGCACCTGGTCAATCACAAGTCTACCCAGAAGCAGGTTGTACAAACTGGCATCAGCAGCGACTTTGTCAACAGAGAAGTGGTTATTAGCGGGATTTTCAGGGTCGGTGACCTGTATTCCTGAGACCGAAACCGCGCCGGTCAGGATAGAAACATTGAACTGGTCGAGATCAACTTCGGCTCCATTAGCCTGCGTCATCGCTCCGGTGAGATAATCTCTGACTGTGCCGTCTTTGAGTAGTGCTGCTGCGATTGCCGATCCAGCCAGCAAAAGAACCGCCAAAGCCACGCCTGCCTTGCGAAAGACCTTCGTTTTGGCAGTGAAAAGTGATTTGATGTCTTTGGTGCGTCTACTAACGAGAAGCCGGTCCAAAATTCTCACCCCAGGATTGGAATACCATTTTTTGAATTTCTCGGAGCCTTCTTCAAGTTTCAGGAGCATCCGGCGAAACACTATGACAGAGCGGGCAATAAATAGTCCCGCAACGCCGCCAACAATAGGCCCGATCACAAGAGCCCCCACAACAGAATATCTGTTGAAATCGGTGATTCCCAACACTGGTATTGATGCCAATATGCGCGGCAGCCCAGGGAGGCAGTTGTGTATCCAGACACCGATGTGATACAGCGCAGGTGCTGCTCCTAAGGAGACGGCCTTTCCTATTCCAGCCGACAAGAGGAATAAACCGAGGTGCGTATTCAAGACGAGAATCAGAATTACCAGCACCGTGTGTAGGCCGGACCAGCCTGGTGTGAGGCCGAACCAGAAGCCCGGCATTATCGACAGGAAAATAAAAACCGGTGAAACACCCCCTGGGGGCACGGAGAGAATCGTGCGAACAGGTCCTGGAAGAATCATCTCAGCAGCTCCTTGTGATCACTAATGGATTCGACTCGACACCCATACGCGCAGGGCTTATTGTACTAAGCGAAAAGACAAATCAGCAATTGAAATCCAAGGCTGCTGGTCTTAAGATGTATTGGCTGGTTCATAGCGTTATTGAAACCGACCATATCTACAAATGGCCTTAAATTGGTTACTATTCAAGGAGATAACATGAGAAGGGCGTCAGGTGTAATCATTATATCACTTGTGGTTTTTGCGTTTTCTCAAGTCAGAGTTTTGTCCCAAACCCGCGAAAGAGCGGAAGTCCCTGCCGACCACACGTGGAGGTTGGAAGACCTATATGCTTCAGACGAGGCGTGGAATGAAAGCAAGCAGAAGCTGGCCGCACAATTTAGTCAGATCACCAAATACAAAGGCCAATTGGGGACCTCTGCATCTGAACTGCTGGCGTGTCTGAGTCTTAACAGTGAGATTTCCAAGGAGCTCAGCCGCCTGCATTGTTACGCCGGCATGAAATCCGACCAGGACACGCGCAACTCAAAGTACTTGGCGATGAAACAAGAAATGGAGCAGTTAGTCACCGACTACAGTTCCAAAGCATCGTTTATCGAGCCGGAAATCGCCCGAATGGATAAAGACAAAATCGATGCGTTTATCGCTGAACAGCCTGGCTTGAAAATCTTTAAGATGTACCTGTATGATATACAGCGCACAAAAGCTCATAAGCTATCGGAGCAAGAAGAAAAGATACTCGCCGAGGCCGGCCTTTTGGCTAACGCCCCATCTTCAATTTACGGGGTCTTCAGCAACGCAGAATTCCCCTATCCGCAGGTGAAATTAAGTGACGGTACTATCGCCAAGTTAAGCAAAGCCGGATACGCTCTCTATCGGGCTGCGCCCAATCGCAACGACCGCGAATCAGTCTTTCAAGCCTTCTGGAGCGCAGTGAACGAGTTCCGACAGACTTTTGGTGTTCAGCTTTATGCCAACGTAAGAGGCGACATATTTTATGCGCGTGCCCGGCATTACCGCTCCTGTCTGGAAAGTGCGCTGGATAAAGACAATATTCCCACGGAGGTATACCTTGCTCTTATAGAGACTGTTCACAACAATCTCGATTCATTTCATCGTTATCTGAATTTGAAAAAGCGGATGCTCGGCGTAGACTCGCTGAAGTACTCAGACGTGTATGCACCGGCGGTGAAAGAAGTCGACCTGCGGTACAGCTTTGAACAAGCCAAACAGCTTGTCCTGGACGCGGTGAAACCATTAGGACAGGAATATTACGGTGTGGTTCGAGAGGCTTTTGACAATCGGTGGATCGACGTTTATCCAGGCCCCGGTAAACGCGCAGGCGCTTATTCCAACGGAGACGCCTATGATGTCCATCCTTACGTCCTGTTGAATTACAACGGTCAATATGATGATTTAAGCACGCTGGCCCATGAACTGGGTCATGCCGTGCACAGCTATTATTCAAACAAGACTCAGCCCTATGCCACAGCCGATTACTCAACTTTTGTTGCTGAAGTGGCGTCCACCTTCAACGAGGCTCTGCTGATTAATAAGATGTTGAGTCAGGTCAAAGACGACGATGTTCGCCTATCACTGTTGATGAACTATTTGGAAGGCATCAGGCAAACGCTTTTTAGGCAAACTCAGTTTGCTGAGTTCGAGCTGCGTATGCACGAAATGGCTGAACGGGCAGAGCCGCTTACAGGTGATGCCCTGAGCAAACTCTATGGAGATATTTTGAAAAGGTATTACGGCCACGAGAAGGGCGTCTGCCAGATCGACCAGTTGTACACAGTTGAGTGGGCGTATGTCCCTCACTTTTATTACAACTTCTATGTCTATCAGTATTCAACATCTTTTACTGCATCAACGGCCTTGGCTGAGGAGGTCCTGAGCAAAGAAAAAGGGGCGGCAGAGAAGTACATTGAATTCCTATCATCGGGTGGGTCCGACTACCCAATAAATCTGTTGAAGAAAGCCGGCGTGGATATGACCATGCGTGAACCATTCGATAAAACTATGGCGGCAATGAATCGAACCATAGACGAAATTGAAATGATTCTGCAGAAAAAGGGCAAGTAATCGGCGGCAAAGTTTACCCGGCAGATTTACCCGCCAGACGTACTGCGGGCGAGTGGCGGGTTCACTGGGCTGAAACAGTGCGTGTTTGGCTGTCCAGCAAATCCTGCGGCGCGATCTCGTCTAACGTCTTGCCCACCTGCTGGCACATCTCTTCCACCCAACAGACGGCACTTTTGACGACATCGGGATCAAAGTCGTATCCGGACGAACCACCCAGAATTTCTACTGCTTCTGCGATAGACCGGCTACCGCGATAGGATCGGGGTGACGTCAATGCATCGAATGTGTCGGCTACGGCCATAATCCGAGCGCCGAGCGGTATCGAAGTTTTCGACAGACCATCCGGATAACCTCGGCCGTTCCATTTCTCGTGATGGTGCCTGACTATAATTATTTCTCTATGCAGAAAGGTCATCTTTTCCAAGATGCGAATGGCTATAAGTGGGTGTTGCTCAACGATACGGCGTTCGAGGGGTGATAATCTAGAGGGCTTCTCCAGGATTGCATCCGGTATCCCGATCTTGCCAATATCGTGGATCATAGCAGCACGGCGAATAACTTCTATTTGTTTTGGAGCAATCTTCATCGTCCCAGCAATGCCCACTGCATACTGCATTACATTTTCCGAATGTTTCTTGGCATAAGTGTCTTTGGCTTCGAGTGCTTGGACCAGTCCCCAGATGCTTTGGATGAACATCTTCTCCGATTTTTCAGATAGACCCGCAATGCATCTTTCGAGCTTCTTGATCTTGTCAATTTCGATGTCACCTGCTCTAAGGCGCTCTGCCATGCTCTGGTCCCAGATCTTAACGCAGTTTCGGCCAGCGCTTTTTGCCTCATAGAGAACCAGGTCTGCTCTGCGCATGACCTCAGTGGCAGAGTCATTACGGTCCGGCAGGCTTTCTGCTATCCCGCAGCTAAATGTTATGGGCAGATTTTCCATCAGCTTAATCTGCTGCACTTTGACTCGAAGTCGTTCCAGTAATGAGACGGCATCATCGGCTTCGGTCTCCGGCATTAGCACGACAAACTCATCGCCGCCATAACGCGCAAGCACGTCCAGGCTTCGCTTCTGGTTTTTCATACATGCAGCGACTTTCTTAAGCGCACTGTCCCCGGCGGCATGACCCAGAACGTCGTTGATTGTCTTGAAATTGTCAAGGTCTATGATAGCAAGGGAGAATGGTCTTTGGTATCGTCTTGCTCGCGCCGCTTCAAGCTCCAGCTTGTCTTCAAGAAGTCTCCTTGAGCCTACGCCCGTCAGGGGGTCGGTTAACGAAGTTAGCCGGGCTTCTTGATAAAGTCTGGCATTAGTCAGATGAGAGTTCAGAATCTCTCCTGCTAATTTGGCTTTGTATGAAATCAGTTCCTTGTTAGCGGCGCTTGCGGGCGCCAGACCACACATACACAAGTAGCCGGACAAGCCCGCCATCCGTCTGGCGGACAAGCTTTTGCTCTTGGCCGACGAACAGTCTTTCAGACCGGCTATGTTGAGTGGAACAAATAAACGCGGGCCTTCTGCTCCAAGGTCTCTACATAGCTCTGGAGTGTTGTCATGGTAAAACCTGCCGTCGTTGGATAGCTGCCCGGTTCCTTCTAGGCTGCCGAGGCGCTGCTGTTTGCACAAACACTTATTGTAACTTACAAGGGCGGGGCGTTTCGTTACAGATTCATCGTTCCCGCTACACGGATGATGGGCGAGATGAAAATACAGGATGCACCTGCCGGCTTGGAACAGTTTAGGCACCTCAGCGGTGACTATATTGGCGACTTCATTTAGGTCAATGCTCTTAAGGCAATTAGCAAGCATTGCTACCTCTTCCGCAGCCGCTCGATTCTCAAAGATCTGCTGCTCCATGAGGTCGCGCGCCGAAAGCATCCCGACAACGACTCGGTCTTCAATCATCGGTAGATGGCGAATTCGATTGGCGGTCATAAGCTCCCGAGCTTTGCTTGTTGGAGTGCCGGGCGTGCAGCAGACAACTTGAGTTGTCATTATCTCAGCTATAGTAGTCCGCTCGAAGTCCTTTGAACAGGCGACTGCTCGGCTAACTATATCTCGCTCTGTGATGATGCCGGCAAACCGTCCGCTCTGGTCGTTGACGATAAGACAACCGACTTTATTGGTAAGCATCGCAATCGCCGCATCTTTGACAGTTGCGGTTGGGCTGATAGTGATAATGCCTGTGGGGTGTTGCGCCACCTCACGCATTTTTGCTCCTTTGTCTGGCTGGCACACTGTGGTCAGACACTGAAACTAAGAATCTGCTCAATTCCATTTAGACTGAGAATATCGGCCTTAAAAGGCCGCCACTTTAGTTTCGGCGCAACGGCGGGCTGCTTTTTCACTTAAGTGATTGCAACTCTATGAAGTGGTAGTATTATTGTTAAGCAGCGATCGTTTGGCTGAAACATTATGATGCAGCAGAAATGACGTCTTTTCATTCCCGATGTCGTTTCGGAAGTTATGGTCTGTTGGCAAGAGGTGCGTAAGAATGTTGCCCTTTAGGGTCAAGCCGGTCAGATTGAATCTCTGGGTGACCTTAATGGTCGCATTCGGTGTTGTCACTTGTGCCACATCTGTTGCAAAGGTGACCTGCATCCGCGTTGTCGGTGAGCACACCGCTGATACTACGGATTTGAAACGCTTCCGACAGTTCCGGCAATGGCAAGACAAAAAAGGTAATGATCTGGCGCTTGCGATATGGAAATATTTGTGTGACTACGAAACAGGACCCTACCATTTCAACGAGATTCTCGAAGGGCCGGACCCATTTGACGAATACGCCACGGTCCGTGAGCCGCTGAAAATTCTTAATGTTTATAACATGGCCTATTGTGGGATATTTGGCCCTGTTTTGGATGGTATTTTTCAGGGCGTGGGTTTTGAAGATGGGCGTTCCTTCGGCGTAGAATTGTGGCAGCATTGTGCTACGGAGGTCTGGTACGATCGCTCGTGGCACTATTTCGACCTGGATGTTCGAGGTGTATTGCTGGATGCCAACAGCACAGCCGCAAGTCTCGACCAGGCCAGATGCGACAGGAACCTGTGGACTGATCCGCCGGTGAAGGTTGAGCCTTTCTTCCCTAAAGACCACGACAAGGATAAAGTGTTTGAAATCTATCGTGACAGCAGAATTGACTATTATTACCGCTGGTTTCAGGGCAGCCACACGATGGATTTCTATCTTCGGCAGGGTGAAACCTTTACTCGCTGGTGGGAGCCGCAGGAACCGCAGGGTGGGCGTTGGCACCATCTGCCTCGCTACAATGGCACGAAATGGGTCAAAGATCTACTTCTTACCAGCCCCGTGGGTATGAAGCCGAACCACCGTGATTTCACACGCTGGAATCATGGAAATGGAGTTTTTCACTACGCCCCGAGTCTGTCGAGCAGCTCAACTGATTTCCAAGATGGATTTTATGCTGTAAAAAATCTGGCGCCGGGCAAAGAAGGGCTGCACGTTGTTAAAGAAGGCAACGCCGAGGTTATCTTTGAAGTCTTTACGCCTTACATAATTGTCGCTAAAGTTAACGACCTGGACGACCCGAATGATGATGCCGACGCCTCGGCCGTGATGTTGGAAGCGATCTTGCCCGTTGAGCTATTTGTGTCTTTGGATTGCGGGCTTAGCTGGCAATCTGCAGGTAAAGTTAAAGCCGATGAAGACGCAGTTGTGGATTTGACGCGCATGGTCAAAGGCACCTATGGTTATCTGTTAAAGCTCGCTACCGCTGGTACGGGCGGGGCTGGAGCAATAAAATCTTTAGAGGTCTATACCTGGGTTCAAGTTGCACCAATCAGCCTACCTCGCCTCAAGAAAGGAGACAACCATCTGCGATACGAAATAGGTGATCGCTACGGTCTGGCAACGATTCCCATATTGGTGAATCCCAACACCGCTGACCCGAACGACTTGGCTAAGTATCTGGTTGCAATGCCGCAAGATTATGACCCGCAGCGGCAAACTTGCCGCATCCGGGGCGAGGTGGTTATGCGGAACCCCGTCATAGTGATGACGGGGCAAAGCGGTTAGCCCTGCCAGCACTCTGGCAGGGTCTAACGCAGACCGACAACCGGCAGTGGCACGGCCATCCTGGCCGTGATTTCATGGGCTGGAAGCCCATGCCACGGGATTTCAAGGAGCTTTATAAATCGTCAGTTCCAACATGGGTGAATCACTGGCGATATAACTGGGATACAGATATTAGATTGGATGTGCCGGCGGAAAAGGTATATATAAAATACACAGGCCAGCCAGGCTTAAATGCGATTCGTGCTTGTATGCACGTGATTCCAGAACGGCCCCCGCAGACTCAGATACGTATCACGCATGGCTACCAAATTGATCAGCAACTTCGCCAAGAAACCATAGACCTTGATGGCCCGGCAACCTACACGATTCGGTGTGATGAAGAACCGGAAAACGTCTTCATTAAAGTTAGTGTTCCATCGAGCTGATCCGCCTATGGTGGATTGATTACTTTGTTGGCACGCTATGTAATAGGAGGATAACAGATGTCCACAAAAAAGGAAGTTACGCGGCGCGATTTTGTGAAGATGGCGGCTCTGACCGCTGCCGGCGCCAAGTTAATTCTTGATGCTGTGCCGGTCGCCGCTCAGGAAAAGGGAGACCGTCCACAGCAAGACGCCGATGTCGTAGTGCTTAACCCGCAGAATCGGGTGCCGGTCAGCCTTATCATCGATGATTCAACCTGCCTGGTAAACCTGGCTCACTTTGGCATCCCGCAGTTCGGGGAGGTATTTCCCAATAACTATAAACAGGACTGGAAGAAACTGCCGCGTGAGATACCCGATGCCTTTGTCCACAGGTTTGGTCAGTGGTGTCGTGAGCATAATGTGAAGGGCAAATACAGCGTGGTCCCGTATCCTGCGCTGGTGGGTTGGCTGGACCGCGATCTGCCGGGCTGGTCCAAAAAGGAATTGGAGGACAGCATCGAGCTGGTGCGCGAATTTATGATGCCCGACTGGGACATTCATCCTGAGATGGTCACGCATACTTGGGTCATCGATACCAAGACCGGCCGCCCTTATCCTGAGAGGAGTGAGCGGTTCATGGAAAACTGGGGGTGGTCGACGGGCAAATCTGTCGACGAATTGGCCGATTATATGAGTTATGCCTTGCGGATTCTGAAAAATGTCGGCCTCAAGTGTGAAGGCATTACCACGCCCGGCGGTTTTGGCAACGGCGCATTGCCGGAGCTATCTCAGGCCACTCTCCAGTCGTGCCGTGACGTGTTCAAGGCGGAAATTCCGCATTATTTCCGCCACACTTACACGGACGACCGTAGCGTCGCCCCACGCGTGGAGTATGCCTCCGGTCTTTCAGGCCCGGATCCGAAGTGCGTTGTATCCATAATCGGCTGCACCGGCGACTGGTTTGGCGGCTGGGACGGGCTGACGCCCGGCTCTGCGGATAAATGTATTACAGAAGACCTCAAAGGCGGCCGGCTGCCGCAAGTCATTGACAAGGGTGAGCCGGCAATCATCGTCTGCCATTGGCCCGGCATTTATTATAATGGTGAGGAGCTAGGCTTCAAAATCTTCCAGGAGGTTGTCAGGCGTCTTCATGCTCGATACGACAATTTAGTCTGGATGAAACTCAGCGAAATTGCCCGTTATTGGGCTGCCAGGGAGCTGACACGCATCGATAGCGCAGGGTCCCGCATAATATTCAGCGCCCCATTTGCCACAACGCGATTTACTATCCGTGTTAAGAGCGTTTCACAAAAAGCTCCCAGGCTAACGGTTTCTGAGCGTCCTACCGAGCTGCGGCGTGTAAATACGTTGTTGCAATTGGACGCTGAAACATGGCATGCCGACGGTCAGAACGTGACAGTTTGCTTTGATTTGCCGAAGGGAAAGTCCTCTTTGCAGCTATAGAACCATAAGTTGCTCAGGTGTGGTCGGCCAGCGTAGGGTATGCCCGGCATACCTAAGCAGCATCGCAGGCTCGTTTGACCTCCGCGGCTATAATTTTCAATCCTCGCGCGACAATATCTTTATCTTGGGAGTAGTTTATCCGGATACATTCGTGTTTATGCTGCCAGTTGTCCTTAAGACCCGGGAAAAAATAATGGCCGGGGACAATTAGAACACCTCTTTTTTTGAGCCGGTCATAAAGTTCGCCGTCAGTAATGGGCAATCCCGGCAGCCACAGCCACAAGAAAAATGTCCCTTCCGGCTTGTGTATATGAAAATCGGTCCCATTGAGTTCCCGGCAAAGTAGCTCAACAGCTTCTTCTGCCCGTATCTGGTAGAAAGGCTTTATAATGTTCTGACTCAGACGCAGTATTTCGCCGCTGCGCACAAGGTCTGTGGCGATGGCTGCGCCCAGGCCGCCGGGAGCAAGGCTCATTACGGCGTTTGCCCGTGAAACCATAGCAATAATTTCTTCGCCGGCGATGACAATTCCTGTACGGGTGCTGGGCAAGCCGAGCTTGGACAGGCTCATACACACGATTGTGTTCTCGTCCCAGACAGGTTTAGCCTCGGTAAAAATAATATTTGGAAATGGCGTGCCGTAAGCATTATCAATAATGAAAGGAATTTTGTTCGACCGGGCAAGTTCGCCGAGCTTTTGAATCTCAGAATCTGTCAGGACATTGCCTGTGGGGTTCGTGGGTCTGGACACACAAATCGCGCCAACTTCGTCGGTGACATTAATTTTGTCAAAGTCAATATGATATTTGAATATATGGTCACTGAAATGCTCGATCTCAGGTTTGTATGCAAGAAACAGGTCGTCGGCTAAACCGACGTCGCAGTAGCCAATGTACTCGGGCGTAAGCGGCAGCAGAATTTTCTTGTTAGCCTGGCCCTCGAAGGCCCCGGCAAGAATGTTGAAGAGAATGAAAAAAGCCGATTGGCTGCCATTGGTCAGGGCGATGTTTTTCGGTCGTATGTCCCAGCGCAACTGGCCGCGCAGCAGTGTGCACATCGCCTCGATAAATTCTCTATTGCCTTGCGGCGGATCATAGTTGCCGATAGCTCGCTCGAATTCTTTCTCGCTCTTGAGAAGTCTTAAGATGCTCTCTCGAAAATGCTTTTGAACCTCGGGTATGTGAGCGGGGTTGCCGCCGCCAAGCATCAGAACACTCCGGCCTTCCGCAAGGGCGCTGCCCAGGTCCTCCATCAGTTGGCCGATGCCGGATTGTACCGCAATCTTCTTACCGAAATCTGATAGGTTCACCATTTCTCAGCCTCCAAGATTAGATATGATATTGGATTGTCGCGAGTGTTCAAGCCCTTATTTGATGGTAGCGCGCTAAAGCTCTGCCGGGCTTTGATTAAAATGCCGAAAAGTGCTTGCATTTTTGAACGTTTAGTTTAGCCTCGGTCTGAAGCCGAACTTAGCAAATTTGATAACACATTTTTCGGGAGGCTGCTATGTATCATTTCAAGAAGTGTAGGTCGAATCTCGTTAGTTTTATGGCATTAATCGTGGCTATATCAGTACCAGGCATTTTTGCCGCCAGCCCGGAGCAGCGCCAAACCACCGCGAAGGTCACAACACCTCAAGGAGTGAGACTGCTACAGAATAAAAGCTTTGACGACAGTGACCTGGCACGAAAGGAAATTCTCACGTTGTATAAGGACTTGCGACTTACAGATGTCCTTGACGCTATGGATCTGGCGGGTCTGCAGGACATAGGTCTAATGCACAAGGATATTCGGCCCTTATGGCGCGATGTGGAAAAATTCTCTCACCGGATAGTAGGCTTTGCCATCACCGTCCGTCACGTGCCCACCGATGTGAGGGCCGGGCAAAACTCGTTTCCTGATATCAATGGGTTCAAAAAACTCAAATCCGAACAGTATAAGCGGGCGCCCGATGCCTGGCTTGAGGTAGCTAAGCCAGGCGATGTAGCTGTCATCGACGCGAGCGGAATTCCAGAGTGCGGCTTTATCGGGTCAAATAACAGCCTCGGTTGGGCCGAGAAAGGGGTAGCTGGGGTAGTAACAAACGGCGGCGCACGGGATACCGATGAGATCGTTAAAGTCAAAAAAATTCCTGTGTACTGCAAAAATGGGTATAGTTCCCGGGGAGTCCGCCCCGGCAGGCTCATCGCTGAATCGTATAACTTCCCCATAAGCTGCGCAGGTGTCCTTGTTTATCCCGGCGACCTTATTATAGCCGATGGTGATGGAGTATTGGTCGTCCCGCGCCAGCGCGCACAGGAGGTCGGAAAAATCGCCCGAGAGATTCACATCGACGACGAAAAGTCGCGTGCCGGTAGGTACGAACGGCTGGGCATCCCGCTCGATGAGACCGTGGGGCTGTTGTAAAGAAAAGATCGGTGACAAAGGGCGGCAACCCCGCCATGGTGATGACGGGGTTAACCGCTTAGCCCTGCCAGCCCTCTGGCAGGGTCTAATGCTGACAATTGCAGATTTAGAATACGGGCAAAGGCGTATGATAATCCTATTGACGGACTTCGGCCAGAGTGAATATGTGGGTGTGATGAAAGGGGTGATTTACAGCATTGATCACCGCGCCCAGATAGTAGATTTATGCCACAGTGTTTCAAGCCAGAATATCATCGAGGCCTCGTGGATTCTGAAGAATAGCTATAAGTACTTCCCAAAAGGTTCGGTATTTTGCTGTGTAGTCGACCCAGGCGTGGGCAGCCAAAGAAGAGCGTTGGCAGTTAAAACCACGCATTACTATTTTGTTGCCCCGGATAATGGCTTGCTTTGGGAATCGCTCAAAGAGCAGGAAGTAATTGACATAAGGGAAATTCCAATGTGGCACGGCCATCCTGGCCGTGATTTCATGGGCTGGAAGCCCATGCCACCCGATGCCAGTCACACCTTTCATGGTAGAGACATGTTTGCCCCGGCGACTGCAAATATCAGCCTGGGCAAGTTTGATGAGCTGGGCGAAAAAGTCGGCCAGATTGAGAAATTGGAGCTTTATCAGGATAGTGGTAGGGGGCTGGTAGTCAGGATCGACAGCTTTGGAAACATTATAACAAGCGTACCAAGACAGGGTAACGGCTGCTATAGCGTTAAAATCGGAGAGAAAATATACCAAATGGACTATCGTGAAAATTATTCTGCTGCAAAACAAGGTGAGTTATTTTTGATTGAAGGCTCGAACCGCACGTTAGAGATCAGCTTAAAAAATGGAAGTGCCAACGGTACATTGCATCTAAAAACAGGTACGCCGATAGAAATATTATGTGAGGGCTAAATTTGTGGAGGTTTGCAGATGTTGCATACAAGGAATATTAGTCGTCGCAATTTTTTGAAAAGAACATCGACAGTCATGACCGGTGTGATAGGTTTTCCCTATATTGTTCCATCATCCGCTCTGGGCAAAGCCGGCACCGTTGTTCCAAGCAACCGCATTGTGATGGGCTTCATCGGCGTGGGCGGCCAGGGCACACAGGGTCTCGCTGGAGGCATCTGGGCGCCGGAAGGCGGCTTTATAGATAGGGACGAAGTGCAGGCAGTAGCTGTCTGCGATGCCGATGCCCGGAACAAAAATCGTGCCCGTGATATTGTAAACCAAAAGTACGGCAACAACGACTGCGCTACTTACGGTGATTTCCGCGAGCTTTTAGCCAGGCAAGACATTGATGCCGTGCTTATTGCTACCGGTGAGCGGTGGCATCCACTTATTTCCATCGCGGCAGCAAAGGCCGGCAAAGACATTTATTGTGAAAAACCTCTCTCGGTTACTATTGAGGAGGCAAAGGCGGTGCGAGACGCTGTCACGCGCTACGGCGTAGTGTTCCAGATGGGCACTCAGCAGCGCTCAAGCTGGAGCTTTCGTTTCGCCTGCGAACTGGTTCGTAATGGCTACATCGGCCAGGTAAAAACCGTGACGGTCAGCGTCGGCGGGCCTGTAGCATATAAGCTCTGTGATCTTCCCGCCGAGCCGGTCCCGGATTACCTTGATTATGATATGTGGCTTGGGCCGATACCGTGGAGGCCGTACAATGTCGGATTTGTCAGAGGCTGGATGGCATATCGCGATTGCTCGGGCGGTGAAATGACTAACTGGGGTGCGCACCATTTCGATACGGCTCAGTGGGGGCTGGGAATGGATGACAGCGGGCCCATCGAGATTATCCCTCCAGATGGCACGACCCCTGCTGCCGCAGGGGCAAGCTTGTCCCCGCGAAAGCGGGGAGTGCTTACCTATAGATATGCCAACGGCGCTGTTATGATTCGTGACCCGGAGAAATTTAAGGCCGAAACGGGTCAGGATAACGGCGTGATGTTCGAAGGGACCAAGGGTAAGGTCGCCGTTTGGCGTTATACTTTACGCACCTGGCCGGAAAATCTAATCAAGCAGAAAATCGGCCCCGATCAGATACATCTGCATGAAAGTGACAACCATCATAGCGATCTCATTAATTCCATACGAACTCGCGCTAAGCCAATCAGCGATGTCGCTACAGGATGCCGCTCCATAACCGTATGCCACTTAGGGAATATCGCTTACGAGCTTGGCCGACCAATAAAATGGGACCCCGGTAAGGAAACTTTTGTAAATGACTCCGAGGCAGAGCGAATGGTAAGCCGATCGGCGCGAAGCCCCTGGTGTTTGTGAGGTGGAAGAAGATATGAGGATGTTACCGGTAGTCTTAACGATGGCGGTGGCGTGCGCCGGCATATTATATGCCCATACACCCACTGTCGCAGGTGAACCACAAATAGTGCCGGTACAAAGGCCGGATAATCCCGACGCCTGGCCTATTGTTAAGCGCTATGACCAGGCTCATCTGGATAGGATCGCTCTTCCTTTGGGCGGTATCGGGACTGGAACTGTCTCATTGGGTGGGCGCGGCGACCTGCGCGACTGGGAGATTATGAACCGCGCAGCCAAGGGATTTCTTCCCCAGCGGGGGTCGACCGGCCCATTTTTTGCCCTGTATGTCGGGAAACCTGGCGACCGGACGGTAACCCGCGCAATTGAGGGCCCGCTCGACCTGTCAGATTACGAAGGTAGCCACGGTAGTACCATGCCCAACCATGGTCTGCCGCGGTTCCACACTTGCTCCTTTGCTGCTGCTTATCCGCTTGGGCAGGTGATTCTATCCGACGCGGATGTCCCTGTGGACGTGCGTATCGAGGCATTCAACCCGCTGGTTCCGGGTGACGCCGATGCCAGCGGTATACCGGTAGCCGTCCTGCGATATGTCCTTCACAATGCAAGCGGCGAATCGGTGATAGCTTCGGTCTGCGGCAGTATGCCTAACTTCATCGGCATAGACGGCTCGGGCAGCACGAAGGATTGGAAGGGCGATCTGGTGGCTGTTGGCGGCAGGGCAAACCAGAATGAGTTCCGCAAAGGCCGGAACGTCCAGGGCATCTTCATGTATTCCAAAGGGGTCGCCCCGCGGGCGGAACAATGGGGCACAATAGCATTGGCCGCCACCGGCGGTACGGGCGTCACTTGCCGCACATCCTGGACCAGTCAGAGCTGGGGCAGCTCGCTGCTGGATTT
Organism: uncultured Pirellulales bacterium; assembly: GCA_964567045.1. GTDB lineage: Bacteria > Planctomycetota > Phycisphaerae > Sedimentisphaerales > Anaerobacaceae > JAFNGF01. The sequence continues at coordinate 90,617 of CAZMLE010000005.1, read as the reverse complement.
CTGGGATGATTTCAGTGACGATGGTCGGCTCGAAGATCGCCCGGCCACCGGCGAAGATACGCCGATGGCCTCGCTTGCTGTCCAAGTCGAGCTGCCGCCGCACGTGACAGAGCGAGTGACATTTCTGGTGACCTGGCATTTTCCGAACCGTCAAACCTGGACGCCCAAAAATAATGAGCAGGACCGTATCGGCAATTACTATACTACCAGATACAGTGACGCCTGGGATGTCGCTGAGAAATTTGCGCCACAGCTTGCAGAGCTCGAAGCTGAAACTGTCGAGTTTGTACGAGCGTTTTGTAAAAGCGATCTTCCGGATGTAATCAAGGAAGCTGCACTTTTCAATGTCAGTACGCTTCGCACGCAGACGTGCTTTCGCACAGAGGACGGGCGTTTTTACGGCTGGGAAGGTTGCAGCAATACAAGAGGTTGCTGTCACGGCTCATGCACCCACGTCTGGAACTACGAGCAGGCCACAGCCTTTCTCTTTGGCAGTTTGGCCAAGTCAATGCGGGAGGTCGAGTTTGCTCACGCTACAAATGACCAGGGGCTGATGAGCTTTCGTGTTAATTTGCCGCTCGAGCGCGCGCAGGAGTTCGGCAAAGCCGCCGCCGATGGGCAGATGGGCTGCATTATGAAGATGTACCGCGACTGGCAGCTTTCCGGCGATGACCAGATGCTGAAAGCCCTTTGGCCTCATGTGAAAAGGGCGGTCGAATTTTGCTGGATTAAAGGAGGCTGGGACGCAGACCGCGATGGAGTGATGGAGGGCTGTCAGCACAATACTATGGATGTGGAGTATTATGGGCCAAATCCGCAAATGGGTGCCTGGTATTTAGGGGCGCTGCGGGCTGCCGAGGAAATGGCAAAGTACCTTGATGACGACGACTTTGCCGGGACCTGTCATGACTTATTTGAGCGCGGAAAGACGTGGATCGATCAGAATCTTTTTAACGGGGAATATTACGAGCACAAGATTCAGCCGCCAAAGGACAAGTCTGAGATTGCGCCAAGTTTGCTGGTGGGGATGGGCGCAAAAGATATCACTAAGCCCGATTACCAGCTTGGTTCTGGCTGCCTCGTGGACCAGCTTGTCGGCCAATACATGGCCCACGTTTGTGGCCTTGGGTATTTGCTTGAGCCTGCCAATATCCGCAAGACACTGCAGAGTATCGTGAAATACAATCTTCGACAGGGACTATATGGCCATTTCAACTGCATGCGGAGTTTTGCCCTTGGCGACGAATCAGCACTTTTGATGGCCAGCTATCCTAAAGACCGCCCCGCCAATCCTTTTCCTTATTTTACTGAGGTTATGACGGGCTTTGAATATGCAGCGGCTGTCGGCATGTTGTACGAAGGCCAGGTCGAGAATGGGCTAAAGTGCATAAAGAATATCCGCGACCGATATGATGGCCAAAAGCGCAGCCCATTCGACGAGGCGGAGTGCGGCCATCACTATGCTCGTGCTATGGCCAGTTGGGCAGCGGTGCTGGCGCTGACCGGCTTTCATTATTCGGGCGTCGAGAAAGCTATGACCTTTGCTCCTGGCGAAGGCACATTCTTTTGGTCCAATGGCTATGCGTGGGGGAATTGCTCGCTCAAGGGCGCTAAAGAAGGTATTAATGTTGAGCTTTCAGTTTTACACGGGGAATTAGCACTGGTGAAATTTGTTCTGGACGGCTTCGGCTATAATCGGTTTGATAAGACCCTACAGATTAAGGCGGGAGAAAAAGCTAAATTTCAGATGAGCCGAGAAGGGAGTTGATATGAAACGGTCACGACCAGCCAAAGTATTTCGGATGTCCCGGCGCCAGTTTCTGCAGACGGTAGGTACGACCGCCGCGGGTGTTTCATTCGGTTCTGCGAGACTATTTGGTGCTGCAACTTCTGTAGACGCCAGCGAAAGCCGCAAGGGAATGGCTACGGTACGGGGAGCTTTTGTGTATCCGCCCACTGAGTCTCTCCGTAAAGATGGATACTATAGCTGGCCAGGGTCAACTTTTGATGCCGAGGGCCGTCAAAGGCAGTACGCCGAAAGAATTAGAAGGATTGAGCAAAAGTTGGGGATGCGCATATTATTGGACGAGAAGCCTCTCGATGACGAAGCCAGTGTAACGCAATTCATCAATGAGGTCAAGCAGTCAAAACCGGATGGCCTCCTGCTTATTCCCTTCAAGAAGGGCCATTGGGGACACGTCACGCGGATTGTCGAAGAATCGCAAATCCCTGCAGTCGTGCTCGCTACATTGGGCATCCTTTTGGTTGATCACATTAATCAGCTTCATCGAAAGCCCGGCGTATATTTGATTAATTCGTTGGATAATCTTGAGGCTGTCGAAGACGGCATGAAAATGATAAAGACATCGCGATGGATGAGAGAAAGCGTCCTTGTCAATATTGCAGGTTCAAAAACCGGAGAAACTACCCTCCCTCATTTTGGGACCAGGCTGCGCGCTATTCCAGGCGAAAGATTTGTTGAGGAATTTAGGCGTGCCGAAACGACCGACGCTGTGAAGCAACTTGCCGATGCGTATTTGAAGGACGCCAAAGAGGTGGTCCAACCTACCAAGGCTGATATCATTGATGCTGCAAGGACGTATTTTGCCCTTAAAGAAATCATTAAGGCGGAAAAAGCAGATGCCATTATGATGGATTGCCTGCCTGGCCTTAGTAAACCTCACAAGCATCCTCCGCCCTGTATGGGATTTATGAGTCTGAGGGATGAAGGGATTCCAGCAGGTTGCCAGGCTGATCTTAATGCCACGTTGACACTGATGCTGGTGCAGCAGCTTTTTGGCCGGCCAGGATTTCAACAGAATTCATCTATGGAGACAGAGAATAACCATTATTTTGGTGCACATTGCACCTGCCCATCAAAGTTGAGCGGCAGGGACGGTCCTTCTCAGCCATACATTTTAATGAGCCATGCCGAAGCGGGCTGGGGCTGTGTCCCACGGGTTCTCTGGCCTGCAGGGCAGGATGTCACCATGGCTCAATACATCTCCGGAAAAATGCCCCAGATGTATATCTACAGCGGACAAGTTGTGAGCTGCCCGCCTGTCCCGCCGACAGGTGGCTGTCGTACAAATATAGAGATGACAATCAACGAGGTAGATGATGTCTGTGACGTCAAGGGTATGCATCAGATTATATTCCTCGGTAACTACGCAAAGCAGTTGCGCGCCTTCTGCCAACTATACAATATAAGCGTCGTGGTTTGACGCTGCGTGTGGGTCGGCTGCTCATCGCCTCTCAAAGTGCAGTAAAAGTAACCACAGATTACACGGATTACACAGAGCAAATCCGTGAAATCTGCGAAATCCGTGGTTGTAAGACGCAGACAAAAACTCACGAAACGCGCAATTTTCGCGCCCATTTTGGGCTCCGGATAGAGTCTATGTGGTGAAAGGCGATTCAGCAGAGAGATGCTTGATATGGCCGAGAAACCCGATTCGGTGTTGGTAGAGGCGGCGATCAACGGCGAAGCAGACGGCTTCACCGAGTTGTGCAAACGATATTATCCGGCTATGGTCGCCATCGCTCATTCGGCGATAGGCGATAGGCATTTGGCTGAAGATGCCGCCCAGCAAGCCTTCGCCAAAGCGGCTGTTGAATTGCCGAAGTTAAGGAAAAAGAGCTATTTCGCCGGTTGGCTCGCGGCCATCTGCAGGAATGCAGCAAAAGATATTGCTCAGGCCAGGGACGCCCTGCCAGGCTATGACTGGCGTTCGACTATGGCGGGTAGCCCTCGCGAGGATGACGTGACTGAACATGTCAAGGAAGCTTTAAGTAGACTGCCAATGTCAGCACGAGAAGTGATTTTTTTGCGGTTCTACGATGGGCTGTCCTACGAGCAGATGTCGGTGGTGTTGGGTATATCGCATCAGGCCATCAATGGGAGGCTTAGAAGAGCGAAGAAGAAATTAGCCAGTTACTTACGTCGCAAGGGTATCGGCAGGGCACGGTTATGAGCGAAGAAAAGAATGATCAGTGGATCGACGTGCTGATCCACCGCACTATCAACACCACAAAGCCGAATTTTGATGCTGAGAAGTGGAAGCAGAAGTATCCTGACGAATTCCAATCGCTTCTGGCGCGAGCAGCCGAAAAATCTTCTGCTCCTTCGGTTGTTCAAGCTAACTTGTGGAAGGCGATTTGGGAAAGGCCCGCCGTGAAAGTGGCCGCTGCGGCCATCATAATCGCGGCAATCAGTTTTTCAATTGTCTACCTGGGCCCAGGTGAACAAGCTGGTACTACTGCGACTCCAGAAGTCGTGACGTCGCCGGCAAAGATGATGACGGAACTATCCTTGATGAGGGCTTATCGGCAAGGTGGTATAGAAGCAGTAGAAAGGCAATGCGAAAGAGCTATCGAGATCCTGGGACCGCGGCCCAGAGAGCTGTCGTTACGAGAGTTGTTAGGCGATTTTAATGGCTAACAAGTCAGAAAGGACAAACCTATGAATACGATCAACCTTAAAGGACCAAGAAGAGTCTTTTGCCTGACCCTAATAATAGGGACGCTGGCCGGCTTGAGTTTCGCCTATCCTCCTGATCCGGACAACGCGGCTCTTCTGTACTATCAGGCATATCTAATGTACCCGCAACCGGATAATGCTACCAGAGATATGGTGGACCAGTTGGCGACCGGCAAAATGGCGCCCAATGAGCAAATCAAGCAATATATTAAGAGCTGCCGTGCCACGATTGATTACGCGACGGCAGCGGCCGATATGCAGCACTGCAACTGGGGACTGAGGTACTCCAAGGGATTCTCCGCCTCTTTTCCACATCTGGCGCAGGCGAGGGATTTATCACGGCTTATTATCGCAGAAGCCAGGATTCTCGCAGCCCAGGGCGCTTACCGGCAGGCCCTTGACCGCTGTTTGACTGTCCTGAAGATTAGCCAGCACATCGGTGATGAGACCATTATCTCTTTCTTGGTGTCGATTGCCCTTGGCCGTATGGCCAATAACTGCATTACGGATATATTGGGCAACATGCCGCCGGACTTGGAGACATCGACCTGGCTAAAGAGCCAACTTGCTCAAGTGCCAACCAGAGTGCTTTCGGTCAAGGCTGCGTTGAAGACCGAAAAAGAAATAGCCTTAAAAACTGCGCAACTTGAGAATATGGACGAGTTGATAGAGGCCTTGGAACCGGGGGCCAACAAAGAGGCTGCCCTCAAGAAGATCGCAGAACTGGGTGGCGAGGCGTTTCTTGAAAAGAACAGGGACTACTATGGCAAGTACATGGATTCTCTCCAGGCGACACTGGATTCGGCGATGCCCTACACCCGCATCTACGAAGAGTTGAAAAAACTCAGCGACAAACCAGGAAAAGATGCGGTTGAAGACCCCGGCGCGACTTTGACTGCTGCGCTGGCGCCAGCACTTTTCAAGGTTTATGGTAACGAAGTAAGGGCTAAGACGCATTCCAATGCCATCAAAGCAGCCGTTGAGATCTACATACTAAAGGCCACGACGGGCAAGTTGCCTGATGGGCTTCCTGTGGGCTTGCCAAAGGATTTATTCAGCGGCCAAGATTTCGGATACGAAAAGAAAAGCGATGGCTTTGTCCTTCACTGTCTCGGCAAGGACCTGGACAAAGACGAAACTCATTCATACGAGTTTGCCGTTTCAAAGTGACCGAGACCGTATTTGCAAAAGAGGCACAGAGGCACAAAGGCACACAGTGACTTTGTGCCTTTGCTGCTTTGTCCCTTTGTGCCTTGCCGGCGTTCAATTCTAAACTGTTATTGACAATCGACCTGGCGCTTTTTAGAATTTTCCGTTAGTTGTAGGATTGCAGGAGTTGAACATGGATTTAAGAGGCGTTATTCTTGCCGGGGGCACGGGTTCAAGGCTTAGGCCGCTGACCAAGGTCACAAATAAGCATTTGCTTCCCATCGGGCGTAAACCAATGATCTACTACCCTATTGAAAAGCTGACCGCAATCGGCATAGAGGAAATTCTGATTGTGACCGGCATCGAGCATATGGGCGATGTGGTCAGCTTGTTAGGCTCTGGAAAAGACTTTGGCTGCCGATTCACATACAAGGTACAAGACGAGGCGGGAGGAATCGCACAGGCCCTGGCACTGACAGAAGATTTCGCAAACCAGCAGCCTCTGGCGGTTATCCTCGGCGACAACATGTTCAAAAGCAGTCTTAAGCACTATGCTGACAAATTTATCTCGCAGCGAAGCGGTGCGAGGCTCCTGCTCAAGCAGGTTGACGACCCCCACCGTTTTGGCGTCGCTGAAATCTCGCACGGCAAGGTCGTCGGCATCGAAGAAAAGCCTAAAGAACCTAAGTCAAATTACGCCATAACGGGCGTATATTTTTATGATGCTTGCGTCTTTGACATTATACGAACGCTCAAGCCATCAGCTCGTGGCGAGCTTGAAATTACCGACGTTAACACCGCCTATATGATAAAAGGTCAATTGGCTTACGACATTCTCGAGGGCTGGTGGACGGATGCCGGGACATTCGAATCGCTTATTAGAGCCAACGAGATGGTGGTAAAGGAGCCGCCGTTGGCTTAATCATAACACTTAACGATGGGCGACGAAGCGATTGCGATTCTTGGAGGCAAAGGAATGTTGGGTGCGGACCTGGTAGAGACCTGCCGTCAGCAGGGCTTTGATGCCAGGATATTTGACTTGCCTGAATTTGACATAACCAACGCGGAGCAGTTGAAGCAGGCTCTGAATACAGCAAATGCAATTGTTAATTGCGCAGCTTACACCGATGTCGATGGCGCCGAGAGCGAGCGCGACCTGGCATACAAAGTCAACGCAGAAGCGGTAGGGCGGCTGGGCATGCTGGCAAGAAAGGCAAAGCTCTGGGTCCTACACATTAGCACAGATTTTGTTTTTGATGGTAAGGGTGAAACGCCATACGTTGAAACCGACCCGCCAAACCCGATAAATGAATATGGCAGAACCAAGCTTGTCGGCGAGCAGCTTTTGGTTGAAAGCGGCTGCGACAATTGTATAATGCGCATCGAGTGGACCTACGGCCGGAGCGGCAATAACTTTGTGACCAAACTGATGCAGCGTGCTGAAGCTACCCAAATGCTAAAGGTTGTTGATGACCAGATAGGTTCGCCGACCGCTACAACTGAAGTGGCCAAAGTAATCTGCAAGCTGTTGCGACGAAGACCACAGGACATATTTCATTTCGCAGCGGATGGGCATGTTAGTCGTTACGAAATGGCCAAATTTATCTTTAGCAGCCTATCAATGAATGTTGATGTTGTGCCCTGCAAAACCAGCGATTATGCTATGCCCGCGGCAAGGCCCTTAAATAGCCGCTTCAATTGCAGCAAAATTAAGGCCTTGCTGAACGAACAAATCGAGCCCTGGCAAGGTCCGTTAGAGCGTTTTTTGAGGCGGTTATGAGAAGGCTTTTGGTTACGGGCGGCGCAGGCTTTATTGGCAGTAACTTCGTTCGGATGCTGCTGTCGGAGCAGCCGGATTGTTTTATCGCCAATCTCGATAAGCTCACTTATGCCGGCAATCTTGAAAACCTTGCTGGGTTTCTGGACCATCCTAATCATAAATTTATCAAAGGCGATATATGCGATCGCCAATTGATAGAGAAGATCATCGACCAGCACCGGATTGATGCGATTATTAATTTCGCCGCTGAAAGCCACGTGGACCGTTCCATAACTGGGCCGAAGGTGTTTATACAGACCAACGTTACCGGCACACTGACGCTTTTGGAAGCTGCTCGCGACAAAAAGTTGGAGCGGTTTGTCCAGGTTTCAACCGATGAAGTCTACGGTTCACTGGGTTCTCGGGGCAAATTTACCGAACAGACGCCGTTAAGTCCGAATTCGCCGTATTCGGCCAGCAAGGCTGCCGCCGACCATCTGGTAAAAGCATTCGGCCATACCTGGGGCGTCAAATATAACATAACCAGGTGTTCGAATAATTACGGCCCATACCAGTTTCCCGAAAAGCTGATTCCCCTGATGATTAACAACGCTCTTAACGACAAGGAGCTGCCCGTTTACGGTGACGGGCTGTATGTGCGGGATTGGCTCTATGTATATGACCATTGTACCGCGATATGGAAGGTCTTGACTGAGGCGCGGGCGGGCGAGATTTATAACATTGGCGGCTGCAATGAAAAGACCAATCTGGAAGTGATTAGTTTGATACTTGAGCGGCTGGGCAAACCGAATTCACTGATTAAACATGTGACCGACAGGCCGGGCCACGATAGGCGATACGCCATTGATGCTGCTAAGATAATGACCGAGCTTGATTGGAGGCCTTCGGTGAGTTTCGAGCAAGGTATTGCTAAGACCATAGACTGGTATCTCGAAAACCAGAACTGGCTTCGCAACGTGGTCTCCGGTGAGTACCAGCAGTATTACCAGTCGATGTACGGGAACCGTTGAGTGAGAGGGCAAAACGGAGAGGACAGAGGACAGAAGGCAGAGGCCCCAGCATCAAACTGAAACGTCTCTACCCACAAATTAAAATGTCATGAACTAATAGAAATCCGAAACAAATCCAAATGACAAAAATCCAAAACTTCTGCCCGTCGTTGCGGGCTATTTCAAGCGTGTGCGCTTTGAGAATTCGTATATGCTAATCGAGAAAGGCTTTTCTCTCTCGCTACGGGCCCAGAAAAGAATAGCACCTGTCCAGCATGGAGCACAGAACCTTATCGCCATCCACGACCAGGGTCGATCGCCCATCCTCTGTTCTGCTGTGGAACAGACCAGCAAGCGAACGTAAACCGCGTCTTGCCAGGGTGACGCTTTGCGTTGATCTTATGTGAGAACACTTTGACTATCACAGATCTATGGTTCCACATGGCGTCATATAGCTGCCGCCTGCCAGGAATAGTCCGCAAAGGTGCGGTACAAGACACGGGTTCTGTCCGTTTCTCTGGGCAGGCGCTTCTAATTGGAAGTCGAAATGGAAAGTCAGTCATCCAATTTTGATTTACCGCAAGAATTTTCGCCGGACCTGCGGCTGTTTAACGCCCAAGAACAGCCATACCCAATTGGTTTGCCAGTTCTATCGTTTCTGGTTTGTCAATAATTAAGGTTTTGCCTGCTTCCACGACGAGGCATTTGCCGCCGTTTCTGGCTAAGCTCCTGATGGTATCAGGCCCGACGCACGGCACATCAAATCGCATGTCCTGACTCAGCCTGGATGCTTTGATTAGTGTCCAGCCGCCTGATTTGCAGAGCTGGCCTGCCCGCTCAATCATTGCCGCCGTACCCTCTGTCGCCTCGACCGCGAGCACTTCTCTTTCTTTGACTGCAATTGCCTGGCCTATGTCCAGCTCACTGAGCTTCACGACTATTTGCCAGCCGAATTCGATATCGTCCTGGACTGCTGCACTTGGCTTACGTTGCGTCATCAGGCCTGCTGTTGCCAGGTGCTCCTTGCAGTACATGGTGGAATTCTCCAGGAATATCCCACCGGCGGCCAGTTCGTCGGCTATGGCGTGCAAAACCGAACTCGTCAGCTTGTTTTTGCCGCGAAGCCGCCAATAGTATATTCGCAATGCGCGCCAGTCCGGCAGGTAGCGTAGGATCCGCCAGGGCGTAAAAAGTCGCGTTTTGGCGACCCGACCGACCATAATTGCCTTGGTCACATTGTGTTTTCTTAACTTGCGTATCCAGCAGGTCGGCCGAGCAAGTGCAACTCTGTAAAAAACATCCACCTCGTCAGCCAGGCTGCTTTCTGCATTATCGGCAAGGCCCACGCAAATTACCTTCACTCCCGCCTTTTTGGCGCCAGCGGCCACAAGAAAGGGCAATCTACCCTCACCCGCGATCAAACCAAGTATATCTGAATTATCCATAATATCGGCGCCGAATTACATAGCCGTACGACCTTGCGCTGCGTGATGCATATCTCGAATTACAACCAACGATTTAGGCATATATTATTATTGTCCAGACGCCTTTTCGGATTCGGGCTCGGGGGATGACGTAAGCTGCTCAATCATGCTTTGAAGGTTCCGGATATTTTGCCGCATTTCGGGCAGGTATTGTATCATGCTGTAGGCGCGCTTGCCCTGGCTTGCCTCGATAGCAGGGGCGCCCAGCACTACCTGCCCGTCCGGGATGCTGTTAACAACGCCAGCCTGGGCTGCAATTGTAACATTGTTGCCGATGTTGATATGGCCGACAATGCCGACCTGGCCTCCTACCACACAATGATGTCCCAGGGTTGTGGAGCCGGCGACACCTACCTGAGCAACGAGCAGACAATGTGGGCCTATCTTGGCGCCGTGTCCAATTGTTACCAGGTCGCCCAATTTACTGCCCTGGCCTATAATAGTATCGCCGAGCGTGCCTCGTTCAATTCCACAACAGGCGCCGATTTCCACGTCGTCTTCTAAAACCACCCCGCCAATCTGCGGTATCTTGTGATGCACGCCTTTGTAGCTGGCGTAACTAAAGCCGTCTTCGCCGACCGTGGAATTCGCATTTATAATCACGCGACTGCCTATCTTACATCCGTCATAAATGGTAACGTTGGGATATATTATACTGTCATTGCCGATCTGTACACCCTGCCCGATGTACGTGCTCGGGTAAATTATGCAGCCATCTCCAATTTTTGCCTCATCGGCTATTACCACAAAATCGTGAATATGACAGTCTACTCCAACTTTTGCGCTATCTGAAATTGAAGCTCGTGGGCTGATACCCACCTTTTTGTGTTTTCGGTGGCCATGTAGCAGTACCATAATCTGCATAAAGGCATAGTAGGGGTCTTCAGCTACCAGAAGGGGAACCGAGGCTTCGGCAGTGTCTTTGCCCACAATTACGGCGCTGGCTTTGGTAGAGCGCAGTTGTTTTTGGTACTTGCGGTTAACCAAAAAGCTGATGTCGCCCTCTTTTGCCCGCCCGAGCGTAGAGGCAGATCTGATCACCACATTTGGGTCGCCAACCACTCGACCACCCGCATAGTCAGCCAATTCACCTAGGGTTCGTTCTTGCATATAGACACCTTTTTATCAGCAACATCAAAAATACTATTATACCGCAACGCCCGGCATGGTCAACGGTACTGTGATGTGAAGTCAGCTTTTTGGCGTTACGTCAGCAGGACCTGCAGAAGCTCTTGCTGTAGAGAGCCTGAGGGCTGGTCCGCGAACGCCGACGCACCGCAGGACAGTATCGTTACCGCTGGACCGATAGGTTTGTAGATGGCGGGGTCGGTCGGGCCAAAAACCGCCAGTGTTCTGACGCCCATTGCTGCTGCCAGGTGCGTAATACCGCTGTCATTTCCCACAAATCCATCCGCACAGCTCAAAATGCCCAGTACCTGCGTCAACGACAAATCCGTAAGGCATCTTGCGGTGCTTTTTATGTCCCTGATACTGGCATTATCGAATCTGTCGATCTCTGCCGGTCCTAACAGGAACACGACCTCCAGCCCTTTGGAACGCAACGCCATCGCTACGGCCAAAAAGTTGTCCAGGTGCCAACACTTGTTGCGTCCGCCGCTGCCCGGATGAATCACCACGAGCTTCTTAGAAAGGTCAACGTCTATCTCTTTCAGTAGTTCCCTGCCCCGGGTATTATCGGCTTTGGTAGTTTTTATCAGAATCTTGCCGGGCTGGGCCGGCCCATGCTCCAGTGACAAGCCACTTTGCGCAATAAACTGCTGCCCGTAGAACTCGGTTACATGTTGGCAAAACTGATCAGGAGGCTTCATCGATAAGGTTATAACCTCCGCGCTATGGCTGCAATTGGCGGTGTAAATCAGGTTTTGTTCAAAGTTACTATCCGGCTCACCCAAAAATGTGACGATCCAGGCATAGTCTGCAAAAAAGTTTATCAACGGGTCACCGTCGGCAAGATCAAACGTCTTGGCTTCCGCAAACAGCCGATGCAGGTCTGCCGAATCGAGCGAACGAATGCCATCAACACAAGTTCTGCCCGGCAGAATACCAATATAATCGGTGTGCCCAAGAATATCGACTCCGCCCAGTTCGACAGAGCCTTTCATAAACTCAGCCAGAGGTAGAGTTAATATACAATCTCCGATGGCTCCCGGCTGCAAAATCACCCCTCGCTGTGCTTCCTGTGCCATTTGGGCTCCTTTTTCCCGGAGCAAACTCAAAATGTCATCATTCACTGCCATAATCAAACACTAATTCTCAGAGAATCGTATGTTTCGCTTATTGGCCGCTCGAAAAACCATTTGCCTATCTGCGCAATGACGCCTCCTATCATTTTTAGCCGCCGCATGGCGTCTCGCCGTTCCAATCACCGTGTTCGCCTTTGTCAGCAACGCAGCCTTTTTTGAACATTACGTAATAGCCACCGGCTGGGCTGGTTTCGTAGAACCATTCCTCGTCCCATCGGCGGCCTTCGCTGTTTGTAGAATAATAGATGGCGTCAGGTGAACCTAATAAGAGCAGTAATTCATCCTGTTTTGTGTTTTCTTTTATGAACTCGTTAATTTTCTTCAGAGAACAGTCAGCCCGGCGATACTTTGGAAACTCCGTTGATGATGGAGGGTTTTTAAATTTGTAGCTTGCAACGGCCAGATCAAGGTTTTGCCACAACTTCATATGTAATTGGTCATATCTCTCCTGCGTGACGCAGGATATTGTCAGGGTGTTCGATTGAAATACTGGGCTGTTGGGCTCTTCTTCTGAATCTGCCCGCGGATGAATGTAAGAAATTCGGTAGATGCCAGGTTCAGAAAAGTCGAAGTCCGTGCCAGGTAGGACCCAAATGCTAAAGTACGTAGGCAGTGTCGATGATTCTATTTCCAGTTTTTTGGCGTTGGAGAACCACCAAGCCTCCGGTTCTATCGATTGGGTAGTCCTTGTGCCATTGCGTGCGGTATGCTCTACGACCAGACCAGCAACGCCTGGAGCAGTATTTATGGTTATGGGCTGGCCATTCTGCGTAGGGGGGATATGATATGTCAATTTTAACGGCAGAAAAATATAGTCCTTCATTGTATGGCGAGGGCATACATGGTGCTCCGCCTCTATTATTACATCTACATAAGGACGTGGGCCAGCAGCGGATAAATTTGGCCCGGTGAAAATGAAACACAGCACGACAGCGCCGAGCTCAACGATTTGGTTTCGCGTCTTTTTTAATTTCCTCATTTTTTGCTGCTCCCGGCTTAATCGTCCGTTCATTACGCCGTTTTCCTTTAACCTTAGCCATTAGTCGGCTGCTCCGTCGATCCATCCGCCGCCCGCGAGCCTGCTTTCGGTTTCTTCCTGAATGTAGAAGGCTGCAAGCTGGCCCGGCGTAATAGCGCGGTTAGGCTCATCAAAATCAACGAGCACACCATTTTCATTTGGCGCAATTGTTGCCGAAGCGCCTTTGTCATTGTAGCGTATTTTCACCTTTGCCCGAAAAGGCGATGTTGGCTCCGGTATGAGCCAATTTACATCCGTTGCCCAAAGCTGCCTGTGCATAAGCTCTTCTTTTGGGCCGAGCGTAATCGTGTTGCTTTGGGCATCAATTCTCACCACATAGTAAGGCCTGCCCATAGCAACTCGCAGGCCACGCCGTTGACCGATAGTAAATCTGTGGGCGCCGCTATGCTCACCCAGCAGCTTGCCGCTGCTGTCGACAATCTTTCCCTTGCGTGCTACTTCCGGACATCGCTGTTCAAGCACAGTCGCATAGTCGTCACCAGGAATAAAGCAAATTTCTTGAGATTCCGGTTTCTGTTCGGTGCCCAGGCCGAACTTCGCCGCCATTTCTCGCGTCTGCCTTTTCAAATAGTCGCCCATCGGTAAGATTAGGTAAGGCAATATATTTCTGTCGATCATTGACAAAGCATAAGATTGGTCCTTGGCGGCATCGGCAGCCTCGTATAATCCGACCTGACCATTTTGCTTAATAAGCCTTGCATAGTGGCCGGTGGCAAGAAATTCTGCACCGCTATCTCTGGCAAAATCCCACAATCTGCCGAATTTGATTTGCCTGTTGCATAGCACGCACGGGTTAGGCGTCCGGCCCCTCTTGTACTCGCTACAAAGGTAGTCCAGAATTCGCTCGAACTCGCCGCGAAGGTCCAGCACGTGAAGCTTGATACCAAGCTTTTTAGCGACTTCTTCTGCGTCTTTCTGGGCATGGCGATTCCGCTCGCTGGTGATCATAAACACGCTTTCGCAGGCGAAATCTGCCTCAGTTAGTAGTGCGGCAGTGGTTGAGCTATCCACGCCGCCACTCAGCGCAACAAGGACCTTTTTTCTTCCCGACACCATTTTATTTATGCGGAATACCCCCGTTTCTGTCTTCGACAGAAGACATGGGGCCAAGCTTGTCTAATAACACTATACACCGAAAGAGCCGGAATATCAATCATTTTGTGGGCTGTGACCTTGCCCAGCGTGCCGGTAGCAACGATGGCTATCGGAAAAGCAGGCGCCAAAAATGCCGCCCTGTTCGCGGTACAAATCCTGGCCCTCACAGATAAGAACCTGGCCAAAAAACTCGTCCAGTTCAAGAAAACTCAGCAGCAAAAGGCTTGTTCGACACAGATTTCGCCGACTGACACGGATTTTGCTTTTGTTTAGCCGTCGCCGCAACGGCGACGGCCTAAAATGGTCGTCACTTCAAAGTGGTGTTTCCAGACTCAATAAGTTACAGAAAGAGACTTATTCTTCCCCTGGCTCATTTTCTTGAGTATTCTGTTGAAAATTGGTCGACGCACGTGATTTATCGATACCCCATACCGAGGATGCGATAGATTCAAGCTTCTTCAGAAAGTTATCAACGTTGTACCCGGCTATGAAGGCGATGGCTAAGTAACCGAAAGATATACCTTCGCCCTTTGGCGCAGCCTCAAGAACTAAAAGTCCAGCCTTGAGAAAAACGCAACTTACAAGACCGCTTATTCCACTCGTGATCGGCCGAAGATAGTACCATACTTCCCAGTCTTTGTCCCACGTTTTTCTTACGCACCTGTTAATGTACACAGACCTCAGACAGTAAAGAATTCCTCCGAGGACACCGACTATAGTACACCTTAGGAAAAGAAGTCCACCCACATACCAAGAGGGCATCTCTGTCACCTGGTCGATCACAAAGATAGAAAACGCAACGCACAAAACTATAAGTAGGTAAATAATCACCTTTATCATAGTGATCCCCTCACCAATGACTTATTTCGATTCTGATCGGGCTGATAATCGAGTTGCCCAGTTCAGTTTTCATTCATATTGATGGTACTCAAAATCCCCTGAATATGTCTCGCTTATTTCGACTCGGCCATGTAGCTTTGTTGAGAAATATGGTATTTTCTGCCCATGCTGGCTTATTCCAATAGGTTTCGTCCGGTATTCATCTTGAGTTTCCGAAGCTCCCCAAATATCACTTATGATAACAAGATGAGGTTCAACCACCTCCATCATATTCCTTGAATATCCGCTTTTCCTTCCATGGTGAGGAGCAACGAGTACGCGAGTATGGGCACGATTTATAAGTCTTTCAAAGTCAGAGCCATTTCTATTCCATAAAGATTCCCAGCCTGTTGGTTCGATGTCTCCCGGACACACTATCAATAATTCTTTGTAAAGAACCATTGTAACTACAGAGGTGTTATTCCCCTTGAGCTCATCACTATACGCGTTCTGCCGAGTAAGATATTCAAGTCCCCCGTTATATTTCGGATTTGCAGGATTTCTGTTCCATTCAACGTCTTGAGTAAAACGCATGTCGAGTTTCTTAAACTCTTTCTGGTAGTCCAAGTTCAAGTCCCCATATTTCTCGTCTTCGGGAAGGCTTCTATTTCGAAGAATTACCCTCGGGTCGCCAAAACTTTCTAAGAAGCTTGGAAGGTCTTCCAGATGATCTTTGTCTGGGTGACTGATTATTAGATAGTCCATACTATCTACGTTGTACATGTGCTTGACATGTTGCGATGGCGAGAAATGCTCCGTTTTTCCAAGGTCGATCCAATGGTTGTGACCAGCCGGAGTCTGAATCCATATGGACAAACCGTGACCCACATCCCAGAGCTTCAAAGTAAAACGTGGCTCCTTCATGGAAGGATACATGTAGCTTAGCAGATCTGTAAAATTGCTCATGTGACTAACACTACAAAATACTATCGTTTAAGTTTGTTCCTCATGGCCTTATTGACCGATCTGCCATTCACTTTGACATTTGCGATAGCCCGTCCGTAATCATCCCGAGCCACGGTCTGGACTTCAACCTTTTGGCCACCGATAAGATTTCTTAATGCCTTTGTGGCTGCGGCACCTCCTCTCGTACCTTTTTCCGGGGCATCGACATTGGCCAACCGCACTGACCGCGTCCGTGAAGCAGTCTGAAAAGTGTCTCCATCAATTACCCTCGTAACAGATTCCTTTCTGCCTACCATGATACAATCCTTTCAACGAACAGTGATTGTTTATGTTTGCACGGCCAACCATAGAAGCCAACTGGAAACGGAGGTCAGTGTGTCTAATAGGGCTACTAAAGCCTATTCAGGCAACGCCGACTGTCCGCACAGCCGGCTCAATTTATGAACCTTATTCATGCCCAATATCTCGTAAATGTCAAGCAATTTTTTCCCATATATAGTGGTTTTGGAGAAATATCCAGTTTTTTGACCTTCTGACGGCAATTTGGCAGGTCGTAAAGACGCGAAAACTAAGAAAAACACAGGAATAAGAGGGTAGAGAATTGGGCCTAATCCTTGTCCGCAGTAGCCCCTTGCTGGGGAGCGACACGATGAGGACGGCCGAGACCGCGTCAGGATAAACTTTCGAGGATCCTTCGACTTCGCTCAGGACGGCGTGTTGACCGGGGGGCTACAACTCTATAGAGTCAGAAGCCTGAGAAAGTGAGGACAGCTATGAAACACAACGAACGATGTGGGCAATGCCGGTTCTATATTGAAAAAAAGGAGGCGCTCGGCGAATGCCGACGATACGCACCGAGGCCAAACGCGCTAAAGATAAATTGGTGCCAGGTGAGCATCGACCACTGGTGCGGTGAATTTGAGGCCAAAGAACCAGCGCAGGGAACGCCCGAATAAAAGGTAGGTATGCCGAGCATGCCACAATCAAGTCTCATTTCCCTACCGTGTCCGCGGCAGGGCTTGGGTGGGTAGTCCCATTTCTCCTGCTTAGATTGCCCAGATGAAATAACAGCGCGACGAGGATCATTAGACTGCCAAATACTGCGGAAAAACGGCTCGTTGTTTCTCAGTCATAATTACACTCCATTGACGGCCAGCCAGAATTCAAGGAAATCTGAAGGTCTTTGAACAGACTGCCACTTTGAAGCAGAAAAAACGCTTGATGATGGCCCATACGGCTAATACAAAAATAGCCCAGAGCAGGCTGTAAAAGGCCAAACCCAAAAGTTGCAGCCACAGGGGCGAGTATTCACTGATGCTGGTTGCGCCCAAAAGTGTCAGCAGCGGTACGGCAAATGTAGCGGCCACAACGTGACAAATCTGGCCAAACAGGCCGGGCACCCGCGAGTTGTAATTGAACCAGTAGTACTGAAGCAAAAGCAGCGTCAGGCAAAAATGCACCGGAACGAACACGACCACGAATATCATTCTTTTGGCCATTTGTCATGCTCTTAATGAAGCGAAAATAATCTTATCCCACGCCAGCATCTATTATATCCACAAACCCAACAGATGCCTGTATATAATACTGTGTAATCTGCGTAATCTGTGGTTTGAATCATTTCTGCCGTTGCCGTGTGGCTTGACTGCGTTTTTTGGCCGGGCGCTTACGCTTCCGGCTCTTTTTGTTTTTCGGCGATTTTTCGCATCAAACGCGCAGATCGCTCCAATTATGGAGGCTCTGTCAGGCCTCCCATAGTTGAAAAATACGGATTCAGTGCTTGGAATTTCGCTTTTTGCGCGTGCAGCGGGGGGCGAAAATCACCAAAATCGTCCTTACCATTCCAGATTGGATCGAAAAGCCCATCGTGGTCTTGGCGCTTCTTTATCGGTGGCTGCGCTACGGCTACGCCTTCAGAAGGATACCCTTAACGCAGGGAAAATTCGCCATCGTCGACCCAGCCGACTATTCTCGCCTGGCTAAATATAAATGGTATGCTGCTAAGACCAGAGGTATATTTTATGCCGTCAGGGGCCAGTGGTCCAAGAATCCTAAGAAGCTATTGACTATAAAAATGCACCGTATGGTCATTGACGTGCCTGAAGGACTCGTTGCCGACCACATCAATCACGATGGCCTGGATAACAGAAGAGCAAACCTACGCGTTGCCACGCTGGCTGGCAATGCTCGAAACGTCCGGCATCCCAGGATTAATGCTGCCTCAAGATAGCAGGGTGTTTGGTTTATCAGCCAGACGAAAAAATGGCGAGCCGCTATAAGGCACAATGGCAAAAGAATACACCTTGGTTGTTTTGACAGCGAAGTCGAGGCGGCAAAGGCATACGATAGAGCGGCACGGAAATACCACGGGCGGTTCGCGGCCTTGAATTTCGCAGATGAAGGAAAACGCGAGAGACCCCACATGAATTTGGGTGCTAAATAGTGTGCTAAACCTTGCCCACGACCAGGCAGGAATTATGCCCGCCGAAGCCAAACGAGTTGCTCATTGCGACATTCACCTCAGCCTCTCGGGCTTTCAGCGGCACAAAATCCATCTTCAGGTCGCAACGCTGATCCTGATTTTCCAGGTTGATGGTAGGGGGGATGAGAGACTCATTTATCGCTTTTACACATATAATCATCTCCACCGCGGCGCTGGCGCCAAGCTGATGTCCGAGACTGCTTTTTGTCGAGCTCACCGGTATCTTGTATGCACGCTGGCGGAAAACAGACCTGACGGCTGCGCTTTCAGCTATGTCGTTTAGCTCCGTGGCGGTCCCGTGGGCATTGATGTAATCAACTTTCTCCTTTTCTATGCCCGCATCCTTCAAGGCCAGCTCCATGGTTACGGCTGCGCCGTTGCCATCTGGCAGGGGGGCGGTGATGTGATAACCATCATCGGTTGCGCTATAGCCGAGAAGTTCAGCGTACATATTTGCTCCGCGTTTCTTGGCGTGCTCATATTCCTCTAAAATCACGATACCTGCGCCCTCAGCCAGAACAAACCCGTCCCTATCTCTATCAAACGGTCTGGAGGCTGCCGTAGGGTTGTCGTTTCGAGTGCTCAGCGATCTGGCCGCGCAGAAGGAAGCCAATCCCATAGGTGTAAGGGCGGCTTCGGTGCCGCCGGTGACTATGATGTCACTTCGCCCGGCAAGAATATTACAAAACGCCTCACCAATGCCGTGATTGGCCGAGGCACAGGCGCTGGAGATACAAAAATTGGGACCCTTAAGTCCGTAGTGTATAGCGATGGTCCCGCTGGCTGCATTGGCCATAAGCCTGGGAATAGCGAAAGGTGAGACCTTCCGTGGCCCTCTTTCCAGAAGCGTTATGTGTTGCTCTTCGATCTCCTTGATGCCGCCTATGCCTGTCCCCACAATGACGCCCACCCGCCAAGGGTCTTCTCTGGAGAAATCAAGACCGCTGTCGTTGACGGCCTGGATAGCGGCAGCCACAGCAAACTGCGTGAAGCGGTCCATTCGCTTGCTTTCCCGCCGATCGACATAGCCGGTCGCCTTGAAGGTCTTTATCTCGCCGCCGAACCTTACAGGAAATGCGCTGGCATCAAAGGATTCTATCAGGGAAACGCCGCTCTTGCCGGCGCACAAGGCAGCAAAAAGTTCGCTGGGAGATTCAGCTAAGGCCGTGACACAACCTAAGCCTGTAATAACAACTCGCCGTCTGTTCATGCTAATCTATTCGCTACTCTCGCTTTTTCGACTTGGCTGCGTTGGTAATGTAGTCGACCGCAGCGCCGACCGTCTGGATCTTCTCGGCTTCTTCGTCAGGGATGCTCATATCAAATTCGTCCTCAAACTCCATAACCAGCTCAACTGTATCCAGAGAGTCGGCATTTAGATCGTTGATAAACGATGTTTCGCGTGTTATTTCAGACTTGTCTACGCCCATCTGCTCACTGATTATCTCAATGACTTTCTGTGCAATTGCCTGAGCATCCACGTCATCAATACTCACTTGTTTTATCCTCCCTAACGCAAAAGCAATTTCTCTTGTACCCTTACAATTGGCTCCCCATCATCGCAAATGTTGCCAACAGTTGGCCGGCTGCTTCAACACGTTGGCCGGTATATTACCTGCTAACTCGGCCCTGTACAAATATTTTTTTCTTTTTTTTGTTCCCTCTTACATGGCCATTCCTCCGTCCACGCAAAGAACCTGGCCGGTAATATAGCCGGCCTCGTCGCTGGCAAGAAACGCCACCGCTTTAGCAACATCCTCGACGCTGCCCATCCTGCGCATCGGAATCAACTGCGTTGCCGCCTCTATGACCGGTTCGGGCAGCTTCCTGCTCATCTCCGTATCTATAAAGCCGGGGGCAATACAATTTGCGGTAACGTTCTTTTTAGCCAGTTCGCGGGCAACGGTTTTGGTGATTCCGATAAGTCCTGCCTTGCTGGCCGAGTAATTGGCCTGGCCGGCGTTGCCAATAACGCCCGAAACGGAGCTGATATTGATTATTCTTCCGAATTTATTTCTCATCATATATCTTGCAGCAACCCGCATTGCCACAAAAGCCGCCCGCAAGTTCACTTCCAGCACCGTGTCAAACTCCTCATCGCTCATGCGGATAAGCAAGTTGTCACGCGTAATCCCGGCATTGTTCACTAATATACCTATCCCCCCGTGCTCCGAGGCAAGCGACTCCAGCGTCTGCGTGAATTCCTCTGTCTTAGTTATATCAACACACTTAGTAATAATCGTAAAGCCCGCTTCTTTTACAGCGTTTGCAAGCTCGCCCAACTGCTCGGCATTTATGTCCAGCCCGGCGACGATCCGGCCTTGCTTGAGCAGCTCGAAGACAATTGCCCGGCCTATGCCCCTGGCAGCTCCTGTTATAACAGCAAGCCTCTTTTCCGGCATTCTTTTATTCTCCTATGTTCTAAACGCTCCATACCATTCGCAATTCTATTTCCTGTCTTTTGTCCTCTGTCTTCTGTCCTCTGTCTTCTGTCCTCTGTCTTCTGTCTTCTGTCCTCTGTCTTCTGTCTTCTGTCTTCTGCTCTCCTATTTTCTTAATTCTTTTACCGCAACAACTGCCGCAAGGCAACAAAATTTTAGATATGGGGGTTTTCAGCTTTTGTTTGTTGGATTTTGGGGGTAAAGAGGCATTATGTCAGGATGAAAAACTGTGGATATTCCTAATTTCCCTTAGAATTTCCTTACCATTTATTCATCATCATTGTTCTTGCCAATCGCCCCATGTTTGCGCATAAAGTCTTGTAACGGGGCGTAGGGAATACGTTTCAACTTACCAAAATTGGTATCCTTTTCAAAATCATCATCTCTTAATAGCTGTTTTTTACGGAACTTAATCTGACTATTCTTCCTCACAACTTGCGGAATACCTTTATGCCATCTACCCCCAGTTTGTAAAAGTCTATTATCCCGTGCACGAATGCACTCAATCATGGAAAACAAGCCAATATCAATTATGACCGGATGACAAATCCCAACCAATTCTTGGAGTTGTACAGCAGCAAGCATAAGAACATCTTTTTCTGGATTGACTTCTCTAATTGTTACGTTTTCCTTCAAACGCGCCGAAGGTTCTCTTCTTGTGGGAGGTCGCTTAAATTTGAGTGACAAGTTATCGACAAATAATCCTTTCAACTCAACTCTATAACCTGATTTATGAATGTAATCAGGATAATGCTCTCGGTCTCCTATTTCTCCAGTAGCCTTTGATAACCCCATGTGCTCAAGTTTGGCACGATTTTCAGGGTTGGTAGCCAATAATTCGATTTGCGGCATAGCCGCATCGAGAATTGTATTGACAATTACCGCGATCTGACTCGGTTCAAAACCCGGTAAGGCTTTTTCAGGTAAAGATAACCAATCAACCCGCAAACCAATTAATGGTTCGAGTTCTTTCTGTAAGACGCGAATTTCATGAGGAGTAATTTCTGGCATATTAGACATTCAGGGAATTGACAGTCAAAGCTACATTTCTATAGTTGGACCACTCAACTTGAGCTAAGTCTTTTAATTTTTCATGGATCTCCTTTCTTATTTTTAAGGGAGGTACTTTTACAGGAGTCTGACCGATTGTTTTAGGATGAACCCTGGGTCTAGTGCCGCCAGTTCCCAAAGGTAGATTCTCCAAAAACCTTTTATTTCGCATGTAGGCAAGCCAAAAATATGATAGTTCGTCGCGTGGTGAGATAATAACAAATTCTGATTTAACATGAAAGTAAAGAGGGGATTTATGGTTAACCCATTCTGCTAAAGGAGTCACTAAAATATTTCCAAGATAAGCACGCATCGTACCGAATAACAAAATGCCTTCTCCAACTACAGGTAAACTTGTTGAATCACAAATGTCCCTGTGTTCAAGGGCAAAAGTGAGGTAATTGCCATGAGGAATATCTTTATATTCAATTGGTTTGAAAGGAATAGATTTAACGGAAACCAGTTTTGGACCTACTTTTTGAACGGTTGCATAATGCGAAAGCGTATCAGTATCACTGTTACGACGATAAACATAAGGATCCCATACGGAGGATATAAATTCATTACCATTAATGGCTGATATGAAAAATTTGCCGTTTTTTACCATATTAAATTCTAAGAGCTTGTTTGACTTCCGTGTTAGATAGTACTTGCTCTAAATCATTAGTTACTGGTCCTTTCATATTGCTGTTTAAACGAATACCAACTGACGGCACAGAAGCAAAAATCAGCTTTTTCAGGTCTTTAGCCTGTAATTTGCGCTTTTCTAAGATTACTATATCCGCACGTGTACTTGTACCTGCACTAAGATGAAAAACACCTTCGGGCAAACAGATGATGCCAAGAAAATTCCAAGACCTTTCCACAATCGTTCTTAGATGAGAAAATTCCTGGTTGGCGATTACCGAATGGGGCAAAAGACAAACCAGTCTGCCTCCAGATTTTAATAACTTAAAAGCAGTATCTATGAATAGAGCATCGCTATTTCGATATCCCGAAGAAAACAACTCGCTTTCAAATTGCTCGTGTTCTATTTTTAGCGAGAATGGCGGATTAGCTAAAATATAATCAACCTTACCGTGCCATTTAGTCAATTCTGGTGTCGGGTCAAAAATGTTAACGGAACTATAATGTTTGATATGCTCACGTGGGGTAATCAAACCAAGAGCCAACATGGCCAGTTCTACCAGTGATTGTTCAATATCATTTGCTACAAGTGTGCACATATCATGTCGCCAGACATAAGAAGCCTCGGCCAAAAACGTTCCGCCGCCGCAAGTAGAATCCATAATTATTGGATCAGGAATAAAAGGCAACATGCGCGCCATTGCCGATGCAATTGGCTTAGGAGTAAAGAATTTACCTGATCCTTCTCTATATCGTCTACCAATAAAGAATTGATACCACTCCGGCAATTTGTCGCCCAACGGGTCTTGTGTGACCAAATCCTCTAATAAATCGATAACATACTCCTCCTTTTCAACCTTTCGAAAAGATGCTTTCCATTTCTCAACGATGGGTTTGGGTAAATCAGAGATCCTTTTGTGGTAGATCAGAGCATATTGGTAAGCTAAAGCCTGAAACGCGTTTTCACCTTCCAGACCAAATCTTCTAAAGTAATTTGCAACTTGCTCCTTTTGGCTAATAAGCTGCTTACCGGTCATCGTGTTATCTGAGTCTCATCTCATGGTTATTATGAGGCATTTGAAGCAGAGTCTTAGTTGAGTATCGAGATGCGCGTTCTGAATATTGCCATTCACCATGTAATAAATCCCACCACTGATGTTTATTCTTGTGTAGCTTATAATTGCTTGTCATATATCTGTCAATTCAAAAAACATCCAGTTTTGGAATAGGAAAAGAACCCAAACCTTGGCGACCCGCGAGCGAAAGAAAAAAGGAAGCTTCATGGAAGGTTAGGGATATACAGATAGGGATGTCAAAATGGTACAGCATTTCATTTATTATCAGTATGCCAAGATAATTCTCGGTCGGGCGTTTGGGGCGGCGAAGGAAAAATGCGGTCATCAGGACAGCAGGGCAACAGGTAGGAGAACATCAGAAGAGCAGGATGTCGGGTGATTACCGGCGGGTTAAATAACATCCCGACGTCCAACCTCATCCACCGTTTGCAAATTGCTTACGTTGATAATCTCTGCTTTCCTGTTTATCCTTTTCATAAGGCCGGTCAGGACTCTGCCCGGCCCGATCTCATAGAATCTCTCAACTCCGTCCGCCAAAAGCCGTTCCATACATTTCTGCCAGAGAATCGGGGATGTCAACTGCTGTATCAGCCCTTCGGCGATTTCTTCGGCGCTGCCGTAATACTCAGCATTTATGTTGGCAATGATTTCGATATCAGATGGTTCTGAAATTTCGCAATTCGACAAGGCCTGTCTAAGTGTTGCTGCTGCGCTGGCCATCATTTCGGTATGGAAGGCGCCGGCAACCTCCAGTCGGACGGCGTTTAGAGCTCCGTATTTTGCAGCCAGTTCTTCTGCCCGCTGGCAGGCTGATTCGCTGCCGCTTATCACAATCTGCCCCGGACAGTTGAAGTTGACAGGCACAAGAAGTTCGCCGTTGCTGGCTTCGACACAGAGCTGACGCACCGTTTCTTCATCGAGCCCGATAATGCTAACCATCGCCCCTTTGGTGGCATCGGCAGCAGCCTGCATCGCCTGGCCGCGTTTCTGCACCAGGAGCAGTCCGTCCTCAAAGCTCATCACTCCTGCGGCGTAAAGAGCGGTGTATTCGCCCAGGCTAAGACCTGCTGTAACGTTTGGGCGTATGGCATTGGCGGCAGAATTGTTTCTGAGAGCCTCCAATATGGCAGCGGAAGTCACAAAGATCGCAGGCTGAGAAATTGTGGTCGTGTTCAGTTGCTCGGCGGGGCCTTCAAAGCAGATCTTACTTAACTCGTATCCGAGAACATTGTTTGCCTGCTCAAAAAGGCGTGCTGCCGGCGGGAATGTCCGCGCGATTTCCACCCCCATTCCCACTGTCTGAGCGCCCTGTCCCGGAAATAGAAAAGCAGTCTTCATCGCTCAATACTGAATCACATTAGCGCCCCAGGTCAATCCTGCTCCAAAAGCAACGAAAACGATGATGTCCCCGCGCTTGATTTTGCCCTTCTTGACGCACTCATCGAAGGCGATTGGCACCGAGGCGGATGACGTATTGCCGTACTCAGTAATATTTATGTAGACTTTTTCGCTGGGCAGTTTTAGCCGTTTTGCCGCCGACTCAATAATCCTGGCGTTCATTTGGTGTGAGATCAGCATCTTTATATCGTCGGTCGTCAAATTGCAGTAGTCCAGGCTGCTGGTTACGGTCTCGACCATCCGCCGGACGGCTTGTTGGTAGACTTCTCTGCCTCTGATCTCCATGTAGATTTTCTTGGGGTCGTCCAGCCCTTTATGTGCCGGGTAGCGAGAACCATACGCCTGGCAATTAAGGCTGTGCCAACCATCACCGTCCGCAGACATAGTGCTGTATATGACGCCCTTGCGTCCATCTTGGCAGCTCTCCAGCACGATAGCTCCTGCTCCGTCGCCAAACAAAATACAACTGGTTCTGTCACTCCAGTCGGTAATCTTGGTTAGAGTCTCCGCCCCGATTACCAGGGCGTTTTTGTATCGTCCACTTTCTAAAAACTGTTGCGCGATTCCTATGCCGTAAATAAACCCGCTACAGGCAGCCGCTACATCAAACACCCAGGCTTTCTTCGCCTGCAGGGCGCTCTGCACGAAGCAGGCTGTCGAAGGAAAAACCATCTCCGGAGTAATAGTAGCTACTATGATAAGGTCGAGGTCGCCGCCCTCGATATTTGCGTCAGTCAGCGCCCTTTTGGCCGCTTCGGTGGCCAAAAAGGCCGTGCTTTCGTTGTCGTTAGTAATATGTCGAACTTTGATGCCGGTCCGGCCTGTGATCCACTCATCTGAAGTATCCACCATCCTTGCCAGATCGTCGTTGGTTAATATTTTTGCCGGTGCAAACGAACCGCAACCTTTAATGACTGCACGATAAGGAGGGGCCCAATCGTCAGTTGACTTGTGCATCAGCCGTCCTTACGCAAGTCTCCGACAGACACTCCATGATCTTGTCGTTTATTCTTTCGGTGTAGAATTTTTTGGAGGCCAGAATGGCGTTTTTTATCGTTCTACTCCGGCTGGCGCCGTGGCACTTTATCGCTGTGCCGTTGACGCCCAAAAGCAGCGCACCGCCATATTCGTTGTAGTCATATTTCTGGTAAATCATTTTCATCACCGGCTTGAACTTCATCGCCAGCTCCAGCTTTCCCTGCATAAGCTCGTCTTTTATCGCCTTAAACAGGCCGTCAACAAGCCCTTCGGTCAGCTTCAGGACTACATTACCGACGAAACCATCGCAAACCGCGACGTCACAGACTCCCCTGAAGATGTCCCTGCCTTCGATGTTGCCGACAAAATTAATGTTAGGGTCGGCCCTTAACAACTGCCGCGCCTTCTTGACCACTTCGTTGCCCTTAGCATCTTCCTGCCCTATGCTCATCAGCCCGACCCTCGGGTTCGCAATTCCGAGTAGGTGTTTTGAATACAAACTGGCCATCAGTCCATATTGATGAAGATTTATAGGCTTGCAGGCGATATTTGCGCCGACGTCGCATATTGTCACCGGCCCCTCGAACGTGGGAAAGACCACTGCTATGCCCGGGCGATTAACTCCGGGCAGATTTCTCATCCGCATTTGGAAAGCAACAACACAGGCCCCTGTATTGCCTGCCGAAATTACTGCGTCAGCCTGGTTTCTCTTGGCCAATTTGGCGATAACCGAAATTGAGCTTTTAGGCTTTCTTCGCAGACTTTCAATGGGCGTCTCATCCATGCCTATGACATCGGGGGCGTGAACCACGCTTATTCTGTCGTCACGGTGCTCGAGCGAGGAAAGTTGCGCTTCGATTATCTCTTGCAGGCCGACCAGTATCACCTGGTCGCTTTTGTCCAGCAGCCCAACTGCTTCCACAGCACCGGCGATAATTTCATCGGGTGCGTAGTCGCCTCCCATTGCGTCAAGCGCGATCCGCATCGTTAGGTGCTTTCCTCCTTGCCGACTTTCAAGGTGATGCTTGGGTTAACATAGCCACATTTGGTGCAGGCGGCGTGCGGCAGCTTAGCCTGGCTGCATTTGGGGCATATCGAATAGTTCACCGGCTTTAGCCGCTGATGGTTGCGGCGCATCCTTGCTTTGCTTTTACTGGTCCTGCTGGCTGGTAACATCTACAATTGCTCCCCTAAGTAAAAAGGCTGCTTAAACGAACCGTTGACACCCAGATACTACAAGGTCTTTAAGTTAGTTAGCCACGCTCGGCTTGTCAAGTCAAATTTAACTTTAGTGCAGTCCCGCCGGGCAGTGCGCTAAAATTGGCGTTGAAATCGAGGCCAGAATGTTGTATAAGATTTACACGTTTTTGATCGGTTTTGGCTTTGTAGGTCGAACCGGTCTTGGTAGAATAGCTGCCGGTGGCACGATTTGTAAAGTTGGACTGATTTCCCATGGCACGTTTTCGCCGCGGCAAAAAATCGCTGTATGAGGTGATGAGCAAGACTCGGCTTAAGCCGAGCTACGGCAAGACATTAGAGCCGTTGCGTCCGGCAGAGCCTAAGAAAGAAGAGCCCACTGCTGCAAAGCCCGGCCCGGCACCGCCCACAGGTGCAGCAAAATGGTGGACAAAGTCAAAGCATGTGCAGATTAATGCCGGCAGAATCGAGATATCTGTACCGTATCAGCTTGCGATCGCCATACTTTTGGGGCTGATAGTGTTAGTTTTGTTAGCATTTCGGCTTGGACAATTCAGTCAAAAAGCAGCGAATTCAACCGCGAGAATACGCCCAGCCGAACAGAGTAACCCGATAGGGGCTAACCCCAGCACTGGAACAGAAAAGCCGCTGTCATCTAAGGAAACGTTCGTACCCGATAAAAGCGATCTGCCGACCGACTCAGACGCTAACAATCGAATTGTGATACAGACGTTTCAGGTTAGGAGTCACTTGGAGCCGGTCAGAGAGTATTTTGCTCAGTTTGACATAGAGACTGAAATAAGAAAAATCGGTGATTGGTATTATCTCATTACGAAAAACAAATATCAAAATCCCCAGAAGCAGGGGACAGATGGCTATCTGATGAAGCAGAAGATAGTTCAGTTGGGTGCTAATTATAAAGCACCGTCGGGCCGTGAAACTTTTGCACCAAACCTTTTTAAGGACGCATACGGTATCAAACTTGATAATTAGTTCGCAGGAGAAATACTGAATGTCCATTGATCGTTCGTTGAAAGTTAAAGGCGCCCTGAGCCGGCATCGAAATGTCTTGAGCAGGGCCGAACGCATCGGGCAGCTAAAAGACGAGGAGCGATGGGCTGACGGTGACTCCGTGTTTGCTCTGCCGAAGGTCGCTCATCGCAAGAGTCACGCCGGCCGAAAAATAAAAGAGGCTCCAGCCAAAGAAGCTGCCCCTGAGACCGCTGCTGCTATCGAGGCGCCGGCAGCCGGACCGGCAAAAAGCCGACAAGGACCCTCACCGGCATCAACTAAATAAAGCCCGCCCAATAGGCAGGGATGCAAATCCAGGTGATGAATCCCCCAGGCGCGTTTGCAATAGCTTTTACAGTAATCTCGCTGATAAGCTCCCCGGCGCCGAGCCAGAGCGGTACAAGGGAATTCTGGCCAACGCCCGCCTGGCAGTGTGCTCAGCCCGAACAGGCTGGCATGGATGCGACCGTACTGGCGAAAGCTCGTGAGTACGCGCTGACCGGCGCCGGCTCGGGCTGCATTATCCGGCACGGCAAACTCGTTATGCAGTGGGGCGATCAGAAGCAGCGATACGACCTGAAATCAACCACCAAAGCAATCGGTGTCACGGCTCTGGGCATAGCTCTGAAAGATCAGAAGATCCATAGCTTACATGACCGAGCGAAGGAATATCATCCCAGTTTCGGTATTGCACCCGAGTCCAACACCCAGACCGGCTGGCTGGATAAGATCACGCTCTTTCACCTGGCGACACAAACCGCCGGCTTCGATAAGCCGGGCGGCTATACCGAGCTGATGTTCGAGCCGGGCACCAAGTGGTCCTACAGCGACGGCGGACCGAACTGGCTGGCTGAATGTGTCACGCTGCTGTACAACCGAGACCTTAACGAGCTGATGTTCGAGCGGATCTTTGGCCCCATCGGCATTAAGCCCGCTGACTTAGCTTGGCGCAACAACTCCTATCGTCCGCACGACATCAACGGCGTCAAACGACGCGAGTTCGGCTCGGGCATCAGCGCCAACGTCGATGCGATGGCCCGGATCGGCTACCTCTATCTGCGCCGTGGCCGATGGCAGGGCGAGCAAATCATTCCTTCCTGGTTCGTCGATGCAGTGCGCATAGTGCCCAAAGAGATTCGCAGCTTGCCCGTTGTGAGGGGCGAAACTTACTTTAACGCATCCGACCACTATGGCCTGCTCTGGTGGAATAATGCCGATGGCACGATGGCCAATGTGCCGCGCGACGCCTACTGGTCCTGGGGCCTGTACGACAGCCTGATTGTGGTGGTACCGAGTCTGGATATTGTCGCTGCGCGGGCGGGCAACTCTCTAAATACGGTCGGAAATAGCCACTATGACCCTATTGAACCTTTCATCGAGCCGATAACTCTATCGGTCAAACAAGAAAGCGGTGGGGGGGTAGTGCCTTATCCGCCCAGCCCTATCATAAGGGGCGTTGAGTGGGCGCCGCCCCAGACTATCATTCGCAAAGCCAAGGGTAGCGACAACTGGCCGATCACCTGGGCAGACGATGATAATCTCTATACCGCTTACGGCGATGGCTGGGGCTTTTCGCCCGGCACGGGCAAAAAATTGAGCCTCGGCATTACAAAGGTTGTCGGCTCGCCGCCCGATTTCAGAGGTGAAAATATCTCGACCTCGACCGGAGAAAAAGTGGGGGATGGGGCCAAAGGCCCAAAGGCAAGCGGAATGTTGTGCGTCGATGGCGTTTTGTATATGCTGGTCCGAAATGTCGGCAATTCACAAATAGGGTGGTCGGGCGACCACGGCAAAACCTGGACGTGGTGCGATTGGAAGTTTACCGAGAGCTTCGGCTGCCCGACATTCTTGAACTTCGGCAGAAATTACGCCGGTGCGGGCGATGATTTCGTTTATATCTATTCGCACGATTCGGATAGCGCTTATGAGCGGGCCGATCGGTTTGTTTTGGCCCGTGTGCCGAAGGACAAAATCCGCCAGCAGGACGCCTATGAGTTTTTCAAGGGGCTGGATGGTTCGGCAAAACCGATCTGGACGAAGGATATTTGCGATAGGGGGGCGGTCTTTGTCAATCCCGGCAGATGCTACCGCTCCGGCATTAGCTATAATCCCGCCTTACGGCGGTACTTGTGGTGCCAAACGCTCTACGGCTCCGACGACATGCGATTTAAGGGCGGCATTGGAATTTTCGATACCCCGCAGCCCTGGGGGCCGTGGACTACCGTTTTCTACACAGAGGATTGGGACGTCGGCCCCGGCGAAACAAGCTGCTTTCCCACGAAATGGATGACCCCCGACGGCAAAACATGCTGTTTGCTTTTTTCGGGAGAGGATTGTTTTTCTATTCGCAAGGCCGCTGTGCTGGATTAAGAATCGACAGGGTTACATCTCGTATTTCACATTTCCCGAATGATTCTTTTGAAGGGTGCGATTGCGGGATGATCCCACTTCCAAACCTGAGCCTTTGCAGCTACGCCCAGCTTCTTGCCAGCATGGTCGTCTTTGGCGGCAAGATAAGCGTGCAGCTTGCTTTTAGAGGGGTGTTTAAGCTTGTCATTACCTTGCTGATTCTGCCTTGCGCATTCAAGAAAACTGTTGACACAGCTTTCTATCAGGGGATCGTGTGCAACAGTCTCCAAACATAGGTCTTCTATCATGCCTGTCCGCCATCTGCCATTTGGACCCGGGCCTGGAAATAGAATAAGGGCAGTCTTGATACCATTAGCGGAAGTAAATTGAAACGGCTGTGCCGGTATGGGCAAGTTTACATTCGCGGCGTTTTTGAGAGCTGACTGGACGCTTTGTATAGCTGATTTCACGTTGGTTTCAGCATCACGAGCAATGACAAGAGTATTAACTTTTGAAAAATTCTCCATGGTGGCCAGGTTTTGTATGAATAGCCTCAATTGATCGTTGCCTTCGAAATTGAAAACTTGAACATCAAGTTTTCCGAAAGCTCTGGTTGCCTGGAGTAAAAACGCGTGAGCATCAAGACCTTCAGCCAATATAAGCTTTTGCTCCTCAATTTGCTGTTTTTTTGGCTCAAATTGTTTTCCGCACTCTGGGCAGGTTACCTTTACAGTTGGGGGCACTGCAGGCATCGTCAGCGAATCTCCAGATTATGGGCAATTGCGGACCCAAGCATATCATAATTCGACGTCTTGGCGGTGATAACATCGCCTTCACGGTCAAGGCGGATGTAACGGAAATCTTCTGGCCTGTTGGCCAAGCCTTTGTGGGCTGCTTCTAAACACTCATAACTGTGTGTTGTTGCGATGACTTGGCAATTGAAATTTTCTGCCGCTTTACCTATCGCCTCCCATATTTTTGGCAATAGTGACCTATGAATGCCGTTCTCAACCTCATCAACGAGAACGCTGCTGTTTTCACACCAAGCTATTGCAAGTATAATGTCCAATAACCTGGTCATCCCTCCGCCAATAAATGGAATCGGCGTCATTTCAGGTAGCCCGATATCAGCATGAATGACTGGCTCTGGGCCTTCCGTAATCACTGCGAGTTCTTTTAATCGGGGTTCCATGAGTTTAAGAAACTGCACCACATCAGATTGCCTCCGCATTTTGGTGAATTTACTGAAGCGGTCACAGGTCTCTTTGGAAGAAATATGAAGCCTTGCGGGGAGGACAACTGCTGTTCTTAGTAGCGTCTGAACGTAGTCTTGCTTGATACCTTGGGCGCCTTGTGGACTGATAAGAAGGTGGGCAGTTTTTTTGGTCTGTGAACCGTCGTCATATTCTATGTCGAGTGCAACTGAGTGCACGGGCTCCATATCTGTTCGTACACTTTTCCCTTCGGGCGCGGAACGTACCTCATTCGGTGGTATCTCCTCAAGAAGGAAGTTTGGATTGTATTTATATCTTGCACTTTCCTGTTTTCCATCGATCCGCAGAGAGATGAATATCTCCTCGTCCATGGCATAGTTTCTGAACACGGGCCCCCACACGGCCTCTGGTCTGGTGATTACATTTCCTACCCCTCGCCACCCATATTGCTTCAAAATCATGTTTGGCGGAGTGCGATCAAAAAACAGGAATAGGGCTTCTAGGAGCGCCGTCTTACCGACGTTATTTCTGCCGGCGATTAGAGTTACACGCCCAAGGTCAGGCAGTGTCAACTGCTTGAAGCACTTAAAGTTTTTTATTAGCACCTCGCTTATCATAGCCTAAGCTCCAATTGGCAACTTACTTTTCCGTTAAAATTGCTGATTATCATACGATAATCGCACCCGCCCTAGCATTTCGAGCGAGTAATGATACTGAGACAGATTATCTAATGTTCTATGATTCTCTTTAGATTGTCAAGGGCAATTTAGACGACGAGAAAGTCGGATGCCCCGGCAGTAAATTGCCGGGCTAAATGGTGGTCCAGTTGATGCCGATTTTGCGGGCGGCGTAGCCGAGCTCTTTCACATAGTCGCCGTAAACCATCATCCAGTGCGAGTCGCGGACCTCATTTACCAGCTTTCTCCAATCGCCCTGGATTTCGACATCCTGCTGCGAGCGGCAGATCTCATAAAAGGGATTATCCTTGACGATTCCGGTGAAGCCCAGCCACCGGCCCGTGCTGTATTCGGGATCGATAAATGTCACCTGCCGGCCAAGAGGCATCTCAACCTTCGGTGCGGCCCCATACTCGGATTCATAATGGGTCATGATCTTAGCCGGCTCGTAACGCACGCCATCCAGCCGACGCGGGGCGCTACAGTGGGCACAGGTGACTGTGCCATCGTGCGGGAATGTCGAGTTGTGCAGAAACACGGGCTTGCCCGATACGTGATGCAGCAGGATGCCGGCGGGGATGATCACGAGATCAGACTCGCAGAACGCCATCAGGCCCTGGTCGTTGAGCAGGCTCAAAGACAGGCACGGCGTCGTCCGCGCTATGGGCAGAATGGTGGTCATGCACCCCCGGATCGTGAAAGCCGGTGCATCATGCTCGCGCATCAGGTCCCGGAAAACACTGTAGAGCAAAAAGGCGTTATCCACAAACGTCCTGTCGGTCATAAGAGTCGTATTCGGTAACGACAAGTATTCTTGAGCCCAGCGATGAGCAGTGGCGAGGGCATCACGGTCTTGCATCGTGGTTTTGACACGGGCGGCGATTTCATCGTAGCTGACATCGATGATGTTGAGCCTGAATTTGTCGCGGGCGACCTGGGGGGCTTCGGGCGAATACTTGCCCCACGGCCCGCCCAGAGCGACAATTCTGGCGCCGATAAAGTTCTTCAACCCGTAGAGGGCACGCAGACGCCAGAGAAGCTCGTCATAATCATCGACAACGACATCATCAACGTGGACGCCTCCATGATCGAGATAGGAATTTTGCCCCGGGCCAGCTTCGCCGGTTTCGAGATACTTAGTGCTCAGGGCTTCGTACCAGTAATAGGCGGGGCCGCTGCGGTGCCTGACGAAGATAACGGTGTCCTTATCCTTTTTCTGCGCGAAACATGCTCTCAGCAATTCGCCTGAGCCCGCGGCAGCGTAGACCAGTACCACGTCATACTCATTGGCGTGCACCTGTGCGGCCTCTGAGGTGGATTTGATTTTAACCACTGGCAGAACCTTTACGGGAAATTCGGACCGCGAGGATAGTTCGCTTAGCTCTTTCGATATCCGCTGCGCCTCAGCCCCAGCCGCCTCATCGCTTTGCACACCGCCCCACGATTTCCATGAGGTCGCCTCTCGTTTCTCGGCCACTCTGTACATAAGGACGGGTTGCACGGTCAGGGCTTTGCCCGTGCAGACGAGCGGCTTGTTCGGGTCCCAGTCCTGGCCTTTTGGCTGAGCCGGCGATGATGTGCCGAAGCCCAGGATTTGGCCCGCAAGGCCCGCTGTGGTCAAGGCAACGAACTGCCTGCGATTCATGTCACTGCAACGCATAGTACTCTCCTGCATTCGAATTAGATCACGTTCTTCACGTATACCTGTCATGAGACCAGTTTACTTTAGGTAGAGGAACCCGGCAATAAATTGCCGGGCTAAATCCGCCGAAGGCGGATAAATATTTTCAAGTTGGATTTGGTGGTTATCTGTGGTAAGATACTCGCCAATGGACGAGATTCTTGCAGATAGAACGGCCAAAATCGACGCCAGCGGCATTAGAAAAGTATTTGCGCTGGCGGAAAAGCTAAAAGACCCGGTCAATTTTTCGATTGGCCAGCCGGACTTCGATGTGCCGGAGGAGCTAAAAGAAGAAGCGATAAAGGCCATCCGCCAGGGATTCAATAAGTATTCGCAAACAAGCGGTGATGCACTTTTACAACAGAGAATTAGTGAATTAGTTAAAAAAGAAATTGGCTGGCAAAATCCATCGCTGCTGGTGACAAGCGGCGTAAGCGGGGGACTTTTGCTGGCGTTTCTGGCACTTATCAATCCGGGCGATGAAGTCGTCATTCCCGACCCGTATTTCGTGATTTATAAGCACGTCCCCACGATGGTGGGCGCAAAATGTGTGTATGTAAGTAGCTACCCGCAATTTTCTCTGCCCGTCGACAAAATTGCCGAAGCGATAACCGAAAAGACCAAGATGATAATACTGAATTCGCCGTGCAATCCGACCGGCGTCGTCTATTCAGAGAAGGACATTAAAGCACTGGCTGAAATCGCGGCGGAAAAAGACATATTGATTCTCGCTGACGAGATTTACGAGAGATTCTGCTACGACGGCAGGTTCACCAGTATCGCTAATTATTACAAAAAGACGCTCCTGCTGCGGGGGTTCAGTAAGCCTTATGCGATGACGGGCTGGCGGCTTGGCTTTGCCGCCGCACATCCGTGTCTGCACGCCGTGATAGAAGAGATGACCAAGATACAGCAGTACACCTTTGTCTGTGCGCCCACGCCTTTTCAAAAAGCAGCCATCGCTGCCCTTGATTATGATGTGACCCGCTTTGTCGAGCAATACAGGGCAAAGAGAGACCTTATTTACGAAGGGCTCAAGGATAAGTTTGAACTGATAAAGCCCGGCGGGGCGTTTTACGCCTTCCCAAAAGCGCCGGGCGGACGGGCAGCTGAATTCGTAGCCAAGGCGATAAAAAACAACGTGCTTATCATACCGGGCAACGTATTCAGCGAGAAAGACACGCACTTCAGGATAAGCTATGCCACCAGCAACGAGAAACTGCAGCAAGGCATAGAAATCTTGCGCAGGCTGGCATAGGTACGCACCGGCAGGGGGGTAAGGCCGAAAATCGCCCTGTGCTTGGAAACAGGCATTGCCAAATCGGCCATATAAAGGTAAAATGTTGGACATGAAGTACGCACTCCGGGCCATCCCGATTTTCTCTTTGTGCCTGATAACAGGAGCAGGGCTGATTCGCGCAGTAAGCCAGGGCCAACCGACTATCCCGGCTGCCGAGCAATCAACCGCACAAGCAGCGGTAATTAGCTGCGAGGGCATGATTGACGATGGGCTTCGCCGGTCCATCCGGCGCAGAACTCAAATAGCCCTCGATGCGGACGTGGATTACATAATTTATGAAATTGACACCTACGGCGGTTTTGTCCAATCGGCAGTGGATATTTCCGACGACCTGATACTGAGATTCGGCAAAAAAGCCCACACGGTAGCCTACGTGACAACAAAGGCGATATCGGCTGGGGCAATGATAAGTGTCTCCTGCCAGGACGTAATCATGCGGGAGAATACCACTATTGGCGATTGTGCACCGATTGCGCTGGGCGGCCAATTGGAAGGCGTTGAGCGAGAAAAAGCAGAAAGCTTTATCCGGGGAATCTTCGAGAGGGCGGCAGAAGCAAATGGCTATCCTAAGCCATTACTGCGGGCAATGGTCACGATGCAGATCGAGGTCTGGCAGGTCAAAAACCGCCACAGCGGCCAGTATGAGTTCTTTGAAAGTGATGGGCTGCCCAAAGACCCCAACAAGTACGACCTGGACAACAAAGAGCGGATAGTTAAAGATACCGAGATTCTGACGCTGACGGCCTCTCAAGCGCAGCAGTACAAGATCGCCCGGGCAGTGGTTAAGGACCGGGCAGCGGTGCTTACTTTTTTGGCGGAGCGTGATCACGTGACTTTTGCCGGTGAGCCGATGGTGCTAAAGACGCTGTGGTCGGAGGAGATGGTTCGCTGGATAAACTCGCCCGCGGTAATGGCCGTGCTGGTCATGCTGGCGCTGCTGGGGGTTTACATAGAATTCAGCACGCCGGGCGTTGGGCTGCCGGGACTGGTGGCGCTGATATGCTTTGCCGTCATCATCGGCAGTAAATATCTGGTGGGACTGGCGAACTGGGTGGAGGTCGCTTTGTTCATCGTTGGGGTGATCTTGTTGGCGATTGAGATTTTTGTTCTGCCCGGCTTCGGTATTGCAGGGACGCTGGGAATCGTTTGCATACTGGTGGGCTTGTTCGGCATGCTCATTAAGAATCCGCCGAATCGGCTGCCGTGGCCGTACTCAGCGCTTGACTGGCAATTATTTGTCAGCGGATTCCTGGGGCTATCGCTGGGCGTGGCAGGATTTGTCGTCCTGGCGTGGCTGCTGGCCAAACACCTGCCGAAGTTTCAGTTTCTAAGCGGGCTTATGCTTGTGCCAACTGTGGCCACGCAGGGCGGCGAAACGCGGGTCAGTATGACAACTCCGCCGGAAAGCAAAATCGCAGCGTTGAATGTGGGTGACACCGGCGAGGTGACTTCTGCGCTGAGGCCCACCGGAAAGGCAAGATTCGGCGATGCGATAGTCGATGTGGTTGCCACCGCCGAGTTTCTGGATAAGGGCACTAAGGTTCAGATAGCCGAACTTCATGGTAATAGGGTCGTAGTTAAAAGAAGGACGACAGGGGACGGATGACAGAGTGCAAATAATTGAAGGCTATCAGGATATCAGGAAAAACCAATCCTGTCTTTGTGGACAAACCTGATAATCTGATACCCTGGTGGCCACTATCTGATATCCTGATGCTCTGATTTCCGTCTTCATAAGAGGTAAACTGATGGGTTGGTGGCTGGTTTTTGCCGTTTTTTTGTATCTTGCGTGTGCGGCGCTGATAGTAGCTGAGGTATTTGTGCCGAGCGGCGGCTTGCTCAGCGCGTGTGCCTTTGCCTGTGTGGTCGGCGGGATATTGATATTTTTCCAGTATAGTGCCACCGCTGGGTGGGCAGGCGTGGTAATTGCTGCTATTATGGTGCCATCGCTGTTGGTACTGGCATACAGAATGTTTCCCAGAACCAAGTTCGGAAGAAGTGTGACACTTACGCCGCCGCATCGCGAGCCGGGCGATGCCATAGCAGATTCATCCGAACTGAAAGATCTGC
Source organism: uncultured Pirellulales bacterium (assembly GCA_964567045.1). Lineage (GTDB taxonomy): Bacteria > Planctomycetota > Phycisphaerae > Sedimentisphaerales > Anaerobacaceae > JAFNGF01. The sequence goes on along the minus strand of CAZMLE010000005.1, from coordinate 53,001 downwards.
TGGGGGCTGTGGGCATTGTCCTTACGCCGCTGCGACCGGTGGGCACCTGCGATTTTTCAGGATGGAGAGTTGAGTGCGTGGCAGAAAGCGGGTATGTTGATAAGGGCAAAAAGGTCAAGGTTATCCGCGTGCAAGCTACGCAGTTAACCGTTCGCCAAATAGAAGAAAATTAGTGAAAGGGTGAAAAGATGTTTGATTCAATGCGTGTAATCCTTGCAGCCGGTGCTGCTGAGACTATCGGGCTGACGCTTTTAGTCATCCTTATTATTGCAGCCCTGGTTTTTTTCCTGTTGTTCTTAAAGTTTTTCAGGCTATGGCTGCAGGCAAAATTATCACGAGCCGACGTAAAATTCGCTGAGCTTATCGGAATGTGGCTGAGAAAGGTCGATATCAGAACTATCGTCCTGAGCAAAATAATGGCGATTCAGGCAGGGCTAACCCTGACCACGGTGGATTTGGAAAGCCACTACTTAGCTGGTGGCCATGTCCCCAATGTGGTGCGTGCCCTGATCGCTGCCAACAGGGCAAACATCGATCTGACGCTGAAGACAGCTACCGCCATCGACCTGGCCGGCCGCGATATTCTCGAAGCGGTCCAGACAAGCGTTATTCCCAAGGTTATCGATTGTCCCGACCCTAAAAAGGGCAAAGACACGGTTGACGCAGTTGCTCAGGACGGTATCCAGCTAAAAGCCAAGGCGCGGGTAACTGTCCGGGCCAATATTGCAAGATTAATCGGCGGTGCTGGAGAAGAGACCGTTATCGCCCGTGTGGGCGAGGGGATTGTCACCACTATCGGAAGCGCTATAACCTATAAGAGCGTTTTGGAAAGCCCCGACAGCATTTCTAAAGCGGTGCTGGCAAAGGGATTGGATGCAGGCACGGCCTTTGAGATTTTATCTATTGATATCGCCGATGTCGATGTGGGCGTGAATGTCGGGGCGGAACTCCAGACCGCCCAGGCCCAAGCAGATCTGCAAAGAGCACAGGCCGAGGCAGAAAAACGCCGGGCTATGGCATTCGCCCGCGAGCAGGAAATGCGAGCTCTGGTGGTCGAAAACGAGGCAAAGGTGCCGCTGGCCATAGCCGAGGCCTTCAAAAAGGGCAACCTCGGGATTATGGACTATTATCGGCTGAAGAACATCGGCGCAGATACAGAAATGCGCGAGTCGATAGCGAAACCTAAGAAGAAAGAATGACAGAGAAATGTAAGGGCATCAGGGGACCAGGAAATCAGGGTATCAGGAAGCAACAGCAGCGGACGTCGAAAAACTTTGGGTATGCAGAAAGGGCATAAACTAGCGAGCTTAACCTGACTTTCTGATACCCTGATATCCACTGCCTGATAACCTGATAGCCTGGTTGGCCTAAAACAGATTAGCATTAGTGTGGTAGTATCATGGGACATTTCTTGGCACAATTAATCTTGGCTGTTCAAAGCGATGATGTCGGAAAGTGGGCGAATATATTATTAGTTGTAGTGCTGGCGGCTTTGTGGGCGGTTGCCGGTCTGCTCAAGGCGAGAAAGACTCAGCTGGAAGATGAGCAAGAGCAGTCACGGCCCAGGCAGGGCGAGACGCCGCCGGCAGCAAGAAGCCTGCGTAAGGAATTACTTCGGCAAAGTGCTCGTCCTCGGCCTGCAGCACCTGCACCAGCGGCGCGGTACCAGCGTCTGCCAGAGCCCAAATTGGCAGCGCTGACCAGCAGACTTAAGCCGGGCCTACAAGAAATACCAGAACCTATCAGCAAGCCCATTGAAGAGCTGCAGGACTATCGTCCGTCGCCTGCTGAGAAGCCTGGGCCGGAATTCTCTCCTGCCTTTCTGCCGGCCTACGACGACCCTGAGCAACTCAGAAGGGCGATTCTGCATTACGAAATCCTCGGCAAACCCTTGTCGCTGCGAAGCCCAGGAGAGCACATTATCGGACTTTAAGTAAGGTGCGTTCTTCCGACCCCGATGTGCATAAACCCAATTTTTTGAAGCCCGCAACCCACCGCAGCAGGCATGCTTCGGCCCACACAGGCGTTTTGTCGCTGTCCCGCTGGTGGAGCCTGCAATGAGCCTTAAAAAGGATGACTGCTCTTTTTATACCATCACCGGCCCGCATCCTGAAAAATGCCCACCTTGAGCCGACTTATGCCAAGCTGCAGATGCCTACAGATAGCTACTATTGAGTTCTTGGCTGACGTTGTGGTGGTCGCCGTTTCATCGGGCGTCCCGTCGCCGTGCCGGCGACGGCTAAACGCCGGGCACGGTGCTCAAAGCAAACCTGCGTTGGTTCTACCCGAAAGTAGGAAAAAAGCGGTAGTTTTGGGCCGGCAAATAACGTCCCATAAGATATGTTATGTTTCATTCAGCAGTTATTTTCGGGCAAAAAAGCGTGTTTGCACTTTTTATAACATGAGGGGCTTTTTACGGCCTGCTGGCAGTGACAGCCTGGTCGGCGGTGTCGGACAGATTCTCCCACATCGCTGCGACTCTGTCCAGCAAGCCTAAGTTTTGAAGGACTATCGAAATGTTGACTGCCGCATCGGTTGCGGCGAAGTTATTGTGCAGATAGCGGTCAAGGTTGATAAGTGAAGATGCGAATTTTAATCGGTTGCAGTAAAGTAACGCTGTCTTGTAGTGAAGCTCGAGCGTCTCTCTGGTGAGATGCTGGGGGGCGGCAAGCTGCGCTAGAGCATCTTCTCTATGGCCTATTTCATATAGGCACACGGCGAGCTTGCTCCTGGCTCTGGAGTATGTTGGATTTATCTCCAAGGCGGCTTGAAAACACTGTGCGGCCAATTGCGGCTTTGCTACGCTCATGAGCAGGACGCCCAAACGGTAGTGCAGGTCCGGATTCTGGGGGCGATAGGTGATTTGCCGGCGGTGTGCCGAAATTACAGCCTCTATCGTGTCATCAGAGTCGGACGTATAATGCAGCGGCATAGCCTCGGCAAGAGCGGCTTTGAAAATCAGATTAGCTGTCTCGGCGAACAGAAATGAGCTGTTCGGTTGAATTGCCGCTGCCAGTGACAGGGTGGTCAGGGCCTCAGCATTCCGGCGGGCTAATTTTTGTGCGGTTGCCAGCCCGATATAGGCATCGACTATTTTGTCGTTTGTTTCGACCGCCCTATTGAATTGCTCCGCGGCGAGCTGCTCAGCTTGCATCTGTAAGAACTTTGTGCCCAGCTTTATGGTCGCCTCCAGGAAATCGGGACAAATCCGCAGCGCCTGCTGATACTGCGAAACCGCCTCGGCGCCGGCACCCATCATGCTCAGGACATCCGCCTGCTTGACAATCAGGTCCACCCTGTCGGACTCCCGGCAGAGCATATCCTCAAGCTGCTCCAACGCCTCCTCAAGCTGACCATCTCGAATCAGTTGGTCGATTCTTTCGTCACCGGTGAGAAAGTTGTCCGGGTGTATCAGAATTGCGGTATTGAACGTTTCAATAGCCTTTTCGTATCGGGCGGTGGCGATGTATAAATGTCCCAGCGTCGCAAGCGCGGATATATCGTCGGGATATTGGTCCTTAAGAAGCTCGTATTGCTGAATGGTTTCGTCCAATTGACCGTTTTTAAGATATATTGCAGCCAATCGCTGGGCGGGAAGTTGTAGATAATTTTTGAACTTCAGACAGTCCTGATAGAACTCTACGGCCTGGGATTCTTTGCCCAATCTCTCGTAACAGTGTCCCAACGCGTAAAGAGCCATGGTATTATTAGGTTGCCTCATATAGACTGAATTTAGCTCCTGGATTGCCTGGGGGAGTCGATTCTGAGCAAGGCATAGTGCCGCTGCAGTCATGCGCCCGCGTACGCAAGCGGGGTTTTCAAAAAGATACAGCCGTAACTGCTCCTGGGCGGCATCCAGCTTCATTTCGCCCATAAGGCTGATTATTGTGGCCAACTGCTGTGCCTGGGCTGATTCACCGGCGTGTTTGTGTTGTTTGCCGACATCCAGCCAGTGCCATATTAAATCGGCGGTGTCGACCTGTATCGCCCTGCCGAAAATCTCCAGTACTGTGCTCATACACCCTGTGCCGAATAACTTGCTTGTTGATTTCGAGTACGACTCGGAACCTGACGGTTTCTCGGCATCCTCCGTGCTCAGTGCAGCCAGTCTTCTGGCTTTGAACTGCTTGTCCTGATGGCTGGCAGCAGCCTCTTATTGCACTAAGAATATCGACAGCATACGCCGGCCAAATAATTTCGTTTTGCTGAATTAGGTAGGCAGCAACTTGGTTTATCGAACGTGCGTGGCGATTGTGTGTGATGTAGCGGCTGTTGCGGTTCTAAAAACGCCGGTTATCGGGTTTTTCACAGTTTCTGTCTTGAAGGTTTGCAAAAACGTGCTATAATAAAAATGTTTGCGGGAGAATTCCGTATGAGGAGCGTTAATTGCGTTGCAGCCCATCTGGTATTGCTTACCTACCTATGCTTCGGGGATGTTTCGCTTGCAGCTATTTGTAATTTCCAAGGACTTGGGGACTTGTCTGGAGGGAACTTCTACAGTAAGGCCTATGGCATCTCGGCTGACGGGAGGGTCATAGTAGGAGAAAGCAAATCGGCCTTAGGCGAACCTTTTGAGGCCTTCCGATGGGAGAATGATGTAATGAGTTCTCTTACAGCACCTGGGGATCCGTTTTTCGCAAGCAGCGCCTATGCCGTATCCGCCGACGGGTCAGTTGTAGTTGGACTGGGTTACTCACAAACAAGGCCTTACAGCGAAGCATTTCGCTGGACAGCGTCCGGTGGAGTTCAGGGTCTTGGTGGCTTCCCGCCAGTATTCGCTGGAAGCAGAGCCTATGGCATGTCCGCTGATGGCTCAGTGATAGTAGGAGAGAGCCCGTCCACCACCGATATGGAGGCCTTTCGCTGGACGAAAGAAGAAGGGATGGTCGGCCTGGGTCGCACTCGGAGCACAGCATACGGCGTCTCGGCTGAGGGCTCAGTCATTGTCGGAGAGAGTCGCTCGGCCACGGCGCAAGACCACGAAGCATTCCGCTGGACGGAAGCCGACGGCATGGTCGGCTTGGGCTTCCTGGAGCCCGTGGAACCCATCTTTGCCTATAGTGGGGCCACAGCCATATCCGCAGATGGCTCTGTCATCGTCGGCTATAGCGCATCGCCTTTGCCCGTTCCGGCCGCCGAAGCCTTTCGCTGGGAAGATGGCGTGATGACTGGCCTGGGTGTTGGTGGCTTTGCCTGGGCCGTCTCGGCGGACGGTTCGGTAATCGTTGGAGAAAACAGGATCAGCGACTGCGCTTTTATGTGGGATGCAAAATACGGCACTCGAGATCTAAAAGACGTCCTTGTCAATGAATGTGGCGTGGACCTCACCGGCTGGACATTGATTTCCGCAAGAGGGGTTTCTGCTGACGGCCTAACCATTGTCGGCTACGGCACTAATTCTGCTGGCTTTACCGAAGGCTGGATAGCCACCATCCCAGAGCCAGCGACATTTCTGCTGCTTAGCTTGGGTGCATTAGCGTTGCTGAAGAAACGCAGGCCATAAAACCGGCGACTTTGTAGTTCTGTAAGCATTCATGGAAAAACCACATTTTTGTCACTGCGAGCGAAGCGAAGCAGTCTAATACCGCCAAAAGGTCGAGATTGCTTCGGCGCCAAAGGCCTCGCAATGACGCAAAAACGCCACACTTTTCTGTGTGAACACATGCGTAGTTTTTAGTGTCGCGTGCGGTCTGCCTCTGAGTCTGATTTTCCCATCTGGGCGTATTTTTCTATCTCGGTCAGATACGCCAAAGTGCGTTCAAGCTCATCGCTAAGGTGCTTGAGCTTGAGCATAGTTTTAACCCGTGTTAGCAGCTCGAGCCTATTGATTGGTTTGCTGATAAAATCATCGGTGCCGGAATTGATGCCGCGTTCAATATCGCCGAATTCACTCAGCGCCGTGACCATTATGACGGGAATGTCGCGGGTTTTGGGGTCGTTCTTAATCCTCTTGCAGACTTCAAAGCCACTGATTTTGGGCATCATTACGTCCAGCAAAATCAAGTCGGGCTTTTTCTTCTTGACAGCCTCTAAAGCTCCGGCCCCATCGAGTGCCGGCACCGTCTCGCAGTCTATGTCCTCCAGATATGCCTGCAAAAGTTCAAGATTTTGCTGGTCGTCATCAACCACCAGAACCACCGGCACTCTGCTCTGACCTTTTTTCACCTTTTGTTGATTCATAGGACATAGCTCCTGGGACAATCGTCTCTATTCGCTTTCTGCCGGCATTGGTTGTTTCAGCCAGGCCAGATTAAACACATAGTGTTGTTTACTGCTAATAAGGTGGATAAGGCCGTTGGGCGTCTGGGTGGCCGCCAGGTAGCCCCTTGGTTCGGCGTGGCTGTCATCCATAATAAATCGTCCGGTATTGCCGCCGCCGTCGATTTGGCTGGCTGGACCTCCAGCAGTAATCAGTTGCTTGACCGGCCAGGTCTTACCCTCGTCAAAGGATAGCGCCGCGAACATGCCGTGCACCCGGCGGTCTTTGCCGGCCGCATCGCGGATAACCAAGCCATTTTTGCCATCGGCAAAGCTCACTAATAGGATCGGGCCTTCCCGCAGCCGGCGCAGCACCAGGCGTTGTCCTCCGCCGATAGGCGGAAATTCGCTGGCGTGATAAGTCCAGTTTTCGCCCATGTCTTTCGAGATACTCATCGGCATCCGGCCATCGATGTTGTTGCCGCGTCCCAGGACCATAAGGCTTCCATCTTTCAACTGAACGATGCCGGCGTGGATTCCGGCGATCCAGGCGCCGCTTGCGCCTTGGGCGAATTTCGGTGCGGACCGACCGGCACCTGGGTCAATCCATGTCTTGCCGGCGTCCTGACTTATATGGATGGCGGTGCCGCCGCTACCGCCCGTGCCAGCGTCACAGGGCAGTATGATGAACCCTTCGCGTGTTTGAAAAACCGAGGCGATGGGCTGGTGGCGCAGCCCGTGCTCAGGGTCAATCAGCCGGGCCTTCGACCAGGTAGCGCCGCTATCAGTCGAGATGCGCATCGCCAGTGCGAGATTTCCCCACGTGGCCGCAGCCGAGAGGCCGTTGAAGTGATAGAGCGTCTTTCGCCCATCGAAAAATAGAGCTGGAGCGTGGTCGTTACGATCAGGGGCGTCCCAGAATAGCGAGGCAGGCTCCCACTGGTCGCTGCCATATCGCAGGCGGCTGGCCAAGATGGCCAGCTCCCGTCCGGCCTCTGTGCGGCAGGAATACCAGATGGCCAAAATGTCGCCGTTCGGGCAGTCAGCCAGTGCTGGGTCATGATTGTGCTTGCTGTACATCGGGCCTTCAGAGCCGGGCGGAATCTTAACGTACTCAATTGGGCCTTTGAAATAAGGCTGTTGCGGGTCCGGGCCTTTGCCCAGGTCAGCAGGAATATCCTGCCTGACGTCTCGCTGGTTCAATGGCGGTGCAGGCACGGGCAGCGGCTTGGTTTTGGGCAGCTCGCCCAGAACGACACGGAAGCCTATCAGCCAGCTCCTATCATCCGGCAGTGTGCCCAGCCGGTTTGCCGAGCACAGGTACGATATGTCGGTGCTGTGACTGCCGCCACGAGTGACTTTGAAATCCCCATCAAGCCGCCCTACCGGGTCTATCTGGTCCGACTGTTCGTATGGGCCGTACCAGTCATAGCACCACTCCTCGACGTTGCCGTGCATATCGTGCAGGCCCCAGGCGTTGGCAGGCGTGGCGGCTACTTTAAGCAACACCGGCTCAGGATTCCACGTCTGCTTCTGGTTCTTATTAAAAACGTCCGGCAATTTATCGCCGGTATGGTAGTTATCTGTAGTGCCCGCTCGGCAGGTATATTCCCACTCGGCTTCGGTCGGCAGCCGGTAGGGTTTACCCTCCCTTTTCGAGAGCCATTCGCAGAACCTTACCGCATCGTGCCAACTCACAAAAACGACTGCTTCATCGTTGTCTTTGGAGAAGCCCAGCTTGCCGCGGAGGTCGCGGTGCTTTGGATCAAATTGCTCGTACTGAGCGTTGGTTACCTCGGTTACGGCCATGTAGAAAGGCCTGCTGATAGCAACCTTGTGCACCGGCTGCTCGTCCCAATCACCGCTCTGCTCTTGCCCCAACAGAAAAGAGCCTGGCTGAATGCAGACAAATTCTATGCCGATGGAGTTAACAAACTTTTGCGGCGCCGGCGAAGAAGGCCGATTTGCCGCGACCCGCAGGCAACCTATCGGTGTGCCCAGGCAGATTATTAATATTGTCAGCCATTTAGTTCTCATTTCAGAATCGCCCTATTAGTGAATTTGGTTGCTGTGATTCTCGATATACTGACGGACTTCCGGCCTAATGTAGACCGTTTCGAGGTCCAGCAGCTTAGCTACCGCTTCGGCGCAAAGTGCAGCCACCTCGGCAGATGGAGCTTGCGTATCCACAAAGAAGAGCGTCTGGCCTTTCACTGTGCACAGCCCCCCACCGCTGCCCCCCAGGGGCTCGTTTCGGACTGAGACGCCATTTCCTTCCAATAAATGCAGCAGCTCTTCTAAGATTCTTTGCTCAGTCATCTCTTATCCGCCGCATCAGACATATATACCGTTCAAGAAAAAGCCTGCCAAAGGTCGATAAAATACTTATATGCAAAGGCTTTCAGGAGATAATAGCCACATAATGAAAGTCTGACTTGAATTCTATATCGGGAGCACACAGTTGACAAGCATTATAGAAAAACGTGTTTCTTTACACCGGGACCTGGTAAATCAGCAGCGGCAGAATAACGCTTTGCAGGCTCAGATTTCTCAGTTGGAGAGCCTTGCCAACATTGGCACAGCCAGCTATATGATAGCCCACGAGATTAACAATCTGCTGACGCCATTGGCTGATTATGCGGCTCTGGCGCTGGAAAACCCAGGTGATAAGTCTCTGACGGATAAAGCCCTGCGCAAAACGGTCCAGAATTGTCAGCGTGCTGCCAAGATGATGGAAAGTATGCTGAGGATGGTGGATGGCCGCAGACAAGAAAAGGAAAATGTCCCGCTGGCCGCCTTGGTAGAGGAGGTTTTTGCAGCTCTGGGCAGAGATTTTACCAAGGATGGCATAACCGTAGAAATCAAGATTTCTGAGAATTTGACGGTCTGGGCGGTACCTATCCAAATTCAGCACGTTATTATGAATCTGATTCTAAACGCCCGCCACGCCATGCTGCCACGCGGTGGGGTTCTGACCATAAGGGCTTCAGAGGCGGCCGACGTCACTCACATAGAAGTCGCTGACACCGGCAGCGGCATTGAACCGGCTGACCTGCCACATATCTTTGAGTCCTTTTTCACGACCAAAAGAGAAAAAGCCTCGTCGTCTGGGTATTCAGGCTGCGGGATCGGCCTTGCTTTCTGTAAGAAAATAGTCGATGCCCATCACGGCTGCATTTCAGTCGAATCCCAACCTAACCAGGGAAGCACATTCAGGATAACGCTGCCCAGACCACAGTAAGGTAGATGGTGAATCGCCCTGACAGAGTTTTTCAAGATAGAATAAAGCAGCGGTACAGCGCAGATATGGGAAAAGCGTACCACGACACCAAGCGTTTCATTCCCGATCGCGCTTATCCCTGGGTTGCCAGGCTTCGCGCAGAGAAAATCGCCCCCTATGTAAGCGAGAATGACGCCGTATTGGAATATGGAGTGGGAACGGGATGGAATGTTGCCGAACTCAAATGTAAAAGGCGGCTCGGCTACGATTTATCAGAGCACTTAGAGCCTGTGCTTGCCAGTCACGGCATAGAGTTTCTCAAGGATATTACTGCGGTAGCTGATGGATCAATAGACGTAGTGATTTGCCACCATGTGCTCGAACATGCAAGTAATCCGCCCGAAGTCCTGGAAGAAATAAAGCGTATACTCTGCCGCGATGGCAAGTTGTTGTTGTTTGTTCCTTACGAAAAGGAAAGGCGATATCGCTGCTACAATCCAGCAGAGCCTAACCACCACCTTTATTCATGGAATGTGCAAACGCTCGGCAACCTCGTTGAGGATATGGGATTCAAGGTCATAGAAGCAAACGTGGGAAGGTTTGGCTACGATAGGTTTGCAGCGGTTTGGTCGGCCAGGCTTTGTCTGGGAGAACTCGGTTATAGATTCATACGGGGACTGGCTTACTTGCTAAAGCCTGCTTTTGAGGTGCGGATCGTTGCCAGTGTACGGGATAGGGTATAACATATTTAGCCCCGCAATCCATCGGCCTCGCTCAGAGCTTGCCCTGAGTGCGCCGAAGGGACAAGTTTATTGCGGGGTTCACAGGCTGTCGATAATTGCTTTGGCAATGTCGTTGATAACGTCGCGACCGAGGCTGTCGGCGTTGTTGGCGAGGATCGAGAATATGTAATCGCCCCGGTCGGTGCTGCATAGGCCGGAAAATGACTTGACGCCGCTGATATATCCGGTCTTGCCAATTATTCTACCTTTGTACTTTTGTTCTACGAAATATCTGGCGATTGTCCCGTCCACCCCCCCTACTGCCAGCGAACGTTTATAAAGCTGCCAATTCTCACTTTTGTAGACATCGGATAGCACCGTTGCTATGGCATTTGCGCTTAGCCTATTTTGCTCGCTCAGTCCGCTGCCGTCGTCGATAAAGAACTCTTCGCTGCCGACACCCAAGGCCGCCAGGTGCTGTGAGATCACGTCGCGGCCCTTGTTCCAACTGCCCGCTCTTTTATCAGGGTTACTGTTGGCCGCGATAGTTTTCAGCAAAGATTCAGCCGCCAGCCCCAGGCTGTCCTTATTACATCGGCTCAAACAGTCGATTATGGGCGTTCGATATTCTGCCAGTGGTGTGACATCTCGTCCGTCGGCTGCTGCCTTTTCTATGATTTGACCGCTGCTGCTTACTCCTGCTCTTGCCAGACTTTCAGCTAATAAAAATCCGAAGAACGCTGCCGGTCGCTCAATGGCCACGAAGAACGGGCCTACCTTGTCTTTGCATTTGCCGAAGACGGCAATTCGATTAGCCTCCGCTGTCCGATAAGAGCCAACTGCTTGGGGGCCTGCCGATATTGCTGTGGTCTCATTGGTGACCTGCACATATCTGGTTTGGGGCTCGATCAAGACAGTGACCTGCCCATTGCTATTCTCAGCGCTTACTTCTATGCAATTGTCATTGAAATTCAGCCCGCTCACCTCACAGGCGTACCAGCGGTTCAGGTCTTTCTCGGGCCAATTCGGGTGGACGCGCTGGTCATCGAATACGCCGCTGTCGATGACAATATCGCTGATGGCCGCTATGCGATTACGTTTTAATGCTGCCGCGATATCCTCAAATATCCAGCCTATGTCTCGTCGGTACCGGGCATCGTTAGCTTTGTCACCCAATAACGGGTCGCCGCTCCCTACCACAATTAGTGTATCGCCACGAAGTCCGACCTTCGTTTTGTACTCATAGTCAGCGCCCAGATATTTCAGTGCTGCCGCGCTGACAACTATCTTCATATTTGAAGCCGGCACCAACGCCTTTTTTGCGTTGCGCTCGTACAGCGTTTTGCCAGAACTGGCTTCTATGATTTGAATGGAGAACTCAACGTTTTTCTGCAAGCTAACGATGGCATCGATCTGCCCTGCCAAATCCGCCCTTGCAGAACTGACAAGGCAAATACCAAACGCAGCCGCGATCAACAATTTCTTTAATCCAGACCTCATATAGCGGCTCATTATTTAATAATAAAGCCTGAAGGTCAATGCCTTATACGTGAAGTAATTGCCCCCTATCAGAAAATAATCGGGGCCTATTCACCTCTGGCGAATAGGCCCCAAGATGGTCGTATTATTTAGCCCCCGCTCTTGTCTTCGACAAGAAGACGCGGGGGTCCGACGCCGTGCTGGCGTCGGCTAAACATTAAAAGCACACCGCGATTACGGCCACAAGAGCTCCTCAAGCCAAGAATCGGCCAATACGGCAAAATCCTTGAAGTTAATCACGTTGTCCTGACGCAAATCAGCCGGTATCGACAACACCGAAGTATAGCCGGCAAGCCATGCAATCTGAGCGTCAGACAAAACACGGCTGTAGATGCGAACCTCATCAACGCGACCAGGCCAGTAATTCTCATTATCGTCACGCTTGCCGATATGGATATTGTCAGTCGTGGTCAGAACTCTGGTGCTATCGCTGCCGATAAGGCTACCGTCTCCGTACCACTTTATCGTCGTGCCGTCATATGAGGCAGCTAAGTGGTGCCACTCAAAATCTATCGGCATGATAACCTGTTCCCAGCCGTAGACGTGAATACCATAGCCGCGACTGCCGCCCACATTGACAAGCTCGATATCGAAGCTCATACTGGTCCGAGGGTCAACTTGGGGGCCAACGAAGCCAAAGAGGTTGATCCAGTCGGGCAACGCCCCGACTGTGGCATTGGCCTTCGCCCAGCCGGAGACTGTCCTCGGGGCTGCTCCACTGACGCCGACAGCGCCAACATCCACCATCTGGTCAACACCATTCAGTTGAATCGCCTGGCCTATCTTACCTGTCGTATAGGTCGGCAAACCAACGGTAGTGCCATTATGGCCGCCAACAACATCGTTGGCGTTGCCTTCGAACGGATAGTGCGCTATCAGACCGGTAGTGCCGGGATCGACCGGCGTAACCTGGAAACCAGTATCCAGCCACAGATTAGCCAGAATATCCACATCAGCCGCGTCAACAACACAGTTGCCGCTCAGGTCAGCAGCGGGCTTGGCAAACGAAGGAATACATCTGCTCGGATACAGTCGCATATCATCGATGAATATTGTGCCCGTGCCGCCAGCCTTCGGGCTGGTTCGGTTGCCTAAGCCAATATACATCTTCTTGATAGCCTTCAGGTTCACCCCTGCAGCGCTGAATTGTGTTAGCTCAATGTTCCATTCCTGCCAGCCGGCTTTCTCGATTGCCTCCGGATCAGGATGGTTCACGACCTTAACGTGGGCGGCATTATCTTCCACCGCCACATACAGTTGTTCAGCAGCGTTGGCGAGAGCACCATAGAAGTACAGCGTCAATGCCTTAATGTCGTATCTGGTCCAATCCTGTGGCGAGGCCCACTCTCGGAAGGTCTCTGAGTAACGGGCTTTGCCGCCAGTTCCGCTGTTGTCGTAACCTAACGGCATCGACTGGCTGCCACCATGAATGGTAGTCTGCTCAGCAAATGGAGCCTGACTGTAGCCTACAGCCGAGCCGGTGCCGTTGCCAGGATAACCTGGCGCCGGTTCAGAGTATCCCCATCCGTCCTTCCAGGTCTGGAAGATCCTGCTGCCAACATCGTCTGTGTAGTCCTCAAAATCGTCCACGATGAGATAATCGGCCACGCTAAAGCTCCAGAGTCTGCCGGTGCTGACAGTCCCGTCGGTATTATACTCATCGATGCGCCAGTAGTAAGGCCCACCGCCCCACTGCAGACCTTCCGCCGGAGTATAGTTAGCGGCGGCCTGCCTGCCTCGATATATGCCTGTTGAAGCGGTAGTAGCATTGTCCACCGCGGTCTGGTTGGTGCCAAAGTACACATCATGCTGAGCCGCCTTTTCGCCAGACGACCAGGTAAGCGGCGTCGCCCTGTCGATGTCTGTTATCGCCTTGTCAGCAGGCTTTGGGTTCCAGGCAAGCGTTGGGTCGCCTCTCATAGTCTGCTTAATCTCTTCCGCCGTCAATGCCCTGCTGTAGACGCGCACATCATCAACGGTGCCGGTGAAAAACTGGGCCGGGGATGCAGATGCATGCCTTGCAATCTTGAGCGAGTTTCCTTCGGCGGATGGTGTTCCAGCGGCGGAAGTATTAGTTGTAATCAATACGCCGTTTCTGTACGCCCGCAGTGCAGTTCCGTCAAAGGTTGCAGCAAGGTGATACCAGGTATTGGCCTCTAACGGCGAGTAACTGGCAGCATACCATGTCCCTCCAACACTCATTGCCGCTGCTCCACGGAAAGTCGCGTCCGTGTGGTTCCAGTTAAACTGATAGTTCTGCTCGCGATGAACCGGCCCACTTGGGGATGCGTTAGCGGGTGCAGCAGGGCTGATCACCCAGGCAGTTATGGTCCACTTCGCCAGGTTCTCGGTGTAACCGGTGTCCACATAGTCATCGCCGTCAAAGTAGAGCGCACCACCGTCGTATCCAGCCACCCATTCCGGGTCACCCATAAGCGTCCCGTCACGGTCATTGCCGGAGTAGTCGATAGCAGTGCCAGTACCTTCGTTGTCGAGCTTCCACCAGCCTTCCATATCCGGGTCGGGCGGGGTAATTTTGGGTCTGGTCTTGAAGCTCCAGACCTGGCCGGTATACTTAGTGCCGCCGGAATCGTACTCATCGATCCGCCAGTAGTAAGTCGTATCCAGTGCCATCGCTCCGGGGTCATAGGTTTTCGTTGCCTGCTGGCTGCTTTTCAATGTGCCGCCCGTACCATTAGCGACAGCAGCCTGGTCGGTGCCAAAGTAAACGTCGTGCTTAACGCCGGTGGCGCCTGCAGACCAGCTAAGGTCCGCATCGGTAGCCACCCATTTGGCGCCATCTGCCGGATTAGGATTGAAGGCAGTTAAAGGCGCAGCGGTAAAGCTCCAGACATCGCCTGTGTGTATAGTAACGCCGTCGGCCTCGACCTCATCGATCCGCCAGTAGTAAGTCGTTCCCGGCGTAAGGCTGCCACCCCAATAGACGGCCCACGTCTGTCGGATCTTGAACTCGGCCGGGCCTGGGGTCGGATTGGTGCCGAAGTATACATCATGAAAGGCCGCAGTGTCTCCTGCCGTCCACTGAAGCAGCGGCGCAGTTACGCCTTGCAATCCATCATCCGGGATCGGCTTATAGGCCTTTAACTTCGGTGGAAGAAGCTTTTTTATCTCGGCGGCCGTGAGGGCACGGTTATAGAGCCGGACATCGTCAATCTGTCCATCAAACCAGTTGCCGCTGTCGTCCCAGATGCCGCCACCGCCAATACTGAAGAAGTAGGTAGAGGTGGCGTGCGTGCCGCCGGACCCGGTGTTTTTTGCCTCACCGTCGATGTAGATCGTCATCGTCGACCCCTGGTCAACCACGGCGAGGTGATGCCATTCGTCCGCGTTGTTGTATGGCCACGCCGTGTTGGTTGTACCCGATGCCGCCGTCCAGACCTCGGCATTGCCACTCATGAACCCCATTTCGACAAGGTCGTTCTGGCCAAACAGGCCGATCCGGCTGGCGGTCGAATTGCGCGACTTGACCCAGCCGGTCATCGTGAAATCGGCCACATTGTTGAGCAGGCTTTTGCCGGTACCGACGTAGTCATCTCCACCATCGAAATCCAGCGCGGTGCCAAAAAGGCCCGGTACCCATGCCGCCCCGCCGTTGATAGTTCCGTTGTTGCCCTTGCCGGACGAGTCCGCAGCAGTTGTGCCGGAGCCCTCGTCAAACTTCCACCAGCCAATAAGACTGGGGTCTACAGGTTGACCTAAACTTGTTTGAATCAGGCTCAACACGAAAACAAAAGGAATTACATAAACCAGTTTTTTACACATAGGCTTTCTCCCTCAGAAAAAGTAAAAATGCCTGTGCCTTGGCCACACACCAAAGCGAAATTGAGAATGAAGAGTTGAGAATTAAGAATTCTTCATTCTAAATTCAAAATTCTGAATTCTTGCTACCTCCTTCCTTCGTAACCTCCAATATGAGCGGTTGCGTGAAATGTACGAACACTGACTGGGAGGCACAAGGCTCACCTCAGACCTCTGCACCTTACATAATACGTCACTCTTACTGAGAACCCTAACAATTCCGCAAATCAAAAATTATGAAATCGCAGACCCGAGCAACCCTATTTATACCAAATTTGCTACCTTTACTTCAAGAAAAATTTTGCAGGATTTTCGGGACCTATGGTGCATAAGTTTTTGCGCAGAATTGTCCGCCCGTACGTAACTCTGCTGCATAAAAGAGTTTACGCGCACTCAAGGAGGGACTTCGTTCATAATTGCTGCTTCGGCAGCCGCTTACCATCTTGCCAACAATATCTCTGTGAAATCTGGTCAAGGCGCTGCTTTTGCCCAGCTACCGGCGTGATATGCTGTAGGGCTTGCCCTATCTACGGCCGTCACGTCAGCGCATGCATGCGGTTAGGTTGCCCGCGCGAGGCGAACAGAATGCTGCCTCAGGCGAGGCAGAGTCACTTTGCAAATGCCGACTTTATTTCCGATATGGTCACTCCAAGCATCGCTTTGGCGACGGAATTAAGTTCGGTCTCCGGTCCCTGGAGGTGATATGTTCGGTGAACATGCAGCAGCGTCTGGCCAGGCGAGAGCTTTGCAGCCGGCGACGATGTCTCCAGCTCATAGAACGGGCCCAGTGGCTTAGCCCCGGGTTGGGCAGGGCCATCGTTGTACGAATTTACCATGTCCCCTCTGTACGGCTGGTCCTGAAGTTGCCACATCGAGTTAACGTAATCGAGGACGCCATCAGGCTTGTTGTACTGGACAATCGTCAAGACTCTATTGACGGCGTCATAACTGCCGAGCACAGGCTTTGCTCGCTGGCACGACAGTCCAATCTTGCTGCGATATTGCCCATCGCCGCTAAAGAACAACACGCCTTTCTTGATAATCAGCCGGTCTGCGGGCACCTTACCGAAGTAGGCGTCGTTGACGATGGGGCCAAGTTGGTCCTGCGGGCCTGCATTGAATGGAACCACGACGGTAGTTGCCGGTGACGGATTGAACATGCCCAGGATCCAGATAGAAAGCAGTCCGGCTTCCTTTTCCCAGGCTTCTGGGCCGGTATTGGTCATCTTGTTGACGGATTCGAACGCGACCATTTTGACTGCGCTGGGCGGTGTGACTGCGAGTTTTTCAACCGCTTCAGCCTTGTCAAGCACTCTGATTTCACGGTCTACGCGAAGTTTGAAAATAGTGCCGGAGTAGTTTTCCAATTGCATATCTTTCCTGAGAGTTGCACGATTTTGCGATTTGGAGACGAGCTCAAATGGTTCCGTATCAATTGCCGCCGGCGTGAACCAATGTTCGAGGTCAAAGGGCGCAGCCTGTTTGAAAAACACGGAGAATTGCCCGCCTTCAGGCCCGATCCAGAAGCGGTCTTCGCCGCCGTAGACATTGATGTGCTCGACGGTCTTGCCGGAAGCGATCAGCTCGCGATTGATCCAGCCGAAGCTCAGACCGGTCATGCCCTGCGCGGTACTGGTCAGTACGCGTCCCTGCAATTTTGGTGCAACCGCTACCTGGCTCTGGCCGGACGCATCGGATAGAACCACGACGTCTGTGTGCTTTTTGGTAAAGGCAAGATCGTCGCCAAATGATTTCTTTGCCATTTCTGTCTCTTCCCCTATACAACCTGACGAAATCACAGCGCCCATCAGAGCAATCAACAATTTCCTGCACATTATAGTATACCTCCATGACTTTTAGAGAACCGAATAATAAGTTGGAGTCGAAGAACAATATCTGTCCAGTCGCTGTCATAGGATAGCCGCTCCAAAGGACACTGTCAACCCAGTGTCTCCCAGAGAATGTAAAATCTCTCAACAGCGTCAACGAGGCTGAGAGCTACCGTGCCAGGAAGTTGGCTGTTGACTAATGAATTTGCAGTTGGTAGTTTACTGGCTATGTCTGAACAGATTGTGAGAGTTGGAATTGTGGGCTTCGGCACTGTGGGCTGCGGGGTCGCAAAATTGATAGCCGAGGAAGCCGATGCGATTGCCGCCAAAACCGGCTTGCGCCTCCAGCTTGGGTGCGTGGTCGATATCGATACAACGTCACCCCGCCCTGTAAAACTGCCTGATGGGATTCTCACCGCTGATATAAACAGACTTGTAAATGACCGGACTATTAGGGTAGGCGTTGAGCTGGTTGGCGGCACCGAAGCGGCAAAAGAAATTCAGCTCAAGATGCTGCGGGCAGGTAAGGACGTGGTGACAGCCAATAAGGCATTGCTGGCTGAACATGGCAGTGAGCTTTATAAAGTCGCGCGGGAAAACGACCGCTGCATAGCCTTTGAAGCAAGCTGTGTCGGCGGTGTGCCCATCATCTTAGCTATTCGAACGGGATTGCTGGCGAACAATATCAGAGCAATGTATGGCATCGTCAACGGCACCTGCAATTACATCCTTACCAATATGACGTTGAGAGATGAGGATTTCGCCGAAGCCTTAGCTCAAGCCCAGAAAAAGGGCTATGCCGAGGCGGACCCAACGCTGGATATCAGCGGCGAAGATAGTGCCCACAAGCTGGCCATTCTTGCTTCTATCGCCTTCGGATACGAAATCACGCTGGCAGATATCTATGTTGAGGGTATCGCGGGAATCTCAAAAGATGATATTCGCTACGGCGGCGAGATGGGTTACTGCCTGAAACTGCTGGCGATAGCGCAAAAAAATGAACGAGGCAGAATATCGCTTCGAGTGCATCCTTCTTTTATTGCCAAGGATATCGCTCTGGCTCGCGTGGAAGGCCCGTTTAATGCTATTAGCCTTTTTGGCAGCGCGGTCGGCCAGGTGATGTTCTATGGGCGCGGCGCAGGAATGATGCCCACCGCAAGTGCGGTTGTGGCGGATATTATCGATGTTGCTCTGGGCAACTCCGGCACTACTTTCAGGCACCTGCATCTGAAACCCAGGCAGGAAGTCGAACCACCAATAGAGCCGATTGACGACACGATTTGCAGATATTACATCAAGGTAATGGCCAAGGACGAGCCGGGGGTCGTCGCTCGCTACGGAAAAGCACTGGGCGAGAACCAGATAAGTATAAGAGGGGCGCTGCAGCACGAGGGCACAGGGCCTGACAATACTGTGCCGGTGGTGATCACGACACATCCAACTCGGCAGAGAAATATCAACGCCGCCTTGCGCGAGCTGGAGAAGCTCGATGTTCTCAGCGGCAAGCCTGTCTGCATAAGAATAGTAGACATTCCGGAAGACAAGGAAAGTTGAAGCTCAACGGCAAAACCAGCAGTATATGACTAAATACGCCATAATAGTACCGGATGGGGCAGCGGATGAGCCGCTGGAGCAATTCGGCAATAAGACCGTTCTTGAAGCGGCCCAGACGCCGAACATGGACCAGATCAGTGAATGTGGCAGGTGTGGTCTTGTTCGGACGATCCCTGCGAATATGGAGGCCGGCAGCGACGTGGCCCAGATGAGCCTGCTGGGCTACGACCCATCGCAGTATTACACCGGACGCGCACCAATCGAGGCGGTGGCACGGAACATCAAATTGACGCCGAGCGATTGGGTCTTTCGCTGCAATCTGGTTACGATTGCCGACGGCAAAATGGCCGACCATAGCGCCGGGCATATTTCCAACGAAGAGGCGGCAACATTGATCAAGCAGTTGGAAGAGCACCTCGGCAATAAACAGGTGCGATTTTATACGGGCATAAGTTACAGGCATCTGGTCGTTTTCAAAGGGCTTGATTTCGATGTCCGAACTTATCCGCCGCACGATTCGATAGGCACGCCAATCGAAAAGATATTGCCCCGCGGCAAAGGCGCCGACGTGCTGATCAACCTTATGGCTCGTTCGCAGCAGCTTTTTACGGACCACGACATCAATAAAGTCAGAAAGGACCTTGGCGAAAATCAGGTTAGCTCCATCTGGCTATGGGGACAGGGTAAAACCGCCTGGCTGGAGAGCTTCCAGAAGCGCTTTGGAATCCGCGGCGCGGCTATCACCGCTGTTGACCTTGTAAGAGGGCTGGCAAAACTTGTCGGCTTTGACCTGATAGAGGTGCCCGGTGCCACCGGGTTTGTCGATACGAACTACCGAGGCAAGGCCTCTGCGGCGATAAAGGCGCTGGAGCAATACGACCTTGTTTTTATCCATATAGAAGCACCTGATGAGGCCTCTCATAGCGGCAACGCGGAAATGAAGAAGAAGGCCATCGAGCAGATTGACAAACACATTGTTGGGCCGGTCCTCGAAGCGCTTAAGAATCACCAAAACTGGCGAATACTGCTGATGCCCGACCATCCAACGCCGGTGCGAAATGGCTCTCACTCGCCTGAGCCGGTTCCATTTGCTATGGCTGGCCACAATATCAGTCGCGTTGTGAGTCTGCCTTTTAGTGAAGCGAACGCCGCCAGGTCAGGATTTCGGATAGACAATGGCTTTGAATTGATGGAGTATTTCCTAAAAACCTAAAGAAATTTGCGCTTGAGGCCGAATTTATTCTATTGATACAGGAAGGTCAAATTTTGGTGGATAAACGATGGCAATACTTGTGCAAAAATTCGGCGGTACTTCGGTTGCTGACGCGACAAAGATTCGCAGAGCCGCCGAGCGGGTAATCAGGACGGTTAAGAGCGGCTATCAGGTTGTGGTGGTAGCTTCGGCACGCGGTCATCAGACAGACGAGCTTGTCGCCGACGCCTTGGAGCTTAATCCCAATCCGCCGACGCGCGAGATGGACCAACTTCTCAGTACCGGCGAGCAACAGACGGTCTCGCTGTTTGCTATGGTACTGGATGCAATGGGATACGATGCTATCAGCTTTACTGGCGGGCAGATTCGATTGCTCACCGATAGCATTTACACCAAGGCACGGATAAAAAGCATCGACGCCGAGCGGATCCACAACCAGTTGGACCAGGGCAAGATCGTTATTGTCGCAGGCTTTCAGGGCGTGGATGAGCTTGGCAACATCACCACGCTTGGTCGAGGTGGTTCGGACACAACGGCAGTAGCGCTGGCAGTAGCCTTGGGAGCCCAGGAATGCGAAATCTACACCGATGTGGATGGAGTCTACACCACCGACCCGCGAATATTCAAAAATGCCGTAAAAATGAACCTGATTAGTTACGATGAGATGCTGGAAATGGCCAGCTTCGGGGCAGGAGTTATGCATCCACGAGCGGTCCAGTTCGGCAAGAAATACGATGTCAAAATCCACGTTAGAAACAGTATGAACGAAACAGAAGGGACAATAATTACTCATGAGGTGCCTCAAATGGAAGGCGTAGTGGTTTCAGGAGCAACTCTACAGAAAGATATGGCCAAGATAGGCCTGGTGGGCATCAATAACGTTCCGGGCAACGCGGCAAAACTTTTCGCCCGTCTGGCAGGGGCAAAGGTAGTGGTCAATGATATTATTCAGACAGGAATTAGTCCCGAAAAGGCAAATCTGGCGTTTCTGATTGGCATCCCGGATTTGCCTGTTGCCAAAAAGGCTGTCGATGAAATCAAAGACGAGCTTGGTTGTGAGAGAGTGTTCATTCGCGATGACATCGCTGAGGTCTCTGTGATCGGCGTAGGCATGCGGAGCCACTATGGCGTGGCAGAAAAAATGTTCGGCGCACTGGCTAAGGCCCAGGTCAACATCGATTCAATTACCACCAGCGAAATTCGTATCAGTTGTGCCGTGAACAAGGACGAAGCTGAAAAAGCTCTTGAGGCTGTTTGTCTTGCTTTTGAATTAGACAAGCCTGCCGAACAGCGGGAAAAAACAGAGTAGGGTGGGCTTTAGCCCACCGCCAAGGAAGTGGTGGGGCAAGCCCCACCCTACCGCTCTTGTGGGGGTAGAGCCTCATTGGCTGCCGGACATAATAGCGCCTATGCGATGAGTAGATGCCGCCGCAACAGCATGATGGTTTTGGGCCTGTTGGCGGCGGTCGTTTTTATTGCGCTTGACCACAGCTCGGTCAGCTACTACCGGCAACGTCGGCCCAGATCCGATAGGCAAATAAGAGCGCACGATTTTCAAAAGTACCATGCCAAAACCTTCAAAGTCATAAATGTTGTAGATGGCGACACTATTGACGTAGGCATTCCTGATGGCCAGGATGAGCACACAAGGATAAGGCTGTGGGGCGTCGACACGCCGGAAACAAAGAGCGAAGAATTCGGCGTAATGTATTTCGGCCCGGAAGCTGCCGAGTTCACAGAGAATTCGGGGCTTGGCAAAGAAGTTGTCGTATACCTGGATGAGGCAAATCACACCAGAGACAAATATGGCAGACTGTTGGCTTACGTTCAACTGCCTGAGGGCAGCTTTTTGAATGAGGTTCTGTTATCTGAAGGTTATGCCTATGCAGATTTGCGATTCGATCATAGTTTCTACAACAAGTATCAGCAGTTGCAGGCAGGCGCGCGAAGCTTGAAAAGAGGTTTGTGGAAGAAAGTGTCACGCGAGCGATTGCCGGAATGGCTGCAGAGAGAAAAACCGACTCTGCTGCTTACATCAGAGGAATCTGGATAAAATGCCCAGAACAAAGATCATCGCCACGTTAGGACCTGCCAGCAGTGATTATACGGTCTTGCGGAAGATGGTGACAGCCGGCCTGGATGTGGTCAGACTGAATTTCTCGCACGGCACCCCGAAACAGCACCTTGAGCGGATAGAGCTTATTCGAAAGGTAAATCAGAAGTATCGGCGGCGTGTTCGAATCATGCAGGACTTGGAGGGTTTCCGAATCAGAGTAGGACGATTCAAAAGCGATAAAACCAGAACTTTGAAGAAACGTATGGTGGTATGGCTCACCAATGAGCCTGAGGCCCGAGGCCCTAAGACGATACCTCTGGATTATAGTGGCAGCTTGGATTGGATAAAGCCGGGACAGGTAATCTACATCGATGACGGTAATCTCGCCCTGCGAGCCGTGCATACATCAGCCAATAGAATAAAGACTCAGGTTTTGGAGGGCGGGATCCTTAAAGAGCGAAAAGGCATAAATGTCCCTGACGCCCTGCCACCTTTTGGACAGATAACAGGAAAGGACCAAGAAGACATAGAGTTTGGCGTAGCCCACAAAGTCGATTATATCGCTCTTTCGTTCGTGCGGGACGAGAATGACGTATTTGGCGCGATGGACTTGATAAAGCCGAGGTTGCCTACCTGCCGGGTAGTGGCAAAAATAGAAACCAGGCAAGCGATCCACAACATAGACACAATAATTGATGCAGCCGACGGAATCATGATTGCGCGTGGTGACATGGGTATTTCCATTCCTGTTTATGAGGTACCCATCGTCCAGAAGCAGATAATCAAGAAATGCAATGGCGCGAGGAAGTTCGTAATCACCGCCACGCAGATGCTGGAAAGCATGACCGAGCACGCCAGGCCGACACGAGCCGAAGTGGCGGACGTGGCCAATGCCATTATAGATGGCACCGATTTCGTTATGCTTTCGGCTGAAACTGCGGTTGGCCGGTATCCATACGAATCTGTCCTGATGATGAATGAGATCATCAAGTTCACCGAGAAGGCCATCTCACAATTGCGGTGATTAGACAACATCCCACGGCTTGGTTCTCCTCTGACTTAAATCGCGGGCACCATGTATAATCGTAAGGACTAAAATGCGGTCACTTTCTACACGATAGATAATCCGGTAATTGTGCAATAAAACCTCCCGAATACTTTCCTCTTCAGCTTCCGGGACAGCCCTTCCAATCTTAGGAAACTTCTTGATGCTTTCCACTGCTTCAATAATTTTTTCGATGAATCGAGTTGCGTAAGATTCTGAGTCTCTGCGGATATAATCCCGGATGCTTTCTAAATCCAGCAGGGCTGGCCGAGTCCATTCGATCTTCATTTTGAAAGAAGCCTTTTCTTGACTTGTTTGTGGGAAACAACGTTTCCTTCTTGCGCGGCTTTCAAAGCAATGGCCAACTTTTTTTTGACGTAAAATTCGTACATAATGTCGTCCCAGGTCGCTTGCTCTGGCAGCTTATCAATGAGCTTCTTAGCTTCTTCCTTAACAATACTCATAATCGTTCAGCCTCCCGGTACGGTATTCATTATGCCTCATTACGCGGCTTTCCAACTGTTGACAATTTCTTCTGACAAGAATGATAGCATAAAGGGGAGTAGCCGGTCAATAGAAGAGCGTATAACACAGACTGCGCGGGTTCTATCTTTGCCACAGCATTTTTTGCCTTTGAAATTGGCTTTGATTGGGTTTGTTTTCCCGGAGTCTCCAAATGGGCAATCTCCTCATAATCCTTTGTGCTAAATATGTTTATGTTAATTTGATGTTTTCGCAAATTGGCTTTGTTTTGCATAAAAGCCTGTAAGAATTGGCCTTCTTTTGCCCAAAAAGCCCAAATCTCCCTTTTTCTCAAAATTCTCTTTTCTGTCCTCTGCCTACTGTCTTCTGTCCTCCGTCCTTTGTTCTCTGCCTTCTGTCTTCTGTTTTCTGTCTTCTGTTTGTGAATTGCCTTTCTTCACGAATCTGGGCCTGCTGGCCCTAAAGACCGTGTGGCTTAGCCACTTAAAGACATGCAATCTGAAATGTCTATTTATCTCCGCCTACTGGCGGTTTATGTTTACTTAGCGGCAAACATACGGGAATTTTAACATATTTCCAAACAAAAGTCAACAAAAAAAACGGCCCAAAAATGCACCTTTTTTGGCCCGCCCACGTGTTTTTGCCACCCCCTGACCTCACCGCTCCAGTTCAGCAAAAAGCACGTTGTAGTCTTGGTCGCTCTTGAAAGGCGGGTCAATATAGATAAGGTCGATGCTTTCGGCTTGCATAGTAGCGAATACTTCTAAATTGTCATCGCAGTATAAACTGTTTTTTGTCATAAGTTATCCCGGTAAGAACTTTCAAGAAAATAAGAAAGTAAAAAATTGACGTTTGTAAACCCACAGTCAACTGATTTTGAGGGGAAATTAGCTTTTCCCGCCGAAGTTGAGTTGTTTCGTTGTTAGGGGTCATTTTGCTCGAACAGGATATTTAATGATCATATGTATTTTCCATGCGTCTTTTACACCATCCTTTTTTGCTTGGTTTGCAATGCCCTCCATGCTTAAAGCAACATTATGCTCACCCCCTTTTGTTTCGTACTTAAATTCAGGATTAAATACGGCAGACACACCTGGCACTCTCCTTCCCTTGCTTAAACGTGGATAATTGACGTCCACAAGAATTTCGTCGGGGTCAGTCGGTCTTTCTGAGAGAGAATAATACATAGTGCCGAGCTTTGAAAACTCGGAAAGTTTTTTCTCCACTTTGATTGTTTTCCAGGCAATCTTATTTAAAGGCGCCTTGTGCATCGCCGAAATTTTGGTAATTCCTTTGCTATAGTAAATGGGTATTGGCTTATCCTCAGCGATTCCTTTGAGGTACACGTTTCCTTTTGCAAATTTACCGATCTCAGTGGCATCTAATAAATCTGCACCAAATGAATCTGAGAATACGATTCCGCTTGGTCGTGCTATGTCCATCAAGCGGGATGCTAAATTCAAAACGTGACCTGAATAATCCAATATTTTTTTGCCTGCGACAATACGACAAGCTGTTCCTCTTGCTATTCCAATGCCGACATGTTGCGGAACCTGGAAATTGATCATCGGGTCCTTTTCACATATTTTTCCAAAATTGTTTATTACTTTCCAAGACTTATTAATAGTACTTATCACGACCTCCTTTAAATTATTTTCGTTATACGGAAATGTCAGAAGCAAACCGTCACCCATAGGCTTAAAAAAAGATGCACCTGTTAAATAATCATCAACAAGTCTTATATATACTCGCTTAACATACATTGCAGCATCAGGTGACTCAACCTGCCGACTGAATTCTGAAAAGCCCCTTATGTCAACATTTACAGCAATAATGAATTCAGAAACACCCTCAGCGATCTCCAAAAGCTTTCTTAAGTTTCTGTGCATTTCTGCGGTCTCCAAAAAATGTACAATAAAGGTAAATGCTTTCTTTTACAAAACCACCATCAGGGTGTTAATCTCTCGCCTTCGGCGGAATACCAATAATCAGTTAACTCGCCGCCCTTGTTGTCAGCCCCCGATGTTAGCTGGTTTGAAATTATACACTTTTGGTCAAAAACTGCAAGATTTAATTCACACTAATCGAAATCAGTGTAAATCCGCGGCTAAACCAATTGATTCAACGGCAGCTCTCTCGCCCTAAGTTGCGACCAATGCACCTAAGCCAAAAGCGTGCTGGCGAGGCACCCAAACCCGCAATTCTCGCCAACTCTAAAAATCCGCGTAATCCGTGGTTAAATAGTATTGAATTCTCTGCGCCCTCTGTGGCTTACAGATTGTATTCCTTGATTTTTCGGTAGAGGGTTCTTTCGCCGATGCCGAGGATTTTTGCGGCTTTTTCACGGTTGCCCTGCGTCCCGGCTAAGGTATCTACTATAGCCTGTTTCTCCAGATCGTTCAGGGACACGCCTGCTAAACTGCTGGTTGGTGTCCTGCCGGCAGCTAATTGCCGGACCTGGTGTATTTCAGGGGGAATATCGCCCACATCGAGCTTGTCCCTGTCACACATCACCACCATGGTCCTGATAGAGTTCTTGAGCTGGCGGATGTTGCCCGGCCAATCGTAGCTGGTAAGAACCGACATAGCCGCGTCTGTGATACCCGTAACTTTTGAGCCTATTTCTGCAGCGGCTTCTTTTAGAAAATACTCCACAAGCCAGGGTATATCTTCCGCTCTGTCATGCAGGGCGGGCACAGTGATACTAACGCCTTTGATTCTGAAGTACAAATCCTGCCTGAATTGCTTCTGTTCTATGAGCCTGGTCAAATCGTGATTTGTTGCGCTGATGATGCGGACATCCACCATCGTTGGCTTATTCGAGCCAACCGGTATGACCACGCCGTCCTCGATAACGCGCAGCAGCTTGGCCTGCATATTCAGCGGCATATCGCCGATTTCATCCAGCAGCATTGTTCCTTTGTCGGCGACCTCGAAGAGGCCTTTTCTGTCGTTTCCGGCTCCGGTAAATGCACCCTTAACATGCCCGAATAGCTCGCTCTCCAGCAAAGTCTCCGTCAGGCCGGCACAATTTATCGGCCTAAATGGCTTACCCCGGCGCGGCGAGTTGTTGTGAATCGCCCTTGCCAGCAGTTCCTTGCCCGTTCCGGACTGCCCCTCAATTAAGACGGATATGTTTGTTGGTGCTACGCGTTTCAGCACCTCGAAAATGCCCTTCATTGCCGGGCTGGTACCTCGCACACCCTCGAATTCAAATTCTTCCGCCTCAGCCTTTTCAGCTTTTGATTTGTGGGAATACGCAGCCCAGGCTTTTCGAGCTGCCTGGCCCACGAGAGTGCGAAGCTGGTCAATGTCGATCGGCTTGACCAGGTAGTCGTAAGCGCCGCGCCTTATAGCCTCCTTACAGTTATCAATGGTTGCATAAGCAGTTATCAAAATAACTTCCGTACCGTTATTGTGCCTCTTGGCTTCTTGGAGTATCGATAGGCCGTCGATGTCACTATCCAGCTTCAAGTCAGTAACAACAACATCTACTCGTTGATGGCGAACGATCTCCAGAGCATCTTTGCCGCTGTAAACGGCGATTGCTTTTGCGGGCAATTTTTCCAGCGCTTCGACGATTCCGTCTGCGTGGTCACGTTCGTCGTCGACAACCAGAATTATGCCTTTCTCTGCCTTCAAAGCGACACCTCAGCCAAGCTACTATCCCCGGTAAGCAAGGGCAATTTTATGGTAAATAGCGTACCCTTGCCCGGCTCACTATTAACGGTGATTGTACCGTGGTTGGCTTCTACGATTTTCCTTGTCGTCGGCAGGCCTAGTCCACTACCTTCTGGCCGAGATGAGCGATAAGCGTCGAAGATGTTAGGCAGTCTTTCCGGAGCAATCCCGCTGCCGGTGTCGCTAATTTGAATCACCGCCTCGTTGTTCTGCCTATCGGTTCTTACCATCAACTCGCCGCCGGTTGCCATAGCTTGCTGAGCGTTAATGAACAGATTCAGTATGGCCTGCTTTAACATTGCCGGGTCAACTTTACAAACGAGCGGCCCACTATGTAGGCCTTGTCTAATCGTTATCGAGTGGCCGCAAGCCTGCGGTGCGTAGAAATCGATCATGTCGTCCACCAGCTCATTAATATCTGCCCTAGCCAACTGCGGCTGCGACCTGTCTATGTAGCGTAGAAAGCTGTCGAGCATCTGCTCAAGTCTGCTTGTTTCTTTTTCAATCACGGCTATTTTTCTAAGAGCCCTTCTTAGCTTCTGCTTGTACTCGTCGGAGCTTCTGTTGCTGAACTCAGCAGAATCTGCTGCCTCCAGCTCTTCGGCGATGAGTTTCAAGTTAATCTTTATGGTAGAAAGCGGATTTTTGATCTCGTGGGCAAGCTCGCCCGTCAGCTTGCTTAATTCTATGAGCTGTGAAACCTGGCTGTCTCTATTTGCAGGCTGGAGCACTTGTTAGCCTCTCCCCAAAGACCTGAAAAGCTCAAAAAAGTGTGATCCCGCAGATGCTATGCTTTTTTAAGAGGCGAGGCCAGACCTGCCTTGGAGAGCTATTCTGCCTGTTTGGTCCCGCCTGCCAGCTTACTTGGCCGGCCCCCGACCGGTAGACTGCCTTTGTGTTACCGGCTTACTTTCATCTTTCTTGCCCAGCTCGGCAAGAGCCGCCTTGCGTGAGAGCTTCAATCTGCCCTGCTCGTCAATGGCTATCAGTTTTACCGGTATCACGTCCCCGACTTTACAGACCTCGTCCACGTTCTTGACGAAGCTGTCGCTTAGTTCGCTGATATGGCATAAGCCTTCCACCCCGGGCGTAATTTCGACAAACGCTCCAAAGTCTTTCACAGATACCACTTTTGCCTGCGTATATATCCGTCCTACCTGTGGAGGTTGGGTGAGCGATTCAATAATCTCTTTAGCCTTGAGGTGACCGTCACCACCAAAACAACTTATGTAAATAGTCCCGTCTTCCTCAATTTCGATGGTTGTATCCGTCTGGTCTTGTATGCTTTTGATCATCTTGCCGGCAGGCCCAATTATTTTGCCTATGTATTCAGGGTCGATTTCGAGCGTTATTAGCTTCGGTGCGTACTTGCTTAGCTCAGCTCTGGGCCTACTAATGGCCTCGTTCATAGATTTCAGGATTTCCAGGCGAGCTACTCTTGCCCGCTCCAGAGCCTCGACCATAGTATCGTGGTCCAGTCCCTCGGTTTTGATGTCGAGCTGTATGGCCGTAATACCGTCAGCGGTGCCGGCGATTTTGAAATCCATCTCGCCGAAATGGTCTTCTTCACCAATAATATCGGTCAGCAACTCGCATCGGCCGTTTTTGTCATTTACCATTCCAATTGATATGCCGGCAACCGGTTTGCTAATTGGAACCCCCGCGTCCATTAGGGCCAGCGAACCGGCGCAAACCGAAGCCATCGAGCTGGAGCCATTTGACTCGGTAATGTCAGAGACTACCCGGATGGTATACGCGAATTTATCCTCGGATGGCATAACCGCCTGCAACGCCCGCTCTGCCAGGGCGCCGTGCCCAATTTCTCTTCGGCCAGGCCCGCGGACCGGCCGCACTTCGCCAACGGAAAACGGCGGGAAATTGTAATGAAACGTGAAACTCTGAGTATATTCGTCCAACAAGCCATCTATAATTTGCGCGTCCCTGATAGTGCCCAGAGTTACGCTTACAAGCGCCTGCGTTTCCCCGCGTGTAAACAATGCTGACCCGTGAGTTCTAGGCAAAATTCCCACTTCGCAGGAAATGGGACGGATTTGGCTATAGCCTCTACCATCAGGTCTTTTTCCGTCCAGCACCAACTGGCGGACGACCTCACCCTCTATCTTTTCAAAGATGCGCTTGCACATCGCCTTATCGCATCGCGGCTCAGCTCTGTGCGCGAGCTGCGTGACACCGGCCCCGGGGTTGGCTGCCAGACCACAATATTCGACACTCACCTGGTCGAATAGCTGCTGCACTGACGTATTGCGCTGCCGCTTATCAGGTATCTGCTTGAGATCGCGTAGATTGTCCGCTATTTGCGCGCGCATTTGTCTGTAGAGTTCCTGGTCGATTTCCACGAGCGGTATTTCCTTCTCGACGCCGACCTTTTCACGCAGCTCTTCAATTATTTCGCAAACCTGGCAGACAGTTGCTTGTGCGGTCTTGATAGCCTCAGCGATGACCGTCTCGGGCAATTCTTTTGCGCCAACCTCGATCATGTCCAGCCGGTCTTTGCGCCCGCCAATAAGTAGATTCAGATCGCCAAGCTCCAACTGTTTGTGTGTTGGGTTGACCACGAATTGCCCATCTATTCTGCCCAATCGGCAGGCCCCAATTGGTCCTAAAAACGGAATCTTGCTTATAGCAAGTGCGGCGCTGGCGCCTATAATTGCCGGCACATCTGGGTCGTTTTCGCGATCCGCACTCAAAACGTTCGCTATAATCTGCACTTCCTGCAGATAGCCATCGGGAAATAGCGGCCGGATGGGCCTGTCTATCATTCTGGCGGTAAGCATTTCCTTGGTGCTGGGTCTTCCCTCGCGCTTGAAAAAGCCGCCCGGAAATTTGCCCGCGGCACTTTGTTTTTCGCGATACTCAACGCTAAGCGGGAAAAAGTCGAGCTCATCAGTTCTGGGCGGTGCCGTTACGGCGCAAACAAGCACTACGGTGTCGCCATATTGGACCGTCACTGCCCCGTCGGCTTGTTTGCCGATCTTGCCTGTCTCGATAGATAAAGTTCGGCCCCCAATTTCTCCTTCTACCCTGTATACATCAGACATTTACTACCTCGTCATACCATAAAGCGAAAAGCTCAAAAACAATGGTCTCAGCGGATTGCGCCTTGCCCCAGGCGCTTGGGCTGCTGCTAATTTTCTGTTCTCACTTTCTCAAGCCGAGCCGGGATATGATTTGCTGATAACGCTTGACATCTCTTCTGCCGACATACTTCAGCATTGCTGCTCTGGTCCCGACCATTTTCAATAATCCACGCCTGGATGAATGGTCTTTTAGATGAGACCTGAGATGCTCGGTGAGACTATTAATCCGTTGCGTCAGCAGCGCGATTTGCACTTCAGGTGAACCCGTATCTGCCTGGTGCGTCTCAAAGTCGTTAATGATTTTTGTCTTGTCCTGCTTCGTTAACATTCTTTAGCCAAACCCCTTCTTTTTGTGACTCTACAAGTTGTTAGCAGTCCAAAACTTAAATGATAATCAGCTATCATAATATTTGCAAGCCTTTTTCGACGATAAACTCTGATAAGATTTGCCAAAACGAAGAAAAAGCAAAAAGTACTGCTAATATCTTGTCTAGACACAAGTTAGCGTTTAACCCGCGCAGGACTGCAAGAGCCATAGTTGCAGCCGCGTCACTACGGTTGCCCAGCGATACCCGCTACGGCGAGGCGAACTCAGTCCTGGCTCTTTGCTTGCAGGAACGCCTCCAATATCGCAGCGGCGGCAACAGCATCCAGCCGTTTTCTTTTCTTGCCTCGAGTAAGCTTACCGGGAGCAAGCTCTCGCTCAGCGCTGAAACTGCTCAGACGTTCGTCTTGAAGGTGGAGCGGAATGTCAAGGTGCTGTTTAAGCTGTTCGGCAAAGTCCAAAACACGCCTGGTTTGAGAGCTCTCTGAGCCGTCCATGCTCAAGGGCAAGCCCAGGACGATAGCCTCGACGTTTTCGTTTTTGACTATATCTGCAATTTTTCTTAATAGTCCCTTTTGCTCACGGGTTACAGCAAGCGGTGTGGCAAGTGTTTCGGCTGAATCGCAAATTGCCAGGCCGGTGCGTTTGTCGCCATAGTCTATTGCCAGGTACCTCATTGTTGTTTTGCTGTGCGCTGTTACTGTAATTATGCCGCTGTATTACAAGAATTTTCCGCCGCGGTGCTCTCTTATCAGCTCCACCAGGTCTTTCAGCCGGTGGGTCTGGTCGATATGACACACCAACGTGGCATCGGGGCTGTGTGCTATGACGATATTCTCCAGCCCAACAGCAGCAATCAGGTGGTTTTTGTCTTCAGTCACGATGATATTGTTTTTGCAGTCAAGTAGCTCACTGGCGCCGGCGGCAACGACATTCTTGTTTTCATCCGAGCTGATAATATCTGCAAGGGCAATGAAAGAACCCATATCGAGCCAGCGACAGTCCAATCTGATGGCGTAGACGTTGGGAGCCTTTTCCATGACGGCAAAATCGATGCTGATTTTGGGCAGCTTGACATAGTAATCCTGCAGTGTCTTTTGCTGATTCGGACTGTCCCAGTCGGCTCGCATCTTGCTTAGGATTTCGGTGGCCTCGGGCAAAAATTTTGCCAGGTTGGTTAAAATCGTTTTGGCCTTCCAGACAAACATGCCTGAGTTCCACAAGTATTTGCCGCCGACAAGATACTCTTTTGCTGTTGTTTCGTCGGGCTTTTCTTTAAAGGCTTCCACCAGATGCACTTTATTTGCGCAGTCGCGACAGGCCTTTGCGGCGCCGCATTTTATATAGCCAAGCTGCGTGCTGGGAAAGGCCGGCTTAATGCCGAATGTAACCAAATCATCGGGATTTCTATTTATGAAAATGAAGGCATCTTTGAGAGCCTGCTGGAGCACCTCCGCCGGTTCGATTAACTGGTCAGCCGTAACTACCGCCATTTGCGCTTCGGGGTCATATTTTGTAAGAATACTTGCCGCCAGTCCGATGGTGCCGGCTGTATCGCGGACAGCAGGCTCGGCAATGACGTTATTGAACGGCAATTCGGGCAGCTCTTCACGGACTAAGTCCGCGTAGCCGGCATTCGTCAGGACGATTATGTTTCTGGTGTCGAAAACCGGCAGAAGCCGCTCAAAGCAGCACCGCAAAAGGGTCTGGCCGTCGAGAATCTTCAGGACCTGTTTAGGGCGTTTTTCCCGGCTGAGAGGCCACAGCCTTTTGCCCGTGCCCCCTGCCATCACCACCGTATAGTTCATTGGCCAATTCCTGTAATTACTTTGGAATCCATAGTCAAAAAGTATCAGACCAGATAGGCGGTGTCAACATCGGACATTGATCGGATTTGCTGCGCCAATTTCTCATACCCATCGCCCGGCTTGCCCATAAGGGCGAAAATAGCTTCTTTGCCTAAAGTAACTGCGGGCTGGTCGTGAGGGTTGATGCCAAACAGGGCGCCGGCAAAAGAGGTCGTTACCTCGTATAAGTAAATGAACTGGCCAACCGTGTAGGCGTTGACCTTATCGAACAGGACCGTCAGACACGGGCGTTTGCTCTCCAAAAGGGCATACTCGGTGGCTTTCTTTTCATTATTCAGCAGCGTGCTCAGTTTTTTGCCGGCGAGATAGTTGAGCTCCGGTGCACAGTCCGGAGCCGGCCCAATCGTAAGGTCTGCGCCGAAATCGTCCACCTGAAGAAAAGTGAACAGCTTGTCGTTCGGTCCTTCGCGGTACAACTGTATCTGGCTGTGTTGGTCGGTAGCGCCAAGAGCCTTGATAGGCGTTGGTCCTATATGAACTTCGTTGCCTTTGAGGTCTTCTGCCTTACCCAGACTTTCAGCCCACAATTGCCTGTACCAATCAGCTAAATCCTTCAGGTGATAACTGTACGGCATCATAACGGAAATCTTCTTACCCTGATTATAAAAGTAATAGTTTATGGCGGCGATGATTGCAGCAGGGTTTTTGAAGAAATCTTCGCAGCTAACTCTGGCGTCCATATCGGCAGCGCCCGCCAAAAGCTGATCTATATTAATTCCGCACATGGCGGCGCTAAAAAGTCCCACGGCGCTCAGCACACTGAATCTGCCCCCGACACCGTTTGGAACTTCGAGGGGTCGCAGCATGTCCGTGTCGGCAATTCTACAAAGCAGGCCTTTCTTCGCGTCAGTCGTTACTACCACCCGCTCTGTATAACCGTCAAAACCGGACTTTTCCAAGAGCATCCGGCGAACAATCATAAATTGACTGAGAGTTTCTGTCGTATCGCCGCCTTTACTGATAACGTTAAAGATGGTCTTATCGAGCCTGCCATCGGCCCAAGCCAGGAATGAAACAAGCTGTGCAGGGTCGATATTGTCGAAAACAAAAAGGCGCGGGCCTGACCGCTGCGAGGGGTCGAGATTATACATATAAGGGTTAAGGGCAGTCTGCAGCGCAATATTACCGAGAGCAGAACCGCCAATACCAAGCACAACCAGGTTTTCACATTGGTCTTTAACCTCGGCGACCAGTTCTTTGACTTTGTCAGATGTTTGGGCATCGTAAGGCAAGTGCCTATATGCGGGTCTTTCTTGCTTATCCCTGTTAAGCCTTGTAATTAGCGGCGCAAGACGCTGCCCCAGAACATTTAGCTGCTCGCGTTTAATGCCATTTTCAGAGCCGATAGCATCAGC
The DNA here is from genome assembly GCA_964567045.1 of uncultured Pirellulales bacterium. Classification (GTDB taxonomy): domain Bacteria; phylum Planctomycetota; class Phycisphaerae; order Sedimentisphaerales; family Anaerobacaceae; genus JAFNGF01. The sequence goes on along the minus strand of CAZMLE010000005.1, from coordinate 18,996 downwards.
AGTGGCGTTTTTGTAATACAATCTTACTTGCGATTGCGTCACCAACATACTCCTTTCATCAGGGAAGCTGATGGCCCTTGAAACCTTTTTCCTGGTCGATCCAGCCGCCGAGGATATTTTCAGCGTGGGCCTGCTCTGCATAGCCCTTCATTTTAGATAGGATTTCAGGCTGCTCAGAGGCGACATCGTTCTTTTCTTCGAGGTCCTGGCTAAGGTCATAAAGCTCAAATGGCCTGTTCTTGCCCGGTTTGACGGCCTTCCAATTGTCCATCCGTACCGCTGTTTGTGCCCCATACTCCCAATAGAGATATTCGTGGCGTCTCTGCTGGCGTCCGGCGGCGTCCTCGCCCAAAAGGGTCGGCACGATAGATACTCCGTCAATGTTCTGGGGCGGTTTTACGCCGGCCAGCTCGGCCAAGGTGGACATCACATCCGGGAAATACCAGAGGTAGTCGCTGACGACGCCCGCTTTGATTTTGCCGGGCCAACGAACGACCATCGGTATGCGCAAGCCGCCTTCGTACAGATTGCCTTTTCCGCCGCGGAACCTCTGACCCGTATGGGGGTTTAGATTGGCGCCGAAGAAGCCGTGAGGGTAAGGTGGTTCTTTCGGCTTGGGCTTTGCAGGATCGCCGTATACGAAGTATGCAGGGCCGCCGTTGTCGCCGGAGACAAATACAATTGTACTATCGTCGATTCCAAGCTCTTTGAGCACGGCGAGAATTTCCCCGATCTGACGGTCAACCATTTTTACCATAGCTGCGTAAATCTTCGCATCGTTAGGCGTTCTGTCACCGGCGGTCCAGAGCTTATCTTTGAATTCTTGCCAGGCCGGTTCATCTTCCGGAATCGCCCAGACGCCGTGCGGCGGCGTCCACGCGGCGTAGCAGAAAAACGGCTTACCTCTATTCTGGCGAATGAACTTTATGGTCTCGTTAAAGATCAAATGGTGCGAATACTGCTTTCCGGTGTAAAAATCTCCGGTATTGCCCGTCAAGGGCACTTTTTCACCACTGCGGATAAGGTAACACGGATAGTAAGAGTGGGCGTGAACCTGATGATAGTAACCGAAGAATACGTCAAAGCCGTGCTTTTCCGGCACGCCGGTGGTTCCGCGGTCGCCGCAGCCCCATTTGCCGAATCCGCCCGTAGCGTAGCCGGCCTGTTTGAGCACCTCGGCAACGGTCACATCATCCTCGCGCAAGGGCACACCTCCGGGATTTGTGCGGACCGTTGTGTGCCCTGTATGCTGGCCGGTCATCAGTACGCTTCGGCTTGGCGCGCAGACCGGAGCGCCGGCTAATGCCTGTGTGAAGCGCATCCCTTCCGCTGCTATCCGGTCAATGTTTGGGGTCGTCAGATACTTATTGCCCATACACGACAGCTCGAAATAGCCAAGCTCGTCCAGCAATATGTAAATAATATTCGGGCGTTTGGTTGGCGCCGCACCGGCCAGAATAGTTTCTGGCATGGCAAGGCCCGCTATACCGATGCCGACAGCCTTAATGAATTCACGACGCCTCATAATTTCTGCCTTAGTTGAACCTCGATTGCTTCTTTGGCGCTCCGGTCAAAGCTGAAACTGCCGGTTAATTCGCGATCGCCGATTCGTGCGCTCACGTTGTAGCGCCCGAAGAAACCGCGGAAGCGTACCTCCCCTGCTCCAGCCGCTTCTGCCTCGGTTTGCGTCCACCACGCCGCTTTGACTAAGCGTTGCAGCTCTTGGTAAGCTGGCTTGGGCATCATGTCTGCCCGCACGAGGCCGGCCGGTGCTCTCTGCCAGGCGTCTTGGTCTGTGAAGTCCCACCAGGTAACTGCCTCGACCGCGGGATGGGAGAAAAGGACACGGTAAAACTGAGCAACCTCCTCCGCTTGGCGCTTTTCGCCCTCCGGCGTGGTATTCCAGCCGGCTGCCGTTCTTGGCCCAGAGACGATTGTGGTCTCGGTGAAGTGTAACGGCTTGCCGAATTTTGCGAACGCATCACAGACCTGCCAGGTTCGTTCAACCGGCCAGCATCCGCCGTGCATGTGTGACTGGATGCCGATGACATCGTAAAGCGGCTGCCCGTCCTCACCGACAAGTTGCGAAATCACATTCTCGGCATAAGCAGGGTCCGTTCGATAGTCGTTGATAACAAGCGTGGCCTTGGGATTGGCCTGGCGTGCTGCCTTGAATGCCGAGCGAACGTATGCACCGACGCCCATTTTACGGATAGCCTCGGTCAACTTTGGCGCACGCTCCTTGCACTGAGGCCGGTCATAGTCCGTTGCCTCATTAACCACGTCCCAGATGTCAACATTGTCTTTGAACCAGCCGACGCAACGGCTGATTCGGTCAAACTGAGCTTGCATTGCCGCTTCGGGGTCATCCGGCAGCCAGTTTGGCTCGACCCAGTTCCACGCCAAGGGATGTCCCTTAGTCGTCACATCGTGAGCCTTGCACCAGCGGGCAATTTCTTCGGTGCGCTCGTCATCGGGCTTGTCGCGCTGGCGCTCGTAATTCCACCAATAAAAAGGCAGCGTGGCATAGTTGAGCAGGCCGGCAAACTCCTTTTCATAGGCGGCATTATCCTCAGCCGTCCTGCAACGCCCCAATTTGAATATATTGCACCCGAAAAGGAACTTGTGCCGGGTTTGCGAAATCTTTACGGTCGAACCGCTTTTAAGCGGTTGTCCATCCGGGCCGGTAAATCTCAGCACTGCATCGCCTTTACGGTGCTTTTCAATGCGGGCGTCAGCCTCGTCAAGGATTTGCTCTTTCGACACGTCAATGGTGCGCTGCCTTGCGCCAAGCCAGCGCGCATCCGTCGCTGAGCACGCTGCGGCCAGGCCTGCTACTTTGAGGAAATCTCTGCGATTCATAGGATTTGCCCTTCACTAGGTTTTTCGCTTCCGGACGTTTATAATAGAAAGGCACAACCTGCTATTGGCTGTGCCTTTCTTTGCTTAGCCGCGACAACTGAATTCATAGAGCCTCATTGACCATTTTGATGTCTTTAAATCGACAGAAAGTCGTCAGTTCCGGTGTGATGTCCCCGTAGCATGTCTGCCGGTGCAGTCCGTTCGCCCAGTTCTTCCATAGTTTCCTTACATCGCCGTCCACTTTGACGGTAATCTTTGTACGGCAACCTCTATCGTCCGCAAGTGACACCGGCGCCTCGATAATTTCGCCCGTGAAATATGGGATAAAATCGGCGCCGAGCAGTATGGCCTGGGTGACTTTTTGCCCGACGCGCATCTCCACCTGCGGCACGACGCCTTCCTGGCGCTCCATCACCGTTCTTATCTTATACGGGGCGGCTGGCCCATCCGGACCATCCATCTTTGTCGAGCCCAGGCAGTGAGCTAGTATTATCGCATTTTTGGATTCGTCAACTGTAGGGTCGCTGATAAAACCGGGCTTTCCTGCCAGGCCCTGGAATATGATATGAGTCATAGCAGACTGCAAATCTGATTCGCAGATGCCACCCAACCCCATGTCATTAAGTCTGGTAAAGCCAACACACGGATAGGCAGGAAGTTTTATCGTTTTATCCCACATTGTGCCGTAGCAATCGACCGTCATTACGGTGGCATCCTCTTCGTCCAGCAATCTCTCAAAGGCCAGCGCCAGTTTGCAGGACTTAAATATGTCTTGCTTGGAGGGTTCTACAACCTGGGCTGCTTCTTTGAGCCACCGCTGGGTCTCTCTGCTTGCCTCAGCGTCATCGACGGCATTATACGCGTTCACGACTCGCTCAAGCTCGACCTGCTTAATCTCGGTTCCGAATTTTTCTTTCATGCTCTCGGCGTACTTGGCAAAAGACCTGGTTGTGACGTCAAGAATCTTGGCCTCCCGCAAATGGTGAATCGCCCGGAAAGGCCTGACGGCAACTGCCAATTGCTTATAGTCGGTGGTGAGCATGCACTCCATTTTTGCCCCCAGTTGCTGCTTCTGCATAGCGCCAAATCCAGCCCATTCATGTCCGGAATACGGCACCGCGAAGACAACCGTAGGCTTACCCACGCTGAGGATTTCGTTGAGGATTGAGCCTATTCCTATCGTCAGGTGGATTGCTAAAATGCCGTCAACATCTTGCAGCTTGTCTTTTAGCTGACTTACCTGCTGGGGCGAGGTAACCACTTGGTCCGGCACAAATTCCACATCGGATAGTTGCTCTTTTAGCTTTGCGAACTCCGAGCCATAAAACCGGATTTCCTCTGCCAGATTCAGGCTGGGCTTAGGCCAGTGAGGGTTGCTGGGCAGCCCCATATACAGCCTGGCAACCTTAACTTTTGTTCTTCTGCAGCCCGGACTTACCAGCCTTGACGCTTTTGGATTGGCTCCCGCTGCCAAGATGTTTGCGCCAACAAGGCTTGCCGCACTTCCAGCCGCTGTCATTTGCAGAAATTCTCGTCGATTCATCCCATTTTCCATCTCAAGCTCCCTTCTTCGGTTTTTCGTCAGGCTCCAAACCTGCGGTAAAACTGCAGGCTAAATATTTATCTTCACAAGGCCGGCGTATTTTACCATCAGTGATTTTATCTGTCCAGAATTAAACTCGACGACCACAACACTGTTTTCGCCCATGTCGGCAAATTTTTTGACCCTGCCTACGCCGAACGATTTGTGCCGAACCAACTGACCCGGAGCAAAGTCCTGGGTCATACACTGGATTCCCGCCTGCGCGGGAATGACATTATCGGCTTCAGCATAATCGCAGCCCGATTCGCTTAGAAACTGCGACGGTATCGTTCGCAGCATCTGTCCCCGCACAGTCCTGTATCGGGCGTGGCTTATGTGCAAGCCGACTTTAGCACGGGTTATGCCCACAAAAAAGAGTCTTCGCTCCTCTTCCAAATCCTCCTGGTCGCCGGTAGGTGATTTTCTTGTTCTTTCATGTGGCAGCAAGCCATCCTCAAGGCCGATGATAAAGACGTTTTCAAATTCCAGGCCCTTGGCGGCGTGCAAAGTCATCAAGGCGACGCGGTCGCTGGACGCATCGTAACTGTCAACATCGCTGAACAGAGATATCTGCTGAAGATAGTCGATTAGTGACGGCTCTTCGGCCTGCTGGTCGTATTGAGCTGCCGCACTTATCAGCTCATTGACATTTTCGATAGCGTTTTCGCCATCGGGCCCGGCTGCTCGGAGCGATTCTTCCAGTCCGGATTCGACAAAAACGCGATCAGCGAGCGACGCAACTTTGCCGGCAATATTTTTTCTGAACCTTGCCAGCATATTGACAAAAGCAGTAAGCTTGGCCTGTGCCGCTTTCGGCAGAGCCTCGATATGCTCGGCACTCTTCAGGGCCTCGACCAAACCGATGTTATTCCGGCCGGCGTAGAAGCGAATCCTGTCGATGGTGGTTTTTCCTATGCCGCGTGCGGGTGTATTGATTATACGCAGCAGCGAGATCTCGTCATCAGGGTTGGCAATAACCTTCAAGTAGGCAAGCAGGTCGCGAATTTCCTTTCTATTGTAAAACTCGACGCCGCGGACAATCTGATATGGTATTTTGTTCTGGAAAAACGCTTCCTCGATCACCCTGCTCATAGCATTGACGCGGTAGAACACAGCGATGTCTTTCAGAGATGCACCCTGCTCAGCCAGGTTTTTTATCTGCCGGGCAACAGCCAACGCTTCCTCGTGCTCATCCTCAAAGGCTGTTACGCAGACATCCTGGGCCTGGGGCCTTGTAGGAATGAGCTTTTTCTCCTTTCGATTCTGGTTAAAAGCAATAAGACTGTCTGCGACTTCGAGAATATTAGGACTACTGCGAAAATTTTCCTCCAGTTTGACGACAGTGGCATCGGGCCAATCCTTTTCAAACGCCAATATATTTCGGATGTCGGCACCACGCCAGCGGTAGATCGACTGGTCCGGATCGCCGGTTGCGCAGATATTATTGTGCCGCGAGACAAGGGCTTTGGCGATCCGGTACTGGGCGTGATTTGTGTCCTGATACTCGTCGATAAGCAGGAATTTGAAACGGTCAGAAAGCTCAGCACAAACTTCGGGCCAGCCTTCCAGCAGAAAAGCAGTCTTCATCAATAGGTCGTCAAAATCCAGCGCGTTATGCTCAGACAAAATAGACTGATAGCGGGCGTATACTTTCGCCACTGTTTTGGTCCAAAAATCGTCCGCCTGACCCTTAAAAAAATCCACGTCCATAAGGTTGTTTTTTAGCTTGGAGATATATTCGAGGATTCGGGCGGGCGAAAAATTTGTGGCATCGAGTTCGCAGTCTTTGACCGCCTGTTTGATGCACTTACTCTGGTCCGACTCGTCATACACGCTGAACCTCGGCTTTATGTCCGCCTTATCGGCATACTGGCGAAGGATTCTAACGCACAAAGAGTGGAAGGTGCTGATGTGAGCGCCGCCGGACGCACCCAGAGCAACTGCTCTTTGGCGCATCTCATCGGCAGCTTTATTGGTGAAAGTTATCGCACAAATATTGTATGGCTTGATGCCTGAATCGATAAGAGCCGCAATTCGGTATGTGATTACCCGCGTCTTGCCGCTTCCAGGGCCGGCCACAACCAGTAAAGGCCCTTCCTTATGAGAAACAGCTTTTCTTTGTGAGGGTGTTAGTTGATGCGAAGGTATGTTGTGCATACTCGCGCCGGGCATGTGGTCATTGCGATTTTTCGAGCTCTTTTTTAAGCTGCTCTTCTTGCTGCTGCAACTGCTTGTGGAGCTGCGGCCTTTCTATCTCTATCCGTCCAAGCAAGTTCAGCTTGAGGTTGGGCGGATATAGCGGGTCTTCAAAGAAATCAACCAGCGCAAAGTACCTCAGTAACTTGAAATCGGGCAGGTCAATCCGCTGTTCATCTGGGTACTTTGACTGATAGATGTCCCACACTTCTTTGGCCAGTTTCTCTCTGCCGAATGCTTCATCATCGTCGCGCATTGCGAATCTAAAGTAGCTTTCTCGAAGAATTGCAGCTATCTGCTCCTGTGCGTCGAAAATGCCTATGCTCTCGAGCTCCTCGCGCAGACGATTCCTGGCGAACTCGACCAGCGGGACTTTGAACTCGTCTCGCGGATAGCGTTTGCGCAGCTCGTTGTAGATTTTTAGCGCCTGCTGCTGGTGGCCTGCCTGATAGAACAAAAGGACAGCGTTTTTGAGCATGTTGCGGTAGCCGTCCTGAAGTGATTTGTACGTGCCCTCGTCCTCAACGCCTTTGTATTTTTCAAGAACCGCCTGTAATGCCTGATGATATGAGTCAAACATCCGTAAATCCGGCCGATAATATATCTCTTTTGCCGTTTTTCGCTCCGGCGGCGAGGAAGCGTCTTTCTGCACTTCGACAGGCACGTCGTAAATGAATATTTTCCCGTAGCGAAACAGGTTCTGCAAGCTGTGCCCGACGCTGCGGTCGGTGTTTGTTTCGGTTATATTGATCTGGCGGTCCTTGTCTTTGCTGACTTCTCGCAGTCCCGTGACAGCCCAGTAAATTGCGTGACTATCCGGGTGGCGCCAGTCCAGAGCAGAGTGTTTGTTTGGGTCATCGAAGTCGGTAGGACCGAAGGTTTTATTCAACTGCTGTACCACAGCCGGGTCGAGCTTCCAGGTATTTCGCAACTGATAAGCCTTGGCGAATATATCGAACTTCTTCAGCGCCGGTGTGCCTCTGAAATGCTCTATGATCTGAAAAGCTGCCGGCTTAAATCTGCCGGCGTTCTGCCTTAACGATAGATAATTGTTGACGAGCTCTTTATCGTTGGCAAATGCATCATCGGCGGACTTCAGAGCGCTGATCACCTCGCCGACGTTCGGATCCTGAGCAATCTCCTGCAACTTTACAGGTGCTGCTGCGAGAGATTCAAAATAGCGGTCATCCTGCCAGTCGAGCTGATTATCCTCCGAGCGGAGCAGCGGCTCCATAGCCAGAGCTAATTGCAGCTTGTAATACTTGTGTGCGTCATCCGATACGCTGCCGATTTTGTGCTGGAATATCCGCGCAAGCTCGCGGTATAGTTGCAGCGACTTGGGATTGAGCGGAATACCTTGATCTCGCAGCAGCTCGTAGCCGTTTTTGACCCAGCGCCAACGCTGGTCCGGCTGGGTGGCCGGTATGGCCACAGAGATGTTGTACGCCATATTCCAGGCGTGAAACTCCCACACCGATGCGAAACGCGGCTGCAAGGTCGTTATCCATTCGGCAAGCTGCTTGGCGTCAAAGAATTGCCCCTGCTCTTTTAGCTTATCCGCCCGTATCCACAGAATGTCCACCACCAGGCCGCGAAAAGCACCCATAGCTACGGTCGCAAAGGCCAGCGATGGCGGGGCGTTTTCCAGAGGCTTATTAATAATCAGCTTCATCTTCTCTCGCTGGGAATTTATGTAGTCCAGGCGCATACCGGCGGTAACAAGCAAGCCGGCTGCAAGAACAACACAGATAAAGCAAATTATTATGTCACGCCAACGCATGCCAGAATTCTTTAGCCGAAGGTTATACCGCAGGCTAAATAATTAGCCCCGCGTTTTACGCGGGGTCCGTCTAAATGGTTATTTTCGCAATTTCTTTGAAACTGAAAATAAGCAAAGAAAGCAACATCAGTAAAAGGGCTTTTACCGCGACCATAACTGCCGCAACCTTGACAAGCAAAGACCAGCTAAGCAGCCGTCCAGGAATCAAATACTTTGTGGGATTGAACTTGTCAAACTGCGGCAGCAGTTGTATCAGCGGCCTGACGGTATAAGAATAGACGCCCGCCACGTTCTCACCCAGAAAATCGAGGGATTCCAGCACGAAGCCGCTGAATGTTGCGGTAAAGAAGATCACCAGACAAAACAATATGCCCACTGGAAACGAAAGGAAAGTCGCGGCCAATATGCCTAAACATGCCAGGAAAATCAGGCGAAACAAGATAAGAAGAACGGCCCTTAGAAAATTGCCGGTGAATGTGTCGGCTTTGTAAAGCACCTCCAGACCGTCTTCCAGAGGGAAGATTACCACTGTATCGTTCAAGGGGACATTGAAGAAGCCCACGGCCAGGTAGCCGTCCTCTGCTACCGCGTCTGCTAAGAACTCTATCTCCCGGAACGTCCGAACGGGATCTTTGCGCACCCCTGTTCGGTATATGGGTGTTTTCGGCTCAGTGCCATACTTGATCTGCCGGTAGTCGCCTGCGAACCACTGACTATAAACCTGCGAATCAGGTGGATTCACGGCCACGTCGTACTTAAACCTTATAAACAGACTCGCATTCGGGTCGAGAGGCTTGACGTTATTGAACTCCCAGACCAGCTCGCGGCCGACGCCGATAGCCCGTTTCTCAAGTTTCTTAACGCTGGTAAGCTCCGCAAAAATCTGTTTGCGCGACATACCTTCCGGCAGTTGGCCGCTTTGGGCAAGCTTGTCGTAAGTCTCTTTGACCTCCTTCGTGACGTCTATTTCAGGAGGGCTCAGGGTTGCCCGTGCCGTGTAGAACTCGTTTTCTGCCTGAGCAAGCTCAAATTCGTCTGCGCTGAAATATCTGGGTATGTATAACGTAATCGCGTATATTACCAGCGAGAACAGAGTGAGCAAGGCCACGTCGAGCACTATTACGCCGAGCAGTTTGCCGAAAAGTAACTGCCAGCGGCGAATGGGCTTGGTGATCACCGTGTAGACCTGTTTCTGCTCTATATCGCTGGTAAGAGAGTACACCGAAACTAATATTGTCAATAGACACAGCAAAATGCTGCTCAGCGATAGGCCGTAGCTTACAAAGGTTTGCAGTCGGCCTTTCAAAGTGCCGTCGCCCGTCACCGAAAAACCCATAATGGGCAGCAGAACGACAAGCAAGATTACAAAAGCTGCGGCAATTTTCAGCCGCAACGCCTGCCTTATAGTATTCTTAGCAATCGCCCAGACGCTACGCATCACCGGAGTCCCCTGCCTGTGGTTTATCCTGCTCGGTCTGTTCTTTATCCTTATCGTGAGTTATCGAGCCGCCTGTGAGCTGATCTAAGATACTTTTTTTGACTTGCTCGTGCTCCGGTGCTTTGTGCTCAATCGGTTCTGCTTCTACCTTCTCTTGACGGTCGACAGGTTCGGGCCGGACCGGTTCGGCCGGCTTAGTTAGTTGACTCAGCAATTGTTTGTCAGCCCCCGCTTTCGCGGGGGTTTGGGCGGGTACGACACTGTCGGTTAATGGAGATTCTGGAGTTGCCTGCTGTGATACTCGTCCAGACACAAGCTTGTCAAGTATATCTTCCGCAGGGGTTTCGGATACCAGAAAACCGCCCAGCCGGGTCGTACTTACCGCGCCGCTGGTGGGTTGGGCTTGTTCTTGGGCGGCTGTGACTGTTTTGATGAAGAACGTTTCGAGTCTGTCCATTGGAGAGCTTACCACGCACTCGGTATCTTCCTGCTGGACTATCTGCTTTATCTTTTCGACAGCAGCATCGCTGATAGCGCCGGTCGTGATTTGCCTTTTGTTTGTCTGCTGCAGGAGCTCTTTGACCTGCCCTTCAGCTTGGATCCTGCCGCCATAGAGAATCGAGATTCTATCGCATACATCCTCGACATCAGCCAGAAGATGGCTGCAAAGCAGAATGGTTTTGCCGCGTTCTGCCAGCTTCAGGATGAGGTCTTTTATCTGCCTGGTGCCTATAGGGTCGAGGCCGGTGGTCGGCTCATCCAGTATCAACAAGTCCGGGTCATTTATCAGGGCTTGTGCCAGGCCGATCCTGCGCGCCATGCCCTTTGAAAAAGTCCCGACCGGTCTATTTGCAACAGCTTTTAGCCCCGCCATATCCAGCAGAGCTTCGATACGCATTTTCCGCACTTTAGCCGGCAGAGCAAACAACCTGCCGTAGAAATCCAGCGTTTCACGGGCGTTCAAATACCTGTACAGATACGACTCTTCGGGCAGAAAACCGATCCTGGCGTTGATTTTAGGATTGGCGCCGTCACCCCCAAGAACTACTGCCCGTCCCTTTGTCGGGTGCAGCAGACCCAGCAGCATTTTCAACGTGGTTGTTTTGCCTGAGCCGTTGGGACCTAATAGGCCGAACACCTCGTTTAGCTTCACCTTCAAGTTTAAGTCGTCAACAGCACAGACTTTGTCCCGTCCCCACCAGTCGGAAAAAATCTTAGTCAAAGAGAAGGTCTCGACGGCGTATTGCATGGTTAGCACCCGGTCTGTTGTCAGCGTGGTTCGTGGTCAAGTTCCTCGCCGTAGCGGACAAGGCGAGCACTATTGAAAACTACGATCAACGTCCCCAGAAAATGCAACACCGCGGCATAGATTGCCGACAGCCACGCTGCCGATGCTGCGGCCACGCCAAGAAGAATAAATATGATTCCAAAGGAAAGGTTCTGGGTGATAATCCCTCTGGTTTTCCGTGAAAGCCGCACCAGATATGGCAGCCGTCTCAAATCGTCACTCATCAGCGCAATGGAGGCGGAATTTATGGCGACATCGCTGCCCGCGGCCCCCATCGCAATACCCAGGTCGCCCGCCGCCAGTGCCGGTGCATCGTTTATGCCGTCGCCGACGACTGCCACGGTATGCCCATCCTTTTTGACCTGCTCGACTATTTGCAGCTTATCGGTAGGCAGGCACTGCGCCTTTACGTCCGTGCAGCCCAGCTCAGCGGCGACACGGTTGGCAACCTCCTGTCTATCGCCGGTGAGCATCGTCATTCTTTTGACGCCGATTTTGAGCAACTCTTCGACCGCCTGGCGAGCTTCCGGCCGGGTCTTATCCTGCAATCCGATCCAGCCGATACATTTTCCATTTTTGGCCACATAGAGTGTGCTGAAGCCCTGCTCTTCATGCAAGCCCGGGTCCGGCACGTTGACTGTAGCCACACTGTTCTCTTTTAGAAAAGTGTCCCGGCCCACGATGATTCTTGCCGAATCCACGATGGCAGTCACACCTTTTCCGGGGGTTTCCCGGAAGTTGTCCACAGTCGGCAGCGAAAGGTTTGCTTCCTTGGCTACCTCCAGCAGTGCTCTTGCCGCCGGATGCTTGCTCATCTGCTCGGCACCGGCAGCGCTACTCAACAATTCAGCGGGCTCCACCTTCTCGGCAGGCGTCAGTTTTGTCACGTACAGGCGCCCTGTCGTGACTGTGCCCGTTTTGTCGAATATAAGCGCGGTGATTTTTCCGGCGATCTCAAGGTCAGCGACGTTCTTAATCAGGATGCCGAGGCGGGCTGAGGCGGAAATCGCCGCCACCATTGCCGTCGGCGTGGCCAGAATCAGCGCACACGGACACGAAATAACCAGTATTGTGATCGCCCTGTTGGCATCTTTGGTAAAGAACCAAACAATGCCCGCAATCATCAAAATCGTCGGCGTATACCACCTGACGTAGCGGTCGATTATCCGCATGATGGGGATTTTGGTCTGCTCGGCCTGCATAATCAGCGACTGCACTTTGCCAAGAGTGGTGTCCCTGCCCGCTTTGGTTACTGTGATATCCAGTACGCCGGTGAGGTTATTTGTGCCGGCAAAGACCTGCATTCCGGGTACTTTATCGACAGGCAAGGATTCACCGGTTATTGTGGCTTCATTGACCGAGCTGAGTCCTCTTGCGACTTCGCCGTCTGCCGGTATGTTGTCGCCAGGCCGGGCCCGAATATAATCGCCGGGCTTTAGACTGCTGACTTTAACTTCTCTTTCGCTGCCCGTGCTGTCGATGAGAGTTGCCTTCGTAGGCGTCAATTTAATAAGTGCCTCAATTGACGCCCGAGCGCCCAGGGCGGTGCGTGTTTCAACAAGCTCGCTTAAGAGCATAAAGAATGCAACTACACCGGCTGCGACATAGTTCTGCGTTGCAAAGGCGGCAATGACGGCCAGTGCCACCAATTCATCCATGTGAGCCTCTTTTCTTATGAGGCTCCTTACCGCGTGCAGGACAATGGGTGCGCCGAGCAGCACTGCAGCGACCATTGCCAGAAAGTCGGCGTTAAAACTCGTCCGGCCATAAATGAGTCTGGCAACGCCGCTACTTATCAACAGCATTCCACCGGCCAAGGTCCCCAGAAGGGCCATACTTACACGCACCTGCTTGCCGTGCGTGTGCTCGGCGGCAATGTCCTCCTTAAAATGTAAATGCTCGTGGGCCATAGTCTCGTATCTCGTATTGCGTATAGGTATCCGGCGCCGGTTATTTCTCCTTCTCGGACTTCGGCTTTATCTTTGGGTCCCTGTTCGCCAGAACCCTAATCTGGACGTGTTTGCCGTGCTCGGTTGGCTGAATAATGAACTTCTCGTCGGCATTGTTAAAAATACGCTGAATCGCATCCCAGTAGATTTGCCGGACAACCAGCTCAGGACGCTTGCGATATTCGGGCAGTATCTGTCGCAAATAGTCGGCATTGGCTCTGGCAGTCTCCACGACCTCTGTTTGATACGCCCGTGCCTCGTCGATTCTTTTCTGGGCCGCCCCGGCTAATTCCGACCACAATAGCTCCTTCTGCTCTTGGCCCATATTTTGATCATGGAGGGCTGTAAATAGTTTCTCAGCGACCGGCCCGGCAGCTTCATTGAGGGTCTTTTCAGCGTAAGTCCTGGCTTGGCTTATCGCCTTCTGGCTGTCCTGACTCGCCTTGATGGCAGCCTGAAATGCCGCGTCAACCTGTCGAGGCCAGGTCTTGTCGGTCATCTGTACCGATACAATTTTTATGCCGCTTTCTATCTTGTCCAGTTTTTCCTGCAGCAGTTTTCTGACGTGCTCTGTAACTCTCGCAACCTGCTCGAACATAACGTCGTCAATCGTATAGTTGACCAGTGCGGTTACAACCGCATCGCCGGCAATATGTCCCAGCAGGCCAGTGACATTTTGAGTTATAACATCGGCGTAATTCTGCCCGCCCGGTATGTTTTCCAAGTCTACATAAGTGTTCCTGAAGAAAAGCTCAGGGTCGTCAATTTTGTACGTTACCTGCCACTTGCAGTGGACAATATTGTAGTCGCTGCCCGATGCGATTGTGACATCGCCGCTATCCATCTGGCTTCGTGTGATGCAGTAGCCGTCTGTCACAGGATCCAACGTTTCTGTCACCGGGGTCCTCTCTTTTGGGCCTTCGCCAAGTAAGTCTCGCGTTGTTTCACGATACCAGAATGAGTTGATAGGTAGATTCACTTTCTTCGCCACAGGGATTCTAATAATCTCTTCTATGGGGTACGGGAATACCCAATGCAGACCCGGACCGAGAACTCTTTCCTCGCCCACGCCTCGAATTCTTCCAAACCGCAAAACCAGGGCCTGCTCATCGGAGCCAACTGTTTTGAAGCCCGAGGCCAGGAATACAACCACCAGCACAATCATTATGATTTTTAGAATGACAAAGCTGACCCTCAGAGCCTCGGACAGAGACTTGGCGGCGGCGTCCTGATCATCCCGGGCGCGGCCGCCGGCTGACTTGGCCTGTATTTGCTCGTCACTATTGTAGTTTTGTTGTGCCATTGTAAAAGCGGTCTTATTTAGAGGGGGCTATTTCTTTAGTCTGTTCGCCGGCTTCAAAGTCAGGCATTTCCTTAAGCAGCTTGAAAGGCTCTGAATCAGCAGGTATGACAATCGTAGTCCTTTCCTTCAGCATCTCTTCAAGGGCCTCGATGTTCCGCAAGAATATCGCCAGCTTAGGTTCTTCTTCCAGCATTTTGTAATATTCTGCGGCTTTAGCGTCACCCTGGCCGCGGATCGCCTTTGCCCTTGCCTCTGCCGCAGCAAGCAGGATTCTGGTCTTTGAATCGGCATCGCTTTTTACCTTGGTCGCCTCAGCGTTTCCCTGCGTGATCGTTTCCTCGGTTTTGCGGTTTCTTTCAGCCTTCATTCGCTCAAAAACACTTTTGCTGACATCGGCACTGAGTTTCAACTGTTTTATGCCGAGGGTTTTGATTTCGATGCCGTAGGCATCTCTGACGGCTGGTTTAAGATCGGCGAGCATCTCCTCCTCAATTTGCTTGAATTGTATTTTCGAGGGGTCGCTGTTTACGAACTCGCCGAATGTGTGTCGGCCAATGGCTCTATTTTGCGTGTCGCTGATGTGCCCGTACAATTTACTCTTGGCGTCCTTAATAGTGCCGACAGCATTGAAAAACCTCAGCGGCTCGGCGATTTTCCAGACCACGTAAGTGTTCACGATGATCGGCACAGCTCCCTTAGTGGTGGTCTCGCCCAGGTCGGCTTCAAAGACCATCATCCGCGAGTCGAATTTGTGGACTCGTTGAATGGGAGCAGGCCATTTGAAGTACCAGCCGGGCTCGGTGATTTCACGTGTCGGCTTGCCAAAAGTGCTTACCAGAGCCGACTCTATTTCTCTTACCTGAAATGAAACAAGGTACACACCCATCACGGCAACTATCAATATGGTAAAGATTGTGATAGCTATACTTTTCATTTTTCGCTGCTCTCCGGTAGCCCTGCCAGATCATACGCACTTGGTGTTTGTTTTTCCTGCAGGTCGATTATGAACACTTGCTCGTCATTGGGATCGGCGACTACGACGAATTTTCGTATCTTAGGCAGGGCTTTTTCCAAAGCCATTAGTCTTGGCTCGCGTTTATATATTTCTTTGGCTGCCCGGTACGCCTTAACCTGGCTGGCAAAGCGCTCGCCGGTTGCCTTAGCCAGTATTGCTTTTTCAAAGGCATAACTTTGTGCCTCTGTCAACCTTGAAAATATATCGCCCTTAGCCTGTGCGAAGGCCGAATCCAAATCCTTGCCGAGTTTTTCGAGCTGCTCCGAATCGCTGCCCCCTTCAGCCTTTTGGTACTTGGCTGCCAGGTCATAGAGTTGTTCGGCATCTTTTACCGAGCCTACAAGAGTGCTCAAGCCTCTATTTCGTTCCGCATGGGCGTTAAGTATCAGTGCCTGTTTTTGTTGTACTGCTCCGATGACTTTTTGATAATCCGCTGCAACGTCTGGCGGCGGGTGGAGGCCCTGTAGACCTAGAAATACGATTTCAATACCCAAGCCGGCACCATCTGCTGCGGCCTGGATATTCTCAGTCAGAACCTTTTTGGCCTCGGCTCTGCCTGCCCCAAGCAGGCTATGTTCCAGGTCTGCCTCGCTATCTACTTCAATCTTGGCGCTGGCGGCAAACTTGGTAAGCTCACGATAACAAATCGACTCAAGCAGCTTCTCAGGCTCATTGTGGTTGTAGATGAAAGAATAGAGGTCTTTTATCCTGTATTGAACGGGCACGGCAGCCATAACCAGACTGACCGGCACAGCTCCCTCAGCAGAAGCGATGCCCGTTTGTTCGCTGGCTACAAGCAGCTCGTACTCCTTTTCGTAGTGAGTCTTGCCCCACAGTAAAGGCCCATAGCCGACCCTTTCGCCCCTCTGTTCGGGCTTGGGGACAAAACCTACACTTATTTCTGAGATTCTTTTGGTTGCGCGCTTGTGGACAACATCCATAGGCCAGGGCCATTTGAACGACAATCCGGGCCCGATGTGTCTGACCTGGCCGGCTCGGTCCACCGGATTGCCAAAATGCTCTACGATTGCTTCTTCGTCCGGCGCCACTACTACCAGACAGCTCAATAGGTACAGCGTAATAGCAGCGAACAGAACCAGCGGCACAATTGCCTTTTCCAGCAGCTTATAGAACCAGGTTTGAGAGACTTGAAAGCCAAACTGATAATCAATCGCGCTGGCTGCGGTGCGGAATATTGCGCCCGGCTCATTTATCAGCCCAAGCAGCCGGCTGTCAAAAGCGGTCCTGCTGTACTGGTCTTTCAGCCTCGGACGATATATGTCCAGCACCACGTTAAGAGCGGTTTCCACGCCAAGAACAACGAGCAAAATGGGAATGACCCAGCCGACCGCATCGAGGCAGAAGCGAAAATCCAGCGGGACCAGCGCCAGGCCTACCGCCAGAGCGAAGCATAGTACCGCTATTCCCAGCAGACAACTGCCGCCGGCTCGCAGAGGTTTCCACTGGAGCTGCGCCGACATGCCCGTGGCGTAGCGGCTAACCAAGAATGAGAGGAATGCTATGCCGGTCATAAAAACCGCGCACAGCAGCGGCTGTTTCAACTGGACCTCAGATTCAGCTTGAATTGAGGTAAGCAGATACAGCCCGATGGCTGTCTGATATGTCGCTATTAGAGCGGCAAAGATAGGAATGAACCATTTTTCCAGGATCTCAAGTCGCCGTTGTGCCGCGGCAAACAAGGTCGCGTGTTCGCCTTCGGCTTGAAATATTCTCGGGCCTCGTTCGGCCTTGGCCAACTGGGCCGTATCGAGTTTTTCCTGCTCAGCCAACACCCGCTGGTGGAACTGGATTGTCAGGACAAGCCAAATCAGCGCAGCCGACAGCATCAGCCAGCTAACCGCAGATACGGCGAAGAACCCGCTCCATCGACCTATGAAAAAGGCAATGCCAAAAAAGACAACGCTCAGGACCAGAGACAGCACAGCGATGTATTCAGCGCGTTTGGATGATACTGCCATTTTCTATACCAGTTTCGTCTGCGTGTTGAGCCCCGAACAAAAAGCTACAAACGCAGTATCAATGTGTAGCCCTTTACAAAGTCCTGGCCCTGTAATATAAACAATGAACCGCGCATAAGTACAGAGACGACTGCGAAAAATGAGGTAACCGAACGAAGCCAAAATGCAGGGCCGTGTAAGTCTTTTGAGATTCGCCAAACGTGCATAAAGTATTTACTATAGCTAAGAACACTTTCACAGAAACACTCAGGCAGCCCGTCTATGCCGTCATCCTCACTACCGCCCTACTACTATTCTTCATAAGCCCATCGCTGACCATGTATACGATGAGTGACGACAACAAACTCTTACGCGAGATAGGTCTATCTACGCTCTTTTTAACCTGCTTGTTCATAGCAATATTTTCCGCCTCCGGCGCTGTGGCCGAGGAAATAGAGAGCAAGACCATAACTACGGTTCTGAGCAAACCGGTCCAACGTCCTATATTCATCCTGGCAAAATTCCTCGGCGTTGTCGCGGCAGTGGCTCTGGCGCATTATATCTGCACGATTGCCCTACTGATGGCCATCCGGCACGGGGTCCTTGAAACGGCTCGCGACACGCACGACTGGACGGTGATCGGCACAGCCGCAACAGTCGTCGGCACAGCGGTTCTACTAAGTGCCTTTTTCAACTACGCTTACGACTGGAAATTCTCTTCTACAGCCATAGTTTTGGGGGCGATATTAGCCACTCTGGGCATAATTTTCCTGGCTCTTATCGACCGGAACTGGCAGTTCAACCCGAAAGGAAACGGCTTCAACGCGGTGGATATTTACGGAGCGGTGTTACTGCTGCTGGCCGCGATCATAATCGCCGCGCTGGCGCTGGCGTTATCTGCCAGGTTCAACATAGCGGTAACGCTGTCGGCTTGTGTGGGCGTTTTTTTGTTGGGCCTGGTTAGTGACTATGCGTTCGGCAGGTTTGCAGAAACGCACTTGTGGGCCAAGATAGGCCGCTTTCTGGTCCCTAATCTTCAGATATTCTGGATTAGCGACGCCATTTATGAGGGCAGCACGGTGCCTCTTAAATATATCCTCATCAGCGTTTCGTACGCTTTGTGCTACACAGCAGCCATTCTCGCGTTGGCTATCGCGCTGTTCCAGCGACGACAAGTAGGATGAAAAGTGCCTAAAATAATAAGTGCCTAAAGTGACCTAAAGTTATAGGCAATCAAAAATTTTAGGCACTCCGAATTTTAGTTCACTTTAGCTCACTTTTCTTATTACTGCAATTTCGTCGCACTTCTGCTGCTTTGGGCACCTGGCACAATCGCTCCAGACCTTCATGGGCAGCGTCTCTTTATCAATCACCTCAAAGCCGAACTTTTCAAAAAACTCCGGCTTTAGCGTCAGGGCAAAGACCCGCGGCACGCCGAGCAGATGTGCCTGTTCTACGGCTGCCGATACTAACATTGTGCCGATTCCCTTGTCTGTGTTGGCCTGGTCTACCGCCAGCGATTTTATCTCCGCCAGGTCCGACCAGATGACCTCCAATGCACAGCATCCCGCCACCTTGTCGTCAAGCTCTGCGACCGTGAATGTCTGGAGATTCTCGTAAATATC